>CAWATW010000009.1:0-281789 GCA_963785075.1 uncultured bacterium
ACCGTCCTCGCCTGGGGCCTCTCCTGGCTGATCTGGCTCCCCCAGGTCGCCGAAGCCCGGGGATGGATCGACGGGTCCGCCTCCATCTACCTGCACCTGATCGGGGGAATCGGCCCGGCGGTCGCAGCCATCCTGGTCACATGGCGCTGGTACGGCCGACCCGGGCTCCGCCGGTTGGCCCGGCAGTCCACCGCCGTCCGAGACTGGCGGTGGAACCTGCTCGGGTTGCTCGGACCGGTCGCCTTGTTCTTCGCTGCGGTGGTGATCGCCCGGGTGGCCGACGGAGCCTGGCCCGACCTGTCCCGCTTCGGCGGCACCGAGGAATACGCCGCCATCGGGGTAGGGCTCTACTGGCTCGCCAACCTCGTCTTCTACGGCTTCGGCGAGGAGATCGGCTGGCGGGGTGTGTTGCTCCCCCGCCTCCAAGCCCACATGAGCGCCTTGACGGCCACCCTGATCGTGGCCGTGATCTGGACCCTCTGGCACATCCCCCTCTTCGCCTTCGTCGACGGATACGTGGCCATGGACCTGGCCGGGCTCGGAGGCCTCTTCTTCAGCTTCCTCACCGGCGCGTTGATCATGACCTGGATCTACAACGGCAGCGGTGGCAACCTCCTCGCCCTCGCACTGTTCCACGCCAGCCTCGACATCACCATCAACACCCCCACCGGCAGCGACATGCTCTACACGGCCTACGGCGCCGCCATCACCGTCGCCGGAATCGCGATCCTGCTGCGCTACGGATGGCGCAACCTCGCCCACCGGTCACGGGTCACCGAACCGCCCATCGGTGTCTCCTCGGACTTTGCCCTGGTCGAAGCGGGGACGTCATGACCGGCGCCGCCACCACCACCGAGAGAGCGGCGCCGAGTGCAGGCGCATGGCCGCGACTGAAGGCCATGGCGATCGACCTCACGGTCGTCGCCGGGTGGGCCGCGTTCGCCGCCGCAGCCGGATCCGTGGCCCGAGCGTCGGGGTTCGACTTTGCAACCCCGCGACAATCCGACACCTTCGCCTTCGCCACCCTCGTCGCCCCCGTCATCCTGACCTTCGCGTTTCAGGAGGCGTCGGCACGTCGGGCGACATTCGGCAAGCACCGGCTCGGGCTCGTGGTCACCGACCGTTCCGGGAGACGTCTGGGTCTCGGCCGAGCTCTCACCCGCTCGGCCGTGAAGTTCCTCCCGTGGCAACTCGCCCACACCGCAGTGTTCGGCCTTGTGGCCGGCTCCACCAGCACCGGACTGATGGTGCTCGCCATCACGGCTCAGGCGCTGGTCGTGGCGTCGGTGATCGCCATGGCGATCGACCCCCGCCATCGAGCGTTCCACGACTGGCTGGCCGGTACTCAGGTCTCCACCACCGGCTTGGCCCGAAGCGAATCCGATCAATCCAGCAAGAAAGGAAAGGTGTCATGACTCCTACAACCGCTATCGAAGCGCGAGGTATCACCCGCCGTTACGGCGAGGTCCAGGCACTCGCCGGAGTTGACCTCGACGTGAAGTGGGGCGAGGTCTTCGCCATCCTCGGCCCGAACGGGGCGGGGAAGACCACCATGGTCGAGATCCTCGAAGGATTGCGGCGCCGCGACGGAGGAACCGCCTCGGTACTCGGCGCCGACCCAACCGAAGCGAATCGGGCATGGCGCTCACGAATCGGTGCCGTGCTCCAGGTCAGCACCCAGAACGACGAGCTGACCGTTGGCGAGATGATCAGCGCCTTCGCCGCCTACTACCCGCAGCCACTCAAGGCCGACGTCCTCTTGGAGGCTCTCGATCTCACGGCGCAACGGGACCGCCGGGTCCATCAGCTGTCGGGAGGGCAACGGCGGCGTCTCGACCTCGCCCTCGGCCTGGTCGGCGACCCCGAGCTGGTATTCCTCGACGAGCCCACGACCGGCCTGGACCCCGAAGTCCGGATCCGGATCTGGGACTTCGTCAAGGGCCTTTCGAACAAGGGCATGACAATCCTCCTCACCACCCACTACATGGAGGAAGCAGAGAGACTGGCCGACCAGGTGGCAGTGCTCGTCGCCGGCAAGATCGTCGCCGGCGGAGCCCCCGAGCAGTTGATCGGGGCGCAGCAGTCACACGTGTCGTTCCGGCTGACCGGGCCGCTGACGACCGCACCACTCCCCGATGGCGTCCCCGGCATCGTCAGCCGCGATGGTGATCGGATCGTGGTCGCCACACAGCACCCCACCGACACCGTGACTCGCTGCGTCGGGTGGGCGGCGAGCTTCGGTGGGAGCCTCGCCGACCTCGAAGTCGAGAAGCGCGGGCTCGAGCAGGTCTACCTCGATCTGCTCACCAACACCAGAGAGGAGTCGACGATATGACAACGACACAACAGGAGCGCCTACCCGAGACCGCACTCCCGAACCCGATTCGTCTCGGATTCACTCAAGCCGCACTGGAGATGAAGTCCTTCGTCCGGGCAAAGGACATGGTCTTCTTCACGCTCGGACTACCGCTCATGTTCCTGCTCGTGTTCGGGCTGGTCTTCGCCGGCGAACTCGAAGGAACCGAGGTGAGCGTGGGCCAATGGTTCACGCCCGGCATCATCGCCGCGTCGGTGCTGTCTGCCGGCATTGTCAACCTGGCCACGTCGATGGCCATCGAACGCCACGACGGCACGTTGCGTCGGCTGGCACTGACACCCCTCCCGACCACCTCGTATCTCATCGGCAAGATCCTCATGACGGTGGTCACAGCCATCGGCATGACGGTGGTGCTCCTCGGAGTGGGTGTCCTTCTCTTCGACGTCATGCTGCCGACCAATACCGATCGCTGGATGACGTTCGGATGGGTGTTCGGGCTCGGCGTAGTGGCATCGTCGGTCCTCGGCATCGCCATGTCGTCGATCCCACGCTCGGCCAAGTCCGCCTCCGCAGTGTTCAACCTGCCGTTCCTCGGGCTGATGTTCATCTCCGGCGTGTTCATCGAGTCGAACTCGATACCCGACTGGGTACGAACCGTGGCTGGCGTGTTCCCGTTGCGCTGGTTGGCGTCGGGGATGCGGGCAGCATTCCTGCCGGCGGAATTCGAACAGGTCTTCGAGCCGGGAGGCTCCTACGACCTGGACATTGGCGCGGCGGTCCTGGCCGCATGGGTGGTCGTCGGCTTCGTGTTCGCCGTCGCCACGTTCCGCTGGGGACGTGAACGACGCCGCTGATCAAATCGAGACCAAGACCGTGACCGTCGGCGGAGGCGCCACGTCGCCGGCGGCACGCTTGGGCTGCCTGTCCTCGGGTGCTCCATGCTCCGGACGGGGCACGGCCTGTTCTCGCCGCTTCGGCGAAAGGACACCTCATGTTCATCACCGACATCCTCCTCCTCATCTCCCTTCTCGCTTTCTGCTGCGCATGGTTCTGGCGGACTCTCGGTCCGCGCGAGCCCGTCCTGTGGGCGTCCGCCGCGGCCGCCGCCGCCCTGGCCCTACTCGGAGTCCTCCGCGGACGGTGGCAGGGGGCCGTCGGCCTGGCCGTGGCCGTCATCTTCCTGCTCGTCCTGGCCATCCGCCGACTCCGTGAGTCTCGACCCAAGAACCGCATCCCTCTGGTGTCGGGAGCGACCTTCGTGCTGCTCACCGGCCTCGCCTTTGTACCCCTCTATTTGGTGCCGGTCTTCAGCCTTCCCGCCCCGGAGGGTCCGCACGTCGTTGGCGTGCGGGACTTCGAGTTGACCGATCACAGCCGGCTGGGCGTCTTGTATGCCGCAGCGAGTGAGCCCCGACGGTTGGCGGTACGGGTGTGGTATCCCGCCTCCACGGCAGCTGGCCACACGGTTCGGCCGTATGCGACCGAGGCCGAGATCGAGACCACGTTCGCCGCGATCGCCACCGAAGAGTTCGGCATGCCCTCCTTCTTCTTCTCACATCTGAGGGGCGTGGAAACTCACTCCTACACGGACGCCCCGGTACTGGACAGCAACGAGCCGCTTCCGGTCGTCTTCTTCAACCACGGCCTCAACGGCTACCTCTCGCAGAACTCGGTGCTGATGGAACACCTCGCCGGCAATGGCTACGTCGTCTTCTCCATCGCCCACCCCTACGACGCCGCACCCATCGTGTTCGGGAACGGTGACGTCGTCCGGCTCCCGGCAGAAGAAGTGAAGAATCGAGCTGAAGGGGTCGAACAACCCGAGGAGATCAAGAATCTCGCTCTGGAGGCGGAACCGAAGCGCATGCAAGGCAGTACATACCAAGACCGCTTCGAGGGCACCATCGGCATTTTGCGCATGTTCAACATGATCGACGACCGGGTCTACGACGAAAGCCCCCGGGTCTGGGTGGACGACGTGCTCTTCGTGGAAGAGGCTCTCGCTTCGGGCCAGGCGCCGCCGGTCATCGCCGACATCCTCGGACAGGCGGACCTCACACGAGTGGGCCACCTGGGACACTCGTACGGCGGCGCGACTGCCGCCGCAATCGCCTACGAAGACCCTCGAGCAGGCGCCGCCGTCAACCTCGACGGAAGCAACGACCGGAACTCGGGCTGGAACGCAGACATCCCCGTTCCGTTCATGATGATCTACTCAGATGTGACCGCACTTTGGGGCGAGGTCGAAGGCCCCCCACCCCGACCAGTCGGGTTCAACGACTTCGTGTACGAACGATACGAGACGGCCGGTCTGCGCGACGACATCACCCGTCTCCGCGTGATGGGCACCAACCACTTCGGGGTCACCGACAACCAGTTGATGACCCGTGGCCCCCTCCACACCATGCTCACCGGCCCGCTGGACCCCCAGCGCACGCTCGACATCCTCAACCTGTTCATCTGTGACTTCTTCGACACCCACCTCCGAGGCGAGGCAAACGGCTTCCCCGAGGCACAACTCGCCGCCTATCCCGACGACGTCGCCAGCCACGACGTGTCGGGGGTGCGCCAATGGTGGACCTCCAACACGCCGGCCGAGCAGGCGTCCATGGAACAAGCCCTCGACAAGGCTCGTTCGAGCGGACCGTGAGCTTCGGACCAACTCACGGAGTGGCGTCCGGGCCCGCTCGGCGCGGCGGCGATCCTGACGCAACCGGAGTTGGTCCAATCCAGCGGTACCCGAACGCTGGTCGTCTGGCCGCCGACCATTGAGTGCTCGCCCTCGACCACGTGGCCGGCACCGGCCGCCGGACCCTTCCCAAGGAGTTGATCGATCGTCAAGTCCATGCGGCTTGGATCTTCGAGGTTCTCGACTGGCTTGGCTTGGAGCGGGCCCGATTCATCGGCTCATCGCAGGGTGTTGGTGCGTCCTCGACCTTGTGTCATGGACCCAGGCCGCGTCGAGGCTGCAGGGCTGTTGGCGCGGCGCGCCCTTCGCTCCTGGAGGATGATGAGCCTGTCGTTGCGGATGCCCGATCTCCCTGGATGGACGGCGACCTCGGCGCACCGCCATCGTCGGCCACCCGTCCACATCGATGACCGGGAGCCGCGTCATGGCGTGAGGGACAGTGGGAGGCTCATTGCTCGGCGATTCGGACCAATCCCAGGACGCAGAACGGCCGGGAGCCGACATGCGCTCCCGGCCGGATATTCCCTCACCTAGCGGGAGATGTTCCCGACGAACACCTTGGCGAAGGTTCCCGTGTTGAGATCGACGGTTGTCGTGCCGGTACCCGAGCCGGTTGCCCCTGCCCACGTGCCCGTTCCACCGATCACCGTCCACACATCCGTTCCCTCGTACACGCCAGGCGAGACCGGGGTGGCGACCTGCTGGCACAGAATGGTGATCGAGCCGCCGCCGGGCATGTCGAGAGTCTCGGTCAGCGTGTCAGTGATCAGGCCCGCAGGACTCACGGCCTCGACGACCACGTCGCCCCGGTAGGCGAACCCGCCGATCCGGGTACCGACGCCCACGCCGTCGAGATGGAACGAGTCCGCTCCTGTGGCTTCGAGAGTGCCCTGGGCCACGATCGTGACCGACGACGGGGCGGCCGCCAGCGCCGGCGTGGCCACCGTCCCGAGCAATGCCGCAACAACCGCCATCATCGAGAACCACCTGATCCGCCTGGACGGTTCGGTCGTGCTGTTCATCATGGGAATCTCCTGTCCCTCGGTGCCCGACGGTTCGTCGGGCGGCTACCGTCGCAACGTATGGGGGAGCCGTTTGGGGCACATCGGGAGGTTTCCCTATTTCGAGTTCATCGCTTCGTATGGGCGAGCTGGTCGCCACGCTGGCCTTGGCTCAGGACAACGCCTTCGGCCAGCCGCTGGAGTCGCAGCTGAGGTCGTGTCTTCTGGCAATGTGGATGGCCGACGAGGCGGGGCTGTCGCAGACGACCTGCGAGACCGTCTACTGGGTGGCGCTCCTCCGCTACGTCGGATGCACGGGCCACGCCCACGAGGTGGCGACGCTGTTTGGCGACGAGATCGCCATTCGCGCCCAAACGCTGGTCCACGACGCCGGAAACCCCGCAGAGGTCATGGGCGACGTGGTGCGTTTTGCCACGGCGGGCAAGTCGCCGCAAGAGGCCGAACAGATCGTCGCCATGATCGAAGCCGGCGCGCACGACTGGGCCGTCCACAACTTCGCCTCTGGCTGTGAGGTCGGTGACATGCTCGTCGATCGTCTCGGCTTCGGTGAAGAGGTGCGCGACTCACTCAGGCACACCTTCGAGCGCTGGAACGGCAACGGTTTCCCCAACGGCGCCGCCGGCGACGCCATCCCGCTTCCCATGCGAATCGTCCATGTGTCCCAGGACATGGAGGCGATCAGTCGGAACCTCTCGCCCGCACATGCCCTCGACGCGGTGAGAGCACGACGGGACTCGACCTACGATCCCGAACTCGCCGACCTCTTCGCCGCCAACGGCGAGGTCTGGCTCTCCCAACTCGCCGACGTCGAGCCATGGCATGCCGTCATGAGACTCGAATCCAAACCGCACCGCCTGCTCGACGACGCCGAACTGGACGATGCACTCCTGGTGGCGTCGGATTTCATCGATCTGAAGTCGCCGTACCTGGCCGGCCACAGCCGGCGCTGCGCCCGACTGGTGGTCGATGCGGCGTCACTCCTCGGATTCGACGACGCAGAGGCGACACGACTGCAAATGGCGGCGCTGGTTCACGAGTTCGGAACGTCGGCGATCCCGAACTCGATCTGGGACAAGCCCGGCCCGCTCACACGCGCCGAGCGCGACCGGGTGGAACTCCATCCAATGCTTACCGAGCAGATGCTGCGGCGCTCGCCCCGCCTGGCAATGCTCAATCCGATCGCGTGCTCACATCACGAGAGGGCCGACGGATCGGGATATCACCGAGGGCTCGCCGTGCCCGCCCTCGATCCGAGCGCCATGGTCCTGGCCGCGGTGGACATGTATGTCGGATTGACGACCGATCGTGCCGACCGACCCGCACATTCGGACGAGGACGCCGCACGAGAGCTCCGATCATGCTCCTCGGACGGCGCCCTCGACCGACGGGTGACCGAAGCGGTGCTCCAGGCGGCCGGGCACGCAGCGAAGGTTCGAAACCTCGCCAATCCGGGTGGGCTGACAAGACGCGAGGTCGAGGTGTTGCGACTGGCAGCCCGCGGGCTCACCACCCAGCAAATCGCCGATGAGCTGTTCATTTCTCCAAAGACAGCCGACCACCACATCCAACACGTCTACACGAAGATCGGCGTGGCCACGCGGGCAGGTGCCGCCCTGTGGGCCGTCCAGAATCGGGTCGTGAGCTGAGCCCAAAGGGCCGAATCGGCCAAGCCTTCGAACGGCTGTTCCCGCGTGCGAACGTCGCATCGCGCTTGCGCCATCCGGCAACCGGGCGACAGTGGACAGACCTGCATTCGAATGAGCCCACGGGCCATTTGGCCCGTGGGCTCCGTCCGCCGATCGGCGAGGATCATCAAAGGTGGCGCCCTGCGACTTGGGCGAAGGCACGATCGTCGCTGCCCCGATGGAGGATGTCGACGACGGCGTCGTTTCGTCGCAGCATCCGGCGGCGGTCGAAAGCCACCACCGCCGCCGCTGCGATCACGTAGAACAAGGTGTCCCACGGTTGGGCATCGGGGAAGAGGGGATTCATGACCTGGAAGTGGAGCAGCCACGCCACCAGGAGACTCCCGTTCGAGGCGTTGAACAGCGACGTGAAGATCACGGAGACGGCAAGCAGGCCGACGAAGTAGGGGCCGAAAGACCATGCACTCTGAATGGTCCCCGACATCGCAAACGCCGGCAGGTGCCACCCGGCCCAGGCGAGCCCCAGCAGGAGCGCCGAGACGAGTGGCGGGAAGCGACGCTGCAACATGGGAAGCGCAACGCCCCGCCAGCCGATCTCCTCGACCGTCCCGGCCAGGAACATGAGCTGGGCCAGGACCGGAAGTGCGGTGTACCACGGCGAGAACACCGGGGAGTCGCCCGCGGTGCCTGAGGCGAATGCGCCGGCATAGACGATGGCCGGAATGCCGGCGACGAGCAACAACCAGCCCCAGACGGGCATGCGGAGCATCCGGAACCGCCGGAAGAAGCTGCGGAACCCCTCTCTGCCGTGGTGATGCCACACCATCACCAGTCCCGAGATCGCAGGTGCGTAGACGGCAAGCACATACAGCGGGTTCGTGAGCCCGACCGGCCCGAACACCGCGACTGCGTCGGGGGCGAAGATCAGAATCGCTGCAATCCCCCAGGTGAGGGCGAAGGTCAGGGTGAAGAAGAAGCCGAGCCCGCGCTTGCGGGGCTTGGTCTCGACGACTCGTGCGGTTTCTGCGATGGCCATGGCGTTCCTTTTGTCGGCCTGTGACCAACGTATGGAGCAACCTGCGATGCGTCATCGGAGCGTGGTTTGGATCGGGTCTCAACCCCAGGGTTGAACCGAGCGTGCCCTCAGGTTTCGGCCCCGCCGGGTTCGACCAGCCCACTCTCGTAGGCGAAAGCCACGGCCTGAGCCCGATCCCGAACACCGAGCTTGGTGAACACGTGGTTGATGTGGGACTTGACGGTGGCGGCGCCGATGAACAGGCGTTGAGCGATTTCGTCGTTGCTGCGTCCTCGAGCGATCTCGACGAGCACATCACGCTCTCTGTCGCTCAACTGATCGAGGCGATTCGACGTGCTGGTGTCGACTTCGAGGCGTCGGGCGAACCGTCCGATCAACCTGCTTGTGATCGTGGGTGACAGCATGGCGCCGCCGTCGAACACGGTTCGCACCGCCGAAACCAACTCGTGGCGGGGAGCGTCCTTCAGCATGAACCCGCTCGCGCCGGCCCGAAGTGCCTCGTAGACGTACTCGTCGGGATCGAACGTGGTGAGGATGATCACCCGAACCGACGAGTCGTCGTCGATGATGCGAGCAGTCGCCTCCAGTCCGTCCATGTCGGGCATGCGGATGTCCATCAGCACCACGTTCGGGTGCTTGTCACGCGCGAGGGCAACCGCTTCGACCCCAGTGCGTGCCTCGCCCACGACATCGATGTCTGACTCGACGCCGAGCATCAACGAGATACCGTCCCGGACGAGCGTCTCATCGTCGACGACCAACACCCGTATCGTCACGGCCTCGGCCCCGTCAGCGGAAGGGTGGCTCGAACCCGGAATCCGCCGCCGTCCTTCGGCCCCGCCTCGAACCGACCACCCAGCAACTCGGCGCGCTCACGCATCCCGGCGAGACCGCGACCCGCGCCATCCGTGAAGTGTGCCCCGGTGCCGTCGTCGGTGACCTCCACACAGAGCTCGCCACCCTCGACGTCGAGCTGGACGGTGGCGCTGGCGCCGGACCCGGCGTGGCGAAGCACGTTGGTAAGCGATTCCTGCACGATTCGGAACGCCGACAGATCCACCCTGGTGGGCAGGTCCTCGGGGATGCCGTCGACGGCGAGCGACACCACAAGGCCGGCTTCCTCCATCTGCCGGGCAACCCGGGGGAGATCTGTCAACGAAGCCGCTGGGGCCCGCGGCTGGTCGGTCGACCGAGGCTCGAGTACATCCAGGAGATGCCGGAGCTCGTCGAGCGCAGCCCGCCCGGCGTCCTCCACTGCAGTCATCGACTGCGCGGCGCGTGCAGGATTGCTGTCGATGATGGCCTGGGCCGCACCAGCCTGGATGGTCATGAGGCTCACACGGTGAGCCACGACGTCGTGCAGTTCCCGGGCGATGCTTCTCCGCTCCTCCTGGAGGACCTGGCGGAGTTCGGCGGCTCGTTCCCTTTGGAGCAACACCGCCCGCTCCTCCAGCAATCGGACGTGTTCGCGGCGGGCTGCGACCCGTCGTCCGATGTACCAGGGAACGAGGGGGACGACGCTGCCGGCCACCGCGACATCTGAGATCGGATCGCCGTCGGCGATGGCGACCGCTACGACCGCTGCCGTTGCCCCGGCCAGAGCGATCAGAGATGGCCGAAGTTCCGCGATGTAGCGGCCAACCCCGTACATCGCCACCAACACGGCAAGCGATGGCGCCTGGGCGTATCCAAGAAGATGCCACGCGACATACGCGACCACCACGACGGACAGCACCATGAGGGGACGATGCCGTCGCAACACGAGGGCTGTGCTACCGACGAACAGCACGAGCCACGCCGGCATCGGAAGTGCGGCAAAGGCACCGAGGCCCGACGTTGCTCCGGGCCGGCCACGGCCGGCGGCAAACGCCTCGACGAGCAGGATGGCCACGGCCAAGAGGCTGTCCCAGGCGGTCGGTCTCGGCACCGAGCGGCGAAGTGACACCCCACAGATCCTATGCGGCCAACCGCATCCCGACGTCGGTCGGGTCGAGGTAGCCATCGAAAAGGAGGCCCTTGAGCAACAGTCGTGAGGTCACGGTCTGTCCGAGCCGTTCCACAATTCGGCAACCGATCGCATGATGTCCCGAGCAAAGCACGCAGCAAAGGAGTGCCCGGCATCGTTGAACTCGGTGAGCCGGCCATCGGGCACGGCGGCCACGACTCGCCTGGCCAACGCAAGCGGGACGCTCCGATCCGTGCTCCCATGGAAGGACCTTACGGGCACTCCGATCTTGGAGAGGTCGAACTCCAACTCATCCGCAAACACAGCCATGTCCTGGACCGCGTGCGACGCACCCTGGGACATCCCGGATTGCACCATCACTCCATAGACACGGGCGACGCCCGGCATCCGCCCGATCCGCCGGTCGAGTTCGGTGGCGTTGGACATCACGGGCAGTTCACCCTTTCGCATGCCCTTGACCAGCTGCCAACGCACCATCGGAACCATCATTCGTGCCAGCCGGGGCCGATGCGCCGCCTGATCCAGCAGCCAGCTCACGTTCCGCAGCTGGTCCTTCTTCTCGGCCGGCGTCGCGGGGAGCATCCCGGAGATCAGGATGACCGCGGAGAGCCGCCCGCGCAGAGCGGGGTCGACGCCACACACGCAGGCGTAGATCCCGCCTCCGGATTGCCCCGCGACCGCGAACTCCGCCAACCCCAGCCGATCGGCCAGCTCCCGCACGTCGTGAGGCCACCACCCGTAGCCGGGTTTCTCGATCGGGGACGACAGACCCATGCCGGGCCGGTCGACACCGATCATTCGAAGACCGTTCTCGGCCGCTGCCTCGCTGAACAGCGCAGCCTCCAACCGCGAACCGCAGGCGCCATGGAAGTGCAGAACCGGAAAACCGTTCGGGTCACCGAACTCGGCATAACCGAGCCGGCGCCCATCAGCCAGCGGAACCGTGTCGCCGAGTTCGACGACCAGAAGCTCAGCGAGTTCCGCAAGCGGCAGACGACGTTGTTCGGGCGTGAGTTCCATGGGCCCTTCGGTTCGTTCGGTGCGGCGGGAGGGTCCGTCGACCCCGATCGATTGCGATGTTGCCATGGTCGGGGCTCAGGCGCCTCTTTCGTCGCGGTCGATCTGTCCAAGGCCCAGGCGGACAGGTGGTGCAAATGCGCTCGGTCGCCGCATAGCGCGCCGTCAGTCGCTCGATGACAGGAGTTTCGTCGGGCCTCGAGCTCGGGCGCGAAGCGCCATCAGGACCTTCTCGGAGGTTGCAGGGAGATCGGTGATCCTGACACCCACTGCATCGAAGATCGCGTTGGTGACGGCGGCGGCCGTGGGCACCAGGGTCGGTTCCCCCATTCCCTTGGCGCCGAATGGCCCCACAGGGTCGTGGGTCTGGACGATGTCGATCGCGATCTCGGGCATGTCGAGGGTCGTCGGAATGATGTAGTTGGTCAGGTTCGGGTTCAGTTGCCTGCCGTCGTCATCGAAGAGGATCTCCTCGTGGAGTGCCATCCCGACGCCCATGGCAATGCCTCCCTCGATCTGGCCTTCCACCAGCGCCGGGTTGATGGCGGTCCCGGTGTCATGGGCGGCAGTGATCCGAATCACCTCCACCTCTCCCGTCTCGTCGTCGACGACGACGTCTGCGATCTGGGTCGCATAGACGTACGCGGCGAACGGCTTGCCCTGGCCCGTCTCGGGATCCATCGGCACCGTCGGTGGGTTGAACGTGCCAACCCCGATGGGAGGGGTGCCCCCTCCGGTCAGCGCCCGCGCCGCCACTTCGGCGATCGACAGGCTTCGCTGCGGAAACGCCCGCACCCGGATCTGGTGTTCAGCCGCTTCCAGGTCGGAGGCGGGTACACCGAGCATCGGGGCGGCAACGTCGAAGAGGACGCTTCTCGCCGACTCCGCCGCCCGGCGCACCGCTTCGCCCGTGACGAAGGTGGTGCGACTGGCGATCGGGCCTGTGTCCATCGGCGAGGTGTCGGTGTCACCCGACACAACGACGACAGCGTCTGCGCCCACTCCCAGCACCTGGGCGGCGATCTGGCCCAGGACCGTCAACGACCCCTGCCCGATCTCGACGGTTCCGGTGACCAACGTGGCAGTCCCGTCTTCGTTCACCTTGACCATGGCGGCACTCGGGTTGGCTGCCACCGTGAAGCCGATCGGGTACCACATGCAGGCGATTCCCCGGCCGCTCCGTCTCATGCCTCCACCTCCGGCCACCCGGCCCTGAGGGAAGCCGCCTGCAGCGTCTCTCGGAGGCCGACCGCCTGGAGAACCTGGCCGGTGGGGCTGATCGATCCCTCCTGGAAAGCGTTGCGGAGGCGGATCTCCAGAGGATCGATACGCAGGGCGTGGGCGATCTCGTCCATCTGAGACTCGTATGCGAAGCACACTTGAGGAGCCCCGAAACCTCTCATGGCACCGCCGACGGTCTTGTTCGTGTAGACGGCAAACCCCTCGACGTGGACGTTGGGGATTCGATAGGGCCCCGCGGCGAGGATGGCAGCCTTCCCCACCGTGGTCTCGCTCCACGAGGCGTACGCCCCGCCGTCGAGGACCAGCCGGACCCGGCGGGCGATGAGCCGACCGGATGCCGACACACCGGTCTTGTAGTCGGCAACGAGCGGGTGTCTCACCGTCGACGAGCCGAACTCTTCTTCCCGCGAATAGACCGCCTTCACCGGGCGGCCGCTCTTTCGTGACAGGATCGCCAGCACCGGCTCGACACGGATTTCGTTCTTGCCACCGAAGTTGCCACCGAGGATCGACGCCGTAACCCGGATCATGCCAACGGGCAGACCGAGCGTTCTGGCCAGGTCGGTGCGAGCCAACGTGATCCGCCCGAGTGTCGTGGTGATGTGCACCCGCCCCCCGGCCTCCCACATCGCAATGGCGGCGTACGGCTCCATCGGGGCGTGTTCGATCATCTGGGTGGTGTACCGCCCTTCGAAGATGTGGTCACTCTGGGCGAAGCCCGCCTCCACGTCGCCGCGAACGATGGTTTTCGACGTGTAGACGTTGCTCGGTCCATGCAGCCGCGGCGCGTCGTCGGTCATCGCCTCCAACGGCTCGAACACGGCAGGCAGCGGCTCGTACTCCACGCGGATGCTCAACAACGCATCTCGTGCTTGCTGCTCGGTCTCGGCGGCCACCGCTGCCACCAGATCACCGTGGTGACGGACACGATCGACCGCAAGGACCGGTTGATCCTGATACGTCGAGCCGAAGGAGTTCACCGGGATCTCATCACCGGTCAACGTGGCGACCACCCCCGGCATCCGGGCCGATTCGGAGACGTCGATCGTCTTGATCCGGGCGTGAGCGTGGGCACTGTGAAGGAATGCGGTGTGCAGCATTCCCGGCAGGGCGAGGTCATCGGCATAACGAGTGGCACCCGTCACGTGGGTCTTGCTGTCGGCCCGCACCACCCTGAGGCCCACGGCCGGGGTCTGCTCGTTCACCTTGGCCGTCAATGCGGCCGCGGAGAGTTCATCACCCCTTCTGGCAGCCGGGACGGGACCGACGTCGTCCTGGAAGAGGCTCTTCAGCGCATCTCCGGTCGCCCGGTCATCGGTCTCGACCGGCCTCGATCCCGGGTCACGTTCCCGCGTCACGACGCGCCGCCTTTCTCGCCTTCGCGACCGATCTCGACCAGGGCGTCGACCATCTTGGTGTAGCCGGTGCAGCGGCACAGGTTCCCTGCGAGCGCCTCACGGATCTTGTGATCGTCGGGCGTCGGATCGGTGTCGAGGAGCGCCTTGGCGGCGATGATCATGCCAGGGGCGCAGAAGCCGCACTGGAAAGCCGATGCCAGGTGGAAAGCTCCTTGAAGCCGATCAAGATGACCGAATCCGGCGAGGCCCTCGACCGTGACCACCTCGCGCCCGTCCGCCTGCACCCCCAGCATCAGACATGCGTTCACCGGCAATCCATCGACGAGCACCGTGCACGCACCGCAGTCACCGGCATCACACCCCAGCTTGGCGCCGGTGAGGTGCCACACCGTGCGCAGCACCTCCAGCAGGGTCATCTCCGGAGGGACCTCCGCCCGGCGCTCCTCGCCGTTGACCACGGCAACGACCGACTCGCCCGCACTTCCCGTCATGACCCCACCGCCTGCTCGAGCGCCTGTCCGACCGTCCGCCGAACACCCACCGCCACCAGTTCACGCCGGTACATCGCCGATGCTCGGAAGTCGTCGATCGGGCGGGCATCTCCGACGGCCGCCTCCGCCGCCCGATCGATGATCCCGTTGATGGCCTGTGCCTGTCCTTCCAGCGCCGCCTCCGCCTGCGGTGATCGAATCACCGTGGGTGCCACCGCCCCCAAGGCAACCCGCACGTGGCGGATCGCCCCCTCTTCGACCGACACGCTCGCCGCGGCGTTCACCAGCGCCAACGCCTGTCCCTTGCGCAGACCGAACTTCCAGAACGCCGTTGGGCGGCCGAGCATCGCACGGGGGATGACGATGTCCACCAGCAGCTCGTCGGGTTGTAGTGCCGTTCGACGCGGGCCGAGGAAGAAGCCCTGGATCGGCACCGTCCGGCTGCCGCTCACCGAAGCCAGATGGAGTTGGGCGTCCAACGCCAACAAGACGGGACCGCTGTCGAGGGAAGGGACGGCGGAGACGAGGTTTCCCCCGATCGTCCCTCGATTGCGGGTCTGGGGAGCCCCGATCGACAGGGCCGCCGAAGCCACCGCCGGAACGTGACGGGCGACCAGCGGGTCGGACACGAGCTCGGAGTGGGTGGTGAGGCTGCCGATGCGCAAACCCTCGTCGGTCTCGGACACACCTCGGAGCTCGGCCACCCGGAGGAGATCCACCACCAGCCGCGGCGGATCCACAGCTCCTTTCCACTCGACCAGCAGGTCGGTTCCGCCTGCGAGCGGACGCGCCGCGCCTTCCGCCTGATGGAGCGCCTCGAGGGCCTCACTCAGGTTGTCAGGCGCCGTGTACTCGAACCGCCTCACGCGCTGCTCCCCGCATACCGACGTCGACGCCGGTCAACCTATCGAGAGTTCGGACGGCCAGACCCGGCCGAAGGACCCGACTTGCCCGACCGGGAAGGGATCCGCCTCCGCGGCACGGATGCGTGGGCCGCCGGTCGAACGGTGTTCACGACGTCGAGAGGATCTCCACGTATCCGTCGGTCCCATGCACGCGGATCCGGTACCCATCTTCGATGAGTGTGGTGGCATGCTCAACACCGACGACGGCCGCCAGGCCGTATTCACGTGCGATCACGGCACCGTGAGTCATCAACCCGCCGACCTCTGTCACGAGGCCCTTGATCGAGACGAACAGGGGTGACCAGCTTGGATCGGTGTAGGCCGTGACGAGGATGTCGTCGGGTTCGAGGCCGGCGTTCGCCAGGTCCAGGACGACGCGGGCTCGTCCCTCGACCAACCCGGCGGAGACTCCGAGGCCCGGGAGTGCACCGTCGGGAAGGTCGTCGCGTCGATACTCCCCCGTGAGCGTCTCACCGTCAGACGTGAGCACCCGAGGTGGCGTGAGCGCCCGGTACGAGCTGAACTCGGCTTCGCGGCGGCGGACCAGCCGATCGTCCACCCACCCCGTGTCGACCACGTCCCGGAGCTCCTGGAATGTGAGGTAGTAGATGTCCTCTCGGTCGCCGATCACGCGATCATGTACCAGGCGGTCGGCCTCGTCGAGAAGGGCTCGCTTGTAGATGGCGTAGCGGCTGACCATGCCGAACTTCGGAAACTCCCGGTAACCGATGAACGTGCGGAGGCGATCGATCATCCGTTTGGTCTCCTCGGCCTTCTGCTCTCCATCGGGCAACGCCCGTAGGCTCCCGAGGAGCTCGTCTTCCTTTTGAAGAG
The DNA here is from genome assembly GCA_963785075.1 of uncultured bacterium. Classification (GTDB taxonomy): domain Bacteria; phylum Actinomycetota; class Acidimicrobiia; order Spongiisociales; family ZC4RG35; genus JAOUGY01. The sequence continues at coordinate 16,524 of CAWATW010000009.1, forward strand.
CCTGCTGCCGACCGTGTTGGAAGAGCCGCTCGGCGGCACCCGGCTCGAAGTTCTCGACATTGCCGAGAATGGCGGGCACGAGCGTGCTGGGCCGTTCGATCCAACGCGGTCTCGTGATGTCGATCTCGCCGACGCAGCGTATGCCGTAGCGGTCGAGGTAGTGGCGGATCGCGTCGGCCGCCTCGGCCCCGCCGGGGACGTCGACCAGCCGGTCCAGGAAGGAGTCGTCGACTACGCGCTCGAGGAAGGCGACCACCTCCGGATGAGGGCGGATGACGTCTGCGACGTCCAGGAGTGCGAGCCCCATCTCGGACGTGACGTTGTGGGGGACCGACTGCGCGAGTGCGTCGGCGGCATTCTTCTCGCCGAGCCACGCCTCCAACTGATCGTTGAGCCACCACGTGGCTTCCATTCCCGCCATGATCGCCTGGTGGCTCTGCGGATCGAACAAGACCCGCCTCAGCTCCTCGATGTCGGACTGGATGAAGTCGAACAGGTCGGTTCCGGACTTCGCCCGGATGTCACGCCGGAGGGCGAGGATCGATGCCTCGGTACGTTCGATGAGCCGGGTGACGATGGTCGGGTCGGTCTCGATGGGCGCCGGCACCTCGGCCACCGGCGTCGGACCTTCGTCGGGCGACGGTGCGATGAAGTCGCCTCGATCGACGATGGTCTCGAGCGCGTCGCGGATCAGCGGATCGGATCGTCCAGCCAATTCGAGGAGATTGGCCCGGCTCGTCGGAGACGACAGGAGCCTCGTGACGTCGACGAACAGCCTTCCCCCGCCACCTTCATCGGCGCCGGAGTCGTCATCTGCCACATGGAGATCCCCAAGGGCTTCATGGGGTCGGTCATCATTTGCTGGTGGCCTACCGAGATGTAGGCGCGGTTCTCCCCGTCGCCCCCCTCCGGGATCGGGAACAGAGTGGTGATCGGCCGGCTCTGGACGATCTGGAACTCGTCGTCGACCAGGCACCATTCGATGTCCTGCGGGCGAGCGAAATGCGCTTCGATATGCCTGCCGAGCCGCACGAGCCGCAGTACCTGTCCATCCGCCAGCGCCGGTAGCTCCTGCATTTCGGATTCCACGGCCGCCTCGCGGGTCCCACCCGCCGGGGAGGGCTCGACGGCGAAACCTTTGGTGGCGATGTCCCGGGTCAGGATCTCGCCGTCGCGCACCTTGTGGACGTCGGGGGTCAGCCGGCCCGACACGAGCGACTCACCGAGACCGAAGACTGCCTCCACCGTGGCGACCTTCCGGCTCGAGGTGACAGGGTCCGCAGTGAACAAGACGCCAGAAGCCTGTGGGAACACCATTCGCTGTACGACGACGGCCATTCCCACCTCCCGGTGGTCGGAGCCACTCCCCAACCGGTAGGTCACCGCCCGCTCGGTGAACAACGACGCCCAACACCGGCGCACATGCCGGAGGATGGCCGCCGACCCCACGACGTTCAAGTAGGTGTCGTGCTGACCAGCGAACGAAGCCGTCGACGAGTCCTCCGCCGTTGCGCTCGATCGGACGGCGTAGGCGCCATGCTCCCCGAGACGGGCGACCTGGCCGGAGATCGCGTTCGCAAGATCATGGGGGATGGGTGAGGCTTCGATCTTCCGGCGGAGCTCTGCGCTGAGGGTTCGAATCGCCTCCCGATCGTCCGGCGACAGGTGCGACAGCTGGTCGCGCCGCTCGCCGATCGAAGGCGCCTCCGCCAGCACCCGACGCAGGACGTCGGCCGTCACACAGAATCCTGCAGGCACGGATACGCTTTCGAGCCTCGACAGGTCCCCGAGATGAGCGCCCTTGCCACCAACCAAGCCGACCTGCGTGTGGTCGACCTCCTCGAGACTCACCACGGTGGTGGTCGTGGTCATGCATTCCCCCTCTCCGGACGATGCCCGTGTCGCAGCCGGACGGATCGTAGGCTAACCGGAGGATGACCCTCCGTATAGAGTTGGTGCCCGATGGTGATGCTCGGCACCGAAAGGACAGGATGACGACCGACTTCCGGCCTCGGATCCAACGGTGGAGCGGCGTCGGATCGACCACAGCGCCGCCCCCCGACGCCGACGGGCGAACTCGGATGAGAGCGGATGCGCAGCGGAACAAGAGGCGTCTGCTCGAGGCGGCGGTCCAGGTCATCCTCGAGTTCGGTGGCGAGTCCCCTCTCGATGCGATCGCCCGCCGGGCAGGCGTCGGAATCGGCACGCTCTATCGACACTTCCCTGATCGGAGAGACCTGCTGAGCGCGGTCGCCGAGTACGTTCTCGGCCAGGGTATTGCCGCCGCCGAAACGGCGTTGGCCGAAGCGTCCGACGGCTACGACGCGGTGCGACGCTACATGCACGCTGCCGTCGACTGCGGCGTCGGGCTGCTCAATCTGATCCACCCGCTTCTCGACGGACCAGACTGGACGGCACAGCGGACCAGGGCGACCGCAACGCTCGCATCGATGACGCAGCGGGCAAAGGACGAGGGTCTCATAGGCGACCACGTGCAGTTCATGGACATCGTCTTCGCCATCATCCGCTTCTCTCGCCCGGTCGAGATCGGCTTGTCCCGCGCCGACGAACGGACGATCGCCCACCGCCACCTCGACATCTACATCGACGGTCTCGGCGTTCGCGACCAGAGGAAGCCACCCGGCGAGCTCCCGAAGAACCGCCCGGAACCGGGATGATGCTGCCGCGGGCGCCGCCGGCGTACTCCGATTGTGAACGTCCAAGGGCCGGCGGCAACCGGTCCTCAGGCCGTGGGGTTCTCCCACAGGCCCAACACATTCCCTTCGCTGTCCTTGAAATAGGCGAAGGCACCGGTGCCCGGTATCTCGGTCCGGGGCTGCCCGACCGACGCACCGTTTGCGCCGACCATCTCGAGCGCCCTGTCGATGCTGTCGACCGCAATCGTGATGACCGGGGCCGGCGTGTTCGCGGTGCGCTCCATCATCCCGCCGTTGATGGCGCCCGGACTCGTGGGCATCATGGTCTTCTCGTCGACCGGCGTGGTGGTCACCGTCGTGTAGTCGGATTCGCCCATCGGCATCGTGTGCATCTTCCAATCGAACACACTTGCATAGAACTCCTTCGCCCGGTCGAGGTCGTCCGTAGGGATCTCGAAATGCGCGACACCTGCCATATCGACTCCCTCTCGCTCGGCTGTTCGTCGTCGGCAAATCGGCACCGGCGCTCCGGTGCGCGCCGTTCGCCCGCCATCCCGCCCGCGCTCCTTCGAGACGGAGCGAGAACCCATGTATACGCCGTTCCGACCTGGACTGGGCCGGTCGCACCTCCGTCACGGGGCCGCCGCGATTCGGTCGACCTCGGCCAGTCGGGTCCCCTTCGGTGCTCGACCCTCCTGTTCGGCGGACCGGTCGGTCAGATGCCCATGGCGATCAGCTTCGGCACGAGGAACTCGGCCATTCCCTGATGCCCTCCCTCGCGGCCGAAGCCGGACTGCTTCATCCCGCCGAACGGCGCGACCTCTGTCATGAACACGCCAGTGTTGACGCCGACCATTCCGTAGTCGAGTGCCTCGGACACACGCCACACGCGGGCGTTGTCGCGGGTGTACAGGTAGGAGGCGAGCCCGTACGGCGTGGAGTTGGCCTGCGCCACGACTTCGTCCTCGTCGGTGAACCCGAACACCGTGGCGACTGGGCCGAACACCTCTTCGGATGCGATCGGCATGTCCAATGTCACATCGGTCAGAACGGTGGGTGTGTAGAACGTGCCACCGAGCGCGTGGGGCGAGCCGCCCGTCACGACGCGGGCGCCACGGCTCCGAGCGTCGTCGACCAGGCGAACCACCTTGTCGAAACCGTCGCCGTTGATGAGCGGCCCCACGTCGGTCGTGTCGTCGGTACCCGCCCCGACCGTCAGGTCCTGGGCCGAAGCGGACAGCCGCTGGGAGAACTCGTCGAGCACCGCATGGTGCACGTAGATGCGATTGGCGCAGATGCAGGTCTGACCGCCGTTTCGGTACTTGCAGATCATCGCTCCCGCCACCGCCGCATCGAGGTCGGCGTCATCGAACACGATGAACGGGGCGTTGCCGCCAAGCTCGAGACTGAGCTTCTTCACGGTGTCCGAGCTCTGCTTCATCAACAGCCGCCCGACCTCGGTCGATCCCGTGAACGAGACCTTGCGGACAGCGGGGTTGGTGGTCAACTCGAGACCCACCGGGGCCGGATCGGCGGCCGTCACCACGTTGAAGATCCCCGGAGGGATCCCGGCCCGATGAGCGAGCTCCGCCATGGCGAGTGCCGACAACGGCGTGTCCTCCGCCGGCTTCACGATCACCGGGCACCCGGCGGCCAGCGCCGGCGCCACCTTGCGGGCGATGGTCGAGAACGGGAAGTTCCACGGGGTGATCGACACGGCCACCCCGATCGGCTGAGGCACCACGACCAGCCGCATTCCTGGCACGTGGCCGGGGATCACCTCGCCGTATGCCCGCTTCGCCTCCTCGGCGTACCACTCGATGTAGTCGGCCCCAGAGGCCACTTCGCCACGAGCCTCGCGGAGCGGCTTGCCCATCTCCATGGTGATGATCCGGGCGAGATCTTCGGCGTGGTCGAGCACGAGGCGATGGAACACCCCGATGATGCGGGACCGCTGCTTGGCAGTGAGCGCCCGCCATGCGGGCCACGCCCTCTGCGCCGAGGAGACGGCCTGGCGGGCGAGGTCGGGTCCGGCGTCGGCGACCGAGTTGATCCGCTCGCCGGTGGCGGGATCGATCACTTCGAACCTGCGCTCGCCACCTACCCACGTGCCGTCCACGTAGCAGTCTTCACGGAGCAGGCCGTGGTCGTCGAGTGTGATCATCGGCCCGTCTCCTCCTGGAGGATCTCCATGATCGCTGCGATGTCGGACGCTCCCAGTCCGGCCGCCTCTGCGGCCAGCATGATTTCGACTGCCCGGCCGGTGACGGAGCCGGCGGGCCCCCGCTCCGCCGCCAACCGCAGGTCTTTGCTCATGAGGCCGACGGTGAACAGCGGGCGATAGTCGCGCGCCGCCATCGGGCCTGCCTTGTAATCCAACAGGCGAGGGACGGCGCCAGAGCGAAGGAGATCGAGGCTCGACGGCACATCGAGCCCCGCCCGTTCCATCTCGAGGATCGCCTCGCCGATCGCCGCCACATGAGTTGTGAGGAGACGATTGGTGATCAGCTTCATCTCGAGTCCCTTGCCGTTCGGGCCCATGTGGGTGACGGTTGCGGCGAAGGCCCGGAGGAGAGGTCGGACCCGCTCGAGAGCTTCGGCGGATCCGCCCACCATGACCGCCAGCGTTCCGGCCTCGGCGTGGATCGAGGTGCCGCTCACCGGGGCGTCGAGGAACTGGATTCCCGCACGGCGTGCGGAGTCCGCGACTTCGACAGAGCCCTCGACCGAGATCGTAGACAGGTCCACACACACCGAACCGGGGTCGAGCATCGAGAGAAGCGTGCCCAAGTAGACGTCGTGCACTTCGCTCGTCGTGGGCAGCGACGACATCACCACCGCACACCCGGCGAGATCCTCCAACGTTCGGACGGAGGTCACGCCGGCGGACTCCATCCTGCTTCGAGCCTCCTCGGACACGTCGGTGGCGAGAACCGAATAGCCCGCCTGGTGGAGCCGGTTCGCCAGGTGATAGCCCATCCGTCCGAGTCCCACGAACCCGACATCACTCATTCTGCGCTCCTCTGTCCCGCGCCGTCACCGGCTGCGTCATCCTGCCCAGCCACTCCGAGCCCGGCCCGCAGGGCGACGACTCGCTGGGCGTGGTCGGTGTGGGAAACGGAAGGCAGCGGCTGCGAATTGTGCACGGGGATCACCACAAAGTGTGGCCCCGGCTCGGACAACACCTCGGGAAGCCGGAGACCGACTTCATCGAGGGTCTCCCACCGTTCGACGCGGCCCGAGCCGTCTCTGCCGCCACCCGCGATGCCTGCGGCGTGGGCCAGGCCCACGAAGTCGACCTGCGGTGGCAGCGGCTGGCCGCCCACCATCTCGTAGGTCCGATTCTCGAGCAGCAGCACCATGAGGTTGGGAGGTCCGTACCGACCGAGTGTCACCAGCGAGCCGAGGCTCATGAGCAACCCACCGTCACCTTTCCACACGATCACCTTGCGTTCGGGGCGGGCCAGGGCGATGCCCAGGCCAAAGTCGGAGGCGTGCCCCATCCCGAAGGCCAGGAAGTCGAAGTCGAGCGGGTGCTGCGACACGAGAGGCCATTGAAGAGTGGCGGTCATGGTGGACACCACCACCTCGTCGGTGCGAAGCGAGGCCACCGTCCGGAACAGGTCCATGCGCTCGATCATGGCTCGAACCGCCGCGCCACGAGTACGGCCGCCGGCAGGCTCGTCTGTTCGGCGACGGTGTCCATACGCCCGATCGCATCGAGGCCGTCACTCCCATCGAGTACCTCGTAGGGAACGCTCCACGCCTCGAGGAGAGGCTTCGTGTAGGTGTAGGCCGAGTCGATCGGAAGCCGGCCGGCCTCTGCGCCTGCGAAGCCTCGCCAGCCGACCAGCATCCGCAACGGAACGCCGGGGCCGATCCCACAGCCGCGGAGGGCGTCGCCCGCCTCCATCAGCCCGGTGTTCTGTATCACGAGAAGAGGCTTGGCCCCACCCGCCCAGAGTCCGGCGGCGATTGCGATCGACTCGCCTTCCCTGCACGGCACGATGAGCTCGAGGCCGGGATCGTCGTCAACGGCGGCATGGAGCAGCCGACTCTCGGAGTCGGGAATCGACAGCACGTGTGTGAAGCCGAGTTCGCGGATCACGCCGAGTGCAGCCGAGGCGCTCGGTCCGGCTTTCATTACTCGAACCGCTGACGGTCACGGCTCGATGCAACGACAACGGGTTGGGCGGCCACGGATTCCTTTGGGGCGGATGCCGGATCATACAAAAACGAACCGTGCGACATACGCGGTCTCTGATGGGACGTTCGCCGGTGTGGATCACCCACGGCAGGCGCGAGACTGGCCCCGTCATGGTTGGTTCTCCGCGATCCGAGGAACACTGGGACGACGTCTATGGGCAGCCGTCCGAGAATCTGGGATGGTACGAGCCGGATCCGTCGACGCTCGGGCTGGTGACGTCGCATTCCTCCCCGCAGCACTCCGTGATCGACGTCGGTGGTGGTGATGGCCGACTGGTCGACAACCTGCTCGACCTCGGCTACGAGGATGTGACCGTGTTGGACCTGAGCGCAGTGGCACTCGACCGTGCCCGCAGCCGACTGGGATCCCGGCGCCAACGTGTGGAGTGGATCCATTGCGACGTCATGCAGTTCGAACCGGACCGGACCTGGGATCTGTGGCACGACCGTGCCGTCTTCCATTTCCTGATCGATGAGGACCGACGAGAAGCGTACCGATCGGTACTCAGGCGAGCAGTTGAACCGGGCGGGATGCTCGTCGTGGCGGCGTTCGGTCTGGGTGCGCCCGAGCGGTGCGCCGGACTCCCCGTTGCGCACTTCGACGAGAACTCGCTCACCGCCGCGTTCGCACCCCACTTCACACCGATCACCGTCCGCGATCTCGCCCCTGCACGACCCGGTGAGGGCGACCAGCGGCCATACGTCGGCGGCGTCTTCAGACGAACCGGCTCAGTCGGTGACTGAGCTCGATCCTCCAGAAGACCGGAAGCCGGCAACGAGCTTGGTCACGGCGCCGAAATTGAGGACCCATCCGACGCCAAACGCCCGGCTGGACACGATGGGACCGTCCGGGTTCCAGTAGGCCTCACGGATCCGTTCGAACGACGGTTTCCGGAAGTCATAGGGAACGAAGCCGGCGACCTTGCCGTGCCAGGTTCGTTCGTCGGCCGGCTTCCTCAGCTCCTGGATGACCGCAGCCACGCCGACGCCGGCAAGCACCAGCTTCCAGAGATCCTTGAAGTTCGGGCCCTTTCGCCGCTCTGCGCTCTTGTCTGCCATGTCTTCGAGCGTACCCCCGGATCGGAAACTGTGGATCGGGCCGTCGGGTAATTGATGAGACGGGTCAATTGCGGAATCCCCCCCGGCTGCCTACGGCAGCCGTCCCCCCTTCTGGGGGACACAATCGCTGGACACAACCCACGGTTGACCTGTGGAGCACCCGATCAGCTTCCCACTGTTCGTGTCCCCACGCAGGGGGGACAGATTCGGCAACGGCGTAGCCGTGGACGAATCAGGGGGGATTACACACCAATCACGACAGAGGAGAGAAAGCACCCGTGTTGCACTGTGGCGACACAAGGACACCACCGTGTGTCGTCATACGCGTTTGCCTTGACCACAATCAGCCAATGGATGAGTCACCGTGGTCCAGGCTTCGCAGCGAGGTCTACGCCTTCTTCGGACGCAATCCGAGGTCGAATCGTGAACTGCCCTCGACTGCCGGTCTCAGCGATTCGCACGTGGTCCTCGACATCGGATGTGGCCCGGGGGCGGCGGTCCGGGCTGCGGCACCGCTCGTATCCCGAGCCGTTGGGACCGACCGCAGCGCCGCAATGGTGGAGATCGCCAAGCGTCGGTCGAGAGGCGTCACGAACGTCGAGTTCGCAGTGGGCGGCGCCGAGCAGCTTCCATATCCGGACGAGACATTCGACCGGGTTTGGACGATCCACTCGTTTCACCACTGGGAGGACAAGACACGAGGGATGGCCGAGGCACTGCGGGTTCTGCGTCCAGGAGGCCGACTCCTGATCGTCGAGAGCGAGACGAGGGGCTCGCACGGTCTCGACAGAACCGAAGCCGAAGAGGTCGCGGCCGAGCTCCGAGCGATCGGATTCGATCACGCCCAGGTATCCAAGCCCCATCGACAACTCGTCGTGACCGGAGTCCGCAACCCCTGAGCCAGCACCGTCATGAGCGCGGCGGCGTTTCCCACTCCTGACCCCACCAGCTCCTCCGCCCTCGGGGCTTGCCGAAGCCGGCCGGCCACGGCTCACCCGCCAGCTCACCGGCCTCGTCTCGCCGCGCCAGCTCCAGGAGGGACTCGAGATCGAAAGCGACGTCGTCGATCGGCTCCATCAGGTCACCTACAGCCTCGTACCGCCGGGCAAAGGCGTTCATCGGGAAGTCCCCGAGCTCGGCGTCGGGAACCTCGTCCCAACGCAACGGCGCCGATACCCATCCGGTTGGACGTACCGAGTAGGCGCTGGCAACCGTCCGATCCCTGCTGTTCTGGTTGTAGTCGATGAACACCCCGTGCCGGTTCTCCTTCCACCATTCGGTGGTGACGAGATCGGGCCGGCGACGTGCCACCTCTCGCCCGAACGCCAGCGCCGCCCGCCGTACGTCGAGGAACGAGTACCGCGGCTCGATCCGCACATAGATGTGAATCCCCTTGGACCCGGAGGTCTTGGGGTATCCCGTCAGACCGTGGTCGTGGAGCACCTCTTCGACGTGCAGCGCCGTCGCCTGGACGTCGGACCACGTTGCCTCTGGCGTGGGGTCGAGGTCGATGCGGAGTTCGTCGGGGAACTCGACGTGCTCCACCCTGGTGGGCCAAGGGTTCAGATCCACGCAGTTGAGCTGGGCCATCCAGATGACGTCGTACGGCGTGCGCGGCACCAGATATCCAGCCGTGCGCCCGGAGGGGAACTCCACGAAGTGTCGTTCCGACGCCGACTTCGGTGCCCGCTTCTGAAAGAAGGGCTTCTCCCCCACACCTTTCGGCCAGCGCTTCAACATCGTCGGCCGACCGAACACGCCTGCGAGCGCTCCGTCGACACAGGTCAGGAAGTGCTCCACCACCTCCAGCTTCGTCCACCCCTGCTTTGGGAACATCACCTTGCCCGGATGGGTGATCGTGATCTCTTCGCCGGCGACCGCGACGGTGACCTCGTCCATGTTCCGATCCAGCGATCAGGGCTCAGGGCAGCTCGATTCGGATCATACTGATGGTGGTGGACTCCTCATCGCCGTCGTCGAACTTGATGTGGATCGATTCGCCCTCGCGTCGATCCACCTGACCTGGGTAGTAGCTGTCGAGACCTCCGTAGCGGGCGGACACGCGAGTTCCGACTTCGATCTCGATGGGAGCCAGCTCTTCTTGGCCCACCAGCGACTCGTCGCCGTCGTCGAACCTGACGTCGAAGTCATCGCCGGCCATCCCGACGATGGTGCCCGGGTAGTAGAAGGAATCGTCCCAAAGGGCGAAGACCCGCTGCCCGATCCCCCAATGGGCGATCGCACGAGGGGCGGGTGATCGGGCGGGGATGCCGTATCGCTCCCTGATGAGCGCCTGGAGTGACTGCAGCAGTGCTGCGGCAGGTTCCGCCTTCAACGAGTTGTAAGACAGGTCATCACCGAACGCAACCTCGTGGGCGCCGGCCTGCTCGACGCGCAGAGTTGCGAACGTTTCGTAATCCACCTCGTGAGATCCGGTCGATACCGACAGCGAAGCGTTCTTGAACCACATCGAACGAACCCCGAACGCCAACCCGACCTTCGCCGACCCGAATGCCGTCTCGTCGATCAATCCGAGGATGGATTCGTCACGGGGAACCCCGTAGCGCTCGTAGGCGCTGTCCGTCTTGCGGCCGGGAATGTCAGGAGCGACGAATAGCGCGTCGGGGAGTTCCGAGAAGCCCGACAGCAGGGCCGTCAGGTCGGCGATCCACGATTCCTCGGTCCCACGGGCCGCTTCTGCAGCGATTGCCGCTTCCTCGGCTTGGTTGGCCGCAGCCTCCTCCTCGGTGCGCCGCACCGCCGCATCTTCCTCAGCCTGGAGTGCCGCGGCCGCTTGTTCGGCCCGCAGCGTCTCGGCTTCCTGTTCGGCCCGCTGGGCCGCTTCTCTCCGCTCGGCCTCGTGTTCCTTCGCTCTTTCCTGGGCACGGATCGCTTCCGCCTCTTGCTCCTGCTGCGTCTGCACCGCAGCAGCCGCATCCTGAGCCGCCTTCTCCGACTCCAGGCGAGCCGCAACCCGCTCCACGAGACCGACGACGTCGTCGTCCTTCAGACCGAGCTTCGCCTTGCGCTTCTTCAACTCCTCCTGCGTCTTCTGATCGAAGGGCAGCCCCACATCGTTGATCGCAAACTCGATCTCGGCTTCGTAGGCCCTGATCTTCTCGAGCTCGGCATCGTGCCGTCGCATCTCGCTGTCTTCGATCTCCTTGGCGACCTTCTCTGAGAGGCCGAGGCGGGTCCGTTCCTCTTCGAGGCTTCGCCGCTCATAGGGACTGATCACGTCGTCATCGGACAATGTTTCGGCAACGCGCATGCGATAGTCGGCCTCGTCGGCGCGCCGCTGCTCGTGTTCACGCTCGATTTCCTCGACGACTTCTTCCAATTCCTTGGCGACGGCGCGTATCGCAGCATCTTCATTCGGCCAGTAGTTGTCTTCGGCTCCGATGTTGGCGACCCACCGCTCGAACCGAGGGATTGCGTGAATGTTCTCGATCCCGAACAGCTTCTTCCATGTCGTTTCCCGCAACAACACCGGAATGACTCGAGGTGGAAACTCCTCCTCCTGTACGCGCTTCAGCGCGGCTGGGAGTTCCTGTGTCGTGACGAAATCCGATGTGAGGAAATCACGGCTGATCAGCAGCAGGATGATGTCCGCAGATGCGAGGGCTTCCTCGATCTCGCTCTGCCACGCATCGCCAGGCTTGATCTCACGATCGGCCCAAACGGTGATGCCGAGGAGTAGGAGCTCGGCTGTGATCTTGCGCTGCCATTCGTAGTCCACATGCGAGTAGGACAGAAAAATCTTGAGCGATTCGTGCGCCATTCTGAGCCTCTGATGGGTTGCTTGCGGAGCGCGCGTGCCAGCACGAGCCTTGTCGGCGACTCTACAACTCGACGCTCATCCGTGCCGGTGAGCCTCACGTGTGACTTCCGGCGGGGTTTCGACCGAATGGTTCCAGTGCCCGAGGGTACGCCAGGGCTTGCGAGGCCCCTGCGCTCGATCCGTGATCGGCGCTGTCTCTGGCAGTGACCGATGAGGTGTGTCGTGGATCGGCGCCACGCTCGGAGGTGCGCTGCCCGAATGCGTCCTGATGTCGTCGTCGACCTGTACGGGCCCGGGATGACCAACGACGCGTCCCTGGCGCAACGAGAACGTGGTGCCACCCGAGTCGGCCGGGTCAGCCGCGCCGACGCCAGCCGGAGACGTCCCCCCAGTCGAGCACCCGCAGCGCACGAAGCGTGTTCCAGCGGCTGGGCATGCCTCCGTCCTCGAGGTCGAAGTGGACACGACCCGCATGGATCCGATCGAGCTGCCACCGGCCGTCGGCTTGCCGCTTCGACCGGACGACATCCACGGCTTCGGACATGCGCGGATCAGGTCCGGCCCCCGATCGACGGAAGTAGTCGAGAGCACGCAACACGTCGTAGTGCCAGTAGAACGGAAACGCGAACTCGAGGTAGGCCGGATCGACGACCCCAGCTGTGCTCTTGCGGCGGAACAGCCTCCGTTCGAGCAGATACTCCTCGCCGCTGCGCCGTGCCTCACGGACGTCGTCCGACCCGCCCGTGGCACGTTCGAACTCCAGCAACCCGTCCAGTACGTTGATCGTCGTGTCGATCGAGGATCGAATGGATCCGTTTTCGGCCTCACAGTTCCAACCGCCGTCATCGAGCCGCTCCTCCAGGATGCGCTCGACGATCGGCGCCACATCCACGCCGAAGTAGGCGCCGGCCTCGATGGTTCTCCCATTGATGCACGGCTCGACCTCGCCATCGAAATATCTCTGACCATCGTGTTCCCATCGCCCGTTCTCGGCGACGAGGGCAATCGCCCTGCGAGCAGACTCAGAAGCCGGATCGAGCCCGAGGATCTGCAGCGTCTGCAACGTGTGCATCGTCGCCGTCCACGGCTGACCTGGTTCACCGCCACGGTATGTCCCAGGGAAGCAGGCACCGCCATCCCACAGGCCGTCGGGATCCTCCAGACCCAAGAGGCGGGCGCCCCATCCCTCGTACTCGACGCGTGCTCGCTCGGCGGCGACGTCACCCGGAGGCGCATCCTGCAGGTCGCTCATCACCTGCCAGCGGATGGCAGGATCGCCGTCGAGAAGCCACTCGATCACGTTCATCCGGGGCAGCCTACGCCTGGTTGCGGAGCGCCCGCGTACGGAGAGCCCGGTGGTGGATGGACCGAGCGATCGAGACAAAGGGCCGAACGCACGGTGCCCGCCCGGGCCATCAGATGGGCGAGCCTCCTTCCGGCGAAGTCACCCCTCACACCCGACTTGTTCGTCTCAATGGCATGACCACCTCTCATGCCGGCGTGTCCCGAGGACTGTCCGTCGGTCGGCGGATCGGCATCGCCGGGCTCGCCGCGCTCATCGGTGGGGTCCTGGTTCTCGGGATCGGAGGCCGGTTGGCGATGCGTCTCTCGGGGGCGATGGCGATCATCAACGACTCGAACACCCGGCTGATGTTGACCGGCGACGGCTTTCAGATCGGCCATATCAGCCTCGACGGGTCGCTCGGCTTCGTGCTCTTCGGAGGGGTCTTCGGGTCGATCATCGCCGGTGGCTACTGGGCTCTGTTGAAGGACCACCTCCCCCAGAAGCGACGATTCCTCCTGGCAGGCGTCGCTGCGGCCGCCATCGGGGGCAATGCGTTCGTCCGGGCCGACAACATCGACTTCGTCATATTGCGGCCGGTGATCATGAACGTCGTGCTCTATCCGGTCTTGTCCGCAGTCGCCGGTGTGACGATCGTCGCCCTGGACCACAAGATCGAAAGGATCGAGCGGACGTCGACGATCCTGAGTAGCGCCCTGCTCACATCCTTTGGGATGGCCGGTGCAGCGATCGTCGGGACGCTCATGATCGTGAGCGTGCTCGACGACCCGTGGCTGACCCTCGAACTGGCGGCGCTTTCGGCGTTCACCGTTCCCTTGTGGGTCCGAAGGATCATGGGTCACCAGCCGGCTGTGTGGCCGACGCGATCGGCTGCGTTCGTTGCCGGGGGCGTGATCCTCGCCGAGTGGATGCGGCTCCTCAGAACCGTGGCGTTGATCCTGCAGTGAGACTCGTTCGGCGGACGCGCCGTCCCCGCCGTTAGGGTCGCGCCGATGAGTCGAGACTCCGCCGATGTCGCCTCCACGCTGGTGCGCCGGGCCGAGCAGCTCGATCACGTCCAGGAAGTCCTGGTCGACGCCAGCCGTGTGGCCATCGACACCGAAGTGCCGATCGACGGGCCCCGCAAGGGCCAACTGCGTGTCATGTCGATCGCCACCCGGTCGGCGTCCGGTGAACGAGCCTTCGTCATCGATGCCCGAGATGTCGACCCCACGCTGCTCGGTCCCGTCCTCGCCGGAGTGACCGCCGACGCCTGGAATGCCAACTTCGACGCCCGAGTGATCGACGCCGCCGTGTGGCACTCCTCGGATACCACGCCCGGGATCACGTGGTGGGACGCCCAGCTGGCCGACGCCCTGATCCACCAGGGACGGAGCGGGTTCACGTGGTATCACGGGCTGGCGTGGGCGACCTCGCACTATCTGGGCATCGACGCCGAGGGCAAGGGAACCGTCCAGCTGTCCTACACCGCCACCGACGACCTGACCCCTGAACAGATCTCCTATGCGGCGGCCGACGCCCTCCACACCCTGTGGGTTGCCGACGAGATCCGCTCCCAGATCGAGCGCGCTCGACTCTCCGAGATCTGCCAGATCGAACAGCAGGCACGCCCGTTTCTCGACCAGATGGAGCGCACGGGTCTGCCATTCGACTGGCATGGTTGGCGATCGGAGCTGGAGCGCATCGAAGCTCAGCATCGGTCGGTGATCGATCGGTTGGCCATGCTCACCGGGGGTGGCCAGGCCACGCTGTTCGACCAGGTGGTGGAGCCCGCGTGGAACCCGGCGTCGGACCCGCAGGTGCGCGAGGTGCTGAACCGGTGGGCGGAGCCGGAGGTCCGGGCATGGACCCTCAGCCATGACGGGGATGCCCGGCTCCTCACCGGCGGCGACTCGCTGAGGGCCGGGGTGCTGAAGGAGATCGGCGGCGAACTGTGCCAGACGCTGCTCGAGTTCCGCAACCAGGCGAAGATCCTCACCACCTACGGCGACTCGATCGCCGAGCACCTCCATCCCGACGGTCGCCTCAGACCCCAATATCTGCAGGTGGTCGGAACCAACACCGGGCGGCTGGCCAGCCGAAACCCCAATGCCCAGAACTTCACGCCCCGGATGAAGCCATACTTGCGACCCGACCACCCGGATCGAGTGTTCGTTCACGCCGACCTCAGCCAGGCCGAGCTCCGCTATCTCGCGCAGGTGGCCGACGACGAGCCCCTCCGACTGGCCTTCGCTCGGGGAGACGACGTCCATGTGACGACCGCCGCCTCCATGTTCGGGTTCGACCCCGACGAGCTAGCCCGCATCGATCCCACACGGTTCAAGCGGCTGCGGCAGATCGCCAAGGCGCTCAATTTCGGGATCGCCTACGGATCGGGACCGGCGGCGCTCGGTCGGTCACTCACGAGCGAGGGAACCCCGACCACCACCGACGAGGCCGCGGAGCTGCTCGCCCAGTACCGTCGAACCTACCCGGGCACCGCCGCCTGGGCTGAGACTCGTATTGCCGAGATCCGTCAGATCAGCGAGGAGACCGCCGCCATCGACTGGCCGATGTCGATGCGCCTCGCCCGCGGATTCCGCGACGTCTACGCCATCCGACGGGAGCTACGAGAGACCCTGAACCGCTGGCCGACCGCCGAGGAGATCGTCGAGCAGCACCCCGACCGGATCGGATCGGATGTCGACGTCCTTCGAGACGACGTCGAGTGGCTGCTCCGTTACTCCGCCCCGGTGGCACTCGTCCCGGGCGGCAGCCCATTCCGGTTCTCCAGCCGGACACTCGCCGGCCGACGCCAGCAATTCGAGCTGCACCTCGATCGGCTGTTCCTCGCAACCGTGATCGCAGCGGTCCGGTCCGACGAACCCGGGTTCGCCGAGGTTCGTCGACGGTTCGAGCTCGACCACGGGTTCGAGCTCCCCCATGGTCAGCCAAGAGATTCCGAGATAGAGCGGCTGTTCGAAGCGCGTCGCCTCCGCCGGTTCTTCGTCGAGACGATCTCCGCCGAGCTCGGCGAGCAAGCGGCTCACGCGTGTCTGGCTCGCGCGGCCCGTGAGCGAGTGTCGACGATGGTCAACGCCTGGCGCAACGCACCAATCCAAGGCGGCGTCGCCGACATCATGCTGGTCGCCTACGCCGACATGCACCGGCGGTTGGCGGCCATCCCGAGCGCCCGGCCCGTCCAGACGGTCCACGACTCGGTGGTCATCGAATGCGACCGTAGCGACGCCGAACGAGTCGTGACCGAAGTTCGGGAGGCTCTCGAAGCCGCCACCCGCCGCTTCTGTCCCGACGTGGCACCCAAGGCCGACGTCGACATCCGCACCTCGCTGGCAGAGGCGGACGTGCTGGCTCCGGAATACATCCACCCGTGACCCCCGCTCCCGCCGGGGCGCCGATGACCCGGGGGGCCGCTCGTGGTGGCAAGCTGTGACCATGGCGACCCACCTTGCCCCCGACATCCCGGACCGCGCCCGAGTCGTGATCGTCGGCGGAGGCATCATCGGCGTCAGCGTCGCCTATCACCTGGCCGAGGTCGGCTGGACCGATGTGGTCGTGTGCGAACGGGACCGCCTCACTTCGGGAACGACGTGGCACGCAGCCGGGCTCATGGTCACATTCGGCTCGATGTCGTCGACATCGACCGAGATGCGCCTGTACACCCGTGACCTGTACGCACGGCTCGAAGCCGAGACGGGGCTCAGCACCGGTTTCAAGCCGGTCGGGTTCATCGAGTTGGCCGCCAACTCCGACCGGCTGGAGGAGTACCGGAGAGTTGCCGCATTCAACCGGTTCTGCGGTGTCGCCGTCCACGAGATCGGGCCGGACGAGGTCCGCGATCGATTCCCTCTCGCCCGCACCGACGACATCCTCGCCGGGTTCTTCGTTCCCGAAGACGGTCGGGTCAACCCGGTCGACGCCACGATGTCGCTTGCCGCCGGCGCCCGCCGGCGGGGGGTTCGCATCGTGGAGGGTACGCCGGTGACCGGCATCCTCACCGACCGGGGCACAGTGACCGGTGTGCGCACGCCGAGGGGCGACATCGAGGCCGAATACGTCGTCAACTGTGCCGGGATGTGGGCGCGCCAACTCGGCGACGAAGCCGGCGTCACCATCCCGCTCCAGGCCGCCGAGCACTACTACCTCATCACCGAACAGATCCCGGAGATCGACGGATCATGGCCGGTGGTCGAGGACCCCGCCTCACACGCCTACTACCGCGAAGAGGTGGGAGGGCTGATGATTGGCTTGTTCGAGCCGGAGTGCGCGCCATGGAACGTGGATCGCATACCGGAGACGTTCTCGTTCGGTGAGATCTCACCGGACTGGGACCGCATGGGGCCTTACCTGGAGACCGCCATGAACCGCGTCCCGATCGCTCACGAGACGGGCATCCGGAAGTTCTTCTGCGGCCCCGAGAGCTTCACGCCCGACCTCGCCCCGGTCGTGGGCGAAGCGCCCGAACTACGGAACTACTTCGTCGCAGCCGGCCTCAACTCGATCGGAATCCTCACCGCCGGGGGCCTCGGCCGGCTGGTCGCCAGATGGATCGTCGACGGACGTCCCGACACCGACGTCACCGGGATCAACATCGACCGGCTGCTCCCCTATCAGACCGATCCCGACTATCGGCGGCAACGCACGGTGGAGTCGCTCGGGATGGTCTATCAATGTCACTATCCGAACCGGTCGATGCAGACGGCACGCGGCGCCAAGCTGTCACCCGTACACGACCGACTCGCCGCCCGCGGCGCCTATTTCCGCGAGGTGAGCGGGTGGGAGGGTGCGGACTGGTACGCCCCCGAAGGTGAAGAGCCCGCCGTCGATCGGCTGTCGTGGGGCCGGGAGAACTGGTTCCCGTACTGGCAGGCGGAGCACGAGGCGGCGCGCAACGGTGTTGTGGTGATGGACATGTCGTTCATGTCCAAGTTCCGGGTCGAAGGCCCCGATGCCGGCGCGCTTCTCGAACGGATCTCGGCGAACCGGGTCGCCGGCGAACCCGGCTTCATCACCTACACGCAGTGGCTCGACGAGGCCGGGAAGCTCGAGGCAGACCTCACGGTGACCATGCTCGACGACGATCGGTTCTGGGTCGTCGCCACCGACACCGCGCACCGCCACGTCGAGACGTGGATGCGCCGCCACGCGCTTCCATCCGAACGCGTCACCATCACCGACGCCACCTCCGGATACGCCCAGATCAACGTGCAAGGTCCCCGGTCGCGCAAGCTCCTGCAGTCGGTGGTCACGGCCGATCTGTCCAACGCCGAGTTCCCGTTCCGGGCCGCCCGGGAGGTCGCCATCGGCTCTGCCCGGGTGCTGTGCATCCGGATCACGTACGTCGGCGAGCTCGGGTACGAGCTGTACGTGCCGGCGGATCAGGCGGTCGACGTGTACGACCGCATCGTGTCCGAAGGAGAAGGGTTCGACCTCACACATGCCGGCCTGAAGGCACTCGGCAGCCTGCGGATGGAGAAGGCCTATCGGGATTACGGCCACGACATCGACAACACGGACACCGTCTGGGAGGCGGGGCTCGGATTCGCAGTCGACCTCGAAAAGCCAGGGGGATTCATCGGCCGCGATGCGGCAGCTGCCGCCAAAGCCTCCGGCCCCTTGACCACTCGGCTCGTACAGGTTCTGGTCACCGACCCCGGGCCGCTGATGTTCCATGGCGAAGTGGTGTACAGGGACGGCATTGCGGTCGGCTACGTCCGGTCAGCGTCGTACGGCTTCACCCTCGGCGGAGCGGTGGGACTGGCGATGATCTCGGGCGACGACCCGATCACACAGACCGCCATCGACGCCTCCCGGTGGGAGGTCGAGATCGCCGGCAACCGCTTCCCGGCAGTGGTGTCACTCCGCCCGCTGTACGACCCGACGAACGTACGGATTCGAGCCTGAGCGGCACGGGTCCCACGCAAGACCCAGACCCGTTTTCGCGCACAAAAGGTGCGTTATTCACGCACTTTGTGCGCGAAAACCCGGATCTCAGCCGACCCCCGGGTCGTCCCCGGGGGTCGGCGTTCCGGATTGGAGTCAACCGCCGATGGCGGTCACGTACTGTGCCACGAGATTGCGGTGAGCTTCGCGCACCACCTCTGTGTCGAGCTTCATCCTGAGCCCGTCCACGAACATGTCGGCGAACTGGTCCGGGGCGTTCGCCTCGACCCAATCCCGGTATGCAGCGACACCCGGACCACTGGAAGGATCATTGAACTCGACCGGTGCACCGTCGGGGAAGTCGATACTCCAGATATAGCCATCAGCTCCGTTCCACAAGGTGACGAACTGGTCACTGATCGTCCCTGGCTCGAGACCAGACACGGCCCGTTCCACACATCGAACCTGCGTTTCGCCGACGACGGTGCAGTCACGCTCATGCTGCATTCCGGTTACGGCCCCGAACCACGAGGTCTCGGCGTCCTGCCCACTCACATAACCGGACATCGGATGGAAGATCGCCTCGTATCCAGCCACATCTCCTGTATCGAACCGCTCCTGGAACGTGGCAACCACGTCGAGGAGAGGCGTGTCGGCAGGCAACGCCTGCTCTGCACGCGGTCCGGTCGATGTGAGGAAGAACGGCACGAATTGGCGGTGACCCGCCCTGGCATCCTCCGTGTCGAGCTTCATGGTGAGCCCGTCGATGAACAACTCGGCGAACGCATCAGGGTTGATCCGCTCGAGCCAATCTCGATATGCAGCGACCCCTGGACCGTTGGTCGGATCGAAGAACTCGGTGGGCGCCACGTCGGACACCTCGACCGAGGAGATGTAGCCGTCGGCTCCGTTCCAGAGCGTCGTGTACTCGTCACTCGCCGCACCGGGCTCGAGGCCAGACACGACGCGCTCGAGGCAGCGAACCTGGGTGTCGCTCGCCAATTCACAGTCACGCTCGTGCTGCAGCCCTGTGACGGCCACAAACCAAGAGGCTTGGGCGTCGGAGCCACTCACGTATCCCGAGGCGGGATCGAAGATCGCCTCGTACCCGGACACGTCGCCGAGGTCGAAGCGCGCTTGGAACACTCTGACCACCTCGAGGAGCGGTGTATCGGCGGACAGGGCGCTGGCCGCACGCGTGGCCACCGTCGTCGAGGTGGGTGCAGGCGTGGTCGTTGCAGAAGTGTCGGCAACCGGCTGGCGGTCGTTTCCTGTATCGAAACTGGTGGTGATCGCGAACACAAGGGCGATAGCCATCGCCGCGGCGATGGCGATGAGCGGTCCACGGCCACGGCGCCAGCCGTCTCTGGGCTCGGGACGCGGGTCGCTGGGTGGGCGGCGGGTCGTCGTGTCGGTCATTGCGGTGTTCCTCTCGTCGATACGTGTGAGGAGTTCGGCTGAGGACAGCGCGCCGTCCGGGAGCGAGTCTGGCGACGGGACTGCGTTGGCAGACTCGATCAGCTCCACGATTGCGTTCATGTCGGTCATCAGACAACCTCCCCGGTCTCGGTCGAGGGGGGACTGCTCAGTGCGGCTCGCCGGCCGCCCTTCAGGATCTTCGATAGCTTCTTGAGTGCCCTCGTGTAACGGGCTTCAACGGCACGATGCGTGATGCCGAGGATCGTGCCGATCGCCTCATTCGACAGGCCCTCCCACACCTTGAGGCGAACCAATTCCTGATCGTCTGGGCGGAGCGCGCTGATCGCAGCCAGCACCTCACGCTGTGCCTCGTTCCGGAGAACGACGACCTCGGGGCCGTCGACATCCTCGACAGCCAAAGCTGCATGGCGGACGGCGAGCGCCATGCTCCGCCGGCCGCTCCGCTGCAGGTTCCGAACAACGTTGCGCGCCACGCCATAGAGCCACAAGAGCGCCTCGTCCCGGCCCGGCACCTGGTCGGGTCGTCGAAGTGCCACCAGGAAGATCTCCGCTACGGCCTCGTTGGCGTCTTCGACAGGGAGCCTTCGCATGCAGTAGGCCAGCAGAGTCCGGTGGTGCGCGTCGAACAATGCCCTGAAATCATGATTTGTCGTCGAAGCAGCCGTCACGCGACGCTCCACTCTGGTGCTTGCAACCTACATGTCCGAACCCTCCTCGAACCCTCAGAATTTTCTTGTGAGGGGTGGAGCCTGATGCGGACACATACGGGTTGCACGATCGGGCATGGGGACGGACTGCCCCAGGAACGAGGAAGGCCCCGGAGTACACCGGGGCCTTCCTCGTGGTCGCATGACCCGGCGACGAACCACCCGAGAATGCCTGGCCGGTCGGCTCCTCCAGGAACCTGCACACCCAACCGCACTGCGACAGCGGCTCGTGCGCGCCCGCGCTCCGAGTCCCCGGGGGGCGTGGGTGCAGTACACGGCGGGAAGCTGGTCCGTCACACGTTCAGGAGCGTGCAACCAGGCACGTTCGATACACTCGGAGATGCAGCCCCCACCTTTCGCGACTGGAGCGGCCCCCATGATTCGCGCCTTGTGCCGAGCGTTCCTCCGCCTGACGGGATGGAAGGTCGTCGGCGGCCCACCTGACGCTCCCAAATGTGTGGTGATCGCAGCCCCTCACACGTCGAACTGGGACCTCGTTTTCATGTTGGCGATGGCCGGTGCCTTGGGCATCCGGATCTCGTGGATGGGAAAGGACGCGATCTTCCGAGCCCCTTTCGGCTCGATCATGCGAGGGCTCGGTGGCATCCCGGTACGGCGCCATGCCGCCCACAACGTGGTCGAGCAGATGGTGGAGGCATTCGCAGCCGCAGATCGACTGTTGCTCGCAATCCCGGCGGAGGGGACCCGGTCGAGGGCGGAGTACTGGAAGTCGGGCTTCTACCACATCGCCCGCGGCGCCAACGTACCGGTGGTTCCCTCGTACCTCGACTATCGGCGCAAGGTGGGCGGCTTCGCTCCGCCGATCATGCTCACGGGCGAAGTCACAGCCGACATGGACAGATTCCGCGCGGTGTACGCGAGCGTCGAAGGCAAGCGTGCGGCCGACCAGGGCCCGGTCCGTCTGCGTGAGGAGATGGACGGCGAAGCGACCGACGGGCTTTCCGGAATCTGACCGGTGCGCCAGACCGGATCGCGGGCGCGTACTGTCGGTAGACAGGATGACGAAGCCGAACGCGGCCATCCGAATGGGTCTGCTGATGACGGCATTTCTCGCAGCCGGCACCCTGACGGCGCGCGCCGACCCGTCACCGTTCCCGCCCGGCGGGACGTACTTCGACGACGACGGAAACGTCTTCGAGGGTGCAATCGAAGCGATCTCCGATGATGGAATCACGGTCGGATGCACCGAGTCCTACTACTGCCCGGACCCGCCGGTCACCCGCTACGAGATGGCAACGTTCCTGACAAGGGCCACGGGCATCACGCCGGCCGACCCGATCGGATTCACCGACGTCACCGGCGTCCACGCCGCGAGCGTGGGCGCCATCGAAGCTGCTGGATGGGCGAAGGGTTGCAACCCGCCCGACAACGATGAGTTCTGCGGTGAACGCGCGATGAATCGCGGCGAGATGGCAGCGATGCTCGTGCGCGCCTTCGGACTCGACGCGACCACGACGGACCGTTTCGTGGACGACGAGGGCTCGATATTCGAGGCGGCGATCGACGCGCTCGCCGACGCCGGCATCACCAAAGGTTGCGATCCGCCCTACAACATCCGATATTGCCCCGACGAGGCAGTGAGCCGCGCCCAGATGGCCGGCTTCCTGGCGCGGGCACTCCATCTGCAGACCAGGTCTCCTCCGGACCCATTCGACGGTCGCATGGTGCTCGGTTCTCCGGGTGCGAGCTTCGGACTGGTCCAACTCGCAACCCTCGACGACGTGCGTGTTCCGAGCGTGGTCCTGTCGGAGTGGGTTTGGCAGCCGACCATGTCGCCGGACACACGCACGATCGCCTACGTCGACCTGCTTCGCCTCTGCCCCGAAGGCAACCCGAAGTCTCCCGACTGCCGGAGGCGCCTCTTCACGATGCCATTCGCGGGAGGCGTCGAGCGACCGCTGACTCCCGACTGGCTGGACGTGGGGGCCTCGTTCGACCACGCATTCTCCTGGTCGGCGGATGGCGCGACCATCTGGTTCTCGGCCTCGGAAGACGAAGCCACGTCGCTGTGGTCGGTCGACGTCCGAACAGCGTCGCTGAGGCGGATCATCACGATGAGCGGCGACCTCGGGGTTGTGTGGTCGGCGCAGGGCACGGCAGCAGTAGTCACCGAAGACCGACAAACCGTCACGGTGATCGACGCCAACGGTGCGGAGGTGAGCACCTTCTCGCACCCCGACGCCAGGCTGGACCTCGTGAGATGGTCAGCTGACGGCAAGCGGCTCGCCTACCACTCGGATAGAACCCGTGGCGGAGCCGACGGCACCGGGGAGTCCTCCATCGTCGCGGCAGACCCGAGCGCCGGGATGGAGATTCTGGTCACACGAGCCGGGTACGTGACGAACATGGCGTGGTCGCCCGACGGCACCTCCCTCGCGTATCTCGAGCTCGACGAGTCCACGACAGAAACCACCCTTCACATCGTGGACGCCGACGGCGGCGAACCGGAGATGATCGTCGACCTGGCGGGTGGCGCCCCCGGCACGCTCGCATGGTCTCCTGACGGCAAGGGGATCGCACTCGTATGGGACGTCAATGGCGTCGAGGATCCGCTCCTCCGCCAGGTGTGGGTGGCGCGGATCGCCGATGGGGAGATGTGGCCACTCACACCGCCGGATCCGCTTGCCTTCACGTTCGAGTGGCGCTGACAGAACCGACCCGGCAAGCGAGGAGGGGGCCACTGGGCCCCCTCCTCGTGCCGATCGAGTGCCGACTCAGATCACCTCAGGTCGAAGCGGTCGTTCATCATCACTTTGTCCCATGCGGCGACGAAGTCGCGCACGAACTTCTCTTGAGCGTCATCGGTGCCGTAGACCTCGGCCAGGGCCCGCAGCTCAGAGTCCGAGCCGAACACGAGGTCGACGCGGGTTCCCGTCCACTTGACCTCGCCCGTGTTCCGATCGCGGCCCTCGAAGACGTCCTCGGTCTCCGACACCGGCTTCCACTCGGTGCCCATGTCGAGCAGGTTCACGAAGAAGTCGTTGGTCAACGTCTGCGGCCGCCCGGTCAGCACCCCGTGCTTTGCGCCCCCGACGTTGGCGTCGAGGGCGCGCATGCCGCCCACCAGCACCGTCATTTCAGGCGCGGACAGATTCAGCATGAAGGCCTTGTCCACCAACATGTGCTCTGCGGCGTAGGGAGCACCCTTCTGCAAGTAGTTGCGGAACCCGTCGGCGGTCGGTTCGAGAACCGCAAACGACTCGACGTCGGTCTGCTCCTGCGAGGCGTCTGTCCGCCCCGGCGAGAACGGGACCTCCACCTCGTGACCGGCGTTCTTCGCTGCCTGCTCCACAGCGGCGCAACCGCCGAGCACGATCAGATCGGCGAGCGACACTCGCTTTCCACCTGCCTGCGAGGCGTTGAACTCCTGCTGGATACCCTCGAGAGCGCTCAACACCGACGAGACCCCGGAGCTAACGTTGACGTCCCACCCCGACTGCGGGGCGAGGCGGATCCGGGCTCCGTTGGCTCCGCCGCGCTTGTCGGTGTCGCGGTAGGTCGAGGCCGACGACCAGGCGGTCGAGACCAGCTGAGAAACCGAGAGGCCCGAGGCAAGGACCTTGGCCTTGAGAGCCGCTATGTCGGCGACATCGACGAGCTCGTGATCGACCGCCGGGACCGGGTCCTGCCACAACAGCTCCTCGTCGGGCACCCATGGACCGAGGTACCGCGAGACCGGCCCCATGTCACGATGAAGCAGCTTGTACCAGGCGCGGGCGAAGGCGTCGGCGAACTGGTCGGGGTTCTCGTAGAACCGCTGGGAGATCTCCTTGTAGACGGCATCGAACTTCAATGAGAGGTCGGTCGTCGCCATCATCGGGAGGACCTTCCTCGAGGGGTCATGGGCCGCAGGCGGCATGTCCTCCTCGGCGATGTCCTTCGGACTCCACTGGTACGCACCTGCAGGGCTCTTCGTGAGCTCCCATTCGTACTTGAACAGCAACTCGAAGTAGCCGTTGTCCCAGCGCACCGGGTCTGCGGTCCACGCACCTTCCAGGCCGCTCGAGATGGTGTCGTCGCCCTTGCCGGTGCCGTAGGTGCTGGCCCATCCGAGCCCCTGCTCGGTGATCCCGGCAGCCTCGGGCTCGCGACCGACGTACTCGTCGGGGTCGGCAGCTCCGTGGGTCTTGCCGAAGGTGTGACCGCCGGCGATGAGCGCCACGGTCTCCTCGTCGTTCATGGCCATGCGGCTGAACGTCTCACGGATGTCTCTGGCGGCTGCGATCGGATCCGGGTTGCCGTTGGGGCCTTCGGGATTCACGTAGATGAGGCCCATCTGCACCGCGCCGAGCGGGTTTTCGAGTTGCCTGTCGCCGGTGTAGCGCTCGTCACCGAGCCATGTGGTCTCGGGGCCCCAGTAGACGTCTTCTTCCGGCGCCCAGATGTCCTCGCGGCCCCCGCCGAACCCAAAGGTTGTGAAGCCCATCGTCTCCATCGCACGGTTCCCGGCGAAGACGAGCAGGTCGGCCCATGAGATCTTGCGACCGTACTTCTGCTTGATCGGCCACAGCAGCCGGCGCGCCTTGTCGAGGTTGACGTTGTCGGGCCAGCTGTTGAGAGGAGCGAATCGTTGGGCACCACTCCCGCCACCGCCACGACCGTCCAGAGTCCGATAGGTCCCGGCCGCGTGCCACGACATGCGAATGAAGAAAGGCCCGTAGTGGCCGTAGTCGGCAGGCCACCAGTCCTGCGAGTCGGTCATCATGGCGTCGACGTCTCGCGCCAGCTCGTCGAATTCGAGGCTGCTGAACTCCTTGGCGTAGTCGTAGTCCTCGCCCATCGGATCGGCGTGGGGATTGTTCTGCCGGAGCACTCTCAGGTTCAACTGGTTCGGCCACCAATGCTGGTTGGCGGTGCCGCCCACCCGCTGATGACCGGTGTGCATCACCGGGCATTTGGCGGTCGACGGCTCGTCGCTGGTGACGGTGGTGCCGTGCTCTTCGTTGCTCATGTCTCTCCTCCGTTGTGGTGGCGGAACGTCGAATCCCGCCTGCCGACGGGCTCAGGTGTCATCGGTTTCCCTACATGCCGGACAGCGACCCCAGTAGATCACTTCGGCCTCATCGATCTCGTAGCCATGGTCTTGACCGGGGCTCGAGCACGGGGCGGCGCCCACCGCACAGTCGATGTCGACCGTCTGCCCACAGTTGCGGCAGACGAGATGGTGGTGGTTGTCCCCCACCCGGTGCTCGTACCGGGTCGGGGACCCGGCCGGCTGTATGCGCCTCAGCAACCCCTTGTCGACCAGGATGGCGAGTGCGTCGTAGACCCCCTGGCGCGATATCGCACCGATCTCGGCGCGGACCGCCTCGGCGACATCGTCCGCCGTGCCGTGCGGCCGGCCGGAGACGGCCCGCAAGACCGCCAAACGCTGCGCCGTGACCTGGACGCCGTGCTGGCGAAGGAGGTCAGAAGGCCCGGCCGGTGGGTGCGTCGACATGACCCTCATCATCTGCCCAACTTCGTACTCTGTCAAGAATTGTTTGCGATCAAGTCCGCGGTCGGTGAGCGATCCATCGACTGTGGGCGTCGTCCTCTAGCGGCCATCACTTCCAGGTATGAGGATGGAGGAGACCAAAGGGGTGCCGATGCTGCGATGGATTCGCTTCCTCGTGGCGGCAGTGGTCGTGCTCGCCCTCGGGATCCCCGCGACCGCCCAGTCCGACGAAGAGCTCCCACCCGGTGGGACGTTCGTCGACGACGACGGCGACGTCCACGAGGGCTACATCGAAGCCATCGCCGCCGACCGGGTCACGCGCGGGTGTGATCCGCCCTTGAACATCCGCTACTGCCCCGACGACATCGTGACACGGGGACAGATGGCCGCCTTCCTCACCCGAGCATTCGATCTTGCGGCCTCGGACGACGACCCATTCGGCGACGTAGCCGACTCCCCGTTCGCAGCCGACATCGCGGCGATCGCGGCAGCCGGGATCACCAAAGGCTGCAACCCACCGCTCAACACGCTGTTCTGCCCCAACGACCCGGTGACGCGCGCCCAGATGGCCTCTTTCCTGCGGCGGGCACTCGACCTGAACGCCGACCCGCGCTCGACCTTCACCGACGACGACGGATCGGAGTTCGAGAATGACATCGCCGAGATCGCGACCGCAGGTGTGGCGAAGGGATGCAACCCACCGGCCAACACCATGTTCTGCCCGGATCAGGCCGTGACCCGGGCGCAGATGGCATCGTTCCTCGGCCGAGCACTCCATCTCACCCCCGTCGTTCCGCCTCCACGTGAGGCGGTGTTCGATGGGGCGCCGTGGTCGATCGCCCTGCCGTATGCCGATCATCCCGAGCCCACCTACGGCTGGATCTCGGCAGACTTCTACGACCGCGGCGTGGCGTTGATGGACCTGAGGGTGTACGACACAACGGACGCCACCATCGAGGAGCGGTCGATCTATGTGCTCGAGCCGGTGCTCGGCCGGTGGGTCTCGGGACCCCTGATGTCTGCGACTGGTGGGTCGGCCCCGATCGACGTCGCCGCCTCGGGCGGTCGTGTGGCCGTGACCGCCTACCCACCTGCCGTCCACGTCTTCACCAGAACCGACGCAGGATGGGATGAGACAGTCGTGTCGCTGTCGTCGATGATCGTCGGTGACGAGTTCGATGCGGGGGTGGTGATCTCTGGTGACAAGATTGCGGTCACCCTGGACTCGAACCGGTACGCGCTGCTCGAGTGGGACGGCTCGCAGTGGACTCCGGAGGTCTTCTCCATGGATGTGCCCGGAGCGGTACGGGATCTCGACGGCCCCCACCTCGTCTGGGGTGCCGGCGAATCATTGGCGATCGCCACCGAGGACGGGGAAGGATGGACGATCAGCCCGCTCACACCGGTGGTTTCGGGCCACAATTTCGGATCCAGTGTCGATGTCGACGACGGACGGGTCCTCGTGGCAGCCAACGGGGCAACACCCGGCCCCGGCACGTCAGGGGCGGTGTACCTCTACACCCGCAGTGGCAGCGGATGGGTCGGCGAAACCGTGGCGACCGGCGGCGACGGGTTCGGTGACGCCGCTCGGCTCGACGGTCACGTGATCGTGTGTGGAGGCTCGCACTCGGACCCCGGGATCATCTGGGTCTACGAGGAGATCGATGGCGGCTGGACGAGTCACGGAATCGGGACCGGTTTCGACTCCTGGGTCGGCACCCTTGCTCTCGATGATGGCATCGCCATCGCCGTCGACTTCACCGGACTCCTCGGGCCTCACACCGCCGTTCTGTTCGGAGTCGATTGAGCCACGGATCGACCGCCCGTGTCCGGTCGTCCATCAGGAAGTCCGTCCTGATGATCGTGATTCGAGGAGCGACATGTGGGCGTCGAGCACCTTGGACGCGTCGCCCACGGTCGTCTGCTCCAGGAGGACGGCCAGCGAGAGCCCGAGGACGAGTGAGAGAATCGACTGCGCCTGGGTGTGCGACGGTCACCGGGCATGCCCCGAGGCCACCCGGGTGCTCGACCGCATCGAGACGTGACAGTCGAAGCCGCCGCACTTGGCCGGACGGCGGTTGCCCAGGGATCGCGGATTGGGAAGACGTCACCCTTCGCCGTCCGGGCCGGCGACCTCGTCAAACGTTCCGATCAGAGGCCCGGGTTCAGTGGATCCCCTCTTGGGTGATCTGTGACACTCTCGCGATAGGAGATCAAGGATTCGTTGAAGAAGAGCGTCCGCCGAAGCGCCTGTATTCGGTTGTTCCGGCGGGCGCCGCCGAAGGCGGCCACGGCGAGAATGATCACCACCGACCATGTGATCATCACTTCGATGGGCGCCGCGCCGGTTACCAATCCGATGGCCAACAGCACCGCGACCGTGAAGACCACGTATCTCATGGAGTCAGGGTACTCCGCCTTCTGACCGTGAGCCCGCCTCGACCATCGCGGGCCGGAGGCCGAAGTCCGGCTCAGCCGAGCGCCCGGTGCAGGAAGGCTGCCATTTGGCCACGGGACACGACATCGGTCGGACAGAAACGATCATTGACGGGCGGGTTGCACCCTCGTGTCACACCTGCCGTGGCCAGCCTGTCGATGTCGGCTCGAAAGACCGAGCCATCGTCGTCGACGAACAAGTCACCGCCGCCGTCAGAGGAGTACCCGAAGGCCCTCACCAAGAACGCCGCCATCTGCCCCCTGGTCACCGGATCCTCCGGACAGAAGCGGTCGTCGACGGGCGGATTGCATCCTCTGGTGATACCCGATGCCGCCAGCCGCTCGATGTCGGCTTCGAAGACCGATACATCATCGTCGACGAATGGATCATCGAGCTTGTCGGACAAGCCGAGCGCCCTGACCAAGAAGGCCGCCATCTGTCCTCTCGTCACCGTATCGTTCGGGCAGAAGCGGTCGTTGACGGGCGGGTTGCACCCCCTGGTGACTCCGGTTGCAGCCAGCCATTCGATGTCGGCTTCGAACACCGAGCCATCCTCGTCGATGAAGGTGATCGGTGGCTCGACCGGCGGCGGGTTCGGAGATGGGGGCTGGGCGGGCGGCTGTGTGGGCGACGCGGCCAGCACCGACTCGGACCAGCTCGACCAGGCGCCCACACCAAAGGCGTTCTCCGCTCGCACCCGCACCCGATAGAGGTGGCCCGACTCCAGATCCTCGGCGACGTGAGATCGCGCGGTTCCAACGACGATGACGAAGCTCGCGGCAGTCGACCGATCCTCCAGCTGCAACTGGTAGTTCGTGACGGAAGAGCCTCCGTTGCTGGTCGGTGCGAGCCATGAGACGCCAATCGATCCACCGCCGGCGCTCACCTGTGGCGTTCCCGGCGCACCGGGAACGGTGCCGGGGGTGAAGTCGGCGGACCACCCGGACCACGGTCCGTCACCGATTGCGTTCGTGGCGCGTACGCGCGCCCGGTAGGTGGTGCCGTTGCTCAGGCCCGTCGCCACCGTCGACAGGGTCAGACCGACCTCGGAGACCGTGCTGCCCCCGCCGTCACGGTTCTCGACCTCCACGTCGTAGCCGAGGATCACGGAGCCCCCGTCGGCGGCGGCCGTCCACGTGAGGCTCGCCTGCTCGTTGCCCGACGATGCGGTCGGCGTGCCCGGTGCGCTCGGCTCGGATGCGGCGCCTGGGTCCGGATCGGAGGTCAGCGTGTACCCGGTCCCCGTTGCGGCTGTGATCGTGACGGTGACACCTTCGATCTCGATGCTCTCACCCGGCTGGAGTACGTGTCCGAGGCCGGCGGGGCTGGGCGGCTGCTGCGTGTGGCTGCGAAAGAGGCCAGGGCAGATCCCACCACCGAACGCCGGCTCATCGCAGTAATAGTCCACCTCGTAGACCTCCACCCCCTGCCAGGCGCTGGGCAAGGGGTCATGAGTACTGGTTGTCCGAGCGCCGAACACGTAGAACCTGCCCTGCGAGGAGGTCTCGATGGCGAACAGCTGGATGCCGGGCACGTCGAAGGGCTGCAACGTCAGCGACTGGAACGTGCCGTTTGCGAGCACCACGTCGGTCGACGTCACCCACCCCGATTGCAGACGGTTGTAGGAGAGCGTGGCGTACGGGTCGGGCTCGGTCGACCCTCCGGTCGTGGAGTTGCCGCTCATCAGATCGAGCGGGTTGTCGTATTCGTCGCCGCTCCCGGAGTTGGAGTGGGGCCATTGCAGGGCATGGCCCAGCTCGTGAACGGCCACGCTCGGGAAGGAGAGGAGTGCCCCCTCTCCGACGACGGCATAGCGCCCGTTGCCGGGGAACGTGGACGGGATCGACGGGCAGTCTGCGTTGTTGTCGAGGCAGATGGAACCCGGCGACGCAAAGCCTCCACCCGTCACGCTGTCGACGATGAGGATCCCCTCCGGTGTGCCGACCATCGGGTAGGTCCCGTCCCTGAACTCTGGAAGACACCCCGGGTCGGCGGGCTGACTGCCGCCGGCGCTGAACACCGGCTCGTATGAACCGCCCGACAGCGCATCGAAGTAGTCCACCGAGGCCGCCTCCAGCGCCGCAATCACCTCCGTCATGGTGCTCGACACCGATCCACAGAGCCACACCTCCCAGCGGTCCTGGTCCAGGGAATAGCGCTGCACGAAAGGCGTCTTCGGCACGAGACCGGTCGGATCCTCGTCGAACAGGTCCTGCACACTCCCGACGGGAGCGTCGCCGTCCACGACGGTGGGCACAGCCCAGTCGTCGGGCTGGAGTACAGGCTCCGGCTCGGCGGCACCCGAGGCAGCGGGGGTGATGATCGACGCGCTCAGCACGACGACGCCAGCAATCAGCAGTTTCTTCGGTATCCGCACCGCACTCCTTCACACGCCCGACGTGACTGTATGCGATCGGCGAGGAACGCGCGCAGATCGCGGCGCCGCCTCTCAGGTTGTTCCGGGTCGCGCCCGGTTCCACCCGAACGTCAGGATCGGGCTTGCAGACGATCGATCGCCGAACGGTCTCCGAGTCGCGCGGCGAGCTCCTCGAGTCGATCCCACCGAGGGCCCCGCCACTCGAGATCATCGGCCGACGCCCTGATCGGAAGGTCGGTGCGCAAAACGGCCAGGTCGCGGCACAACAGGACCTCATCCCAGCGATCGAACAGCGTTGCTGCGAGGCGACCTCGACCCCGGATCTCGAGATCCCAGGACGCTTCGTCGCGGGGAACGGCGTCGATCGTGCCATAGCGCCGGAGCAGGGCGGCGGCCGACTTCGCTCCCCAACCGGGAACACCGGGAAGGCCATCCGAGTGGTCACCCACGAGTGCGAACAAGTCCGGGACCTGACTGGGTGCGACCCCATACCGGCCGCGAACCGCCACCTCGTCGGTCAGGACCCTGCGAGTCCGATCGAGCACCACCACCCGCTCACCGCGGACGCATTGGTTGAAGTCGTTGTCGTTCGAACAGATCACCACCTGATCGACCGTCTCGTCGGCGTGGTACCGCGCTGCGGCCGTTGCCAGCATCTCATCGGCCTGATAGCGACCCGTCGGCCAGAGGGTGACGCCAAGAGACCGGACTGCCTCGGCTGCAAGGGGCGCTTGATGGGCGATCAGCGACTCCGGTTCACGTCCGGCCTTTCCGGGCGGCGCCACGACCGAATCGAAGGCGACGGCGACATGGGTGGCATCGGCGAGGAGCGCAACGATGGTTGCGAGGAATCCCCTGGCGGCACCGACCTCGGTGCCGTCCGGCCCGCTCGCCCGAGGGGCACCGTGAAAACAGCGGAACATCTCGAAGGTGCCGTCGACCAGATGGACGATCACGGGTCGGAGCGTAGCCACCGCTCGAATCGCTCCGCGGCACGACTGCCACACGACTGCGGGCACCGGGCAGCCGCCAAAGCCGCTAGAAACGGTACGTGCTCCTTGCCTTCATCGCATTGTGCAGGCCACACTTCCTGCTGGGCGGGATCATGTTGTACGGCCTGGGTGCATTCGCCGCCGGAGTCGAAGACCCACGCGCATACCTGGTGGGCCAACTGGCCGTGACGGCGACGCAGTTGACGGCTCACCTCGTGAACGAGTACGCCGACCTCGAGGCCGATCGCCTCGTGTCCAACCGGACGCTGTTCTCCGGCGGCAGCGGTGTCCTGGCCACTGGAGCCATCGAGCCGGTCACGGCGCTCAGAGCGGCGTGGCTGTCCACGACGGTCGCCGTGGTCGCCGCCTGCGTTCTCGCCGTCGAGCACCCGGTCGCGACCTTCGTCGTGGCGGGCGCCCTGATCATCTCGTGGGCCTATTCCATGCCACCTGCGCGTCTCACGTCGACCGGCTGGGGGGAACTGGCAACCTCCATCGTCGTCGCCTTGGCGGTCCCCATCACGGGTGCCACCATCCAGGGGCGGATTCCCCCTGTCCTGGTGTGGGCGATGGCCGGCCTGCTGCCGATCCACATGGCGATGATGCTGGCGTTCGAGATCCCCGACATCGAATCGGATCGTCGGGCAGGCAAAGACGTCTTGGCCGTTCGGTTCGGTCCGACCCGGACGCGCCAGCTCATCGGTGCACTGCTGCTGGCCGGTTCCGGTGCCGTCATGCTCGGCGCGGCCGTGACGGGAAGGCGTCTGTTGTGGATGCTGATGGCCACGCCAGCGAGTGCGGTGGTGGTGATCGCGGCCAAGGGTGATCGCCACCACCTGCTCACCACCGCCGCCGCATGCTGTCTCATCCTGGCGACGCTCGGCGCCATCGCCGCCGTCACAGCGTGACTGTCTCGCCGCGAACCTCGTAGGCACCCGAATCGTCCGCGACGGCGTGAGGAAACGGAACGACCGCACCGCCACGGATCGACGGGGATCGCCTCCGTAGCGGAGACCGGCGATCGTCGGCAGCTGACGCTTCACCCGATCCTCATGGCCCGGCGCCGAGGAATGCGGTAGGGTCCGATGCGGGTCTCGGCTGGTTCCGGCCGAGATCGGGGGAAACACTCGGGGGAGTGAACATGGAACGGGGGAAACTCGAGCCCGCGCAGGCGGGTGGTGTGATCGTCGACCTGTCGCCGCCGCCCACGCGGCCGGCGGTCGTGAAAACGGGCATCAGAACCATGCCCGAGTTGCCCGTGCCCTCCAGGTTGATGCTCGACCCCGCCGGACGCGACGGCGCAGCCACCAGCATGCTTCGCCGGTTCGGTCGCCGTCAGGAACGGCGGGTTCCGATGGAGGCTGCGGACCGAAGATCGATCATCGTTGCGCTGTACCCGGAAGGCCAGGCTTCGCGAGGCTTCTTGCGCCGCTTCGCCACCCTCATGGTGATATCGGTCGTCATCGCCGTGTTCGGACTGGTCGCGAACTCGACGGCCGTGGTGATCGGAGCGATGCTGGTCGCGCCTCTGCTCACTCCCGTGCTCGGGCTGTCTGCGGCCGTGGTCATGGGCTGGCCGAAGAGAGTCCTCCGCCACTGTGCGCTGATCGCAGTGGCGTCCGCCGGCGCGGTCGGTCTGGCAACGACCATCGGCTTCGCCCTTCCATTCGACCTCGACCCGATCCCCACCGAACTGCTCGCACGGACTCACCCGAACCTGTTGGACTTCGGCGTCGCCACCGGCGCCGGAGCTGCCGGAGCCTTCGCCATCGTACGGCGCCAGGCTGCCGATGCGATGGCCGGCGCCGCAGTCGCAGTGGCGCTGGTCCCACCGCTGAGTGCGGTCGGCGTTCTGCTCCGGGTCGGAGAAATCGAGTTGGCGACCGGGGCGGCCCTCTTGTTCCTCCTCAACGTCGCCGGCGTCGTGGTGGCAGGTTCGATCGTCTTCGTGGCTACGGGGTTCGTCCCCGGAGTCCAACTCGTATTCGGCGCACGACGCACTCTCGGGAGACTGAGGTGGATGGCGCTTGCGACGGTGGCGCTGGTCCTCCTCATCCAAGGAGGCGAATCGGGTGTGATCCAGACGACGCCCGCGTTCGACGACGTCGAGCAGCTCGTCGAGGACTGGACCAGTCGGGCTTCACCGAACGCCGAGGTTTTGGACGTGGCGATGGATGTAGACGAGGGGGCCGCCTCCGTCACGGCCGTCCTGGCGTCTCCCGGAGACCCACCTCCCATCGAAACACTCGCTGCAGAGCTGGCCGAAGCCCTCGGCAGACCGGTCGACGTCGAGCTCCAAGTGGTCGTCGCACGGTCGGCCCGGGCGTCGGTCGAAGACACCGACTGAGCGGCTCGTCCCCCGGTGAGCCGCCTGGAACCGGTCGATGCCGCCGTGCGTCAGAAGGGAGAAATCAACGCTCGCAGAGAGAGGTTCGCATCATGAGCAAGACTCATGTCAGATGGATCGGCGTGTTGGCGATCGTATTGGCGGCATCGCCGTTCGCGTATGCGGCGCTCGCCGACGAAGCTCCCGCCCAACAGCCGGTCCACACCGCCGATCAGCCGATCCCGGTCGAACCCGACGGTGGCATCGGGGACACACCCACGCCCGTCGAACCAGACGGAGGCATCGTTTCCAGCTGATTCAACGGACGGGTTGGGCGATCGAGGATCAGACGACGTGGGGGCGGAGGTTCCGCCCCCACGTCGATGCTCGGATCATTGCCGCGAGTCCGGAGCTCCCTGAGAATCACCCGACAAGACAGAGACATCGAGCGCGCCTTCGAGTGAGATCTTGCGGGCTCCGGTCGTCGACACCGGAAGCCGAAGACGGAACACCGAGCGATCGACTTCACGCTCGTACTCCACCGTGCCGTTCATCAGGCCGGCGAGATGCGAAGCGATCGGCAGGCCGAGGCCGATCGAGCCCGGGTGCCGCAGCGACTCGTGAAGACGCTCATAGGGGCGGAACACACGCTCGACGTCTTCCGGGGGGACGCCGTCGCCATCGTCTGTGACGTCGAGCACGCCGTGCTCACCAGTGGTCCACACCCGAACCATGACGTTGGGCCCGCCATAGCGGAGGGCGTTCGTCAACAGGTTTCGTGCGATCTGCGACACACGCATCGGATCACCTGTCACGGCAACGGAAGGTTCATGTGGCGAGAGCCTCACACGGTCGGCGTCGCCGTACGTGCGAACACACCTTCGAGCGACTTGGACGAGATCCACGGACTGGACGTTGACGTGAATCCCTCCGATGTCCGTCCTCGCGGCCACGAGGAGGTCGTCGATGATTGCCTGCAATTGATCCGCCTGCTCTGTGATGAGTGCCAGGATCTCGGCGCGCTCGGACTCCAGGAGTTCGCGCTCCGACAGGAGCTTGGTGAAACCGACGAGGGGCGTCAGCGGCGTCCGCAACTCGTGTGAGACAACGGCGAGGAACTGGTCCTTGGCGCGGCTCAGCTCCTTCATCCGTTCCTTGTCGGCCCAACGCTCGACCGCATATCGGAGGGTCCGGTCGAGCCGGTCGGCGTCCACGTTGTCTTTCACGAGGTAGTCCTGGGCACCCCTCCGAACAGCCTCGACCGCTACGTCGCTGTCGTCGTCTCCGCTCAGTACGACGATCGGTCCCGGGTAGCTCTCCTGGAGGTCACGAAGACTGTCGAGCCCGATGGCGTCCGGCAGCGTCAGATCGAGCAGCAGGCATTGCGGCTGGATCTCCTTCACGGCCCGCAATGCGGAAGCCAGATCCGGTACGACCAGCGTGACCTCGAAGGCCGAACCCCGAGCCACCATGAGTGTCGTCAGGTGGGCTTGATCCGGATCGTCTTCGACCAGAAGAACCGAGGCCCGTTCCCCCATCACGTCAGCACACGGAGATGAGGGTCGAGCCAGAAATCGAGGGCGTGAGCCACCGAGGAGATCAATTCGGGGAACGTGTCGGGCTTGACCAGATAGGCGTTGCACCCGGACTCGTAGCTCGCAGCGACGTCGGTGTCGGCGCTCGAGTTCGTGAATACGACCACAGGCACCGTGTACAGATCCGGATCGCCTCGGAGGGTTTGGATGAACTCGATCCCTGTCATCCGCGGCATCGTGATGTCGCTGAACACGACCACCAGCACTTCCCGAGCCGACTGCTCCAGGTGGTGGAGGTGATCGAGGGCTTGTTCGCCGTCGGAGGCCCGGATCACACGGACCGAATGCCCACTCCGCCGAACGGCGATGTCGAACAAGTCGGCATCGTTGGGATCGTCTTCGACGACCATCACCAGTGGCACGTCACGCGTTGCCACGGTCGAGCTCCATGGTCACGGTCGTTCCGGCGCCGGGCGTCGACCGAGCGGATATCTTGCCGCCGAGACGCTCGACGATGCTGGCACATATCGCCA
The DNA here is from genome assembly GCA_963785075.1 of uncultured bacterium. GTDB lineage: Bacteria > Actinomycetota > Acidimicrobiia > Spongiisociales > ZC4RG35 > JAOUGY01. The sequence continues at coordinate 53,218 of CAWATW010000009.1, forward strand.
GCCCGAGACCGCTGCCGGCCTCCTCGATCGACGAAAGACGACGAAACGGCTCGAAGACGGCGTCTTGGAAGCGTGGATGGAACCCACGGCCGTTGTCGCTGATCTCGATGCGAGCCACATTCCCGTCGACCGATCCGGTGATCGAGATCCGGGGTGGATCGTCGCCACGATATCGGATCGAGTTCGACAGGACGTTGTTGAAGACCTCTGTCAGCCCGTCCTGATCACCCAGCACGTCGGGCAGCTCATCGATGTCGACGACCGCGTCGTGAGCCTCTATGTCCGCATGCAGGTCTGCCACCGCTGCAGCCACAGACAGATTGGGGTCGATTCGCACGACATCGAACTCACGACGACCGACGGTCGAGTATCTGAGCAGAGCTCCGAGCAACCGCTGCATCCGTTCCGCCGACGCCGAGATCCGGCTGAACAGCTCGATCGTCGTGCGATCGATGCCTTCGACTGCGTTCAGCTCCTCCTCGAGGAGAGTGATGTAGCTACGGATGGTTCGCAGCGGGGCCCGGAGATCATGCGACGCGGCGTGCGCAAACTGGTCCAAGACCTCGTTCCGGACTCTCAGGTGCTCGTTGCGCTGGGCCAGTTCGGCGGTTCGTGCCGTCACGCGGTTCTCGAGATCCTGGTTGAGCTCGCGCAGCGCACTCTCGGCCAGCAGGCGATCGTGAATGTCCTGCACCACGCCAACCGAATGGATCGATCCATCTTCCATGAGGAGCGGGTTGATCGTCACGACCGCCCATCGGTACTCGCCGTCGTTTCTCCGTAGGCGATACTGGCCCGACCACGGCTCGCCGGTGCGCAGCACGCCACGGACCGCGCCTGCGATCCGTTCGCGGTCGTCACCATGGATGAACCGCACGGCGGCTTCTCCGAGCCACAGCGGGTTCTCGTCACTCGTCAGACCCAAGAAGTCCCGCATGCCTTTGTTCCGCCACGTCGATCCATCGGGCCCAACGCTCCACATCATCGCCGGCGTGGCCTCCGCGATTTCCCTGAAGCTCGTTTCGGACGACTCGTGCAGGTGTTCGGCCCCTTGCTCCTGAGGGTCCGCGTCGCGGTCTAGGCGCCGGATGTTGCCCGACGAATCACTCGGTGCGGAAGCGAATCGATCGCCGACCGGGGATGAGGATCGATGCTCGGCGGCAGCCGTCTCGTGTTTGGCCTCTGGTTCCGCGAACACGTCGCCGAGCACCATCAACGATCTGTGGCCGGGAACGACATATACGTGTCCGGCGACAAGCCTGGAGCCCGCAGTTGCCCACGCCGCAGTCATGCCGGCAGGCACCTCGAGGCTCTCGAGCGCGATCTCGAGACTGTCGAGATCTTCCTCGTGGATGACGTAGGCGCAGTCGGGTCGGGCGTTCGACAGGAAGCCCCTGGCCACCCCGGCATCGCCGCGAGACGCGCCCAGCCGGATGATGAGAACGGGCTCGTCTAACGACGTGTCGCTGGTGGTGCGCGGGTTCACTTCCCTGGAGCCCCCTCCTGTGATCGCAGTCTCGTGCAGCGTTTCCGACTGGCCAATGATCGTACCGCCAGCCCGCATCTTGTCCAGCAAGGGGCCGGCCTCGTCGACGATCGGAGCGGCTCACAACGCCCCGCGCAATGCCCATATCGCGCGTACGATCGAGGAGGAAGGACCAACGACCGTGGAGATGAAACCGTGAAACTCGTCGCCAAGATCGCCACCGGGCTCGTTGTAGCGGTGGGCATGCTCGCCGGCGTCGTCCTGTTCGGCATGCGACGGAAGTCCCCCGTCGTCCTCGACGCCGTGAGACGGATGAACAAAGAGTTCATGAACCCACAGCAGATGGAGAGCGCCGGCACCCCGGGTGCCTATGCCGGCATCATCAAGCACGTCGGACGCAGGTCGGGCAAGCAGTACGAGACACCTGTCGGGATCGAAGAGACAGTGGATGGATTCGTGATCACGCTTCCGTATGGGCGGAGGGCGGACTGGCTGCAGAACGTGCTGGCGGCCGGATCGGCCGCCATCGTCCACGAAGGGCAGACCTACGAGGTGACGGATCCGCAAGTGATCCCGCTCGACGGTGCCCCAGGCCTCTCCGCCGACGACTTGCGGATCGCCCGGCTCTTCGGCGTGAACGAATGCCTGAAGGTGAGGCGCGCCGGCTGACGGCCGGGTTGCGGAGATCCGCCGGGATGCCGTTGCGCGAGCGCCTTCGGGCGCCCGCCCTGCACCGGATGGGGTCTTTCGCACCTAGGGCACCACCGGGGATCTGCCGAGACTGGTATTCGGCGATGGAGACGTCATGTTCCGAATAATCAGTGCGGCCTGGATCGGTCCCGGGGTGAAGCGCTTCGTGATCGCCGCGCCGAAGATCGCTCGCAAGCACGAGGCGGGCCAGTTCGTCATCATTCGTGTGACCGAGGCCGGCGAACGCATCCCGCTCACGATCAGCGAGTCGGACCGTGACGATGGGTGGATCGCCATCGTCGTCCAGGGTGTGGGCGCCACCACCCAGGCGTTGAACCAGTTGGAGTCTGGCGACACCATCGCCGACGTGGCGGGTCCGTTGGGTCGACCGTCGGAAATCGATCATTACGGAACCGTCGTCACGATCGGCGGCGGGGTGGGGACCGCCATCGCCTATCCGACTTCGGTGGCGATGAAGAATGCCGGGAACCACGTGGTCGCCATCGTCGGTGGAAGAACCCACGAGCACGTCATCCTCGAGGCGGAGCTGCGCGCCGTGTGCGACGAGGTCTACCCCACCACCGACGACGGGTCGTACGGATTCGCCGGCTTCGTCACCGAACAGCTCCAAGCCCTCGTCGACGAGGGCCGCACCATCGACCTCGTGATCGCCATCGGGCCGATCCCCATGATGGCTGCCGTCGCCGAGGTCACCAGAAATGCCGGGATCCGCACGATCGTCAGCCTGAACCCGATCATGGTCGACGGCACCGGCATGTGCGGAGGCTGCCGTGTGAGCGTTGGTGACGAGACCAAATTCGCGTGCGTCGACGGACCCGAGTTCGACGCCCACCTCGTCGACTTCGACTTGCTCGCCCGCCGCAATCGTTCGTACATCGACTTCGAGCGAGGCCGCAGCGCGGCATCGACCGGGGCGTGTGCCGACGCCGAGGCTCAGATCTGATGTCCGAGCTCTCTCGCAAGGAGCGCATGGCCCGCCCGCGCCAGCAGATGCCCGCACAACAGCCGGGCCTGCGGGTCCACAACTTCGATGAGGTCAACTTCGGGTTCACGGCCGCCCTTGCCGTGCTGGAGGCCGAGCGGTGCCTCCGATGCCCGAGGCCGAAGTGCGTGGAGGGATGCCCCGTCGGCGTTCGCATCGACGACTTCATCGAGCACGTCGCCGGCGGCCGATTCGAGCAGGCGGCCGAGGTGATCCAGTTCGACAACTCGCTACCGGCCATCTGCGGTCGGGTGTGCCCGCAGGAGGCGCAATGCGAGGGAGCGTGCGTGCTCGGCAAGAAGCACGACCCGATCGCCATCGGTGCTCTCGAGCGGTTCGTGGCCGACGAGCAGCGGCGGATGGGATGGGGCGAACTGAGACCCCCGACGGTGCGGACCGGCAAGCGGGTAGCGGTGATCGGAAGCGGGCCTTCCGGGCTCGCATGCGCCACCGACCTCGCCAAGGCCGGCCACGACGTGACCGTGTTCGAGGCGCTGCACGAGCTCGGTGGAGTGTTGGTGTACGGCATTCCAGAGTTTCGTCTCCCCAAGGAGATCGTGAAGGCCGAGATCGGACGCCTCGAGCAGTTGGGCGTGAGGTTCGAGACCAACGCCGTGATCGGAATGGTCGAGACCATCGATGAACTGCTCGAGGAGTACGACGCCGCGTTCATCGGGGTGGGTGCCGGACTTCCCCGGTTCATGAACATCCCGGGTGAGAATCTCGTCGGCGTGTACTCAGCGAACGAGTTCCTGACCAGGGTCAATCTCATGAAGGCATACAAGGCGGATTCCGAGACACCGGTGTTCGATCTGCGCGGCAGGCGTGTTGCGGTGTTCGGCGGTGGAAACACGGCGATGGACGCTGTCCGCACCGCGGTACGCCTGGGCGCCGACCCGGCGATGCTCATCTACCGGCGCTCCGAGGACGAGATGCCCGCCCGACACGAGGAGCTCGCCCACGCCAAGGAGGAGGGTGTTCAGATCCGCACCCTGTCCTCACCGGTCGAGTTCACCGGCGACGACGAAGGCTGGTTGACCGGCGTCACGCTCCAGGACATGCAGCTCGGCGAGCCGGACGACGATGGACGTCGCCGGCCTGAACCGGTCCCCGGAAGCGACCGGACCGTCCGCGTCGACGTGGCGGTGATAGCCATCGGCAACACGCCCAATCCGCTCCTGCCGCGGACCGACGATGAACTCGAGCAAACCCGCTGGGGAACGCTCGTCGCCGACGATGCAACCGGGCGCACCACCAAACGCGGCGTGTTCGCCGGAGGCGACATCGTGACCGGCGGAGCGACGGTGATATTGGCCATGGGAGCCGGCAGGAAGGCGGCAGCTTCGATCGACGAGTACCTGAAGAGCGGGGTCTGGGAGCTGCCGGAGAACGAGGCGCTGGACACCGAGCAGCCGACAACCTGACGCCGCGCTCACGGGGCTCTTCGACTTCCGGCATCCGGACGAGACCGTCCGCCCCGATTGTTCATCCGCCCGCTCGACGGCGCTCGACCGTCACCTCGTCGATGCGGCGCTTGAGCTTCCTGGATTGCTTGCGGAAACGAGCCAGCTCTTCGGCGGCCTTCTTCCGACGCTTCTTCGAATCCACCTTGCCGAGCCTGCGCCTCGACTTCTTCATCCGTGCCTTGACGTCGGCACGCTGGGCCCGCAATTCGTCCAGCTCCCGATCGAGCTTCCGCCGAACCTTCGCCCGACGCTTCTCCGCCTTGTCGCTCTGCTTCTTCGTCCCCGTCGACGACGACCCCTGCTGTTCGGTCCGGTCCGAGGGCCCGGTATCCGGCCCACTCGCCGGATCGGACTCGGCCTCGCTCCCAACCGGTGCTCGCCGGCCGGCGACAGCCTCCAGCAACGCCTGGGCTCGCACCTGGCCAAAGCCCGACACTTGAAGCAAATCGGAAACGGACGCCGCCTCCAGCGCCGCCAAGCCGTCGAATCCGGCCGCAGTGAGCGCAGCGGCGGTCGATGGCCCGACACCGGGGAGCGCGAGCAATTCTTCGTAGACCATTCTGTCTCATCGGCATCGGCCACCCGTACATTGAGGACGTCCCACCCGGATCGGCCCGCAGCGGCGTGGGGACCGGCCGAGTCGCCACCGGCCACAGGCACCGGGACGATGCTCCAGTGCTGCGCAGCCGCGAACTGCATCGACAGGTCCGGGCGATCGCCGCAACCGCGACGCGCATCCAGGTGCGGGTCGAGTCGGCGTCGGTTCCTCGTATCATCCGTCGGTGACCACCGAGCCTGCGACAGACCGCCGCGCCTTCTTCGGCTGGCGGGTGCTCGTGCTTGCAACGATCGCGGGAGCGCTTTCGGGCCCCGGTCAGACGATCGGTGTCAGCGTCTTCGTCGATCATTTCATCGCCGACCTCGGGTTGTCTCGGTCGGAGGTGGCCACTGCGTACCTGGTGGGGACGATGCTGGCAGCGCTGGGTCTTCCCCTGGTGGGCCAGCGCATAGACCGCATCGGTGTGAGCCGGGCGATGACACTCATCGGTGTCGCGTTTGGCGTGGCACTCGTGGGTATGTCAGGTGTGCGGGGGTTTGCGAGTCTCGCCGTCGGGTTCGTGGCGATCCGGCTGTTCGGCCAGGGTTCTCTCAGTCTCGTCAGCACCGTCTCGGTCACGCATTGGTTCGAACGGCGGCGCGGAACCGCACTCGGCATATTCAGCACGGGCATGAGTGTGCTCATGGCTCTCGTCCCGGTTGGACTCAGCCTGGTCATCGAGGCCTTCGACTGGCGGATGGGTTGGATCGCTTCGGCCCTCGTGATCTGGCTGGTCGTGGTTCCGATCGCTCGATTCGGGCTCATCGATACTCCCGCTCACGTCTCACAGCACCCCGACGGCATCAGACTCGCACCGGATGAGGCCCACACGGTCGCGACGCGGCCATCAGCAACCCGATCGGCGGCGCTGCGAAGCGCACGGTTCTGGGTGTTGGCCTCGTCCTCGGCTTCGGTAGGGATGCTGTCCACGGCGCTCAACTTCCACCAGATCTCTCTGCTCGGAGACGCCGGGCTGACACCCACCGAGGCGGCGGTCATGTTCCTTCCGCAGGTGATCGGCGCCGCGGTGGCCGGCCTCCTCTTCGGATACCTCTCGGATCGACTCACAGGCAGATCACTCCTGCCGATGGCCATGGCACTCCTGGCGACCAGCCTGGTGCTCGCATCCCGCCTGACGCCTGGAATCGTGGTCATCTTGTATGCGATCAGTCTCGGCGCGGCCGGTGGCGCATCACGATCGGTTGGAGCAACCCTCCTTCCCAGGTGGTTCGGAACCCGTCACATAGGTGCGATCCAGGGGACCGCGACCTTCCTCAACGTGGCATCGACCGCGCTCGGACCGGTGGCCTTCTCGCTCGCCCGAGACGCTGCGGGGGACTACGAGGGCGCCGCCTTCTGGTTCGCCCTGGTTCCTGTCGCCGCCGGGCTCGCCGCTCTCACGCTGCGCCCGGTACGTGCAACGGACGTCGATTGGGTCGAGCCGGAGCCCTGACGAGTCGCCCGGGTCGACTGAGCGACTCGCGCCGATTCAAGGTGGACTCGCTCGGTTCCGACGAACCCGCAGGATCGGATCTCGTCATTCCACTTGCAGCCGTCGTCGTTCACCCGGCCGGACGCTCAAAGCGGCTCGGTCTCAAAGAGGCTCGAACCGAGCCGTGAAGTGTCGAAGCCATGGCGCCTGCTCGACGATGCGCAGGCCACCGAGCTCGGAGGCCCGTTCCGCGACTGCGATCGCCACCTCACCCACGTAGTCGATGTGGCTCTGGGTGTAGGTCCGCCTGGGTACCGCCAGCCGAACGAGCTCCATCTGGGCCGGGATCTCGGTTCCGTCGGGCTGCGGCTTGCCGAACATCACCGATCCGATCTCCACCCCTCGTACCCCTCCCTCCAGATACAGGGCATTCGCCAGCGCCTGCGCCGGGTACTGGCTCTGGGGAAGGTGATCGAGCAGGGACCCGGCGTCGAGATAGACGGCGTGACCTCCCGGAGGGCGAACGATCGGGATGCCGGCGCCGGCGATCTTCTCGGCCAGGTATTCCGTCGATCTGATTCGATAGCGCAGGTAGTCCTCCTGGAGCGCCTCGCCGAGCCCTTGGGCGACTGCCTCGAGGTCGTATCCGGCCAGGCCCCCGTATGTGGGGAAACCCTCGGTGAGAATCAGCAGGTTGCGACAAGCCTGAGCCAACTCGGCATCCCGCATGGCGAGGAAGCCGCCGATGTTCGACATCCCGTCCTTCTTCGCCGACATCGTGCAGCCGTCGGCCAGGGAGAACATTTCCGCCGCGATCTCTCGTGGTGTCCTGTCGCCGTGGCCGCGCTCTCGCATCTTGATGAACCAGGCGTTCTCGGCGAACCGGCATGCATCGAGGAAGAGGGGGATGCCGTGGCGGTCACACACGCCCCGCACCGCCCTGAGGTTCTCGATGGACACCGGCTGGCCGCCGCCCGAGTTGTTGGTCACCGTCACCATCACGAGGGGGATTCGATCGACGCCGACCTCGGCGATCGTGGCCTCGAGAGCATCGATGTCCATGTTGCCTTTGAATGGGTGCTCGGCCGATGGGACACGCCCCTCGGGGATCACGAGGTCGCGGGCCTCGGCGCCCTGGTATTCGACATTCGCCCGGGTCGTGTCGAAATGCGTGTTGTTGGGGACGACGTCGCCGGCCTCGACCATCGACGCAAACAGGATCCGCTCCGCCGCGCGTCCCTGGTGGGTTGGGATCACCTCGTTCAGCCCGGTGATCCCCTGAACGGCATTGCGGAATCGGTAGAAGCTTCGGCTCCCGGCGTAGGACTCGTCACCCATCATCATCCCGGCCCATTGCTTCGTGGACATCGCCCCGGTACCGGAGTCGGTGAGGAGGTCGATGATCACCTCGTCGGCATGGAGGCCGAACAGGTTCCACCCCGCTCGCTCCAGCGCCTTCCTCCGCTCCTCCGCGTCGGGAAAGTCGATCGGATCGACACTGTGGATCCGAAATGGCTCGATGATGGTTCGGTACGGCACGCGACGACTCCTCTCCGGACGACCTGAGTGTGGACCGAATCAGCTGTGCCGCCGAGAGACGAAAGTCACCTATCGCAGCGGAAGCGGCTCCAAATCACGACCGGCAGGTCGTGCCCGTTCACATGCCAGGACGTGGCTGCCACAGCTGAATTCGGTTTCCTTCCGGATCCCAACAGTGACCGAACCGGCCGTTCATGTCCTCGAAGGTGTCGTCGTCGGTGCGTACGCCGGCCATTCGAAGCTGGTCGAGCATCGCTCCAAGGTCGTCGACCCGGTAGTTGACCATCCACTGCGACCCGCGAGGCCAGTCGAACGAGGAAGTCTCGGATGGGAAGGGTGCCCACACCGTCGAGCCTCCGACGTCGCCTCCCCACCGCAGGACCACGACACCATCGTCGTCGACCGGCAGCCCGAAGTGCTCCACATACCAGTCTGTCAAAGCCCGAGGATTCTGTGCCCTGAAGAAGACGCCGCCGATCCCGGTGACCTGGGCCATGCCGACCTCCTCGTACGATCGCGTCAACCCCCATCCTGGCAGCGGATCCATGCGCGGGTCGCGGTCGGCGCCGACGCCGGATTCAGGTCGCGTTCTCGACACCCTCTCTCGGCAGGAGAGCGGGGATCACGAGAAGCGCCCCGAGCGCCGCCACTGTCATCGAGACCCACATGATGCCCGATATGTGGTGGTGGGGACGCAGCGGAGAGATCAGCAGTGCCGTGAGCGCCAGGGCGATGCCCACGGCGTTGGCGACGATCGGTCGTCCGGCACGCCTGATCGCCCTGAGCACGTATCCGGGACCGTCTGCCCGCGCGATGTCGATGGCGGCGACGAAGTGGATCGCATAATCGATGCCGACGCCGATGACGATGCTCGAGGCCACGGCCGTGATCAGATTGAGCTGGATGCCGGAGGCGGCGATGAACCCGAGCAAGGCGACGACCGTCAACAGGAGGGGTACCAACGCCACCAGGGTGGGACGAAGGCGCCGATAGGTCACCCCCAACATGATCGCGACCAATACCAGCGCCGCCACGAGGGACCAGACCTGGGCTCGCAGCACCAGTCTCGCCATCTCATCCCAGAGGACCGGGAGTCCGGTGATGATGCGAACATCGTCGGATCCATCGGCATAGTCGAGCCATCCCCGCAGGTCCTCGGTGCCGAAGTCCGAAGGGAGCAGCAGGAAGCGAAGTCCATCGTCGGAAACCAGGTCGCCCACGGGGACCTCGAGCGCTCCCGACAACAACGCGTCCGCCTGCTGTGCCGGCAGCACGGCTCTCAAATCGAGCGCCGAGAACACGGTCCGCACTCCTGGAAGCTCCTCGATCTCAGAAACCGTTTGCTCGGCTCGCGCAAGAGCCGCATCGAGGTCGCTCCGGTCGAGCGCCAACTCGCCGGTGAGTGGAGTGGCGCCGCCGAACAGCTCCTCGCTCTTTGCGAACGCCTGTCTGACTTCGTGATCGTCGGTGAACATGAACAGCGGATCGGAGTCCACCTCCAGTTGCGGGATGAAGACCGCGCCGAACACGACGACAACGGCAACCAGCGCCACGGCCGGCCAGCGTGATTTCACCAGCGACTCCAAGGCATCGGTGACCCACCGTCCGATGACAGGACGATGTCCCGCTCGCGCAACGCCCACCTTCGAGAGCATCGCCGGGAGTGAGAAGAACGAGATGATGCCGGCCAAGGTGATACCGATTGCCGCAAAGACACCCAGCTGGCGGATCGGCCGGATGTCGGTCGCCAACAGCGACAGAAACCCCGCAGCTGTCGAGACCGTGGTGAGGATCATCGGAATCCCGACCTCCCGAAGTGTCGACACCACGCGTTCATGGGCGTCGTCTGTGTCGGCGGCAACATCCTGGAAGTGAGTCACGAAATGAAGGCCGTCGGCCGACCCCATCACCAGCACGAAGATCGGCACGATCACGGTCACGATGTCGATCTCTCGCCCGAGACCCGAGAGCAGCCCGAACGTCCACAACGAGCCGAGGAGGGCAGGAATGACCGCAAGAATGGTGAGCCGCCGCTCTCCGACGTTGGCGTAGAAGGTGACGATCAGCAGAAACACCACCACGGGTGGGATCGCCAGGAGGAACAAAGACAGGATGTCGATCACGGCGGCGTAGATGGCAGGATTGCCGGACACGGTCAGCTCCATGCCGGCAGGGGCCTCCAGGTCGCCGATGGCCCGTGCCACTGAGATGCCGTCATCGTCCGGCACCACCAGGAGCATCGTGTGGCGAGCATCTTCGGACAGCAGCAGGGTCGAGAATGGACCCGAGATCATGCCGGACAGCATCGGTTCGGGAGCAGCGGCGATCAGGTCGGGGGTGACGGCGGAACCGTCGAGCGGGTTGACGTCGGGCACCACTGCGGCGACGGCTGACACACCGTCGAGGGTGGCGAGCTCGTCGCGGAAGCGGACGAGCTCGACGAGCCGGTCCGTTTCCGCGAAGGTTTCGCCTTCGGGCAGTGACAGCAGCACGTTCACGGGGTCGGCTGTCTCGTACTTCGCCTGGAGCGCTGCGAATGCCTCTCCTCGTTCGTTGCCGTCTGTGATGAACGACGCGACATCGGCGTTGAACTGGATCTGGAAGAGGGCTACGACGGCCAACACGGTGACGAGGGCAGTGGCAGCGAGGATACGCTCGGGGTGGGTGACGATCACGCGTCCGATTCGATCTATCGCCGTGCCCTGTCGGCTCTCTCGCGCACTCACGATGCACTCCTGTGTACTCGCTTCTCGCCGCTCGTTGCAGCGCTGATCGTTTGCGCCATCTCACGTGTCCTCGCCGGTCCACCCAACGCCTCCACGATGGGGCCCATGCGGGCTCCGATCATCGGTGCGATCCGAGCGACGAGGTCCTGGCCTTGCTCCGTGACGCGAATCCGAACCACACGACGGTCGTCGGGGTCCCTCGTTCTCTCCACCAACAGCTCACCCTCGAGGCGATCGATGGTGACGCTCACGGTCGACTCCCGCACCTGCAGATGCCGTGCCAGCTCGCCAACCGTCGCTCCTTCGGGAGCCGATTGGAACGCAGCCGCCATCAGGAGCCGCCACCGGGCAGGCGATAGTCCGACCTCCTCGAGCGTGGCTGCCATGGTCTCCAGCAACGAGACGGCGGAGCGCCCCAACTCGATCAATGCGCCTGCCGTTTCGATCGGCGCGTGGGGCAGCCGCTCTCGGATGTTCGCGAGGAGCTCGTCATCGAGGTCTCCGAACGGGAACAAGTCACCAACCGATACAGGCACCGGCAGCAATTTAGGAGACCTAACGAATTCTTTCAACTTCCCTCGGCGATGTGCCCTAGCAACGCGGCAGAAGACCGAGTTGAGTGGGTATGAGCGCGCACGAGCGCACCCGACCAGAGGAGGAAGCAATGGCGGAGTCCGTCTACAAGGTGCTCGAGCTGATCGGCACCAGCAGCGAGTCGTGGGAGAAGGCGGCGAAGGCGGCGGTCGACAAGGCAAGCCACTCGATTCGAGAGCTGCGGGTTGCTGAAGTGTCAGAGCTGGACATGACCATCGACGATGGCAGCGTGACCCTCTACCGGGCCAAGGTGAAGATCTCCTTCAAGTACGAAGAGGACTGAGTCTTGGATCGTTCGTCCCGTTCGCTGCAGCTGTTCTTCTCCGCGCCGCGAGGGCTGTATCGAGTCGGGCTCGGCTGGGTGTTGGGACACCGCTTCTTGTCCGTCGGCCATCGGGGCCGGAAGAGTGGCAAGCTGCGCGAGACCGTTCTCGAGGTGGCCGGCTACGACCCCGCCACACGTGAGAGCGTCGTCGCTTCGGCGTACGGGACCGCTGCGGACTGGTACCGCAACATCACGGTCGAGCCTGCGCAGCGAGTGCGAACGGGACGAATGGACTACGTGCCAGAACAGCGCTTCCTCACGGCCGCGGAGGCCAGGGAAGCAGCAATCGAGTTCTGTCGGCGCCACAAGCTCGAGGCTCGCCTTGCGCCCAGGGCCCTCACCGCTATCGGCGCAGTCCAAGAAGGCGCCTTCACAGATCCTGTCGAGCTGCTGGCGTCGCTGCCGATGGTGGCGTTTCGCCCGAAGGAGTGAAGGCACGGACGCGACGGATCGCTCCCGGTCGTCCGCCGATACGGTCAGAGAAGGCGGTTGCGGGATCGGCGCCGCGAGCTGGTCCGGGCGGGTTTGGCCGGCTCACGCACGGGCGGGACCCACGCCGACAGATCGTCCAGGCGTTCGTCGTTGGAAAACATCTTTACGATCGGCTCGTGGAGACCGGCCTCCTTCTGGACCCGTTTCACCAAGTGCTCTTGATTCCATTCGACCATCGTCACCACGAGGCCGGCTTGGCCTGCGCGGGCGGTGCGACCGGAGCGGTGCAGGTAGGTCCGGGCATCCTCAGGAGGATCCCAGTGGACGACCACATCGAGGCCGTCGATGTGGATGCCACGGGCCGCCACGTTGGTCGACACGAGCACTTCGGTCTTCCCGCTCGTGATTCGATCCAGAGTACGTTCCCTCTTGGCCTGCGGGATGTCGCCGTGGATCGCTTGGGCGGCGACCCCGAGATCCCGGAGGTCCGCGGCCACCCGATCGGCGTTGCGCTTGGTGTGCACGAACACGATGGTTCGGGTTGCACTTGCGGCGATCCGAGACACGACCTTCGCCTTGTCCATGTGATGGACCTCGATGAACCTGTGGAGGGACTCTTCGACCGTCTGGGACCCCGATTCGACCTCGTGGTACACGGGATCGTGCAGATAGCTGTTCACCAACGCCTGCACTCGATGATCGAGCGTGGCCGAGAACAGCATGACCTGAGCCTCGCGATCGACATCTCGCATCAGATGGTGAACCTGAGGAAGGAACCCCATGTCGGCCATCTCGTCGGCCTCGTCGATCACGACCATTTCGACACCGTCGAGGAACACCGCCTTACGATCCGCGAGATCGATGAGACGCCCCGGAGTGGCGACCACCACCTCGGCACCGCGAGAAAAGGCGTCCAGCTGCGGCTTCATCGGCACACCGCCGTAGACCGCGATCAACTCGTGACCCCGGGCTTTCACCAGTGGCTCGAGTGCTGTTGCAACCTGGAGGCACAACTCTCGTGTCGGGACGACAATCAAGGCCCGCGGTCGTTTTGGCTCGGCGTCGGTGAGGTTCTGGATCATCGGCAGGCCGAAGGCGAGGGTCTTGCCCGATCCGGTTTTCGCCTTCCCGCACACGTCGAGCCCATCGAGAGCGTCGGGGATGGTCAGCCGCTGGATCGGAAAGGGGGAGGCGATACCCGCACCGGAGAGCACTTCCACGAGGTCGACATCGAGACCCAGGTCACCAAATGAAACTTGTTGTGAGGCTGACAGAAGAACTCCTGGCACAGAGAAATGCATGGCGGCCCGGCCGTGGCGGCGGATACCGGCGCGGGCACACCATCAATCTAGTCGACTCCGCCCCCAAGTCCCTATCGGGTCACTCTGCCGGTCTGACGATCGAGGCTACGGGGCTGAGTCGAAACACCTTCCCCATCCGTCGAGTGAACGCCGTAGGACCGATGAACTCCAGCCGTCCCGACTTCAGTGCGTTCTTCAGCGGCGTCCGCCCGAGCCACACCTGATAGAGCGACGCAACATCAGAGGTCATCGTCACGTCGACCTCAAAACCCGGATCGTCGAGACACACCGATGGCTCACCCGATTCCACCACGATCCAGAACAGTCGCGGGTCGTCCGTGAACCTGACGTGAAACACCTGACGATCCCCTGGCAGTATCGAGGTGTCCAGGCGCTTGTGCATCCACCAGACGAGCAACTCCGCATCGAGTTCATCGGGATCGGGATCGCCGAACATCCAACGAGCGCCCCACTCGCCAAGACCGAAGACGATCGAATGAAGATCTTCCCCTGCCTCTGTGAGGAGGTACTCACCACCGACGTGCTCCACCAAGCCGGCATCTTCGAATTGTTTCAGACGCTTTGAGAGCAGGCTCCTCGACAATCCCGGGAGACCACGAGCGAGGTCATTGAACCTGGTTGCCCCGACGAGCAGGTCCCGAACGATGAGCAACGACCACCGTTCCCCGAGCACATCCAACGCGCGCGTGATCGGGCAGTACTGCCCGTAGCTGTTTGCGTTTCTCTCCATCAAAGCCACCTCGTGAGGAGTACAGAATCTGTACCGAGAAAGTCTAGATGCTGTACTGGTCCAGGGCCGGGGGAGTCCATACGTTTCGAGCCATGACGACTCTCACCACCACAACCAAGCCCACGTCCGACGAGTGGTCGGCGCTCGCAGAGGAGATCGCCACCGAACTCGCCGACGACGCCGCACGCTCCGACAGCACCGGCCAGATATCGCCGCAGGTGTTCGATGTCATCCGTGAACGCGGGCTCCTCGCAGCACTCATCCCCACTGAGCACGGGGGCGGAGGCGCAGCCCACTCCGACATGGGCTCGATCCTCCGGATCCTCGGCAGGGGCGACCCGGCCGTGGCGGTGACGCTCTCGATGCACGCCCATCTCGTGGCGACCCAGGTCTGGCGCCACAACCACGGCCAGGATGCCGGCGGCTTGTTTCGACGGGTGGCGGAAGAACGCTCATTCCTCATCAGCACGGGCGCCTCGGACTGGGTCGGCTCGACCGGGTCGGCTCGCCGGATCGACGGTGGCTATGTCGTCTCCGCCCGCAAGTCCCCGGCGAGCGGATGCGAAATCGGCCAAGTACTCGTGACGAGCATCCGCTGGGAGGAGCCTCCCGAAGGTCCGCAGGTCATCCATTGCTCGATCCCGATGAGCGCGGATGGCGTCTCGATCGAACAGACGTGGGACACCCTCGGACTGAGGTCGACGGGCTCGCACACCGTCGTCCTCGACGAAGTGTTGGTCCCCGACTCCGCAGTCGCGTTGGTGCGCTCGGCATCGGCGTGGCATCCGATCTGGAATGCCGTGTTGGGCTCGGCGATGCCGCTGATCATGGCTGCCTACCTGGGGGTCGCCGACGTGGCCGTCGACCTGGCGACGGCAGCAGTGAAGGGGCGGTCCGATCCGACGGTTCACCAACTGATGGGCGAGATGCTCAATGCCCACACGTCGGCGATCGACTCGGTGGACGCGATGTTCCGACACTCCGACAACCTACACTTCGCCAACACCGACGCGTATGCCGCCGCGACGCTGAGCAGAAAGACGACGGCCGGCCAGGCCATGATCGACACCGTGAGGCTGGCCATGGAGGTCACCGGGGGCCGGGCATACCTGCGGACATCGCCCATCGAGCGCCTGTACCGCGACGTGCTTGCGAACCAGTTCCATCCCCTCCCCCGCGCCAGGCAGACCCAGTTCACCGGTCGCGTGGCACTCGGGCTGGCCCCGGTTGCGTGATCGCTCCCGGCGGAGGCCATCGCACCATCGACGGCGGATCGGCTCGCTGCCAGGACGGCCCGCGTTCGGCGGGAGGCACCGGCTGGCTCGTCCCTGCCACGTCTACCGTCGTGGTGATGCTCACCCCGCCGCCTGCGCTTTCCGATGCCGACATCGTCTCTGCATCGCGGCGCGGATGGGGAATTCGGACCGACACGATCGAGTATGCGCCGCTCGGATTCGGGAGCCATCACTGGGTTGCGACAAGTGCCGACCACCGTTGGTTCGTGACCGTGGACGACCTGTCCGCCAAGGCGCGAGGTCCAGATGAGCCGCTCGATGGTCCGCAAGGCCGCCTGCGGGTGGCGCTCCAAGCGGCTCGCCGGCTACGAGATCACGGCTTGGAGTTCGTTGTCGCCCCGCTCGCCGCCGCCGGTGGGGCGATCACGGTCGCCGCAGCCAAGGGTTTCGAGATGGCGGTGTACGAGCACGTCGCCGGCATCCATCACACATGGGGTCCGTACCCCTCGAGGCACGAACGACTGGCGGTGCTCGAACTGGTGGTGCGCCTCCACGGCGCCCCGGAAGGCCTCCGAGCCGACGCCGGTCGGGAAGATTTCGAGGTTCCCCGGCGCGACCAGCTGGTCGCGGCGATCGGCGACGTCGGGTCGACGTGGCTGGAGGGGCCGTTCGCCGAGCGCGCACGGAACCTGCTGGCGCCACACGCACTGGCCGTATCGATCGCACTGACCAGATTCGACCAAATGACCGATCGCGTCCGCTCCGGTTCCGACCGCTGCCGTGGCGCGACCGGCCCCTCGTTTTGTGGGCTGTGGTCCGCCAAAATGGCGGACCAATACCCTGGGTTCCGGTTTCGGGCGGGGGGCTGCCGCGCTCAGGGTGTCGGCAGCCCCCTGAAGAGGAACGCCGCCATTTGAGCGCGCGTCACCGGATCATCCGGACAGAACACCGAATTCGCCGGCGGATCACAACCCAACGTGATCCCCGCCTCCGCCAACGCCTCGATATCGGACTCGAACACCGAACCATCGTCATCGGAGAACCGGCCCGACGAACCCGCGGGCAACTCCAACGCCCGCACCAGGAACGCCGCCATCTGACCACGCGTCACCGAATCATCCGGACAGAACACCGAATTCGCCGGCGGATCACAACCCAACGTGATCCCCGCCTCCGCCAACGCCTCGATATCGGACTCGAACACCGAACCATCGTCATCGGAGAACCGGCCCGACGAACCCGCGGGCAACTCCAACGCCCGCACCAGGAACGCCGCCATCTGACCACGCGTCACCGAATCATCCGGACAGAACACCGAGTTCGCCGGCGGATCACAACCCAACGTGATGCCTTGCGATGCGAGCCACTCGATCTCGGTGCGGAACGGATGACCCAGGGGCACATCGAGGAATCTGCTCTGCTCCGCCGCGCCGGGCATGTCGGTCGATACCAAGAAGTCGTCGAACCAGATCTGTTGGGTCTGGGGTGAGCCCGGCATGTAGTCGACGATGGCGATCTCGTTGAGCGTGAGCTCGTCGGTGTCACGCCACCTGATCCCCTGCGCATCCACCACCAGGCGCCCATCGATCCAGAGACGTTGGCTGCCGTCCGCCATGCCGGCGGTGCCCGCGTTCACGTGAACCATGATCTCGTGCCACACACCCGTGGTGAGCGGCACTTTCGGTTCGTTCTGCAGGAACAGATTCCCGTAACAACAGCTCATTTCGGGGTAATAGGTGTAGAACCCCAGTGGCAACAGCGCGTCGTCGGCATAGTCATGCTCGGGATCGACCGTGGTTGCGAAGAAGTCCGTGCCACTCGGAACGATTCCAGCCTGCCCGTGAGCGCTCCACTGGTTGTCGATCCGATTGCCATGGACCGAGAAGAAGTGCATGCCGTTGCCATCGCCACGCAGGTTCTGGAAGCCGTCCTCGAACATGACATCGAATCGGACGTAGATCTCGTCGTAGCCAGGCAGAAACCACTTGTTGAGCTCACCCCACCCGTCACCGGCTGGAATGGTGCCTTCCAGGGCGTAGTCGCCCGATCGGACATGCGCCGGATCGTCGGTGACCGCGTAGCGATTCTCAGCGACGTTGTCCCAGGCACTCAGGTCACCGGATTCGAAGCCGTCCTCGAAAATGGTGGCCGCGGCCGCAGACGTGATCGGCATGGTGATGGCGGCCAGTACAGCCGCCATCACCAGGGCAGCGCGTGAACGCATCGAAACTCCCCCTTTTCGACTCCGTGACGATCCTATCTCAACAGGTCTTCGATGCGCCTCGGCTGTTCTCCTGCAAGGACGGCCGGCACCGCCGGGTCGGAGGACTCACCACGATCCCGAGTGGCGCGAACTCCGCGCCGATGGGCCCACCACCATCCGACCATGCCACCGATGACGGACAGCCCCAACGCCAGGGCGAGGTACCCGACTGCGAATGCGAGGCCTTCCATCGTCGAATCAGCGGCCCCAATGGCCGGCTCGCTCCAAAGGAGGGCGTCGAGAGACGCGAACAACGCAGCGTGCACCAGCGAGAGGATCGTCGCTGCGCCAAGACACACACGCACGAGGGTCCCGGCGCCGAAGCCAGAACGCAGACCGATGATCAACCCCATCCCCACCGGCAAGACGACATGCAGCGGAATCGACCCCGGCGACATTCCGACAGAGGCTCCGGCCGGGTCGGTTTCCCAGGTGGCGATCGTCACCACCCACACGCTCATCCACCCGATGCCGAACAAGAGGAGCGGCCGGGACTCTCGCCTGACCGCCTCTCGAAGACGTGCCATGTCTACCTCCTCTCGGTCGAGTGTCGTCGCCATCGTGACGATCGGATCCGTGGGCGACCACAGGAAGAAGTCCTCGATGGAACGCTCCGCTTGCACCCGCTTGGTATCTGGAACGCGGGGTCGTACGGTGGTGCCGTGCTCCACAAACGGGTTCTCGAGGACGCCGACGTGCCCCCGGGGTATCCCCGAGAGTTGGAGACGACCGCCTCTCTCGAAGACGGTCGCGAGATCTCGATACGACCGCTCGCACCGTGTGACCGGGAGGGTCTGGCTTGGGAGATCGCCAACGCCGACTCCGAGACGCTCCACCTCCGCTTCTTCTCACGCGTGATCAAGGCGCGTCCCGAGTTCATCGACGCGCTCGCCGACCTCGACTACTCCGATCGTCTCGCGCTGGTGGCGTTGGGCGAGAACGGCGAAGGAGCCGGCGTTGCCCGGTATGCGGTCACATCGGAACCGGGCGAGGCCCAGGTGGCCGTGGTCGTCAATCCGGGATGGCGTCACGCCGGCCTCGCCACCTTGCTCCTGGATCGGCTACAGGACGCGGCACGAAGCCGCGGGATCGTGCGGTTGGTGGCGGTCTATCTGTCCGAGAACGATGCCGTTGAGTCGTTTCGAATATCACGAGGCATCGCCGAGCCTCGGATCCGCCACGGTCTGGCCGAGATCAGCTGGTCTGTCGACGCACCCGACCCCGCTCTCGGCTGATGGCCTCCGGAGTGGGTGCGAACGACTCATTCCCCGCTCACGGGGCCTTTACGGTCTGCGATGCCCTAGCCTCTGAGAAGACCGTGGAGCCGATACCACTTGAAGCCGACCCGTTGTGACCTCGAACACGCCCGGATGATCTGCCGACATGGCTGATCGCTCATTGCCCGTACTCATCCAGGGCGGAATGGGCATCGCAGTCTCTAACTGGCGTCTCGCCAACGCCGTGTCTTCTGTCGGCCAGCTCGGGGTGGTATCGGGAACGGCGACCGACGCCGTGCTCGCGCGACGTCTCCAGGACGGTGATCCCGGGGGCGACAGCCGACGCGCGCTCGCTGCGCTACCGATTCCTGGCGTAGCCGACAGGATTCTCGAGCGGTATTTCGTCGAAGGCGGCAAGGAGCCCTCGGCGCGCTACAAGACACGGCCAATGTTCCGAACCGAGCTGACGCGCAGCAGCCTCGACCTCCTGGTGGCCGCCAACTTCGTGGAGGTTTTTCTCGCCAGGGAAGGCCACTCCAACCCCGTCGGGATCAACCTGCTCGAGAAGATCCAGATTCCGACGTTGGGGTCGCTCTACGGGGCAATGCTTGCCGGCGTCGACTACGTGCTCATGGGCGCCGGGATCCCCCGCGCAATCCCGGGTGCGCTCGATCAACTGTCGACGGGCCGGAGGGCCGGCCTGAAGCTCGACGTGAAGGGCTCTGGGGAACTCATCAGCGAGTTCGACCCCGTGGGGTACAGCGACGGCCTCCTCCCGCCCGCCCCGCGGCCCGAGTTCCTGGCGATCGTCTCGTCGCACGTTCTGGCCACGATGCTGGCGCGCAAGGTAGAGCCACCGGTCGATGGCTTCATCGTCGAAGCGCCGACCGCCGGAGGGCACAACGCTCCACCGCGGGGCAAGACCGTTCTGAACGATTTCGGAGAACCGATCTACGGAGAGCGGGACGAGCCAGACTTCGAAGTCATCCGCGAGCTCGGACTCCCCTTCTGGCTGGCTGGATCAAGGGCCGAGCCCGAGGCCGTGGCCGAGGCGCTCGAACTCGGGGCGACCGGTGTTCAGGTTGGGACTGCCTTCGCGTTCTGTGAGGAGTCCGGGTTCGACGCCGACCTGAAGCGCCAGGTGATCCAGATGAGCAAGCGGGGCGAAGCCGGTGTCTTCACCGACCCTGTCGCTTCGCCCACCGGTTTTCCGTTCAAGGTCGTCGAGCTCGAGGGTTCGCTGTCCGAGCACGACGAGTACAAGAAGCGGGAACGTGTGTGTGATCTCGGCTACCTGCGTTCTCTCTACACGCGAGAGGACGGCTCGGTCGGGTGGCGCTGTGCCGCCGAGCCGATAGAGGACTTCCTCTCCAAGGGCGGGGACGAAGCCGACACCGTGGGACGCAAGTGCCTCTGCAACGCCCTCATGGCGAACATCGGGCTCGGCCAGATCCAACGGTCGGGCGACGCCGAGGGATACCTGCTGACGTCGGGAGACGACGTCGCAGGTGTGGCACGGTTCTTGAAGCCGGGGTCGGATTCCTACCGAGCCGTCGACGTCGTCGACTACCTGCTCGCCGACCTGACCGGCTGACCCACCCCTGGTGCGGGTCGCCCCATCCGATACGAGGACTGGGCGCAGCCCCTCCGGGACGCGGTCCGGGCCCGGTTTGTCGCAGCCGCATGGCGGCGGGCCGGCAGCATCTCGACCGCGGCGCCCGCCTTCACGGCGCCTCGCTCGCTCGGCGCCTGATCGAAATCGACGGGTTCGACGAGGATGCACGTGAGATCGTCGTCGAGGCCCTCGTGCGAGCCGGGAAGGTGGGTGAGGCTCGTGTGGCCCACTCGATATGGCGGGCTGCCGTCGCAGAGCTCGGGGTCGTCCCGCCCGACGTCGAAGATCTGATCTGAAGGTTTTCTGAGGGGTAGCGCGGAGGATGCTCCGCATGACGACACAACACCTGCCCATGGAGGCGCTGGTGCTCGGTCCCGACGAGGGAACCCACCTGCACTTCCTCAACCACCTCGCCACCATCAAGGTCGCGGGGGAAGCCGGCTCGATGAACGTGGTCGAGTTTCTCGCACCAGGCGGCTTCGGGCCGCCGCTTCACAGCCACCGCAACGAGGACGAGCTCTTCGTGATTCTCGAGGGCGAAGTATCGGTTCGCTCTGGTGACATCGAGGGACTCGCCGGGCGGGGCTCCTGCGTGTTCCTTCCCAGCGGAAGACCGCACACCTTCCAGAATCTCTCGGAGTCGTGGCGGATCGGTGACAGTAACCAGCCGCACGGGCACGCCTGCGACCTTCGACCGGATGGTCACGGAACTCGGCGTCCCCACGTCCAACCCCGGCATCCCGGCACCGAAGCCGATCGATCCTGACGCAGTGGCCGCCATCTGCGCACGCCACGACATCGACATCGCCAGAGGAGATGGCCGCCTTCTTTCCCCTGGTGGACACGGTGCTGATCGCACCACCGACCGAGACCGGATATGCGGTCGAGGGATCGGCGAGCTCACCAAGCCCGGGCGGTTGCGATCATTTGTGTGATCCCGACTGGAGCCGACTCCGGGGCGTACCTGGCCGCAGCCGCCGAGGCCGAGGGTGGACCGCCCGAGGTACAGAGCGGACTTCCCCACATCGTCAACGGCATGTATGCCGAGATGATCGTGACGGGCTGAACTCGTCGCTGCTCGCGGGTTCTGCGGATCGGCCGGGAACCCGCGAGATTTGGACGGATAGGCTCCTCCGATGGCACATCTGTCCCACACCGATCACGCCGATTGGCTACGACGGCTGACCTCCGACTTCGCTGCGACCTCATCGTCCATCTCCCACCACACCCCGGTGCCATCGTGTCCGGGCTGGACGATCTCCGACCTCGTCCGGCACCTGGGGCGCGTTCACGCATGGGCGCGGGCGGCGATCGTCGAACGTCGCAGCATCGATGTCGATTCCGAGCCGCCCTCCGGGGCATCCATCACCGCCTGGTACTCGGAACACGCCCGCGCACTGATCGAGGCGATCGAGTCGACACCGCCCGACGACCCGGTGTGGACGTTCGGCCCCCCTCCGCATCGCGTGACATTCTGGTCGAGACGCCAGACCAACGAGACGGCCATTCACCTGTGGGACGCCCAGGCCGCCGTCGGACACGAATCCGACCTCGACCCTGGCTTGGCCGCCGATGGCATCGACGAGGTGGTCACCATGTTCTACCCACGGCAGGTACGGCTGGGCCGCACCGACCCGCTGACCCGGTCGATCGAGCTCCGCAGCCCTCCCGGATCCGGGGCAGGCCGCTGGCTGGTCGGTCACGGGCCGCCGGAAGCGACCGTAACGGGCTCAGCCTCCGATGTGCTCCTCCTCCTGTGGAAGAGGCGCCATCTCGATGATCCGAGACTGACTCTGGAAGGCGACGAAGACGCAGCGCGCGCCGTGCTCGGGCACAGATTGACGCCTTGAGAGCTGCAGGCGGGAGCCGGGTCGCCGGAAAGCCCGTTGCGGGCGAGCTCAGCCGAGGGCTCGCCGCAGGAACCCTGCCATCTGGCCCCTCGTGACCGGAGACTCGGGGCAGAAGAGGTCGTTCGCAGGCGGATTGCAGCCTCGTGTGACTCCCGCGGTCGCAAGAGCGTCGATGTCCGACTCGAAGACGGAACCATCGTCGTCCAGGAAGAGATCGGGCGACCCCGCAGGAAGGTCCAGCGCCCGAACGAGGAACGCCGCCATCTGAGCACGACTGACGAGTTCGCCGGGGCATGCGAGATCGGACGCGGGCGGGTTGCATCCCCGCAACACGCCGGCGGTCGCAAGTCGATCGATGTCAGCTTCGAAGACGGACCCATCGTCGTCCCGGAAGACGTTCGACCCTGCGCCATCGGTGAGATCCAGGGCTCGAACCAGGAAGGCGGACATCTGACCCCTGGTGACAGGGTCGTCGGGACAGTAACGGTCGTTGGCGGGTGGGTTGCAGCCGAGTGTGACCCCCTGCTCTGCGAGCCACTCGATGTCTTCCTGGAACACGCTGTCGTCGTCGTCGATGAACCGGCCATCGCCGAAGCCCATCGCCAGTTCGATGACGCGGCCGTCCGTGGGTGGCGGGACACCGTCGCCCGGAGTGCCGTTGTCGTTCCCCCGGTCGACCACATATACGTGCTGAGCACCCGAGCCATCTGAGGCGGGGGCGATCGTCAGGTCGTTCGGCGCCAGGGCCACGCCTGAGATCTTGAGCGGTGACAGGTCCACATCCCGGACGAGTACGCCTGCCTTCGATACTTCGAGGATCGCATCGCGCCGCGAATCCGTCACGAGCAGTGACCCCACGCCCGGGACGAACTCGAGCCCCGTGGCGTCGAGGATCCCGATCGGAGCCAGCTGGATGGCGGAGACGGAGTCGTCCCCGGCCGGGCTCACACCGTCGAACACCCCGTCCTTGCCGGGGGTGATGCGGTACACGGTCTGAGTACTCGCCTCGAGCAGGTAGAGCACTCGATCGTCGGCGTCGAACGCGACATCCTCGAGATCCGACAGCTCCAAAGCGGAGTAGTCGGGAACGGATACCACGTCGTCCTCTGTGCCATACCGGCCGTCGGAACCGGGCTGGTCCATGACCACTTCGTCCGTCGAGTCGTTCGTCAGGATCAGCGTGCGCTCCACGCTGTCGTACGCAAGGCCCGTGGGCTCGTCGGCGCCCCCCGGACCGGGCGCCAGCGAGCCGGTTGGGTCCCCGAGCGAACGGTCCGTCGTGATCATGTTGAAACCGGCGAAGATCGAAGGTTCCTCGTCGATCTCAGAATCTACGAGGATCAGGGCGTCTCGATCAGGCAGGTAGGTGATACCGGTCGGATCGATCAACATCGGCTCGACCCCGCTGAGCGGGGTGACTGCCACGACCTCCGCGTCACCCTCCAGAAGCAGGATCTCGGCGCCGGCCTCGAGGGGCACGGCGGCGACAAGGACGACCAAGGCCAGCGGCAATGTCAGAAGTACGCGACGAAGGGACAAAGATCTCTCCACGTGCGTCAACGTAGACGCAAGGGATGCCGGCGCACTGGGTCGATCGGCTCAATTCGTGCGGTGACGATGCCAGTCGAGCTGCTTCGCCAAACCGTCGGCCACCGTCACCGTCGGGCTCCAATCCAGGACCGCTTTGGCCACTTCCGTCGCTCCGCCGGTGCGCCGGACATCGCCTCGCTGGGCCGGCAGCCGGTCGACGGCGATTTCCCGTCCCGCGAGGCGTTCGACGATTGCGATCACCTCGGCAAGGGTGGTCGAGTCCCCGCCTGCAACGTTGATGACGGTGCCGGGATCGATCGGATGCGTCGCAGCAGCAAGGTTCGCCTCCACGACATCGCCGACGTACGTGAAATCGCGAACCTGCGAACCGTCTCCAAAGACAGGGAAGGTCGTGCCTTGGAGCGCCGCCTCGATCAATCGGTGCATGGCCATGTCGGGTCGCTGCCGAGGGCCGTAGACGGTGAAGTATCGCAGCGCCACCGTCGGGAGCCCCCAATTCCTGGCATACACGCCCACGAGATGTTCGGCCGCGAGCTTCGTCACGCCGTATGGACTGTGTGGCTTCGGGATCGCTGTTTCAGGCGTCGGGTAGGACTGCGCGTCGCCGTAGATGGACGACGACGATGCAAACACGAACCGCTGGACGCCTGCGGTGGCCGAGCCATCGAGTAGCCGCTGGGTCACGGCGACGTTGTTGTCGAGATACGACCCGAATTCATCCCATGATGCTCTGACGCCCGGTTGCCCGGCTTGGTGGAACACCACGTCCACGCCGTCGAGCAATGTTCCGACGTCGATCTCGAGGAGATCGGCCTCGATGTTCTCGAAGGCATCTAGCTGGGACAATCGGCCGAGGTTCCGTCGCTTCTGCGCCACGTCGTAGTACGGCGACACCACGTCGATCCCTCTCACCTGCCACCCTGCCGAGACGAGTCGTTCCACGAGGTGTGACCCGATGAACCCCGCCGCACCTGTCACAAGAGCCGTGTTGATATGGCCTCCTTCCCGCCAAGCATCGTACCGACAGGATCGTGAGATGGAACCACCGATGGTCGAATATCGAGACCGGCCGGGTACCGTGTCGTGCAATGCGGATCGCGGGGCAACTGTTCATGGTCGGGGCTGAGGATCGGACGATCCCGATCGAGCTGAGCCTGGACGACGCCTTCCGCATCCTCGATGAGGGCGGGGCCCTCCTGGGCGTCGTCGATCCGCACCTCGTGTCGGTGGACCAGATGTCCGACACCTCGTTCTTGCTGCGGTTGGCCGACCGGACCTTCGGGTTCACGCCGGCGGAAACCGGGCCGTCGTTTCTCACAGAGCTGGCGGCGGGTCGAATCGGCGGTTGGTCGCGGGTCATCGGTCGAGGGCCCCGCATGGGACGATGGTGCCGCGGAGTCGGCGACCGGCACAAAGGCCGACCGCGACACAACGGCGCGCAGCGATGCCGTCGGTGGCGCCACTGGAAGCGTTCGCCCGCTCAATCTCACGCCGATCCGGGCGAGCGACACCGTCCCCGAGGTGGAGCATCGGGCGGACGAGCCGCGCGGATTGCGACCGCTCCGGCTCGAGCCCGGACTGGCAGCGCGGCTCGGCCTGCCCCTCCGCCCACTGCGCAGGCAACGGAAGACCGCTCGGCACAGCACGATTGCGATAGGCGGCATCAACATGGCATACCGGGCCGAAGGACGGGGACGTCCGGTCGTCCTTGTCGGCGGCGGCATCGGCTCGATGGACATCTGGGAAAACGTGATGCCGCAGATCTCGTCCACGGCTCAGACGATCGCCATCGATTTGATCGGATTCGGCGCATCGGACCGGATACCGGGAGCGGACCTGAGCTACTACGACTGGGATACCCATGTCGCATACCTCGACGCCTGCCTCGATGCCCTCGGGCTCGAGGACGATCTCACCTTGGTGTCCCACGGATTGAACACGATCGTGGCTCTCGAATGGGCCCGACTCCACGAGGACAGGGTTCGCGCGATCAGCTATGCAGACGGCGTGGTCCGGCCGATGGCGTGGGCGGAGGCACAACCGTGGTTGCGTGAGGCGGTCAAGCGGGCACGCAGCGGAGACATGGATGACTATTTCCTGACGACGGACGAGTTTCTCGACGACGCTCTCAAGGAGTTCGTACAGGGACCGCTCTCATCGGATCTGATCGACGCCTATCACCGGGCGATCGGCCCTCCGGGGGAGGCGAGACTCGCTCACATGGCCGCCATCGCCAACATTCCCCTCGGGGGAGACCCACCTCGGGCCTCCCACATCATGCACGAGTGCTACGACTGGTTGAAGGAAACGCCGATCCCCAAGCTGCTGATCCTCGGACGACCCGGGTATTTCCTGGTGAAGCGGGGTCGCAAGCTCGCCAGTCGGCTCCCGCACCAGACCGTGGCCACGGTCGACGGGCGCCATCTCCTGCCGCAGACGGCGCCGGACGCCATCGGTCGCTTCATTCAACTGTGGCTGAACAACGTGTGATCGGTCGACGGCTCAGGTGAAGTATCGGTACAACAGGTTTCCGGCCTGCTCGGTGAGGCCATCGGGCACGTCTGGTGAAACGAGCATGTCCGTCAGTTCGTTCAACACGCCCCGAGCGTCTCGCTCTCGTTGCGATGGCGAACCTGGGGGCGCTGCCCTCAGGCCTATCACCGTGCTCTCCGATGTCGCGTACTTCCGCTTGTATCGGACCAGGCCCTCTTGATCGGTGTCGCTCACCCCGAAGTCGAGCCATGCCAGGCCCCGCCTGTGGGCTTCCTCGATCCCGGTCCACAAGACGAAGTCGTTGGGGCGGACCGAGAGCGTCGTGACGTCCGAGGCGTTGAACTTGTAGTAGAGCGTGTCCTTCCACTCCAGGAACATCACACCACCCACGACAATCCCGTCGTGCATGGCGAGCTGCAGCATGCCGGATCCTGGTGCCAGGAACTGATCCCAGATGTGTTCGAAGAACGAGAACGGTTGCGCCAAGAGACCGTACTTGTGTTTGCGAACCCTGAGGTGGAGCTCGTAGAACGCCCGGACGTCGGCGACCGACTCAGCCGTCCTCACCTCGACGCCGGCGGCACGCGCCTTGCGGATCGCACGACGGGCGGACGGATCGATGGCGTCCCAAATCGTCTCGGGGTCGCGACCGGTGTCGACCGCATGCCAGAACAGCTCGCTCGACCGCTCGAACCGCGCGTCGGCGGTCGGAATCCGGCTGCGCAGGCACTTGAGATGGATTCGCCTGCCGCTTGCAGCGAGTTCGTCGACGATCCGGTCCCAATCCATCTGATCCGAGACGATCGGATCACAGAAGTCGGAGAATGGCAGCGAGACGATCCGAGGATCCATGAGGTCCTCTATCTCCGCGTACACCATGCCGGCTCGGGGAGTTCCCTCGTCGTCACCGATGACTGCGGCGTGGAGCGGAAACCCATAGGTGCTGGAGAGCACGCTCAACCACTGGGGCGAGTGGAACACGTCTGATTGCTGTGCCAGCACCAACCGGCGCCAACGCTCGTCGGTGATCGGGTCGACGATGTGGACTCGTTCGCTCATCGGAGCGAACCCGCGTCGTGCCCGGCCGGGGCGGCGAGACGGGAGACCATCGCCACGTACTCGGCGGCCGCCTGTGCCCAGTTGTATCGCTCGTTGAACCGATTCGCCGCTTCGACCTGGGAATCGCGGCGAGCTTCGTCCGCGGCCAACTCGAGGATGGCGTCGGCCAGTTCCTGGCTGTCTCCGGGCGTGACGAACCGCACCATGGAATCGTCGAAGTAGGCCATGACACCGGGAGTCGCCGAAGTGATGACTGGAACCCCCATCGCGACGTACTCCAGCAGCTTTGTCGGCAGGATGCCGTCGGTGAAGATGTTGCTGCGGTTTGGGACCAACCCGATGTCGGCTCGAGCGATCCGTTCTGGAAGAGCACTCGCCTCGAGCATGCGGTCGCTCACGTCGACCACCTCTCCGAGGCCGAGTCGTCGAACCTGCCGGATGATCTCGTCCCTGGTCTCCCCCGCCCCCAGCAACGACAGGTGGATGTCGGGTTGCCGGCGACGGGCCATGTCGACTGCCGCCACCGCGACGTCGACCCCGTATCGATGCGTGAAGGTGCCGTGGTACACGACCTCGATGCCGTCGTGTTCGATGTGGCCACGAGGCGTGAACAGCCGTCCGTCGGCGAGATTCATCACGACACCGACCTTCTCTGCCGGCAGACCACGATCGATGAGCGTCTGTCTCCACTCATGGGTGACGGTCACCACATGATCCGCGAACCTCGCCGCCCAGCGTTCCTGGATGATCATCGCCCTGACACGGCGGTCGTCGAGGTCGGTCTCGAAGCGACCGGCGAACAGCTCCGGCATCAGATCGTGAAGATCGAGGATCACGGCCGCACCCGCGATCTTGGCGGGAACGGCTGCGAACACGAGGAAGTCGGGGAGGTTGTGAACCTGCACTGTTCGATACCGGTATCGCGGAAGCAGCACCATGAGGCGCAGGAGGGCGACGACAAAGAACGCCAGATACTCGAGAAGCTGTGAGACCGGGCCGCTGCCCTTGTGGCGGCGAACGGGCACCCGATAGACCCTGACCCCGTCGACGACCTCGAACCGCGATTCGTTCTCGTCACGGAGACAGATGACGTGGACCTCGACTCCCGCATCCCTCAGGGCGAGTGCTTGGCGTTGCACACGCGTCTCCCCCACCGGGTAGTACGAATGCACGATCATCAGGTGGAGCGGGGTGTTCGAGCGACCCGCCCTCGTCACGAGGTCACCACGCGATGCCACCGTACGAGACCATCGGGCCGACCGAGGGGGCGAGCCGTACGAGATCCAAGACCGTCTGCCCGGGTCGCGCGAGCTCCCCGACAGAACCGAACTCAGGGTCGGCGTTGCCGATCACGAGGACCGACGAATCTCGCACCACCGACTCCAGGTCATCTCTCATGATCGAGGCGATGTGAGGGATCTCGCGTTGGATGTACTCACGGTTTGCTCCCTGAAGGTTCGCCAATGACACGTTCCTGTCGTAGACGAGGACGTCGAACCCCTTGCCGATCAGGCGTTCGATCAGCTCGACCATCGGGCTTTCCCGGAGATCGTCGGTACCTGCTTTGAAGCTCATGCCGAGGATGCCGACCTGCTTGCTCCCGCTATCGAGAATCATTTCGAATGCGCGATCGACCTGTCGGGCATTGCTCTCGAGTATCGAGTCGAGCAACGGTGTGTGCAGGTCGTGCCGTCTCGACAGGTGAGTCAAGGCGCGCAGGTCCTTCGGCAGGCACGAGCCACCGAATGCGAAACCCGGTGTCAAGTACGCGGCCGAGATGTTGAGCTTGGTGTCACGTTTGAACACGTCCATGACCTGGTGGCTGTCGATCCCGAGCGACTTGCAGACGGTCCCGAGCTCGTTTGCGAACGCCACCTTCAACGCGTGATACGAGTTCGATGCGTACTTGACCATCTCGGCCACCGCGATCGGCACGACGATCGTTTCGGCGGGCAGCCCTGCATACAGTTCGGCAACGACCCCGGCCGTTCTGTCGTCGTCGGCCCCGATCAGCGTGAACGGCGGGTTGTGGAAGTCCTTGATCGAGCTTCCCTCCCTGAGAAACTCCGGGTTGAAGCACACACCGAAATCCGATCCCGCCGTCCTGCCGGACGCCGCCTGCAGCGCCGGAATCACGACCGTCTCCATGCTCCCGGGCAGCATCGTGCTCCGGAACACCACCACATGTCGCCCATCGCCGGCAGCCAACTCGGCGCCGATCTGACCCGCCACGCGCTCCACCTGATCGAGGGCCAGACTTCCGTTCGGATTGCTCGGAGTCCCAACACACACGATCGAGATGTCGGTGGTGGACACCGCCCTGGCCACATCGTCGGTGGCAACGATCCGCCCCGACTCCACGCCCGACCGGATGAGCTCCTCCAGGCCCTCCTCGATGACCGGGCTACGCCCCGCCATGATCATGTCGACTTTGAGTGGATTGGAGTCCACGCCGACGACGTCGTGGCCGGAGCCGGCGAGCGCCGCCAGCGACACCGCACCGACGTAGCCCAGCCCGTACACACCTACCTTCGCCATGGTGTTTCGCCCCTCTGATCGTTGGTCTCGGCCCCGAGCTTCTCGGCGAGCACGCCGAACGACCTCTCGAACTGAGCTCTCTGGACGCTCTGCAGCGCCTCGATGCCCCTCACGTAGCGGTCGTGGTCGGACCTGACTGCATCGACTCCCAGCCGGATCCCGTCAACCGTGTTGTCGACATGGGCAGTGCCCTCGCTGAAGTAGCTTCTCAAGAGCGGCCAGTCGGAGGTGATGATCGGCCTCCCGAGCGACAACGCCTCGCAAGCGCCTCTCTGCATGGTGTTGTCTCTCGTTGTGAGACACATGACCGCATCGGATCCCCGAAGCAGCTCGTAGTAGTCGTCGTCGCTCAAGAATCCGGTGAAGATGACGTTCTTGGGAGCCTTCGACACGAGAGCCCTGTCTGCCCGATCGACGTTGCCGGTGACGTGGAATACGACCCCGTCCAGCGAACCTGCGGCGTCCAGAACCTCGCCGATGGGTTCGTCGTCGGCGAAGGTCGAGACCACCGTGACGTTGAATCCATCTGCAAACGGGTACGCGCCGCCTTCGGGAAATCTGGCAGGGATGTCCTGCAGCACGACCGCAGTGGCCCCCCAGCTGCGGACGAGCTCGGCGAAATGCTCGTTGGTGACGACGGTGGCCGCTGCCGCACGAGCCAACCGGCGATACAACCACCGGGGGCGCGTCCAGTGGGGTGCCTGGAAGGCGTCGCTGTGCGCATCGATCACCAATCGCACACCGGACCGACGGCCGACCAGCCACACGGTCAGTGGGGCGAAGCTGGGCGGGCTCTGCACAAAAACGGTGTGCGGTCGGCGGCTGCGCAGCAGGCGGACGGTCCGGACGAACTGAGCCACGTACTTTGCCGGTGCCACCCACGGCCCTCTTCCTTTCACGGTGTGAATGAATTCGATGTCCGCTCCGACCGCTCGGGCGAAGATCTTGCTTCGAGGCCCGTAGCTGGGAGGTCCCCACACGATGAAGAGAGGCTCGTCGCCGGGGGCAAACCGGATCGCAGACTCGGTCATGGCCGCACTGCTCCATCGGGAGCGAGACGGTTCTCCGGAACGTCCGTGCCCCTGCGCCGAGCCACAACGTCGTTCGCCATCCAACCCAGCAGTCGCGCCGTATTCGACGGCAGGTATCGCCCATAGAAGCCGGCGCTGCTGGACACAACGGGCGGCGGGTTCTCGCGCTCGTACCCGAAGGCCGACGAATATCGTGACGTCGCCAGTTCGATGTAACGGATCTCTTCGGCTGACAACACCGATCGGAACCGACCGATCGACCGAGAGGAGATCGTACCGGCAGGTACGGATTCGAAAGAGCTGTTCCCGTCGGAGTCACGCGCATCGAGTGCTCCGTCCATACGCAGCATTGCGGCGTCGAACGGCTCGCCGATCAGCGAACACACCGACTGGAGCACACGGTCGGTGTCGTGCACCAGGTCCTCGTATCGGACCATCGAATATCGGTGGGGATTCTTCTTCTGATTCCGAACGCCGGCCCGCATCGACAAGATCCATCGACCGGTGATCGAGCCGATTCCCTTCGATCGGCCTTCATATCTCCTCGCCACCGAGGCATGGCGATCCCGAGGATCGCGTACGAGATGGATGATCGTGGCGTCAGGCCACTCTTCGAAGACCGATTCCGCGTGGTGCTCGGTGTGGAGGGATTTGTCGCCCCACCGCGGCTTCCCGCGTCGCGCTGCCTCCTGCTCATGGAGTATCGAGAACAGCGTCCCGTAGCTCGGTGTCCGCTCCGCGAAGGCAGAGCGGATCCGATGCTCGTCCGGTCGCAATGCTCCCAGGCGCTCGTATCTGAGCATCACTGTGAGACAGCGGTCGAGGTTGGCGGGGTCGGAGAGGTCACCAAACCTGCCGTAGAACCATCGGAACATGTTGGTTCGACGAACCATGGAGATGTTGGGGTGGCTGGCGAGCAGTTGGTAGAGCAGCGTGGTACCACTCCGATCGGGCCCGCACACCAGAATCGGTCCATTCATGCAGTCTCCTCTTGTGATCGGGTGACGCACGGATGCAGGAGCATCTCCCGGTAGAGCGATAGATATCGACTCGCGATCGTTTCGAGGCCGTACCGTTCCGACGCTTCTTGCTTGGCCGCCTCGCCGAGGCGTCTCCTCACATCGGGCTGATCGGCGAGTCGAGTCAGAGCGTCGGCCAGCCCGCGCTGATCACCGGGTTCCACGAGGATTCCCGTCCGGCCGTCGTCGATCACATCTATGTTGCCGGGGATCCTCGAAGCGACCGAGGGCAGCCCCGCAACCATCGCCTCGAGGAGTGCGTTCGACAGTCCTTCCGCTCGTGAGGGCAACACAAAGACATCGGACGATTCGAGATACCCCGACACGTCGTCCGAGGCGCCTACGAAACGAATGCAACCCGAGAGACCCTCGGCTACGACTAGGCGCTCCAACGCGGCGCGGAGTGGACCCTCACCGACGAGCGTGACGTCGACCAGGCCGGGCCGTTCGGCCTCGATGAGCCCGACGGACCTGACGAGCGTCGGAAGGTCTTTTTGCTCGTGGATCCGCCCGACGAAGACCACCCGAAGCGGGCCAGGATGGATGACGTCACGATGCACGGCCTGGGTGTCGTCGACGCCGTTGGGGATCTCCACGATACGGTGACGATCCACGCCGACGTCCGACAACTCCCGGACGATCGCGGTGTTCAGTGCGACGAACCGATCACACCGGAGGGCGGCCGGCAACAGCACACGAGTGCCCGCGAGCTGTTGGCTCTCGCGCATCTTGGCGATGTCACTGTCGGGTCCGCTGTTCGCGAGCTTCGCCACCACCGGCTTGCCGAGGCGGCGGCCCACCAGTGTGCTCACGGCCGTGTGGTAGTTGAGACCGTGGACATGGATGATGTCATATCGCTCTCGCTCTCGCCACAACAGCCACGCAAGGGTGACCATGTACAGGTACCCACCGAGTTTCCTGAAGCCACGAATACCAAAGAACTCCCAGAGCGTGTGATTGCGGACCACCCGCACGCCCCCGATGATCTCGGAACCCGGCGTGCCACGAAACCAGCGCCCCGTCGCGACACAGACGTCCACGCCCATACCGGCCAATGTGGAGGCCAGCTTCTGCGCCTGGCGCTCGGTTCCCCCCACCCAAGGAGCAAACAGGCGGACGACCATCATGATGCGGGGGTTCGGCGCGGTCACAGCCACGTCGTCTCGCGGCCCGTTCGGACGGTCTCGGCCTCGCGTAGACGGCGAGCCGCCGTCGCCATCCGCGCGCGGGAGTTCATCTGTAGTGCGTTGCGCCACGAGCGCACGGCTCCGCGGAGCCGGTACTCCTCCCATACCAGGGCGAGCGCCGAGAACTCCTCCATCTGCAGCCCAGCGGCCGACCTGTACGCTTCGAGGAACTCCCGCCGCAGTCCGAGCGGCAGGCGCGACACGACCACCACCAGGTCGACGAGCCGGCGATCTCTGCGGGCGAGCTCGAAGTCGTGAACCACGGCACGATCGGGTGCCGTGAAGATGAGGTTGTGGAGCCCATAATCCCCATGGATCACGGTCTGTGAGAACGATTGAGCCTCCAGCTGGGACTCGAGCTCCACCAATCGCTCGGCGATGTGTTCGACCCTGGTCCCGAGCGCCATGTGGTCGGCTGCCAGGGCTTCCGGCACGTCATCCCGACCGGCAAGCTGATGGAGCATGTCCGCGTAGGCCCGACTGCTCTCCCCGGCCGGCTCGGAGACGTGATGGTTCGCCGCCGGATCGAAGTCCGCCAGCTCGTCATGGAGCCGGGCCAGGAGGCGGGCGGAAGTCGAGAGCAGCGATCGGCGGCGGGTCGACGGGATGTGCATCGACGCCGGGTTGACGCCCTTGACGTATTCGAACACGACATGGCGTCGACCCCCGGCCTCGATCACGCTGCGGTCATCGGGCGTGCGACATGTCCGCACCGACGGAAAGCCGAGCCGTTCCAACTCGGAGATCACCGAGTGCTCGTGCTCGATGGACGACTGCGGCCAGTCCGGCCGATACGCCTTGATCACTCGCAGGCCGTGGGTCGTGTCGACGATCACGACTTCGCTGCGCCAGCCCTGTGCGGTATTGCGGGAGGCATCCGTGACCTGAGCGCCGAGGGCTGTCACCACCTCGACCACCCTGGCCGGATCGATGGCGGGACGCTCACGACGCGACCTCACGAGATCGACCAGACGGCCAGCCTTCGGAAGCCCGAGCATCAATGCCGACCTCATCGTTCGACCCGACGGCCCGGACCGGACACGACGTGCTCGAGTTCGGCGGCCCAACCCGGAGTGGCACCCCCGGCGCTGTCGACGACGACGACGGGCACCCCCTCTGTCCGGAGGGCCCGGCACGTCAGCCGAATCGCCTCGTGAGCGTTCGACACGTACGCACGCACGTCACCCTCTTCGGACCAACCCCATTGGTGGCGACCTCCGCGTTCGATGGCACGCTCGGCGCAGATCTCGGGCGGCGCCTCCACGATCACGACCACGTCCGGATGGGGCACGTCGGCGACATATCTCGAGATCGTGTCGCGGTCGGCACGCTCGAACGGTGACGTGAACAGTTGGACTGTGCGGTGCACGACTCCCTCGTCCACGACCACGACCCGGTCCTCCTCGATCCTCGGGCTCAGGAACTGCGCGGCGCCGATCGCCCGAACCAGCCAGTGCAACACTCTCCGGTCGCGGGCATGGGCTTCCGCCGGTCTCCGCCGCTGCGTGACCCAGAGCAAGCGGAGCAACCGGGGCCGCGCCGCCAACGCTGCAAGACCGAACGTCAATCGGCACAACAGAAAGAGCCGCCATTCGATTGCTCGTCTGATCCCGCCAGGTGGGAGTGGTCGGAGCAGACGCCCGACCAGGGTCGACCGCACCACAGGTCGGACCGCGTCCTCGGCCATCACCGCGTCCATGTCGAACGATCGAAGGGTCGAGAGAATCTGGGGACCGAGTGTGGTCTTTCCGGCTCCCGGCGCTCCCGCCAGTTCGAGAATCATCGGCGGCTCACCCGGCAGGCCACGGCATCAACCGACATGGGCGTACCTCGCCAGGAAGGAATACCGTTCAGTGAGCGCTCCGATCCGCTCCACATCGCGCTGCGTCCACTCGACCTTCGACGACTCCGGTGGCCTGCTTGGATCGACGATCGAGACACACCCCGAGAGGTAGTCCGCCGGCGCATCGACCTCCAGGTACCGACAGAGCCTCTCCAAGACGTGGGCCGGATCCGCCACCACGTCCTCGTAATGCAGCGTCTCTATCGTCAGATCTGCTCGAGCTCGCAGCTGCGACAACCGGTCGCACTGGTCGAAGTAGTCGGTGATCGCACTGTCCTTCGACCGACCGCTCCGCAGCACCATGGCGCTGATGGGATCGATGGGGTTCCTGACAACGTGGATGAACCGCAGCGGAACGTCCCCGAGCATCGCCTGGAGTCTGCCGAGAGCGTTCGGCTCGTCGACGAGGCGCCGTGTGGTTGGCCCCGCCCGGCTGTCACCGATCACACGAACCGTTTCATGCCGCCCCTGCCAGAGGCCGGGTACGGCGAGCGAATACGGCTCGATGCGGCGCGCGGTCACTCTCCCCTTCGCCGCCTCGCGCCGGGCGTTTCGGACCAGCACGTCGAAGAGCTGGTGACGTCTGTAGCCCGCCTCGGAGAATCGAATCACGTCGGTCTCGTCTGCGACCACGACATCCCGATGCGCATCGAGCAACGCGCCAACCAGGCTGCCACCGCTCTTGGTGTGGCCGATGAACAGGAGGAACCGGGCCACATCCTCGAAGCGCTTGGGGTCGCGAAGTCGAGCAAGATCGGCGCGTATCGATCGACGCCGGAGATCCAGCCATTCATGGGAGCCGCTGTCGAAGACGCGCGCTCCGACCGATGAACCCGCCAGTCTTCGCCACGCACGAGAGTCGAACGCTCCGACGCGCCAGCTGCGCCGGGGACCAGTCATCTGACCCGACCTTCGACGCGCTGGATCAAGCCTTCCAGAGGTATGCGGGCGATCTCGTCCTGGAGAGAACGTGGCTTCGGTTCCTCGACGGCGAGATCGGAGACAGATGCCAGCAGGGCCAGCGTCACCCACCAGAGGCCGAGTCCGTAGACGATCCGCATGTTCGCGAAGTTGTTCACCGTGAAGTGGACGCCGAGCAACAGAGCCAGCACACCCATCAACTTCTGGGATACGAATCCCGAGGCGGGCAGCCTGCGACGGCGGAGGAAGGCGCCGGCGCCGATCACAACGGCAGGTCCCAGATACAGCACGATCCCGATCGTCCCCTGCTCGGCCATGATCGTGAGGTAGAGGTTGTGGGAAGCGTGGTCCTTCTCGGGAACGAATACCCCCTCGATCGAAGTCTGGAATTGCCGGTCGTAGAGGTCGAAGTTGCTGTAGCCCCAGCCGGTCAGCGGTTTCGCCTCGAACATCTGGAGGGATGCGTAGACCACCGGGAGCCGGCTGAGCGCCGACTCGGCCGACTGATCGGAGAGAAAGCGGTTCCGGGCCTGTTCCACCTGGGTGGCGAACAGACCGGATGCGAGCGCCAGCACGAGCACCGGAATCGCCACGGCGCCGATGCGCAAGAGCGGGCGCGGGTACATGGCAAACAGCCCCAACAACAAGACGACTCCAGCGAGCCAGTTTGCACGCCCGAAGGTGAAGAACGCCATCCCTAGCGACCCGAGGAAACCGGTCAACGCGAGGAGGCGCCGCCCCCGTGACATCGGAATCGTGAGCGCCGCGTGCAGCAGGAGCGCGCCACACGTCAGCACCGTCACACCGAACACGTTGGGGTGGCCGAGTGACCCGATGGTTCGCTGTCCCTCCCGCCCGAGCCAGGCGTTCGGCAACGCGCCTGGCGCGAACCAGGACACCAAGCCGATGAAGCTCTGGATGGCGACGATCACCCACAACACGGGGAGCAATCGCTTGAGATCGTCCTCCCTGATCCGCGCGAGGCGGATCACCATGTACAGCCCGACCGGAGCGATGACCCGATCGAAGAGGTGATAGAACGTGGCCTCCGGAGTGGGGGACAGATAGAGCACCGACAGCAGTGAGGCGACGATGTAGGCACCGATCATGAGCTCCGCCGAACCCAGCTTCGGGAGCTTCTTGCGGGTCCCGAGCATCGACCCGACGATCATGACGACCACCACGCCGAGCGGCATGGCGCGGTGGATCACCCAATACACCTTGCGCTCCAGGCCTCCCTCGCCCTCGACGATGAACTGGGCGATCGCCAGCCACAGCAGCACCGCTCCGAAGGGGTAGCGATTGAAGAGCACGAAACCGGGGATGATCGCCAGCAATGCGAGGGCGATCGGCGCCTGGTCTCTTGTGACCAGGAATGCCATACCGACGGCCGATATCACTGCTATCGCCGCCAGGAGCGCCAACCCGGCGACCCTGCGCAGCACGTCCTCGATGGGTGGACGACCGCCGACGTGGAACGCGCGGCTCACAGGTGCCGACCTCTCTTCTTCCCGCCCCTGACGGCACCGAGGGTCTTGTCGAGGACCTTCGAGACCACCACACGGTCTTCCGGTGCGATACCCAACAGGATCAGCGCCCCTGCGTACAGTGCGACGATCATTGCCATCTGCGTGGCCGCCACGATCACCGAGTCCGGCGCCCACGAATTCCGCAACGCGAAGCCAAGCCCGATTGCAAGCGCTCCTGCAAAGGCCGGCTTCAGCTGAGACCAGTGGTAGGGGTGGACACGATCGAGGATGGCAACTTCTACGACGCGCAAGATGTTGATGAAGGCCGTTGAGATGAGGGAGGCTGCAGCGGCACCGATCAGCCCATACCTCGGAATCAGCCAGAAGTCGGTGCCGATGACGACGCCGAACCACACGATCGAGTTCGCCATCTTCACGCGTGTGTGCCCGGCCATGTCGATGATGGACCCGCAGATCCCGGTGGCCGAATTCACGAGCTCGGCGGCGGCGAGAAGCACGAGTGCCGTGGCGCCCGCGGCGAACGTGGAGCCGAATATCGACAGCAGCTCCTCGGAATACAGGGTCATGACTGCGAAGAACGGCAGGTTGAACGACACCATCCACCGGGTGGCGGTGACGTACATGTGCTGGAGGCCGTCCCGGTCACCGGCAGCATGGAGCTGCGCCAGCACCGGCTTGACCGACGTCACGATCGAGCGATAGACGACATGACCGATCATGTTCACGCGCGACGCGATCGTGAATATGCCGACGTCTGCGATCGTGCCCAACGCCCCGAGAATCACGGTCTCGAGGTTCTTCCGGAACTGCACGAGAGTACCCGACAGCCACAATGGCAGCGCAAACCGGAACAGGGGCCGGTATTCGCGGCGGCCGCTGCGCCACCGCAACTCCGAATACCGGACCTCGGACCGAAGCAGGCGCATGAGGGTCAGGGTGGCGGCGATGTCGGATATGCCGAAGATCACGACGGCCGTCACCGGCCCGAACCCCGAGAACGACAAGGCGACCACGAGAACCATCCGAACGACGGACTGAACGACGTTTTCCGCGAACGCCGAGTAGTCCATGCGCTTGAAGCCCCGCGCCGCTCCAGCGAGCACATTGCTCAGAGTGAGGAATGGGATGACGAGCGCCACGATCTGAAGCATCGGGGCGATCGCCGGCTCGTCGAACAAGCCGATCGCCACCGGATCCGCCGCCAGGTAGAGGATGGCTCCCATGACGATGCCACCGATCGTTCCTACCACCGCACCGACCTGGAGCGTTCCGACTATGCCCTTGCGGTCACCCTGTGACGATTGGATTGCCACGTATCGAACCATGGCGTCGTCCAATCCCAGCGCCCCGATACCCGAGAACAAGGCTGCGGCGCTGGTCGCCAGGTTGTAGGAGCCATACCCTTCGGCCGCGAGGATCCTCGCCAAGAAGTAGGCGATGACGAACCGGCTGACGAACTCGAACATGCTGCCGCCGGCCAGCACCCCTGTGCCCTTGGCGGTCTCCAGGACGTTGCGGTTCTTGGTTGCGGCGTCGTCAGCCGGCGCCTGACTGATGCGGGAAGGCTGCGTCTTCACGACATGACTCCCGCCTCCAACAGGCGTTCCCTCGGGATGGAAGCCACGGGGTCAGATAGCTCGGATCGAAGCGGGCAGTTCGTCGCCGCCGTACTCGCACACTCCGACGGAGACGTCGAATCGGGCGTCGACCGGTGGCACCCCGTCGGTATCCGGCCACGTGGCGACCGCCCAGTCGGCGAGCACCTTCTCTGCATCGTCCTCGGCCATGCCGGCCATGATCAGAGCGAACGTGCCATCACCCACGTGTGCGAGCACGTCCTCTGGCCGGACCAACGGCTCCAGGGCCTCTACGACCTCACCCGGCTCGACGGGGTTGGCGCCTGGTGCGAGCGCGCCACGCGTCGTTTGGATCATGGCGAGCGTGAAGCGCTGGCCGGTGTGTCGAGCGCGACTCATCTCCTGATCGAACCGACGGCGGAAATAGACCTCGTTGTATGCGCCGGTCTCGGGATCGAGGACCTCGAGACTGACGACTTCAGGTGTCGGCTCGGAGAAGTACTCGACACCGAAGGTCAACACGGCACCGAGCATGATCCCGACGATGCCTCCGAGGACGTTCGTCATGGCTTTGTTGGGACCGGCCGGTTCGCCGGCCATCTCCGGCTCGTCGAGTGGAGCGAGGGCGTACACATCGTTGAGATCGTCGATGTAGGCGACGGTCTCGTCGGCCACCGCGCCGGCGTAGTCACTCACGACCTCTGCATCCCGGCCGGAAACCGTGATCCTGAGAATGTTGGTC
Source organism: uncultured bacterium (assembly GCA_963785075.1). Classification (GTDB taxonomy): domain Bacteria; phylum Actinomycetota; class Acidimicrobiia; order Spongiisociales; family ZC4RG35; genus JAOUGY01. Next base: position 93,192 of record CAWATW010000009.1, read on the forward strand.
CCGGCCACGACATCGGTCTGCACCGACAGCGCGTTGCCGCGGGTGCGGTCCGAGCCGATGACCGCCTTCGCCCGGTCCTGGATGATCTCACTACGAGCTATTCCGGCAAACGTCGAGTTGATCTCGGCACCCCTGATCAACGTGTCCGTCGCCTTTACGACATCGGCGCCCTCCAGCAGCCGCGGGCGAACGACGAACGTGGCCTCGGATTGGTAGATCCAGGGCTGCTGTGCCGTGTAGACGAAGGTGAACAAGAGGGTCACACCGGCAGCGATGGCGGCGAACCACCATCGCTTCTTCACGATCTGCAGATAGTGCTTCAGCTCCACGTCATCGCTCCTCGAAGAAAGGCACGAACGGCCCAGATGACCCGATCCACGACCTCGCCGGGCATGTGCGGATACATCGGAAGGCTGAGGATCCGGTCAGCCTTTCGCTCGCTCACAGGGAACGCGCCTTCACCGTATCCCAAAGAACGATAGGCGGGCTGCATGTGAATCGGGATCGGATAGTGGATACCCGTGGAGATCCCCCGCAGGGTGAGGTGTTCTTGTAGCTGTTCCCGTTCGTCGGTCTCGACCACGTAGAGGTGGTAGACCGGTGTCACTCCATCACGTTCGGACGGTGTCACCAACGGCAGCGGCGCCAGTTCCTTGTTCATGCGCCGGGCGGACTCTGCGCGGGAGGCGTTGGCGTCGTCGAGGTGCGGGAGCTTCACGTTGAGGATGGCCGCATGAATGGTGTCCAGGCGGTGGTTGAACCCTCGAATGTCGTGTCGATACTTCACGCCGCTCCCGAGATTGCGGAGAAGACGAACCCGATCGGCGATCGCCGGATCGGAGGTGACGACCATCCCACCGTCCCCGGCCGCTCCGAGGTTCTTGCTCGGATAGAAGCTGAACGCGGCGGCATCGCCCAGCGAACCCGCCCGATCACCGTGATGGAAGGCACCGTGCGCCTGGCAGGCGTCCTCCACGATCTTGATCCCGCGTGGGCGGGTGATCGCACGGATGCGATCCATGTCGGCAGGCATCCCGTAGAGATGCACCGGGACCACCACTCGAGTGGCGTCGGTGAGCGCCGATTCCAGTTCGTCCGGATCCATGTTGTTCGTGGTGGCGTCCACGTCGACGAGAACGGCTCGCGCACCCGTCGACTCGATCGCGCCCACGGTTGCGATGAAGGTGTTGGCCTGGGTGATGACTTCGTCCCCGGGACCGAGGTCGAGAGCTCGGAAGATCAGTTCGAGCGCCGAGAATCCCGAGTCGACACCGACCGCATGGTCCACACCCACGTATCGGGCGAAGGCAGACTCGAACTGGGACACCGCTTCTCCCAGGATGAAATCACCCCGCTGCAGCACCCCTGCCACGGCGGCATCGATCTCGGTCTTGTGGCGGGAGTACTCGGACTGGAGATCGACGAACGGAACCTTTTCACCGAACCCGGGCACTGGGTCAGCGGCAGCGGACATGTTGCCCCCTCACAACGCTTCCCATGCGGCCGACTGTCCCTCACCGATCCCGAACTCCAACTCGGCCGTGGGCCCGTATGCGACCGGAACGGGTCCGCCGCCCGCCCGCAACGATCTCTGCGCCGCCTCGATGATCTCGACGACGCGGACTCCGTTCTCGCCATCGGTGAGCGGACGCTCGCCGCTTTCGATGCAGTCCACGAAATGCGCCACCTCCGCTTTGAGCGGCTCCTGGCTGCGGACGAAGGGGCTGACGATGTTCCCGTAGTGGTAGGCGAACTGGAACTCACCAAAGGTGTCGGTCCGCCGCACCGCCTCCACGCTCTTGTCGTAGACGCGGAGCTTCTCGATCGGTTCGACGTCGTCGTAGATCGTCATCTTCCGGCTTCCCACAACGGTGATCCGGCGGGTCTTGGAAGGATCGAGCCAGCTCAGCCTAGCGTGAGCCATGATCCCGCTCGGGAAGTTGAGTGTCAGGTAGACGATGTCTTCCACCCCGTGCTGAAGGCACCCGAGGCCGCGAGCAGACACCGAGTACGGGACCTCGCCGAGCAAGAACATGAGAATCGAGATGTCATGCGGGCCGAGGTCCCACACGACATTGTGAGTCGGATGGAACAACCCGAGGCCGACGCGCACCGCATCGATGTAGTGGACGTCTCCCATCTCGCCCGACTCGATCATGCTCTTCAACGCGTGGACTGCAGAGTTGTAGAGAAAGGTGTGCCCGACCATCAGGGTCCGGCCGAGTTCGTCGGCGAGCCCAACCATGTGGCGGGCGTCGGCCGAGGAGGTTGCAAAGGGCTTCTCGACGAGCACATCGGCTCCAGAGGTCAGGGCCTCGGTCGCGAGCGCGCTGTGTGTCTCAGGGGGTGTGCTGATGACGACCCCATCCAGGCCCTCGCCGATGAGACGCCGATGATCGTCGACCACCAGAGACAGCTGAGGGTACAGGTGAGAGATGTGATCACGGCGTTCGGAGTCCAGGTCGGCGACACCGACCAGGTCGACCCGCGGGTTCTCCGCGAGGTTGCGGATCAGGTTGGGACCCCAATACCCGGCGCCGATGACGCCGATCCGAAGTCTGTCGCTCATCCCGCACCCCTCCCGTCGATCGCTGCAGGCAGCGTCTTCACCAGGATTCGCAGGTCCAAGACCATCGACTGGCGGCGGAGGTACTCGAGATCGAGTGAGAGCATCTCGTCGAACGTCGTGTCCGACCGTCCGTTGACCTGCCACCACCCGGTCAGTCCTGGCACGGCTGCCAGCCGCTGGAGATGAAGAGGCGCGTACTTGTCCACCTCGTATGGAATCGGCGGTCGCGGACCAACGAGGCTCATGTCACCGACCAAGACGTTCCAGAGTTGAGGCAGCTCGTCGATGCTCAGCCGGCGCAAGACGCGACCCACGCGGGTGATCCTCGGGTCGTTCTCCATCTTGTAGGTGCCTTCGACGCCGTCACGGAGTACCGCCATCTGCTCTTCGTCGCCGTCGATGTACGCCGACATGTACTCCTCGTGGGTGGAGGCATCGGCATCCGCGAACATCGTCCGCAGCTTCAGGAACTGGAAGGGTCGAACCCGCCAGCATCGGCGCCCGGCGACCGTCACCCGCCGCGCGCCTATGCGTTCCTGACGGAACAGGGCCGGGCCCGGCGAATCGAGTTTGACGATGATCGAAAGGACCAACAACAGCGAGAGCACGAAGGGAGCCATGACCAGCACGGCGACGATGTCGAACGCCCGCTTCAAGCGCCAATAGACGTCCCCTGGCTTGTCGGATGCTGCGAGACGCAGTCCGTTCCACCCGATGTGGTCGGAGTCCGACTCGGTTGCTCTTTCGAGATCCCTGAGATCGATGATGATCTCAGGTTCTTCCATCACGGTCGATAGCGCAGGCCGTGGGGCCGCGTTCGAATAAGGAGTGGATTCCATCTGCCCTGCCCCGGTTGTATCGCCTACGACGTCGCCCCAACAGGCGAGCCCCTGCCCATGACAATAACGAATGACGACCATCAAGCAACACGAAAATGACCGGATGGGACAATTCTCTGAGAGATTCTGGGGTGGCGAAAGTCACGATCTCGACAATTGCATCCCCAAGCGCTACGGTTTGAGGGGGACTGGGAGGTCCTATGGGGTGGAGCGGAGTCACAGCAGCTGGACGCGTGTCCGTCAGGACGCGCGGAGTCGCGATCGTGTTGGCGGTCCTCGTCGCACTGATACCGCTGGCAGCAGGGGACGCCTTCGGGTCGTCGCCGAACGCCGACCGAACCGGCGCGCACCTCCGGGTGCTCGAGACAGATCTTGCGCTTCCGGCTGCCGACACGATCTCCTATGCGCCGAGCGAGCGTGCACTGATCATCTCCGGATCCAACGAGGATGATCCCGTCGTCGTCACACCCACCGGTCTGGAAAGGACCGGTGCGAGCGTCGTGGTCCCGACGGGTGCTCCGTATGCCATCGACGGCTCGACTGGTGCCACCCTGTCCATCGAGGGAAGAACTCTCACGCTCGACGGCACACCGATGGTCGAGTTGGAGGTGCAAGCTCCCATCACCGACGTGGCAGTGCGAGGCGATGTCGCATACGTCCTGTCTCCCGGGACCTTGTCGGCGGTCAACCTGTCGAGCGGTGCCACCACCCCGCTTGCGCTGCCGGACAGGGACGTCGCCAACGCAGTGGCCGTGGCGGTCGACGCCATCGACGGGGCGATCTACCTGGTCGCCGACGGCGGCACCCGCGTCGTCAAGATCTCCGGCGATGACGTCGAGGACGTCCAGATCCACCCCGATTCGATCGAACAGATCATCGACATCGAGGTGGCCCCAAGCGCCGATCTCACAGACTCTCCGGAAGCACAGAGCGTGTATCTGGTCGCAGACGCAGGCGCAGGAGGAGGTGCGACGCTGATAGAGGTCGACCTGGCACCCCAACCACAGGCCCTGCTCTCGGTCCCGAACGATCCGGTGTCCCTCGTTCGAGCGACGAACACGTGGCAGTGGTCACCCCCCAGCCCAGACCCCTCCGGGATCGCATATGTCGCCGCATCAGGAAACCTGCTGATCTCCGACGGAGAGGTGAATGAAATCCCTTCGCTGTTCGTCGGGTCGAACCTCTTCGAATCGTCGCTCGCCGGCGTGCTTCTCGATACCGCAGGGACTCTCGCATATTCGAACGAGCCGACCGGAGCGGCGGTTGCGCCCAACGGTCATTTGTTCCTCAGTGACGACACGGGCGATCGTGGCGTCTACGAGGTCGACCCCGGACCCGACGCCACGCTGCACACCGGCGACGACATCGTCACCTTCATCTCGTTCCAGGCATTCGGGTCCACCGATCCGGAGGGTGTCACCTTCGACACCACCCGAGGCAACGTCGTCGCAGTCGACGGGCTGAGCGAAGAGGTGTACACCATCGACCCCGGTCCCAACGGGCGGTTCGACGGCGTCCCGCCCTCCGGTGACGACGTGGTGACCAGTTTCGACACGAGTGCGCTGGGCATCCGCGACCCGGAGGGGGTCGAGTACAACCCCGACAACGACCACCTCTACGTCTTGAGCTCGATCGACGACATCGTCGCCGAGACGACGATCGATGGCACGATCGTCCGGTACCTCGACCTGAACGGGCATGGTCTCATCAACCCGGCCGGCATTGCCTATGCACCGGCAAGCTCGAGCCCGACCCAGATGAATCTGTACGTGGTGGATCGCGCCATCGACAACGACAACGATCCCAACGAGAACGATGGCGGGCTGTTCGAGTTCTCGTTCGAACTCAACGCACCACCGGTCGTGTTCGCCGGTGACGACCAGACGTTGAACGATGGCGAGGTCGCCTCGTTGTCGGGAACCGTGACCGACGACGGGATTCCAGGTGGGCCCATCACAACGCAATGGACTGCCGAGAGCGGGCCGGGCACGGTCTCGTTCGGAGACGCGTCCGCGCTCGACACCACGGCGTCGTTCTCGGATCCGGGTTTCTACACCCTTCGTCTCACCGCGGACGACGGCCAGGCCACGGCGTTCGACGAAGTCGGCGTTTCGGTGGCCGGCTCGGGAGGCGAGTTCAGCTTCGAGGCTCGGGTGCTGGGCGGCTCCGACGACGCCGAGGAGCGCGAAAACGGTTCGGTGAGCACGGCGAGCTCCGACCTCGAGCTCGTCGCCGACACCGGAGGAAATCAAACGGTCGGGATCCGCTTCAGAGGCGTGGATGTACCGGCTGGAGCCACGGTGCTGAGTGCGTCGATCCAGTTCACTGTGGACGAGGCCACTTCCGTGGCCACGGCGCTGGTGATCAGAGCCGAGGACACCGACGACGCCGCCACGTTCGCACGATCTCAGAACGACGTCAGCGGCCGGCCCCAGACCGGAGCAGCCGTCAACTGGCAGCCGGCCTCATGGCCGACCGTGGGTGCGGCCGGGAACGCCCAGCAAACCCCTGATCTTGCGACGCTCGTCCAAGAGATCGTGAACCGAACCGGCTGGAACGCCGGCAACGCGATGGCCTTCATCATCACCGGTACCGGCGAACGAGTCGCAGAATCCTATGACGGCACGCCGTCGACCGCACCGCTCCTCCAGCTGACCTACCGCACCACGACGCCGCCGACGGTCGACGCAGGATCGAACGCCACGATCACGGTCGGGGATGTCGCATCGCTCGACGGGACGGTGACCGATGATGGTCTGCCCAACCCACCGGGAGCAGTGACCAGCACCTGGAGTGTCGTGTCGGGACCGGGAACGGTGACATTCGCCGACGCCTCCGCCGTCGACACCACCGCCACCTTCTCGGCACAGGGCACCTACGTCCTCCAACTCCTCGCCGACGACAGCGAATCCCAAACCACCGACACCGTCACCATCGATGTCCTCCCACAGAACCAGGCGCCGACGGCCGACGCCGGCCCGGATGCATCCGTGGCGTTGTCCGACGCAGCCGTGCTCGACGGGACGGTGACCGATGATGGTCTGCCCAACCCGCCGGGAGTGGTGACCAGCACCTGGAGTGTCGTGTCGGGACCGGGAACGGTGACATTCGCCGACGCCTCCGCCGTCGACACCACCGCCACCTTCTCGGCACAGGGCACCTACGTCCTCCAACTCCTCGCCGACGACACATCGCTCACCGCAGCGGACACGGTCACGATCACCGTCACACCGCCGGTCAACACCGGCCCCACCGTCGACGCCGGCGCCGACCAGTCGGTCGAATTCGGCAACGCCGCCGTGCTCGACGGGACGGTGACCGATGATGGTCTGCCCAACCCACCGGGAGCGGTGACCAGCACCTGGAGTGTCGTGTCGGGACCGGGAACGGTGACATTCGCCGACGCCTCCGCCGTCGACACCACCGCCACCTTCTCGGCACAGGGCACCTACGTCCTCCAACTCCTCGCCGACGACAGCGAATCCCAAACCACCGACACCGTCACCATCGATGTCCTCCCACAGAACCAGGCGCCGACGGCCGACGCCGGCCCGGATGCATCCGTGGCGTTGTCCGACGCAGCCGTGCTCGACGGGACGGTGACCGATGATGGTCTGCCCAACCCGCCGGGAGTGGTGACCAGCACCTGGAGTGTCGTGTCGGGACCGGGAACGGTGACATTCGCCGACGCCTCCGCCGTCGACACCACCGCCACCTTCTCGGCACAGGGCACCTACGTCCTCCAACTCCTCGCCGACGACACATCGCTCACCGCAGCGGACACGGTCACGATCACCGTCACACCGCCGGTCAACACCGGCCCCACCGTCGACGCCGGCGCCGACCAGTCGGTCGAATTCGGCAACGCCGCCGTGCTCGACGGGACGGTGACCGATGATGGTCTGCCCAACCCACCGGGAGCGGTGACCAGCACCTGGAGTGTCGTGTCGGGACCGGGAACGGTGACATTCGCCGACGCCTCCGCCGTCGACACCACCGCCACCTTCTCGGCACAGGGCACCTACGTCCTCCAACTCCTCGCCGACGACACAATCGCTCACCGCAGCGGACACGGTCAGTGTCGGCGTGACAGCGCCTGGATCGGACCCGGTGACGCTGGTCATCCCGGTGAACGCGTCATCGGACGATGCCGAGGAGCGGGCGAACGGCGCCATCGATCTCGTCTCGAGCGACCTGGAGCTCGTACACGATCGCGGCGGCGAGCAGACGGTGGGCATCCGATTCAACAACGTCGGGATACCGCCTGGCGCAGAGATCACCAATGCCTACGTGCAGTTCACGGCCGACGAGGTCCCGATTCCCGCCACGACCCTGGTCGTCCAGGGTGAGGACGTCGACTCGTCTGCGACCTACACCGGCGCCGCGTTCGGTATCTCCACGCGGCCTCGCACCGCCGCGGCGGTCGACTGGATCCCGGTCGCCTGGACGCTCATCGGGGAAGCAGGTGCCGACCAGCAAACCCCCGACATCGCCGGCGTCGTGCAGGAAATCGTCAATCGCCCTGGCTGGGTTGCGAACAACTCGCTGTCGGTGATCATCACGGGGAACGGCGAGCGGGTGGCGGAGTCGTACGACGGCGGCACGACACTGGCACCCGTGCTCCATGTGACCTACGTGCCTCTTTCGCAGGGCCGGCCGACGGCGAACGCCGGGCCTGATCAGACGGTCGCCGTCACCGACGCTGCCGTGCTCGATGGCACGGTGTCCGACGACGGGTTGCCCAACCCGCCCGGAGCCCTGACCACGACGTGGAGCGTGGTGAGCGGCCCGGGTGCCGTCGCTTTCGCCGACGCGTCCGCCGTCGACACCACGGCCACCTTCTCCTTGGAGGGCACCTACGTGCTCCAACTCACGGCAGACGACGGCCAGCTGACCAAGAGCGACGAGGTCGAGATCACGGTCACCGGCGTCGGCGGAGAGATCACCATCGACGTCCAGGTGTCGGCAGGGACCGACGACGTCGAGGAGGCGGCCGACGGGACGGTGTCCAACACCAGCAGCGACCTCGAGCTCGTCGATGAGGCCACCAACCAGACCGTGGGGATCCGTTTCAACGCCATCGGCGTGCCGCAAGGAGCGTCGATCACGGCTGCCTGGATCCAGTTCACGGCGGACGAGACCGACACCGTTGCGACGACGCTCAACGTGGGTGCTCAAGCCGTCGACGACGCGCCGATCCTGCAACAGGTCCTGAACGACATCACGTCACGGATCCTCGCTCCCACCACGGCGTCGTGGTCGCCACCGGCGTGGAACGTCGTCGGTGAGGCGGCGGAAGCGCAGCGAACCTCCGACCTGTCGCTCGTCGTCCAGGAGATAGTGGATCGGCCCGGATGGACATCAGGGAACTCGATGGTCTTCGTGATCTCTGGGAGCGGGAAACGGGTGGCCGAGTCGCACAACGGCTCTCCCGCCGCCGCCCCCGTGCTCCATGTCGAATTCGTCCCCTGAGTGACATACATGATGTCGCCCCCTTTCGGACGCAGGTATCCTCGCGCCTCGAATTCGATGATGATCGGGCGGGGACAGAGCGATGAAACCATGAGCGACCGCGAGCGCATGGGTCCCGTGTACATCGGCGGCCTCGACCGATCGGGGAAAACCACGATGCGAGCCTTCCTCGCATCCCACCCCAACATCGCCATCCCATCGGTCGGTTCCAACATGTGGACCTACTTCTATCGAAGACACGGCGACCTCGCTCGACAGGAGAACTTCGAGCGATGCCTCGATGCCATGTTGCGGTACAAGCACGTGCGCTTCCTCGACCCCGATCCTGCACGCATCCGCGCCGACTTCGCCGCCGGCGAGCCCACGTACGCCAGGCTCTTCGCCCTGTTCCTGATGCACTTCGCCGAACGCGAGGGAAAGCCACGCTGGGGAGCACAGACCGGCCTGATCGAGCGGTATGCCCCGCAGATGTTCGAGGCATATCCCGGACTGAAGATCGTTCACATGGTTCGGGATCCACGTGACCGTTACGAGGCATCCCTTGCAAAGTGGCCGGGTGGCAAGCTCAGGGCGGGAGGGGCTACGGCTCGGTTCTCGTACTCGACGAAGCTGGCGGAGCGCCACATGCGAAACCACCCGCAGGACTATCTCGTCGTTCGCTTCGAGGACCTCGTGCGCGACACCGAGGCGACGGTACGCCAGGTCTGCGCGTTCATCGACGAGCCCTTCGATCAGGTCATGCTGGAGCTGCCGGCGGCGCCCAAGATGAAGGCCTTCCTGACGGAGGGACGGGAGCCGTCGGACAAGCTTCTGTCGGAGGCATTCATCGGCAACCATCGCGGCCGCATACCGCTCCCCGAGCTTGCGTTCATCCAACTCCACGCCGGGCGCCGCATGCGTCGACTCGGATACGAACTCGAGCCGATTGCGATGACGACCGCCGAACGCGTGCGTTTTGTGCTCACAGACTGGCCGGACCAGTTCTTCCGGATGGCCACGTGGCTCGGCGTGGAGTGGGGTCAGCAACACCTGCCCCGCCTCGTCCCCCGCAGGTTCGGGAGACGGATGTTGGTCGATCCGCTGCCGGACACCCGATGAACAGCCCGGTCGGATCCTCGGGCCCGGTGGGGCCCGTGTTCATCACAGGGTTGTCACATTCGGGAAAGACCCCGCTCAGGCTGGCGCTGGAGAGCTCGGGCGAAATCGCCATCACCCGCAAGACCTATCTGTGGCCCAAGTACTCCGGTCGGTTCGGCGATCTCGCCGACCCCGACAACCTTCGAAGATGTCTCGACATGATCATGTCCGACCCGGGGGTCAGGCGCCTGAACCCGGATCGAGACTGTATCGAGGCCGGCTTCGCCGAAGGGTCCCCGACGTACTCCAGATTGTTCGCATCGATTCACGCCGATCACGCCTCACGGGCCGGTATGCCGAGGTGGGGTGACCAACTCGGCAGCGCCGAGAGATTCGCCGACACCATTCTCGGTGAACTCGGTGAAGCCGTGTTCCTCCATCTGGTTCGCGACCCTCGAGAGCGCGCGGCGTTCGTGTCGCACGCTCCGGGACTTCTCGGCTGGGAGACGCGGAAGTGGATCGATTCCGCCAGACGAGCCTCGTCCAACACGACCCGACACCCAGGTCGCTATCACGTGATCGCCTACGAGGCGATGGCTCGGGAACCGGCGGAAACGCTCCAGATGATCTGTGATCGGGTGGACGTGTGCTTCTCAGATCGTATGCTGACAGCGTTGCGGGCGGGGCTGAGCTCGAAGTCACATGCAGCACCGATCGGCGCCAGGGACGGGGCATATGTCGCTCGGCGCGCCGGCCGCGAGATGTCGCTGCTCGGCTACTCCGAGTCCGCTCGCCAAGACAAGACGAGGCCGATGCCGATCGAGTGGGTCGGTGCCGCGATGAGAGTGGCGGCCGAACGAATCGCACCGAGACGAGTGGCGGAGGACTGAAGAACATGGACCAAGGACCGGTGTATGTGGGTGGGCTGGAGCGCAGCGGCACCAGCCTCATCTACGCCCTCCTGGCTTCGCACTCCAGGATCGCGATGACCCGTCGGACCAATCTGTGGACACACTTCTACGGTCAGTACGGTGACCTCTCCGACGACGCCAACTTCGACCGATGCTTCGAGATGATGATGCGGTATCGGCGTCTGGTGGTGCTGGACCTCGACGCCGATCGCCTGCATTCCGAGTTCATGGCTGGTGAGCGGTCCTACGGGCGCCTGTTCGACCTGCTCGAGCGGCAGGTCGCCGACCGCCTCGCAAAGCCGCGCTGGGGCGACAAATCGCTGAACACAGAGCGCTACGCCGGCCCGATCTTCGAGGCATTCCCGGGCGCCAGGATCATCCACATGGTGCGGGATCCGCGAGACCGCTACGCGTCGTCCAAGACTCGTTGGAAGCGACGCCGAGGCGGTGTCGGTGCCGGTGTGGCCGAATGGCTCGATTCGGTGGCACTGGCCGAGAAGAACAAGGCTGCCCACCCGGACGGCTACATGACGCTCCGATACGAGGACCTCGTCCAAGAACCCGAGCGTTGGGTACGCGCGGTGTGCGACTTCATCGGCGAGGAGTACGAACCGGCGATGCTCGACATGGAAGGCGCCTCGAAGTTCAAGGAGCAGGGGAGCAACAGTTCGTACGGAAGCCGGGAAGTGGGGGTCATCTCCACGGATTCGATCGGCCGGTACCGTCAGGTACTTGCCACGACCGACATCGCGTTCGTCGATCGGGTCGCCGGGAGCGAGATGCGTAGGCTCGACTACGGGCTCGAGGAGATCCAGCTGAGAGGCCGCGACCTCGCTCGCTTCGTGCTTGTCGACCTGCCCCTGGACAGCGGGCGGTTGATGGCGTGGAGGGCGTCGAACGCATACAAGAACTGGAAGGGCAGGCCACTGCCTGCCTACCGGATCGTCACGCCGGAGACCACGCCATAGTGCTGGATCGCGACACTTCGGCGGGCCAGACGGAGTCGGAGCCCGCACCCGTTCCGATCCCGGCAGCTCCGCTCGCGTACCTCGTGGGAACGTATCCGACGATCACAACGACCTTCATCGATCGCGAGATCGAAGCGCTGCGCGACATGGGGGTGTCGATCGACGTCATCTCCATTCGCACCGCCGCACCCGAGGTGAGTGGGTCGACCGCCTACGCGGACATCGCCGAGCGCGTGCACAACCTCCTGCCCACATCGGTGGCTCGACTCGCCGCCGCCCACGGATATCTGCTGGCGCGGCTCCCGGGGAGATACCTCGACACGCTGAGGTTCCTCATGACGCGCCCTCATCCTGGCTGGCGCGCCCGGGTCAAGACCCTCCTCCACTTCGCGGAGGCAGGCCTTGCCGCCTACCAACTCCGAGATCGCCGCCACGGCCACATCCACGCGCACTTCCTCGACCGGGCCTCGACATTGGCTCTGGCGGTGGGGCGCATGCTCTCCGTCCCGTACAGCGTGACTGCGCATGCCAATGACATCTTCGTGAGCCCGGTGATGCTTCGGGAGAAGATCGGTCAGGCGGCATTCGTCGTGACGGTGTCCGAATTCAACAAAACCCATCTCCTCTCGATGGCGCCCGAGGTGCCGGCCGATCACATCTCGGTCCTCCACCCGTGGGTGGACGTCGACGCCTTCACGGCACGACCGTCGCGGGAGGGAGGCGGACCGTTCCGCATCGTCTCGGTCGGCCGGCTGGTGGAGAAGAAGGGTCACCGGTATCTCATCGACGCATGCCGCGTGCTGGCGGACCGGGGGATCGACATCCGGTGCACGATCGTCGGTGACGGCCCCCTGCGCGGCGACCTCGATGAGCGCATTCGACGGGCGCAACTCACCGAACGAGTCCGCCTGCTCGGCCCGCAGCCACAAACAGAGGTACGGAGGCTCATGGCCGAGAGCGACCTGTTCGCTCTGGCATGTGTCGTCGCGTCCGACGGAGACAGAGATGGGATTCCGGTAGCGCTCGCCGAGGCGATGGCGCTGGAGGTACCGGTCGTGTCCACGGACCTCGTCGGGATCGGGGAGCTGGTGCAGCCGGGGTCGGGGTTGCTCGCGCCACCCGGTGACTCCGAGGCGCTTGCCGATGCGATCGAAAACATCGCACGAGCCGACACCGCAGCTCGGCGAGCCATGGGAGCCAGTGCGCGAGCCGTGGTGGCGAACCAATTCGACCTCAGAAGTGAGGTGCGCACTCTCGCCGCCCTCTACGCCGGCGCAGCCCGATGATGGTGGACGGGACAGAGGCCGGCGACCAGATGCACGGCGGCACCCGGGAACCCGCTCGGGAGCGGCTCGCGCCTTCGCCACTCGTGCTCGAGCTCGCCGCCGCGCTCGAAGAAGCCGGGATCACCTACTGCCATTGGAAGAGCAACGAGTCTGTCGACCGGGCGATCACGGCCGAACAGGACCTCGACCTCTTGATCGCGCGCCACGATGCCGGAAGGTTCACCGAGATCCTGTATCGGCTCGGGTTTGTGTTGGCCCGGCCCACGAAGGACCGGCAGCTGCCCGGGATCCTCGATTACTACGCACCTGATGACCGGGCCGGCCGCATCGTGCACGTGCATGCCCACTTCAAGCTCGTGGTCGGCGACGACATGACGAAGAACATCCATCTGCCGGTCGAGCGGCCCTACCTGGCCGAACGACGGACCGACCTCGTGCTTCCCGTCCCATCGGCAGAGTGGGAATACCTCGTGTTCGTGGTCCGGATGGTCGTGAAGCACTCGCCGTGGGATGCACAACTCGCCCGGAAAGGGAAACTCTCGCTTTCCGAACGACGAGAATTGCGTGACCTCACCGACAGAGCCGACCTCACGACTGTCGATGAGCTGCGCAGACATCATCTCCGACTGCTCGACGATGCGCTGTTCGCCGATTGCGTCGCTGCCATCAATGGAGAGATCAACCGGGTGAGCCGATTGCTGGTTGCGCGCCGGCTGCTGCGGAGGCTCGACAGCCTGGGACGGCGCGGTCGCACCGCCGATCTGGGGATGCGTGTCTGGAGACGGGCTCTCAGGCGAGCGCGGTCCAAGACGGGTTGGCAGACGCCCGGGAAGCGCCCCGACGTCGGAGGATCGATCATCGCCGTCACCGGGAGTGATGGGTCTGGGAAGTCGACCAACGTGGCGATGTTGACGGAGCACCTCTCGAAGGATCTCGCCGTGACGCGAGTCCACATGGGGAAGCCACCGTGGTCCAGGGTGAGCCGGATGGTCCGCCGCCCGATGGTCAAGGCACGTCGGGTCGGCCTGTTCGAGTCCACCCGGCTTCCACCGTGGACCGAGTTCGGATCATTTCCCGGTTATGCCTACCTGGTGTGGCACGTGTTGATCGCCCGAGATCGGTACCTGCAGTATCGGAGGGCGCGGCGGGCGGCAGGACGGGGCGAGATCGTGGTCTCCGACCGATGGCCGCTGAGCGAGATCCGGCTGATGGATGGGCCGCGTCTCCAGTCGATCCCGACGTCTGCCCGCAGTGGACTGGCCACATGGTTGTGTGGCCGGGAACGGCGCTACTACGACGCGATCCTTCCGCCCGATTTGGTCGTCGTCCTGCGTGTCAGCCCCGAAGTTGCCGCCCAGCGGCGCACCGAGGATCCGGTGGAGTTCGTGCGCCGCAGAGCGGGTGAGATCATGACGGCGGACTGGGACACCGCCCCTGCGGTCGTCATCGACGCCGATCGCGACCTCGAGACCGTGCTCGGCGAAGTTCGATCGGCGGTCTGGGCGCTCCTCTGAGATGTGTCACTCGAGCGGACTGAGTCCATGGCACCTGCCTCGGCGGTCGGCAACGGGTGCCCAGCCGGAGCCATCGGTCAATACGACTCGTACGCCCCGATGTCGAAACCGGCTCCGCGGGGTCGAGCCGCCCCAACGCGGTCGTCGGTGACACCTGACGACCGAAGGTCCTTGCCACCGTCGACGGCATCCGAGGAGTTCAGCAGCCGGTAGTCGTCGGATCCAGGATCGACGAATCCGATGACGGCGACACCCGACGCCGTCAGGTTGTTCGAGACCTCGTCACCGGTGTCTGCGTTGATGGACTCGCCTCCGGCACCGACCACGATGTTGTTGATGATCTGGTTGTCGGGCCCGACGTCATTGTGGAATCCGATGCCATCGCCTCGCGCATCGATGATCGTGTTGTTCCAAACGTAGATGCTCTTCGAGGTGTTGGATCCATCGTGGATTGCGATCCCATCGCCGTCGGAGTCGCCGTCGGACACGAAGCGCCCGCTCCGGATGACCACGTTGTTGAACACCCGGTTGGTCCCGTTTCCCTGGACGTATATCCCCCATCCGGCCGCGTCGATCACCGTGTTCGAGTAGATGTCACAAACGGATCCCTTGTTGTTCATGACTCCGGCCCGATGTGACGACTCGTCGTTCTGACCCGGCACCTCGATGACGTTGTGATGGATCGAGCAGTCTGCGGTCGTCGAGCCGACTTGTATGCCGTCCCGTCCGGTGTCGACGACGAGATTGTGGTGGATGTGGACTCCTTCGAGCACGTGGAACTCACCTGTTTCGTAGTCCGAGCTCCCGATGTACATCCCTTCGTCGCCGATCGTATGGAGGTAGTTGTGGTGGACGACGACTCCGTGGAGGACCCAGTCGCCCCGGCCCATGGCGTCATCTTTGATGCTCACCGCGGTTCCGTCGAGAATCTCCGCCATCTCGATGTGGTCGATCTCGATGTACTCGGCGCGAGTCTTGGCCGTGACCGCTCGGTCCGATCCGATGACCCGGATCCCACAGGCCTGAGCAGATTCTGAGAGCTCGGCGCCACAAGCCGATGTCACACCTGCGCCAGAGATCCGAATGTGGTCGCTGTCCGCGATGTCGATCCCGGAGTATGTGCCGGCTACGTCGAGGGTGACCACGCCTCCCGTGTTGACGATGACGATGGGATCCGAAGCCGTCCCGTGGAGATTCACGATCTCGATCTCTCCGCGTGTCCCCGCCTGCAGACAGAGGACGTCACCGGGGCCGACGTGGGAGTAGGCGGCGTTCCCGTCGATCTCCTCGACTCCCAGCCCGACGATCTCGTCACACGAGAAACCCGAACCGGCGGGGGGTGGCGGCGTGATCGGCTCGAGTTTCAGCGCCCTCGTCAAGAAGGTGGCCATCTCGGCACGCGAGACGGGTGCGTCGGGGCAGTACCTGCTGTTCTCCGGAGGATCACATCCCTTGGTCACCCCGGCGGTCGCGAGTCGATCGATGTCGGCCTCGAACACGGAAGAATCGTCGTCGTTGAACAGGTCGTCGCCTTCACCCGCGTCGTAGCCGAACGCTCGGACCAGGAATGCGGCCATCTGGCCTCGAGTGACCGGGTCGTCAGGACAGAACCGGGTGTTGTCTGGTGGATTGCAGCCGCGGGTGATACCGGAACTCGCAAGTGCCTCGATGTTGCCTTCGAAAACCGAAGCGTCGTCGTCGGCGAACGTGTCACCACCCGAGGGCTTCAAACCGAGCGCGCGCCCGAGAAAGGCTGCCATCTGGCCGCGGGTGACCGGATCGTCGGGGCAGAAGCTGGTGTTGGCGGGTGGGTTGCATCCCACGGTGATGCCGGCGGCATAGATCGCCTCGATGGACCCCTCGTGGACGCTCCCGTTGTCGTCACCGAACGTTCCACCCGGGGGCAGGTCGGCGGAAGCGACGCCGGGCAGAAGCCCGAGCATCGTCACGACACCTGCGGCAACGATGATCCGGGGCCGCCGGAGGCCACGCCGTCGGGGCGCGATGCGTCGCACGTATCTCCAAGTCACGCCGACACGGTACAGGGCCGTGTCTCTAGGGCAGGTTAAGGGCGCCTCAAGGAAGGTACCTGCGCTCGGCCTCCTTGAGCTCGGCGGCATTCTGCAGCCGGAATATCTCGGAGACCGGCACGATCTCGTTTTCGATCGGGGCAAGAGAACGCGCCTCGTGGATCCGGGCCGCGGTGCGCTGCATGGCGGTGACCGAGCTCCGCAGCATGTGGTTCGCCCAGATCGCCAGGGCGACACCGGCCTCTTCGAACGACTCCGTGGGTGTGAACGGATACATCGTCGGCACGATCACAACCGGACCCCGTCCATCCCATCGACGCATGAACTCGAGGATCTGGTCGGCGGTCGACTCTTTGCTGTGCATGAGGATGGCGTCCGCTCCGGCTTCGTGATAAGCCGTGGCACGACGCACGGCCTCTTCGATCCCCCAACCCGCGATCAGGGCCTCGACCCTTGCTACCACCGAGAAGTCCGGATCGGACTGGGTGTCCTTCGCGGCGCGAATCTTTCCGGCGAACTCGGCCACGTCGGCCAAGGGTTGCTGCTCTCCGCCGATGAACGAGTTGGTCTTCGGGAAGAGCTTGTCTTCGATGCACATCGCAGCGATCCCGCGCTGCTCGAGCTTGTGCACGAGACGGCGAACGTTGTTGAAATTGCCGTACCCCGTGTCGGCGTCGACCATGATCGGGATGGATGTCGCATCGCTCATGAACTCGAGCACCTCGAGCACTTGAGTCCAGCTGGCCTCGTTGTTGTCGCGGACGCCCATGGCCGCCGAGATCGCCAGACCACTGGCCCAGATACCGCCGAACCCAGCCTCTTCGACGATTTTGGCACTGAGGCCGTCGTGTGCCTCGAGGATCATCTCCAGCTTCGGAGAGGTCAACATGGCCCTGAAAGCGCTTGCTTTGGTGTTCATGGAAGTGTTCCCGTCCCTACATCACGATGAAGTTGTCTTCGGTCGCCTTGAGGCTGGGAGGGTGCTCCTCTGCATACCGGATGCAGCGCACGATCACCTCGCCGATCTCGACCTGGGTGTCCTTGGTTCCTGCGCCGATGTGAGGCGTCAGGATCACGTTCTCGAGATGAGCAAGAGGAGAGATGTTGCCGTCGCCCTCTGCAACGTGAACATCGAGAGCCGCCCCTCCCAGGTGACCCGACTCGAGCGCATCGAGCAGGGCGAGCTCATCGACCACTCCCCCGCGTGCCATGTTCACCAAGATGGCTCCCGGCTTCATCATGGCCAGCTCGCTCCTCCCGATCATGCCCTCGGTCGAATCGTGCAGTGGGACGTGGATGCTGACGAAGTCGGAACGTCGCAGCACGTCCTCGAAGTCGGCGAGTGCGATGCCCTTGGCGGCCAGCGACTCCTCGACCCCTGGGTTCGGGTACTCGACGCAGCCGAGAACCTCCATCGACCATGCGGCTCCGAGCGCGCCGGTCCTGGATCCGATGTTGCCCGCACCGACGATTCCGAGGACCTTGCCCGTCAGAAGAGTCCCCGTGGCCCGCGGCTTCACCCAGTTTCCCGCTCTCCACTCCCGATCCGCCCAGAAGAGGTTGCGGGCGAGGGCGAGCATCAACGCAAAACTCATCTCGGCGACTGCCTTTGCGCCGGGACCTGGCACCCGGAAGAAATGGAGCACGCGGCGTTCGAGGTGCGACAGGTCGATGTTGTCGTATCCAGACCCGGCCCGGACGATGACTTCGAGGTTGGGTGCCTGTTCGAGGACTCTCGACGTGATCTCAACTCCGCTCCGAAACACGAGCGCCCCGCAGTCGGATATCGCCGCGCAGAGCTCGGCTTCGGGAGCGCCCGGCAGGTAGACGACCTCGTGGTCGCGACGCAAGGTATCGATCGCGTGCTGTGACACGCCACTGGCTATGAGGATCTTCATCGGCTCCCACCGTCGTCGTCGCCCCGTCGTACGGTCCCTGAGCCGTCGCCCCTGACACGGCCGCCGGACTCTCGAATCACGCGCTCGATGCGCCCGAGGACCTCCTCGTACACATTATCCAGGGGTTGCGTCGCGTCCACCAACTCGAATCGGTCGACGTGCTCTCCCTGGATCAGATATGCCGCGCGGCGCGAGTCGAGATATGAGACCGGCACCTCCTGCTTGCGATCGAAGAGCACCTGAGAGGGAGCGTCGAGGAACAAGACGAGATCGGGTTTGGGATACACCTTCTCCAGGAACCAACGATGAAACCGGTCGGACAGCCGAGTCGTGGGCTTGACCGCGCCGTAGTCGAACAGAAAGTGCCGGTCGTAGATGACGACACGGCCGCGCAACTGGTGCCAAACCGAAATGGCCTGGCGCAGCAGCTCCTCGGCGATGCGATTCACCAAGCGAGCCGCGGCCCAGACCTTCCCTCGGGAGTCCCGTCGATGCTCGATCCCGTGCAGCGAGACCGGCGAGTCGACCGGCTCTCCCCTTTGCTTGCGCTCCTCGCGGACCTTCCGGACCTTCAACGCATGGACGATGCGAGTGGTGGGCAGAGCGACGTTGCTCGACTGCGCGTTGACGCCCATGTACACGTACCGAAACGTGGTCGGCATCGTGTCGAGCAGCATCTTTGCGACCGTCGTCTTGCCGGCCCCATCGCACCCGATCAGCGCCACATCGGTCATGACACAGCTTCGATCGGCTTCACGCAGTGGAACACGTGTTCATCGGTGGTGAGCCCGTGGAGTTCGATGACCGAATCCGGGAGCTGGTCGCCGCGGTACAGCCCGACCTCGAATCCCACATTCCGAAGCCGATCGACGAGATCGGCGCCATACACCCGAACGTGATCTGCTTCGCCGAAGGCGCGACGCCGATCGTTCGGCCGCACGATCGTTGCGTCTTCGAACGTCGGGCTTTCGAGCGCCACCGGCACGTTGATCGCTGCCCAGCCACCGGGTCTCAGCAGACGCCACATCTCCCCGATGGCCGATCGATCGTCGACGATGTGCTCGAGGACGTGGACGCACAGGATGGCGTCGAAGCTCTCCGATGGGACTTCGAGGGCTGTGAGGTCCCCGACCATGGTCACGTGTGGACGTGGCGTGATGTCGACAGCCGAGTACCGGACGTTGGGCATCCGCACGATCCGACGGGACAGACAATATTTGGGCGCCACATGAAGCAGGTCGATCGCGGGACGGTCGAACAAATCCGTCTCGTCCCGGCAGTGGATCCACACCCGCCGATGCCGCGCCTTGGAGTTGCAGCGGGGGCAGTACCCGCGACGGCGGCGGCGAAAGGATCCTCCGCCCTGGGTGAAGGCCCGTATTCGGGTTCCGCAGACGGGACACTCGTGGGCGCTGCCACGGAAGAAGAGACCTCGCACGAACAGGAAAGCCTCCATGGCAGCGATCTCGAGATACCTCATGAGTGACGAGATCACGATGTGCGCCGAGATCGGAGTAGGGCCCGGACGGTGTCGACGAGGTCGAACACGAACGGCATCGGGTCGCGCCACGAAAAAACTGCGAAGGCCTTCGGGCCTCGAACAGATCTCCACCATTGCCTCAGCGTCAGCTCCCCCCGCCGTCGTGTCACCCATGCCGACTGAAGGTCGCGCCGCAGGTGGATCCATTTCACCTCACCGTATTGCTGCTGACGGCCCGCAGGCAGGGCTCTCCCGACCGCATCGCAATACATGGTGTAGAGAAGCTCGACACCCCCGGCCTCGGCGATCGCCGACCGGCCCGTCGGCCGCCCGATGTTGGGCTCCACGATGAAGTACTCGCCGGTTCCCGAGTCACGTTTCATCTCGACATACCCGAGCCCGCGATAGTCCACGCTCGACAACAGGCGTATGGACTCCTTCAGCACGACATCGTCCCTGCATTCGACTCCGAGCGAGCTCTGACCGGTGTCCGGCGGCCACTGTCGAAGCTTCTTTGCGACGAAGGTCGCCAGCAACTCGCCGCCCACACCGAAATAGCAGTTGCACGAATAGAGGTCGGACACGCCACCCGCCACCCATCGCTGGACGATGAGCTCGCCCGCCCACGTGCGGCACCGCTCGAAGCACTCCTCCAGCTCGGCGCGGGTCTCGATCTTGAACGCCTTCTCGGTGGTGTTGGCGGTCCAGGTCGACGTTCGGTACGCCGGCTTCACCGCAACCGGATAGTCGAGGCCGTCGGCGATGGCCGAAACGTCGTCTTCGGGCCCCAGGATGTGCGTCGGAGGTATGGGGAAGCCCTGTTCCATCGCATATCGGTAGAAGGCGCTCTTGTCCATCAACATCTCCACGGCCTCCGGCGGCGGCAGGACGATGTGGAACCACTGCGAGAGCTCGTCCCGAGCACGAGAGACCGTGAGCACTTTTCCGTCGAGGCAGGGAAAGAGGACCGGCTTCTCCGATGCGCTCTCGCCGATCGCAGCAAGCGATGCCATGAGCTCCGATCTCGAAGGTGCGACGATCACCCGTTCGCACACATTGGTACGGCATGCGTGATGCGAACCGTCCGATGCGATTCCGATCACCGCCACTCCGTGCCCCGCCAAGATGCGCGCGGCCTGAAGCCCCTGCATGGTGTCGAGTCCGATCACCACCGCCTGCGGCCCGTCGCCGGCCCGCCTCATGCCACCCTCATACGCTTCACCAGTCGCTTCATCACGGCCAGGCGGGCGAGCCGCGGATAGAGGCGATCGTGGCCGAGCCTCACGATTCGATTCGGGAGGAACGTCGACGCCTCCGGTAGCAGCAGCACCTCTCCACCAAACCCAAGTTTGAAACGGGTCACCGAGTCGGCCGCGGCCCCGGAGACCTTCTCGCCGGCCATCACCGAACGCGCGATGTCCGGTTCGATCCCATCGAAGTCATACCTCTTGAAGCCGCGAGCGTGAGCCCATCTGATGGCTTCCCAGTGCATGACCTCGTTGGGACGGCGGTTGCCCTCTTCGCCCGACCAGGCGCCACGTTTGTACACGACGGTGTCGCCGAACGTCATCGCCAGTAGCCCTGCCACCGGCCGCCCCTCATACTCGGCCAGGAAGACCTCACACTGTGATCCGAGCGTTTCGTAGAGGTCGAGAAGATAGTCGAGGCGGTTGGGCACGAAGCCCTGCCTGGAGGCGGTCTGCTCGAGCATCCGATGGAACACGACAACGTCGGAGTGGCCTCCGCGCCGGACCGTGATGCCCGACCTGAGACCGAGCCTGACGTTGTAGCGAGTCTTCGACTTCATGCCAGCGAGCAGGGCATCGGGCTCTTGACGAATGTCGAGGACCGTGGTGGCCGGTAGCGACATCTTGATGTGAGAGGGCCCGAATCCCGCGCTCCGCATCGCCTCGCCCAATCGATGAGCGTGGTCCGGTGGTTGCACGATCATGAGATCGATTCTCCGCTCACGGGAGAAACGCCGAAGAGCATCGACCACCGAGTCCGTGAGATCGGGTCGATCGGCTCTGACCAAGGGGCCGCGGTCGAGATATGCCACCCTCCCGAACCGTGCCACCGACCTCGAGAGAATCTGAGCTCCGGCAAGCCGCTCACCGTCACCGGTGAGCAGAAGTCGGTCCACGTCCCAACCACGGTGTGACTGGACCAGACCCCATCGAGAGGTCTGAGCGTGATGGCCGTCTTCCATCCCGCCGACGAAGGTGTCCCAGTCCTCGTCGATCCCATCCTGGCCCCGAGTCCAGCCGGGGAGTTCGCTCGAGCGATGATCAACCATTGTCGGTCCTGTATTCGAAGGCACCTGCGTCGAATCCGTCTCCTTGCGGTCGTCGGAGCCCCAGGAGATCCTCCATGACCGGCGTTCGTGCACCTGGGCCGACGTCGACGGCAGCCGAGTCGTGGCGAAGCCGGAAGTCGGAGTTCCACGGATCCACGAACCCCGCATCGTCGAGATCGGGGACCTCGATGTTGCCCGACACGACAACATCCGCGTCGACGGGCTGGATCGCAAGCGGCGTCGCCACGATGAAGTTGTAGGCGATCTCGTTCGAGGAGCCACGGTCGTTTGCGTACCGGATGCCTATCCGTGTTGCGTTGACCACCGTGTTGTGGACCACACGTATGGCTTCGCTCTCATTGCTACCACGGGCCACGTTGATTCCCTCCCCCTCATCGGGGGCGAGGTTCCCGGCCTGGACGATCACGTTGTTGGCCACCAGATTCCCGCCGTTGCCCTGGACGTAGATGCCCTCGGCTGCGGGGGCCACCACGGCATTGCCGAGAATGGTGCAGACACTCCCCCGGTTGTTGATGATGCCGGATCGCTGGTCATCCTCGTTGGCGCGTCCGGCCCTGATGATTCGGTTGTCGTGGATGACACATCCTTCGACGGCCGATCCCACTTGAAGCCCATCCCAGCCGGCGTCGACGACGAGATTCCGGGCGGCGACGACACCGGCCAAAACCGGATCGATGCCATCGGCGTACGACGAACTCCCCAAATACAGGCCTTCGGTGCCGACGTCGTGGATGTAGTTGTCGACGACCACCGTGTCGTGCTGAACCCACTCACCCCGCCGCGGGCCATCCTCCGCCGACGTCCGAACGAACACGCCGGAATGGGAGGTGCCGGTGATCTCCACGTGATCGATGGTCATCGACTCGCTCTGGCGAGTGCCCGCAACACCCCTTCCCGAGCCACGGATCACGATGCCGCATCGCTGCTCCGACTCGGGCAGGGAAGCACCACACGCCGACTCGATTCCGGTACCCGATATGACCAGGTGTGCGCTGTCTCTGATGTCGATGCCTGCATAGTCGTCGTGATCAGCCTCGATCACCACCACACCACCACTGTTGACGATCTGGACGGGTTCTTCGGCGGACCCCGACACTCCCACCACTTGAAGGGGCCCTCGCCGACCGCCGGTGAGACACACGGTGTCGCCGGGCGAGACATCGGTGGAGTCGAGCCGCTCGACGCCAGGACCCACAGACATGTCACACGCCTCCGTCGGTGCGGTAGAACCACTCGAACGAGCCGGGAGGTCGGGCGCAGGCAGAGCGTACGACTGCACGACGACCTCATCGTCCGATCGACTCATGAACACGACGAGGGCCACGATCCCCAGAAGACACAGCGCACCGACGACAAGCGCCATCTTCATTCGACCTCCACTCACCGTTGCCCCACGCGCGACGACACCCGATCTCATCGAGCATCTCGTTCACCACTCGCCCGCCCGTCGTGCAACGTAGCACCGGCGGTGCCGGCCTGGAAGCCCGAAGTCGTTCCCCGGGCACCGCGAGCCTTTCCACCACGGCGTCCCGGCCCACCCCGCTCGTCGTCTTCATCTGTTCCGACCTCGATGTCGAGCCAGAGCTCCTGGCCCACGAGCCATGCCCTGAGATCGAGGCTGCCAGAATCGATCCATGACCGGAGCGCGCCCGAGACTACCGATCGGTGTATGGCTGGTCACCGGGGGCGTGGTCACGACGCTTCTTCTGCTGTCCTCCCGCTACGGATTCCATCGAGACGAGCTGTACTTCCTGGCCGCGGGCCGCCGGCTCGACTGGGGGTTCGTCGATCAACCTCCCCTCACTCCGCTGGTCGCCCGAGTCTCCGAGCTGCTCCTCGGAACATCGCCGACAGCGATCCGGGTGTTGCCGGCGGTGGCGATGGGCGGAGTCGCCTTGTTGTCTGCCCTCATGGCTCGCCGATTCGGTGGAGGCGCCGCCGCCCAGGTTGCGGCCGCACTCATGGGAGCCGGAACCGGTGTCGCCCTGGCAGTCGGACACCTCCTTTCCACCGCGCTGTTCGACTACTTCTTCTGGGGCCTCGCCACCTGCCTGTTCGTGGCGCTCCTCGACGGGGCCGACCAGCGATGGTGGATGGCGCTCGGGGCGACGATCGGCGTCGGCGCAATGAACAAGCACCTCGTCGTTGCGTTTGCGGCTGCGATCCTGCTTGGCACGCTCGTCACGGGGAGCAGATTCCTGCTGCGATCGCCGTGGCCGTGGATCGGTGCGTTGATCGCCGTCGGTATCGCGATGCCGAACGTGCTGTGGCAGGCTCAGCACGGGTGGCCGCAGCTCGAGATGGCGCGGGCTCTCACCGAGCGCAGCGACGGTCGGATCGCATTCGTCATCCAGCAGATAGGACTCTTGTCGATCGTGCTGGTGGTGCCGGCGGGCATCGGCCTCTGGCGGCTGCTTTCGTCACCTGGCTCGGCTCGGTGGCGGCCGATCGGAGTTGCCTTCGTCGTGCTGTTCGTCGCATTCCTGGCGCTCGACGGCAAGGCGTACTACGTGGCTCCGATGTACCCGGTGCTCCTGGCCGCCGGCGCGGGTTGGTTCGAAGAGAAGCAGGGCCGCGTGAGAACCGTGCTGGGCATCCTGGGCGCACTTGGCATCGTCATCGGCGCTGTGATTGCGCTTCCCCTCGTTCCTCGAACCGCGGTGTCGACCGTGGATGCGACCGGCGAGCTCGGGGAAACGGTCGGCTGGCCGGAGCTCGTGGACCGGGTCGAGGCCGTGTACCGATCGATACCAGAAGAGACGCGCAGCGAGGTCGTGATCTTCACCGGGTCGTATGGACAGGCCGGTGCAATCGAGGTTCTCGGCGCAGAGCGCGGGCTCCCGGCACCCGTGAGTGGCCACAACAACTACTGGCTGTGGGGCCCACCCGTTCGACGTGGGCCGGTGATCGGCGTGGGACCGGTCGCCGACGTACTCGGCCTCATTTGCGACGACGTGGTGACCGTGGGGACGATCACAAATCCCTGGGACGTGCCCAATGAGGAGTATGGGAACCCGCTGCTCCTCTGCCTCGAACCCTCTGGCGGGCTGGCCGACATCTGGGATCGTGTCCGCCACTACAACTGACCGCCGTACCGTCGGGCGACGGTGGCACACTTGGCGTCGTCACTCCGCCATCAGCAGTCCGATCGCGTATGGGTCCGCCGTGGCGGTCGGTCGGAGATGTGAGCCGTGGTGACAACCCCCTCCTTGCGCGGAGACGAAGAGCAGGGTGTGACGTTCGTCGAGCTCTTCTTCGACCTGGTGTTTGTTTTCGCGGTGACCCAGGTAACAAGCGTGCTTGCTCACGATCTGACCGGCGGCGGCGTTGTTCGGGCGACCATCGTCTTCTGGTTGGTGTGGTGGGCTTGGACCCAATACACGTGGTCCTTGAACGAAGCCGACACGGAGCACGTTGCGGTCCGGCTTCTCACGCTCGGTGCCACCGCCGTCGCGTTCCTGATGGCGCTGACGGTTCCTGAGATCACCAACGACGCCGGCCGGGTCTTCTGCGTGGCATATCTCATGCTCCGGATCGCCGGAATATGGCTGCAATGGCGCCTCGCCGAGGGCGACGCAACGTGGACGGGAGCCGTGAAGCGGTGGACCGCCCTCTCGAGCCTCGGGCTCGTAGCCGTTGCGGTGGCTGCAGTCCTCGGTCCCGATAAGCGGTTCGCGGCCCTCGGGGTCGCCGCCATCCTCGACGTGGTTGCAGCGTGGCAAGCGGGCTCTGCCGGCGAGTGGAGGCTCTTCGCCGGCCACTTCACCGAGCGTCACGGGCTCTTCGTGATCGTGGCTCTCGGCGAGTCTCTCATCGCTGCCGGCGTGGCTGCCTCCGGCCAGGAGCTCGGCGCAGAGTTGCTGGTGATGGCGAGCACCGCAGTGGTCGCAACGTGTGCGCTGTGGTGGACGTACTTCGGCTGGGGCAAAGACGCGATGGAGGCGTCCTTCGCTCGCTCACCGGCAGACCGCGTCGGTCGGTTCGCGCGTGACGTCTACTCGTTCGGCCACTTCCCCATCATCGCCGGAGTCATCGGATTCGCCGTCGCCATCGAGGAGAGCGTGGCCCACCCGAACGATCCCCTCGAGTCGGTGGGCGTAGCTGCTCTCGTGCTCGGCACGGTGATGTTCGTCGGCGGTGGAGGCATTGCTCTCTTCCTGTCGGGCAACGGCTTCCCGTTGCCTCGGGCTGTCGCCGTGGTCCTGATAGGGCTGGCAGGGGTGCTGTTTCTCGAGACCGCCGCCTGGGTGTCGATGACCGTCGTAGCGGCACTGGTCACCGGACTCGCCGTCATCGAGCGCCCCTCCAATCCGGCGGACGTCACTCCCTCCGCGCCGGCCTGAGCTCGAAGCGACCCCTCCCTCGCAGACACAGACCCCGACCGTGGACTTCGGCGACCACCTGGTCGAAGCGCACCGCGGGCGGCTCCTCCAGGCCGAGCCCTTCATTGCAGCTCGACGCCGAATCCGTTGCGAGCGAGCTCGAGGATGACTCGACGTGGTTCGATCAAATCTGACACGCGGTCTCGAGCCAGCCGGCCGAGCGCTGCTACCTGCACCTCACATGTGCCGTTTCGGCGCGCCTGCGACAATCGCTGGGCGTTGCGCCAGGTCTTGTCGCGTGCCGCTCGCAGGAAACGCTTGGTCCCTCTCCGGTTGAATGGTCGCAACAGCCGATCGAGGGCGGTTCGATCACCAGGTTGTTCCAGCAACTCGAGCTCCCTGTCCTCGGCTGCAACCCGATTCGCGAGGATCTCGTCGATGGCACGATGATCCGACTCGCGACGGGCGAGAATACGCGGGTCGCCGAACTCCTCATCCGTGATGACACTCACGAGCGCCTGCGGGAGGTCGAAGTTGATGTGGGCATTCATTCCCAACAACACCATGCGCAGCGGCGGGAGGTGCTCCGTGACACCGGCGTCGAGCGCAACGTCCCAGGGACCGGGCTGCCTCCCCCGCGCATGTGAAGAAGGAGGGCATCGATGTACATTCGGTCGAACGCCTCGTACCATCCTTCGACCCACTCCGAATCGACGAACAGCCCGGAGCCCAAGGCGTCGGCGACGGCGACGGTCGTTCTCGTATAGGTGTCGTGGAAGTAGCGACGAGGGTCATCGTCGGGGATCTTCAATCAAAGGTCGGCCATTGCGGCGATCACGGTCTGCAGGGTCACGTCTCGTTCCCTCAGCCCTCCGGTTCATCGGTTTCTACCCATGAATCACTTGTGGGTCGAACCACCAGATCGACGCCGCCGACCTCGAATCGTGCAGCCCGGTCGTCCAACCACCCTGCCCTCGTAGATCTGTCCATCTCCGAGACCAACGCTACACCACGGGGACTCGACAACCCGTTCGCCCCTCCACCACCACCGCTCCGGGCCCAGCGGCCTCCCGCTCCTCAGGTGTGGCCTGCCAGCAGAGGCTCCGCCCGCTCATGGCGGATGTGCAGCCTCCGAAGATGGACAGCGATGGCAATACTCGTGACGGCCGCCCAGACACACCAGAGCGAGATCACGCCAGAGGTGAGAAGTATCGCCAGGGTGCCGACGGCCACCAGGTTGATGATTCCGTACACCTGGACCACCCGGTCCGACGAAGCGAGCAGCGCACCGCAAGTCGCAGCCACATAGAACACCGTCAGCGTCCCACCCCAGTAGAGATCCGCCGAATACGCCACGTGCGTCTGGGCGATCGTCGCGCCTACCTGGCCGGCGACGATGGGAACCGTCAATGCCGTCGCCACCAGCACGCCGAGCCACACGAGAGGGCTCATCGAGCGACGCCGGATCGGGTCGTGCTCCAACGCCCTGACGGCAAACGGCACCAACCAGGGGATCACGCCGAACGCAATCAGCAGGTAGAGCCATGCAGCCGAGTGGGCGACATCCTCGGTGACCAGACCTTCCGCTCCGAGCCACACCGGAACCTCGATCAGTTGGTGGAGCCCGAAGACCACGGGGAGGACGGCGAGAGTCGCCTCCTTGTGATGGCCGACGTGCCGAAGCGTGTCGATACCGACTCCGGTGACCACCAGGCCCGCAACGATGTCCGCCTCGGCTGAGAAGCACACCCGCACAACCTAGCCCACTCAGTGCATCGGGCCGGCCTTCGAAGGAGCCGGCCCTGCGCCGGCGACTCCCTGTACCAAGGGCCGACGGTCGAGGGATCGCCCGTCGCCGAGCGGTCCCCCGACTGTCGGCCGCTCACATGTCGATGGTCTCGGCGACCTCGACGCTGCCCCCGCTCGACAGGATCGGACATCCCTTGGCCATGGTCACCGCGGCGTCGAGATCGTCGGCTGTCACGACGGTATACCCGGTGAGCGGATTCGACCCGCCCCCCTCCGTCACGGAGCCACCGGCACCCACCGTCATGGACCGACCGATCGGTGCCCCGCCGTCGGCGAGGGCGCCACCGAGCTCGCCGTACCACTGCTCCCACGCCTGCATCACCGCGGCCTGCTCCTCGGGCGTCTCGGCCATCCCGCCGCCGTGATAGGCAAACACGTACTTAGACATGATGTCTCCTCTCCTGGGAGCGCACCCTGCGCACCCGATCGATTTCACGACGAACGGCCGATTCCGCTTTCGACACGCTGCCTGCTGACGTTCAGATCACCCCGGTGACGAAAGCGCTCTGAAAGCCTCCCGTGCCACAATCGACGAAGAGGCCGAGAGTGGGTGGAGGTGCTCGAATGAAGCGACTGACGATCGCGTTGCTGGCGGTGACGCTTCTCGCTGGGTGTGGAAGGGTGGTCGAGGAGGTTGCGGACCAGGCCGCAGAACAGGCCATCGAAAGGGGAATCGAGTCCGACTCGGGCGGCGATGTCGACATCGAGTTCGCAGGCGGCGACATCCCCGACGAGCTGACCATGGGTCTGCCGGACGGCTACGAAGTCCTCAGCAGCTCGACGATGACCGACGACACGGTGACGTTCGTGTCGGCGATCCTCGAGTATCCCGCCGACGACCTCGAAGAGGTGGTCGCCTTCTTCGAGGACGAGTTCGCCTCGATGGAAGACAGCCAGAAAGTCGAATCGTCGTCCGACGGCAACAATTCGTGGTCGTGGTACGCGTCGGATGCCAGCGTGACAGCCGGTGTCTACTACGTCGACGGCGACCCCACGCTGACGGTGAACATCACCCAGCAGAACTGAGCGGCAGCTCTCGAGAACCAGTCGCCGCCGGAGTGTCACGATCCATCACGAGCGCAGCGGCGGTTGCGGCGTCCACCACCTCGTGGCGTCGTGACTCGGGACTCCTCCTCGGACGCCACCATGATCTTGGTTACTTCCTCGATCGCCCGGTTGGAGTCGGATCCGTCGGCCGAGGATATGACCCAACCGAGATGGGACATTCAGCGAGGAGCGCTCTCGAGCGTCATGAGGGTTCGCTGCCCCGTTCTAGCTCCCGTATCGGGCCGCGGCCCTGGTTCTCGCCTTGGCCGCCTCTACCTCACGATCCTTCGCTGGGGCGTTGGTGACGAGGCTCTCGATGAGACGCTCGGTCACACCGGCTATCTCCGAGACCGCCGAGTCGAAGGCCTCCGTGTTCGCCTGTGAGGGCTTCTGCATGCCGCTCACCTTTCGGACGTACTGCAGCGCAGCGGCGTGCACTTCCTCACCGGTGGCAGGCGGCTCGAAATTGTGGAGGTTGCGGATACTTCGACACATGGACCCGATCCTACGGCGGCGGCCTCTCTGTGCTTCATGGAAGCTTCACATGCGCGAGGCAACGGCCTTCATCTCTGTGACGGATGCTGAAGCCGAAAGAGACTGGAGTGAAAGGAGGTCTCAGATGCGCAAGACAATCGTCGCCATCTTCGCAATGGTCGTGCTCGGAGCCGGCAGCGTGGCGATGGCGTCCACGGCGGGAACCCCGGACGTCGGAGATCGGGATCAAGACAGGATCCAGCTACACGACGGCAGCTGCACCGAGGCCGACCAAGATCAAATCCGTGACCGGGGCATGGATCAGGACCGTCTGCATGACGGTTCGTGCCTCACGGAGTCACCGGCCGCGCAAGAGTCGGCCACCGAACCGACAGCAGATCAGGGTCGGATCAGGGATCGCGACAAGGATCAACTCCGTGACGGGTCATGTCAGGACGACCTGACCACCGACGATTCCGATCAGGATCGGGTCCGTGATCGCGATCGAAACCGGACCATGGACCGGACATGCAGCCCGTGCGCCGATGACGAGGCGACTCAAACCCGGACTCAGACGCAAGCCCAGTTCGAAGAGCAGGCTGGAGAGACCGTGCGTACGCAGACAAGGACTCAGACTCGAGTCGAGGAACCGACCAGAGAGTTCGAGCGGACAGAGACCCGTGCGGCAGAGTCGGAGAAAGTCGAGACCCAGTCCATGCACCACAACGGTGATGCCGGCCATCACGGCTGATCTGGAGAGTGGAGTGCCGACGTGCAGCAATCCCCTCACAACCGTGCCGCAAAGGTAGGCCAATACCGAAGGGGGCTCCAGACCCTGGGTCTGGGGCCCCCGCATTCGTAGCATCGAACCATGAAACCCTCACGTGTTGTCGTCGTCGACGACGAGGACAAGATCCGCGAGCTGCTGGGCGCCTACTTCAGGTCGGATGGATTCGAGGTGTTCGAGGCCTCAGACGGTGAGGAGGCGCTCGACATCTGCGAGCGCTCGAATCCGGATCTCGTCGTACTCGACGTGATGCTTCCCGGAATCGACGGTGTCGAGGTGCTTCGCCGACTCCGGACCCGATCGGATGTGTTCGTGATGCTGCTCACGGCCCGGGCCGAGGAAACCGACAAGCTGATCGGCCTCGCCGTCGGCGCCGACGACTACGTGACGAAGCCGTTCAGTCCCCGCGAGGTGGTGGCCCGCGCCAAGGCGATGCTCCGCCGCGGGCACGCCGGTTCTCCCGTGTCCGACGACGACGTCATCGATCTCGGCCGCATCACGGTCGACCGCCACCGGCGAGAGGTCAGCTGCGACGGGGATCTCGTCGAGCTCTCAACCCTCGAGTTCGATCTGCTCGAGACACTCGCCGCTTCTCCGGGCCGCGTGTTCAGCCGCCGGCAGCTGATCGAACGCGTCTGGGGATTCGACTTCTTCGGAGACGAGCGTGTCGTGGACGTGCACATCGCCGGGCTTCGAAGGGCTCTCGGAGACGACGCAAGCGCCCCTGAGATCGTGGGCACGGTTCGCGGAGTCGGGTACAAGCTTCTGAACGGAGCCAACCGATGAGTCGACTCAGTGTGAGGTTGTTCGTGTCATACGTTGCGGTGGTCCTGGCCTCGACCGGCGTCGCCTTCGTGACCGCCCGCTCCCTCGCCCCCACCTTGTTCCGTGTGGGCCTCGAACAGGAGCGTGGAGCAGCCGCCTCCTCTGGGTCGACCATCGGCAGACCGGCGACCGCCGGTACGGCCGCCCCGGGCACCGCGACCACGACCGGCGCCGATCGAACCCCCACTCCTGCGACCTCGGGACCTTCTTCACCCCCGAATCCGCCGACGTCCGGAGCACGGGCGCCACAGTCAGGGCCCACCACCACACATCAGCAGAACGGATCCTCTCCGAGTCCTGGCAACGGCGAGCACGACGGTGGCTCCAACGGCTCCGCAGGCGGCGAGGACCTGGGGTCGATGTCCGGAATCTTCGCCGCCGGCACGGTCCCGACCACCATCATCGAGGTCGAGGTCGGCGTGAACGAGGCATTCCTCGATGCGATCGACGGCGCTCTGCTTGCTGGACTCGCCGCCGCACTCCTGGTCTCGTTGGCCACGGCGGGTCTCGTCTCTCGCCGCATCATGAGACCGATCTCACAGGTCCGCGCCGCCACGGTGAGGCTCGCCGAGGGCCGCTACACGGAACGGGTCCCTACGCCCCGGGAACAGGAGTTGGCCGACCTCGCCGGCGACGTCAATCGGTTGGCCGAGGCGCTCGAGGCCACCGAGACCCGACGACAGAGGCTGATCTCGGAGGTGGCGCACGAGCTGCGGACTCCTCTCACCACGATCCAGGGCTCCATGGAAGGCCTCATGGATGGTGTTCTCGAGCCGTCTGACCGGGTGTTTTCGTCGGTTGCGGATGAGGCGGGTCGACTCCAGCGTGTCGTCTCGGATCTCGGACTGCTCAGCCGGCTCGACGAGTCCGCTCTCCCACTCGCGATCACAATGGTCGACGTTGGCCATGTTGCGTCCCAGGTGGCGGCCAGACTCCGTCCACAGTTCGACGACCAGGGCGTACGCCTCGTGGAGTCCGGGCTTGGCTGCCTCGAGGCCGAAGCCGATCCCGACCGCCTGGCGCAGGTGTTCACGAATCTGCTCGGCAACGCCCTCGGTCACACGCACGAGCACGGAGTCGTCTATGTCTCCGGGCACGAACGCGACGAGTTCGTCGAGGTGACGATCGCCGACGACGGAGATGGCATCGAGCACGAGGAACTGGAGCGCATCTTCGACCGATTCCACCGTGGAGCAGCGAGTCGGCGGCAGGGCTCAGGACTTGGTCTCACCATCGCCCGGAGCATCGCCAGGGCACATGGCGGAGACATCACCGTGGCTTCTCCCGGGCCGGGAGCCGGGTCCAGTTTCACGGTCGTCGTTCCTCGCCGGATGGCGGCCGGCAGCAGGACCGTCGACGACAGCACCTCCACCATGTCCGCCGCGAGCGGGCGGTGAAAAAGTACCCCGTGGCACCGGCCTACGCTGACATCATGCACAACATCATCCCGCGGCTATCGGCGCGCGCCATCGGGGGCTCGCTGGTCCTGTGGCTGTTCGGGATCTGCACCACGTTGCTGCTCGTGGGGATGTGGGGACGATCCGTCACCAGCGACCAAGTCACGCTCGAAGAGGGAGCACGAGCCGTGCTCGAGAGCGAACTCGTGAATCGTCGGATGACCGACTGGCTCACAGAAGCCGTCACCCAGCTGAGCGCCGTGGGCCCGGAGCACAAACAGACTCTCGTCGACGAACTGGTGTCCAGCCCGGAGCTCGACCAGGCGATCGCGGAGGTGGTCGACGCCACGGTGGCGGCGGCGCTGGCTCCACCCGATCGGCCGAGCACGCTGAACCTGCAGCCGGCCGTGGATCGGCTCGAGCCCGCCATCGATCGTGCTCTCGCCGGAGTCGGACTGCCGCTCGACGCCACCGTCGTCACCGGCGCATTCGACGACCTCGTGTTCTCGAGCAACGACATGGCCTTGGCTGCGGGAAGCGTCGCAGGGGCCCGGTCCCTCCTCACGACCGTCGTGCTGGTCGGGCTCATCGGCATGATCCTGACTGGCGCAATCGCCGTCTGGACATCCGAGGGTCCACTCGGGCAGCTCAGGTCGCTCTCGTGGCGCGTCGCCCTGTCCTCATTCACGTTTGCGGTCATGCTCAGGCTGGGCTCGTGGGCGGTGGATCCCGAGGGCGGTAGGTCTCCGATCGCAGCAGGGAGCGCCATCGTGCTCGGCTCGAACGGACATGTTCCGGCGGTCATGGGCTTGGCCTTCGCCACCGTCGGGACGGCGATGTCCACCATCCTCGTTCGGCGTCGACGACGCCTGCCGGTCGCTCACGAAGAACCCACCGGCGAGCAGCCCGTGTTGATCGAAGCCCACTGACAACGAAGTACAGGGAGGACCTTCTGCCCTCTATCGCTCGTGCTTCGTCACTCCTTGATCCACGGGGGTGTGGGTGCCTCGATCCGCTGTAGCGACGAGGGCACCGGACCGAACCGTTCGGTGTCGTGTGCCTGCCAGTCGCGCCACGCGTCGGTGAGCTCGTCACGGGAGCGAGCCACGAAGTTCCACCACATCTGGATCCTGGTGTCCATGGGCACACCGCCCAGCAGCATCGCCCTGCCGCCTGATGCGCTCCCCTCGATCACGAGCGTTTCGTGCCCGGCCGGAATGAGTGCGAGCCATCCCGGCTCCACGATCGCTCCGGCCACCAACACAGGCTGGTCCACCGGCGCAACGCAGTATTCGTGGGCCGAAGTCAAAGGGATCTCCACCGATCCGCCGATGAGCCGCAACTCCGCGCCGGTCACGGGGGCCTCGACGGTGGCCGGTGAGCCGACGTCGCCCAGTCGCCCAATGAACACTCGGGCCTGAGCGTTGTCGAACTCGAGGAGAGGAAGCTCACCGTGGTGCTCGAACGACGACCCTGAGTTCCTCGTCTGGTCGGGCTGGGCGAGCCACATCTGAACTCCGAGGAGCCCGGTGTCCGTGGCGAGCTCGGCATGTGCGATACCGCGTCCCGCCGACATCAGGTTGAGCTGGCCAGGACGAATCGGCTGTTCGGTCCCCAGAGAGTCGGTGTGTATGGCTTCGCCCTCGAGAAGCCACGTCACCGTCGACAGACCGATGTGCGGGTGCGGGCCCACCTCCATCGGATCGGGGTGTTCCGCGTCGGGAGGCAGCATCAGGTCCACGAAGCACCAGTGACCAACGGTCCGGCGGCCTTTGGTGGGGAGCACACGGCGAATGTCCAACCCGCCCACCGAGGCGGTTCGACCCTCTCGAATCTCGATGTCCGCCATCGGGACATCGGGCTCGGTTCGATCACGTTCCTCTATCGGGCCGCTCATGCACACCTCCGCCGTTCGTGTTGCCGAGCCTACGCGGATGCTGCCTGTGTGGTGCCTGTGGTGTGGTCGTATGCGTGTTTGTGCATAGGCCGTTTGGAGGGGTAGTAGGGACCTGGTGGGCCTAGTGAAGGGCTTCACGATCGACGATGGTTCTTGTGACGTTGTTCACGAACCGTTGCGAGGAGGTCGCCATGTGGAAGCGTTTGACAACTCTCGGATATGTACTTGCGATCGTCGGCCTGGTGTTCACCGTGGCCGGTGGTGTGGCGTATTCGAAAGTCCAAGACGGGTACGGCTCGTTGCAGGCTTTCTCAGAAGCCCAGAATGTGACGTTGTCGTACAACGAAGACGGCCAGTTGATCGATCGTGGCGAGACGGCAGGTGCCGAAGCCATCATGAGTCTGCTGGTCGATGATTGGAAGTATCCGGTGGTCGAGTCCGACCTCGATCCCGATGATCCGCTGGTGAACACGGCGTCTGAGTACATGTTCCAGATGGCCGCCATCACCTATCACGTGTTGCACGGCACCCAGACCGTGACCTTGGACGAAGCCGTCGAATACAACGGTGAAATGTTCGAGGCGGGAACCTATGAGGTTCCGGTCGAGGGCAGGTACTGGACCGGTTTCGACCGGCAGCACCCCCTCGAAGGACCCACCCGTGAAATGGCGTGGTCCGGTACCGCCCACGGTCTGGTCGGTGAGCTCGGTGTCGGCACCGTCACCCACTCCGCCCTGCAGATGGGTCTTGGCCTGGCCGGGATCTTCGCCGGACTGGGACTGACCCTGATCCTGGCCGGTTTCGGTCTGGTGTGGGCAGCCAAGGGACAAGACGTCATGCGGGTTACGGGATCCTCGCAGAAGGAACCGGCCGCCGTCTGAACCCAGACAAACGCCGGAACCAACTTCCGGCACCCGTACGACCCAACAGCCCCCACCACCCCGTGGGGGCTGTTGCCGTTGCGGGTCACGGGTCACGGGTCTCCGGTCTCCGGTCTCCGATCTCCGGTCTCCGGTCACGGGTCACGGGTCACGGGTCACGGGTCACGGGTCCCCAGTCGAGGTTTGCCGTCGGCGGTTTGCCGTCGGCCAGGTTGGCCGCATCCACGTCCCACCCCACGTTCTACGTTCTACGTATTGCGTATCACGTAGATGTGTGCCGTCGGCCGTCTGCCGTCGGCACGGCAGAACGAACCCACGTCCCACCCGACTCGCAACGTTCAACGTTCTACGTATTACGTAGGCCGCGGCCGTATACCGTCGGCACGAAGGGACGAACCCCACGTCACACCCGACTCGCAGCGTTCACCGTGTCCCGTACCGAGTGGCCGACAGCCGACAGCTCACGGCTGGTCACGCTCGGAGCGCAGGGATCACCTTGGTGCCGAGGAGCTCGAGTCCGGATTCGGGGTGGATACCGTGGGGGGTGCCGAACTCCACGCGGGATGCGCCGGCGTCGAAGAGGGCGGCCGCCTGGGCAGCGACGTCGTCGGGTGAACCCGAGAATGCGAACCGGTCCAGGTCCGCGTCGGAGACTCCGGCGCCGGCCGCTTCGTGATCACCGGCCTCCAGCGCGCCTCGGATGCGTTCCAGGCTCCCTGGGTCCACCGCCACGGTCGGGTCGAGGTCAGCGACCACGTCGATGTACATGGCGACTTCTCGTCGGGCGTGCCGGCGGGCGGCCATGCGGTCCTCGTCGACCACGGTCACGGCGCCCATCACCAACCCCGTCGACCCAACCGGCCGTCCGGCGCGAACCTCGCCGACGGCCATCCGCCGCCGCGCCACTGCCGCCATGGCCGGGCTGGCACTTCCGCCCACTTTTGCCTCGTGGGCGATCTGTCCCGCCACCGCCAGCATCCGAGGCCCCCATCCTCCGACGAGGAGAGGAACGGCATTTCGCCGGACCGGGTAGCGAAGAGCAGCGCCCGAACCCAGCGAGAAGTGACGACCTTCGAACTCTGTCCGATCACCTGCCAGCAGTCTGCGCACCACCTCCCAGGTTTCGGCCACCCGCTCTGGGGCGTCCGTCTGCACGATCCCCAACTCACCGAGCCAGGCACCGCGCGCCAGACCGAGATAGGCACGTCCGTCGGTGGCGATGTCGAGCGCGGCGACGAAGCCTGCGATCTCGTACGGATGCACCGTGTAGGGATTCAGGCAAGCGGGCCCGAGCATGGCCTTGCTGGTGACAGCTGCCATCTCCAGCAGCGCCGGCAACGGGTATTGGTACCCGAGGTCGCCGTACACGCTGATCACGTCGACATCGAATCTCTCGACCATTGCGCCGAGGCGACCGTATTGGCCGGGGCGTTTGTCTCCCTGGAATGCGATGCCGATCCGAGTCACGTCAGGTCGCTCGTGGGCATCACCCTGAGTCCGGTCCGCTCGATTCGCATGACGAGCCGCTCCTCGGGATCGGGGCAGCACACTTCGACGTCATGCTCCATCCAGTCTCCAGCGGCCAGCGCTCGCTGCTTGGCAGGAATCAGGGGTATCACGGCTGACAGGGCGTACATGCAGAAATGGCGACCGTCGGGAATCCGCAAACGGCTGCTCTGGGTCACCTCGAAGTAGTCGCCGACCTGCAGACCGCAGACACTTCGGCCTTCGATGCGATCGACGACAACCCGGATGTCATGAAGCTCTGTATGACCCTCGGTCACGTGTTTGCCTGCCGATCAACCGAAGGTGTCACACCTCGACGGGTCGCCGGTGTCGAAGCCGGTGTTGAACCAGTCGACCCGCTGCTGCGATGAACCGTGTGTCCACGACTCGGGAGTTATCCGACCTTGGATCGTCTCTTGAATGCGATCGTCCCCGACTGCGGCTGCAGCGTCGATGGCTTCTTCGATCTCCCCTGGCAGGAACACTCCGAGATCGCGGATCGAGTTGGCCCACACGCCGGCGAAGCAATCGGCCTGGAGCTCGAGACCCACCGACCACTCGTTTGCCTCTTCCTGAGACCCCGCGGCCTGCTGGCGACTCTGCACTTCGTCCATGATGTTGAGCTCGTTCTGCACGTGGTGAGCCACCTCGTGGGCGATCACGTAGGCCTCCGCCACGTCGCCGCCCTCCGCCCCGAACCTTTCCGTCAGCACTTGGAAGAAGGTCTCGTCGAGATAGATGGTCTCGTCGAGCGGGCAGTAATGGGGGCCGACCTGAGCATTCGCCCCGCCGCAAGCCGATTGGGTCTGCTCGCGAAAGAGCACCAACCTGGGTGGCGAGTAGGTGAGATCATTGGCGGCGAAGATCCCGGCCCAGGTCTCGTCGTTGGAGCCGAGCACGGTCTCGGCAAAGACCTCGTAGTCGTCTTCACCCTGGAATTCTTCGGCCTGAACATCGGTCTGCTGTGGCGCCTGGGCCTGATCGAGTTGGTTCAACACCTGGTCGAGCCCTCCGCCGCCACCTCCCAGAAACAGTGCGATCAAGACGCCGATGATGCCGAGTCCGCCGATGCCACCGGCTGCTTTCGCTCCCGTGCCCATTCCGCGCCGATCTTCGACATTGCCTCTCCTCTGGATGCGATCCCAGCGGGCCATCCGACTGCTCCTCTCCTGTGCCGGGCAAAGGTAGCCGTATGCCGGGACTTTGACACCAGTGCGAGAAGCGGCCGTTTGCCGGTAGAGGCCTCTGCGCCGAGGCCGTACGCTTGTGGGTATGCGGTTGGAGCGGCTCGAAGCAGGAATGAAGATCCCCTATGGCGGGGACAGGGTGACCACAGTCACAAGCGAACTCGCTGACGCCTTCGTGGCCGGGGATCGTTTGGTCGTCGTTCAGGACACGGGCGACCTGCTCCACATCCCTGCGGCCGAATGGGAAACCGCCGCCCATGCCGTCACCCGGGCTGCGGATGCGTTCGCCATGATGGGCACCGTCACCGACGAGCAAATCAGTCGGTTCTTTCTGGCTTTTGCCGACCGGCTCGAATCGCCCGAGACCTTCGCACCGATCGCTGCTGCCAACCTGGCCGACGTCGAGGCTGCCCGGCACAAGGGACGTTCCACGACTCGCCTGAAACTGACCGACAAGATGCGATCCGACATGGCGGACGGCCTTCGCACCTGGGCGGGAGCTTCAGGCGGCCGCGGCGCCGTAGTCGACAGCGTTCCACACCCGGGGTGGAGAGTGGATCTGGTCCGATCAGGTTTGGGTGTGGTCGGGTTCGTGTTCGAGGGCCGACCGAATGTGTTCGCCGATGCATGCGGCGTCATCCGATCCGGCAACACCGTTGTGTTTCGGATCGGGTCCGACGCCCTCGGCACGGCGCAGGCCATCGTCGAGCACGCCCTGGATCCGGCACTGGAAGAGGCCGGGCTGCCAAAGGGCGCCGCCTCGCTCGTCGACTCACCGTCGAGGGCCACGGGGTGGGCGATGTTTTCGAACCCGAGGCTGGCCTTGGCGGTCGCACGCGGGTCGGGAGCCGCCGTGGCTCAACTCGGCGCGGTCGCCCGTCAGGCCGGAGTCCCGGTGAGCCTGCACGGCACCGGCGGCGCATGGATCGTGGCGAGCACGAATGCCGGACCTGCCGACATCGCATCCACCGTGTTCCACTCACTGGACCGCAAGGTGTGCAACACCCTCAACACGATCTGCATCCCGAGACAGCGGGCAGCGGACCTCGTCCCGGCGTTTCTCGATGCCCTCGATCGTGCCGGTGGGCGTCGCAACGCGACCCCGAAGCTTCATGTGGTCGCCGGCCAGGAGGACTACCTGCCGCCGGCGTGGTTCGACACGGTCACGATCGGTCGGGCCGAAGGGCCGATTTCAGAGCCGAAGACCGAGACGCTCGAATGGACCGATCTCGGACGCGAGTGGGAGTGGGAAGACAGCCCCGAGGTGACCCTTGCGATCGTCGACTCCGTCGACCATGCCGTGGACCTCTTCAACAACCTCAGCCCGCACTTCGTGGCCAGCCTCGTCGGCGGATCCGACGACGAGATGAATCGCTTCTTCGAGATCGTCGACGCCCCCTTCGTCGGCAACGGGTTCACCCGCTGGGTCGACGGCCAGTACGCACTCGACCGACCAGAGCTGGGGTTGTCCAACTGGCAATTCGGGCGACTCTTCGGTCGCGGAGGGGTGTTGAGCGGCGACAGCGTGTTCACGATACGAACCAGGGTGTATCAGGATGACCTCGACATCGGTCGTTGACTCTGCAAGGGTGCAGATGGGTGGTCGACGGGGAAGACATCGTGGTCGCCACACGTTGTACTGATCGACCATTGTGAAGCTTGGAGGAAACATGACAACCGACCTGATCGAAGGCTCGAGCAAGACAGTGCTCGTGGATGAGTTCCTGGACCAGCACGGCGCTGCCCTCCCCGGACACATCGTCGATTTTGCCCTGGACCTGCGTTCCGTGATCGCGGAACTCGAGGAACTGCTCGAGCGGGTGCCGGCCGGAGCCATTTGAGCCCGCATCTCCAACAGGAAGAAGGCCTGACGGCGGCGGCGGCGATCCTCGCCGACGCCCAGCGGATGATGGTCTTCACGGGGGCGGGCATCTCGACCGAATCCGGTATCCCGGACTTCCGCGGTCCGAACGGCTTGTGGACCAAGGTCGACCCGGACGACTTCTCCATCGCCCGCTACCGCGTCGATCGTGACGTGAGGGTCCGAGGCTGGCAGATGCACCAGCGGGGGGAGCTCTGGGGCGCCCGCTCACACGTGGGCCCCAATCCGGCCCACACCGCGATCGCCAAGCTCTGGCGAGCCGGACTCATGACCGGATGCGTCACGCAGAACATCGACGGACTCCACCAGGCTGCCGGGCTACCCGATCACTCGGTGGCCGAAGTCCATGGCAACATCCGGAAGGCTCACTGCATCGCGTGCGGGGCATCGTGGCCCACCGAGACGGTTCTCGAATGGGTCGACGCCGGCGACGAGGACCCTCATTGCCCGCACTGTCTAGGCCTTGTGAAGACCACCACGGTCATGTTCGGTGAACTCCTCCCACCGGAGCAGGTGACCCGAGCGCTCGGATTCGCCTCGGAAGCAGACGCCGTCATCGCGATAGGCACCACCCTCTCGGTGTATCCGGCCGCCGACTTCGCCCTCGAAGCGGTGCGTCGCGGCGCTCCCCTCATCATCGTCAACCTCGGCGACACCGATCACGACCGGATGGCGGCCGTCAAGGTCGAGCTGCGAGCGGGAGAGGCGGTTCCCACACTCGTGTCGATTCTGACGGATCGGGAGGGCTGACGGTCGAATTGCCGTTCTCGGAGCGACCCGAGCCCATCAAACGGTCGTTTGATGCACGACGGCCGGCAGACCTTCCTCCAAGTATGACGTGAGCCGGAGCCGGACGCTGAAGGTGGAACCGACCCCTCGACGTGAATCAACTTCTATGTCGCCACCATGCGCTTCGGCGATCTGCTTGCAGATGGCCAGGCCCAGGCCCGTCCCCGCAATCCCCGCACTCCGAGCAGTTCCCGCCCGATGGTGGCGGGTGAACATGTTCGCCATGTCCGCCTGGTCGATCCCGATACCTTGATCGTGAACGGTCAGCAGGCCCCAGCCGTCCCGGGCGACGACGCGCACGGAAACCGCCCCTCCACCCGGCGAGTATTTCACTGCATTGCTCACGAGATTCTCGACCAACCTGTGCAGTTGTCCGCGGTGTCCTCGGACGGCGGTGGACATCCCTTCGACTGCCATCGACACGCCCACCTTGGAGGCACCGATCACGTGGAGTGAGACCACCTGCTTGGCAAGCGCCAGCAGGTCGACCGATTCCATGTCGTCCAGGTCGATCGGACCGGCCTCCTTCGACGCCATCAGGTCGCTGATCAGATCGTTGAGCTGGCTCACACCCCTGGCCATGATGTCAACGAGTGTGCGTTCGATGGACCGCTCGCCGATGAGATCTTCAGTCAGCAGCTCGGCGGCTCCGCTCACCGCGACCAACGTGTTCCGGAGATCATGGACGGTGTTGTCGATGAGATCCTGGCGAGCCTCTTCCATCCGAATCCGATCGGACAAGTCGTGCGCAATCGTGGAGAGCATCTCCAACTCGCCGGCGTCGTTGCGATGGGACATCACCACCTGGGCGACTGGAATCTCATTGCCGTCAGGTCCAAGATACGCCGCTTCGCCCTTCCAGATCCCGTGCTCGATCGCCGCCGGCACCGCAACGTCTCGGATCAGGTTTCGTGCCCATTCGGGAGCGAAGGAGCCGATCGGCTCACGTACCGGGCCATTGCCGTATCCCACCATCGATCGAGCCCCGGGGCTCAAATAGAGGATTTCGCCGCTTGGAGTCGAGAAGCCCACGAAGTCGGGCGACGACTCCACCACCTGCAGCAGGTTCCGCCGTTCACGCTCGGCTGTCCGACGCTCGGTGAGGTCTCGGACGACGAGCACGTACGACTCGCCGTCCTCGCTGGAGAACCGGTCGGCCGTGACCTCCGCTGGCATCTGCGGGGTCTCGATCTCTGCGGAGCCGTGGGCCTCCAGAACCTGAGCAAGCTTGTTCGGACCCCACAGGTCCCTCAACGATGTGCCGACCACATCATTGCCATAGACCTCCCGTGCTGCCTGGTTCGCAAAGCCGATACCCTCGTCGGATCCGACCACCATCACCGGGGTGCGAGCGGCTCCGAGAATCTGTGACATCTGCTCGCCGAGGATCGTCGAACGCCGATGCACGAGTGCGATGGTTGCC
Organism: uncultured bacterium; assembly: GCA_963785075.1. Taxonomy (GTDB): domain Bacteria; phylum Actinomycetota; class Acidimicrobiia; order Spongiisociales; family ZC4RG35; genus JAOUGY01. The sequence goes on from CAWATW010000009.1 coordinate 135,779, forward strand.
GTCGCAATCATCAAGATCGAATAGAAGACCTGGATCTGCAGGACCTGTGCAGTGCCTTCGGTCCCGAAGGGCCCGAGTCCCCGCACGTACAGGGCAGACAGCACCAGGATCACCGCTGCGAGGATCACCGTGAGGTTGCGACCACCGACGAACGCCGCCGCCAGCATCATCGCGGGGAATGCCAAGTACATGATCGGACCGTCGATCCGCCCGGCGGTCACAAACGCAACCACCAGAACGGCCGCACCGGCGCCACCGATCGCCATGTTGCGCAGTACGACGGCCCAGGCGGGCCGCTTCCGCCGTCGGACGAGGGCAACAACGGCGGGCGCAAAGATCAGAATGCCGACGAATTCCGCCATGCCACGAGAAGTGACGTCCTCGGCCGCGGTCAGCCCTGGCGCCGGGCCAACCAGCACCAATCCAGCGAGGGAGGCGGCGGCGGCGCCCAGCATGGCTCCGAGCGCGGTCCGCCATGGTGATCGCAATACCCCGGCGACGGGGTCCCGGAGCCCGGTTCTGTCGATCACGCCGGCCGCAACTGCCGTGCCGATCAACTCGGTCACTGCGTAACCAAGGGAGGGGGCCTCGCCCAATCCGTTCCATGCATCGGCGATCAGGGTCGAGAAACCGACGACTGTGAGCAGGACGCTCCTCGGGACACCTCTGAGGCTGAGCAGCCCGCCGACGGCCACACCCGTGGCGGGCCAGATGAGAATGCCTGGTGGACCGTCGCCGAACAGCGCGAACCCGATGTGGACCATCACGAAATGCCCGGCGGCGAACGCCAGGACCGGCCACCACGGGGCGCGCGGACTACGAGACGACATATTCACTCCTCCAGTCGGCAAGAACCACGCACCGCTGAAGAGTTCGTACTGGACCTTCGGCATGTGTAAACCGACCGATCGGTCGGTAACCTTGGTGAACAGCCTTCTCAGGGAGTCCCCGTGTCCGAGTATCACGCACCACTGGCAGACATCGATTTCGTGCTCAACAACGTCGCCGATCTGGCTTCGATCTCAAAGCTCAACGGTTATCAGCATGCCGACCCCGACACCGTCCAGGGTGTGCTGTCGGAGGCCGGCCGCTTCTTCTCCGAGGTGATCGCACCAACCAACCGAATCGGCGATCAGGTCGGTTCCCGACTCGTGGACGGCGCAGTGGTCACTCCCGACGGGTTCGCCGATGCCTACAAGAAGTATGTGGAGTCCGGGTGGGCGGGTGTTCACATGCCTGAGGAGTGGGGTGGTGGGGGTTTCCCCTATGCGGTCGGCATCGTGCTCCAGGAGATGTTCAAGAGCGCAAACATGGCGTTCTCGCTGTGCCCGCTGCTGACGCAGGCGGCCATCGATGCGTTGCTCGAACACGGCTCCGACGAGCAACGATCCACCTACCTCGAGAAGCTCGTCACGGGCGAGTGGGCGGGCACGATGTGCCTCACCGAGCCGCACGCCGGATCGGACGTAGGTGCCCTCACGACCAAGGCCGTGAAGCGTGACGACGGCACATACGAGATCACGGGCCAGAAGATCTTCATCACGTGGGGCGACCAGGACATCACGGACAACATCATCCATCTGGTGCTCGCCAAGACCCCGGACGCGGCTCCCGGAACCAAAGGCATCTCCCTGTTCATCGTGCCGAAGTTCCTGGAGGACGGCGAACGCAACTCGTACGAGATCGTTTCGCTGGAACACAAGCTCGGGATCCACGCATCTCCCACCTGTGTCGTGGCGTTCGACAAGGCCGTCGGCACCATCGTCGGCGAGGAACAACAGGGTATGCGGTACATGTTCACGATGATGAACGTCGCTCGGATCGGGGTCGGCGTCGAGGGCCTCGCTATCGGCGAGCGTGCGTATCAGCAGGCGGTCTCGTATGCCCTCGAGCGGAGGCAGGGGCGCGCGATCGGCGCCGACAAGGGTGAGATGTCGCTGATCGTCGAGCATCCAGACATCCGACGCTCCTTGCTCACCATGAGGTCGTACAACGAAGCGATGCGCTGCCTGCTCTACAACACGGCGGCAACCGCCGACGTCGAACGCAGCGGGGAGACCGACGAAGCACGAAGCCAGGCCGGAGAGCGGGTGGCGTTGATGACACCGATGTGCAAGGCATGGTCCACCGATCTCGGGGTCGAGATCGCCTCGCTCGGACTCCAGGTGCATGGTGGCATGGGGTACGTCGAAGAGACGGGGGCCGCCCAGTACTTCCGGGACATCCGGATCGCTCCCATCTACGAGGGGACGAACGGGATCCAAGCGATCGACCTCGTCATGCGCAAGCTCCCTCTGAGGGACGGGGCTGTGGTCGCCGAGTTGTTCGAAGAAATCCGAGCTCTCTTCCCCGATCTCGACGGGACCGCAGGGTTGGAGGCGCTCCGACCCCCACTCGAGGAGGCGGTGGACGCCGTCGAAGCCACGACCCGGCATCTGCTCGGCCGCCTCGCCGAGGGCGCCTACAACGACGCTCTCGCCGGTGCCACTCCATACCTGCGGATGCTTGGGCAGACCGTCGGCGGCTGGCTGATGGCCCGGTCTGCACTCGCCGCGCGGCGGATGCTCGACAGCGACCAAGGCGACGCTGCGTTCCTCGAGGCCAAACTGGTGACCACGCGCTTCTATTGCACACAACTCCTGCCCCAGGTGTTGGGGATGGCTGCCTCGGTGACGTCGCCGGTCGACGATCTCTTCGCCATCGACTCCGACGTGTTGGTGGCGCGCTGATGAGTGGCATCCGCCCGATGATCTCGTCCGTGGTCATCAACGCGCTCGACCATGACCTGCTGGTCGATTTCTGGCGTCAGTGGCTCGGGGTGGAGGTCGTTCAGTCGTTTCCGCCGTACTTCACATGGCTCGCTCCCCAGCGTGAAGGAGGAATCTCACTTGCGATCCAGAAGGTCGACGACCCAACCCCGGGGCGTAATCGAGTCCACCTCGACACCTCGGTTCCAGATCTCACCGAGGCGGCCCAACGGGTCGAGGAGTTGGGTGGATCGTTCCTGGAGGATCACGAGATCCAGGGATTCGCATGGAAGGTCATGGCCGATCCCGAGGGGAACGAGTTCTGCATCGCCGTCGGATAGGCCCGTTCGTATCAGCCGGCGATCAACACCATCGCCATGAGGGCCCGGACCGTCCAGCCGACGGTCCGGGCCCAGTTCCATCTCACCAGCCTGCGGTGGGCCGCACGGTCGAATCCGGACGCCAGACGGCCGTGGAGCGGAGCGAAGAACAAGCCCGTCGAGATCCAGATCGCAGCCAGGATCACTCCCGCCGACCACGCCAAAGCACTGCGGGGGTTCGCAATGACGATCCATGCCGACGTCACCACTTCGACGGGGGCGAACAACGCCAGCACCGTCACCACCCGCCGCTGATGGTGACGCTCGAAGTCCACGAACGCGGCAGGTGGCACGTCGGCCATTCCGGGGTACTGAAGCAACTGGATCGTCCACGCGAACCCCGTCATCGCCGCGCTCGCCGTCAGATGGGCCACGAGCAGCCACGGACTGGACATCAGGAGCCGATCACCATGCTCGAGAGTATGCGGTTCGAGCGCTGCGAACGGTAACCGATGTCGTCTCACTCACCACCTCTGGCAGAATGCATCCATGGAGGCGAGACGACGAGTCGTCATCACCGGGCTGGGCGTTGTCTCGGCATCCGGCGTTGGCGCAGACGACTTCTGGAAGGGACTCCGCGAGAGTGATGTGAGGGTGGGACCTCACGTCGTCACGGCCTGGGATCCAGAGACGTGGATTCCCAGGCGCGAAGCCCGACGCATGGATCTGTTCACCCAATTCGCGGTGGCGGCTACCGAAGAGGCGATGAAGATGGCAGGTGGCCTCGACCACGTCGACCCCAATCGGGTTGCAGTGTCGGTCGCAACCGGTATCGGCGGGCTGGCGTCGCTGGAGGAACTCGTCAACAAGGCTTACGAGGATGACCCAAGGCTCTCTCCCCTGCTGATTCCCATGATGATGTGCAACGCCGCTGCCGCCACGATTTCCATCAGACATGGATTCGGTGGACCGGCCACCACCCCCGTGGTGGCATGTGCCGCGGGCGCCCAGGCCATCTCGGATGCCTTCCGCCAGATTCAATGGGGCCATGCCGACGCCGCCGTCGCCGGTGGCGCCGAGGGCGCCATCCGGCCGCCCACCGTGGAGGGCTTTGCCTCCGCCAAGGCCCTCTCTCCATCACGCATCGCCCGGCCGTTCGACGAGCACCGGGATGGGTTCGTGCTCGGTGAGGGCGCCGGAATCCTGATTCTGGAGGAACTCCAACAGGCGCTCGACCGTGGAGCCCACGTGATCGCCGAGATCCGGGGTGCCGCCTCGACGGCAGACGCCCACCACATCACAGCGCCTCACCCGGAGGGCAGCGGGGCGGAACGGGCCGTTCGACTGGCGCTCGACGATGCCGGAGCGGATCCTTCGGAGGTCGGATACGTCAACGCCCACGGCACCGGAACCGACCTCAACGACCAGACCGAAGGGGCGGTTGTTGCCCGCATATGGCCCCACTCTCAACCGGCGATCTCATCGGTGAAGGGGACGACGGGTCATGCGCTCGGCGCATCGGGAGCGATCGAGGCGGTGGCATCCGCCATGGCGATCGACCGTTCCGAGCTTCCGGTCAACGTGGGCATGAATCAGATCGATCCGGCCATTCCGCTCACCAATGTCGTCACCGCGCCACGTTCCTGGGAACCGGGCCTCGTGGTGTCGAACTCGTTCGGGTTCGGCGGCCACAACTCGGTCCTCGTCTTCGGCCCTCGCAGCTGAGGGGGGCACGCTGCGGTGGCGGGTCGGCAGTGGACGCGCAGGCGCCCGTCGGGCTGACCGCCGACGGCAGACGGCACACGCAGGGAACCCACGGGGCAGCCGGGTCGGCCGTGGGCGGTTGGCTGTTGGCCCGGAGGACGAGCGCATGCACCTCGTTCGTGGTTGTTGCGACGCCCCTCCTATAGTCTCTCTTGAACACGGGAGCTCGGTGTGACCGGGCTGAGAGGGAGTCTGCAAGGCTCCGACCGTCGAACCTGATCCGGGTAATGCCGGCGCAGGGAAGACTCCAGCCGATCCCCCCGCCGCTCCCGACGAGAACAGAAGGAGCGGATCATGAACACGAGGATCGTCGCCCTGCTGCTCGCCGTCGGGATGACACTGGCCGCCTGTGGCGAAGAGGCGGCCACCACTTCCGAGGGCTCTGGGACCGAGCAATCCGTCACCACGGCCGAGCCCACCGGCGATGCACCGGTTGTCGACTCCGGCGTCACCACGCCGACGGGCGCCGACACGTTGCGGATCATCTCGCACGACTCGTTCGCAAGCGGCGTCACCGACGATACGTTCGCGGCGTTCACGGATGAGACGGGACTCGGGGTGGACGTCTACCCGGCCGGTGATGCCGGAGCGATGGTGAACCAGGCGATCCTCACGAAGGGCGACCCCATCGCCGACGTCATGTTCGGCGTCGACGACACGTTCCTGACGCGTGCTCTCTCGGAAGGCCTGTTCGCTTCCCACGAGTCGGTGGCTCTCGCCGACGTCGCCGACGAGCTCGAGCTCGACCCGGAGCACCGGGTCACGCCGATCGACTTCGGCGACGTGTGCCTCAACTATGACAAGGAGGCGCTGGGCGACCTCGCTCCCCCATCCTCTCTCGACGACCTGATCGACCCCGCGTATTCCGGGCTGACGGTGGTCGAAAGCCCGGCAACGTCGTCTCCCGGCCTGGCATTCCTGCTCGCCACGGTCGCCGAATACGGCGAGGACGGCTGGCAGGACTACTGGCGGTCCCTGGTCGCCAATGATGTCGCCGTGGTCTCGGACTGGGACGCTGCGTACTACGGGTCGTTCACCCGGTACGGGGGTGCCCGGCCCATCGTGGTGTCCTACGCTTCGTCGCCTCCTGCCGAGGTGATCTTCTCCGACGAGGCTCTCGAAGACGCCCCGACCGGCGTGGTCGAGGCAGGCTGCTACCGCCAGGTGGAGTTCGCCGGAGTTCTGGCGGGGACCGGGAACGAGGAAGCGGCTGCGGCGTTGATCGACTTCATGCTGTCGCCCGAGTTCCAGTCCCAGATCGCTCTCACCTGGTTCGTCTTCCCGGCCAATCAAACGGTCGATCTGCCTCCCGAGTTCCTGGAGTACACGACCGTGCCGGAAACCCCCGCCGGCCTGGACCCTGCCAGCATCGACGCCAACCGCGAGCGCTGGATCGAAGCGTGGACCGAGATCGTGACCCCATGACCTCACACCACTCGAAATTGCGTAAGAAACGTGCGCTGAGCGCATGAAACTTGCCCAATTTCGGGTCTGGGGGTGGCGACTGGGGCTGGCCACGGTGCCTCTGTTGTTCGTCGGAGCGCTCTTCGTGTATCCGGTGGCGCGCCTCCTGGGCATCGCGCTCGACGGCGGCGGCGGGTTCGGCGACATCCTCGGTGACCCGCGCATCCGCTCGTCGCTCTGGTTCACGCTGTGGCAGGCGGTGGCGTCGACGGTCCTCTGCGTACTGGCCGCGTTCCCACTCACGTGGGTGGTGGCGCGCCACCACTTCCCCGGACGGGACCTCATACGGGCGGCGGTCACCGTGCCGTTCGTGCTGCCGACCGTGGTGGTGGGCATGGCCTTCACGGCTGCCGGTCTCACTGGATCGGTGTGGGGCATCCTTGGCGCCCACGTCTTCTACAACCTGGCCGTCGTAGTCCGAACGGTCGGTGGCGTGTGGTCCCGGCTCGATCCACGCCTCTCGGAGGCCGCAAAGACGTTGGGAGCCTCACCGTGGAATGCCTTTCGCACTCTCACCCTGCCGCTCCTCGCCCCTGCGATTGCGTCGGCCGCGTCGATCGTGTTCCTCTTCTGCTTCACGTCGTTCGGCGTGGTGCTCATCCTCGGCGGCATCCGCTTCCGGACTCTGGAAGTCGAGATCTACCAGCAGGCCGTCACCTTTCTCGACCTGCCGGCCGCCGGCGCCTTGGCGGTGGTCCAACTGGTGGGTGTGGCGGCGATCATGGCCATCTACTCCCGGTATCAGGAGTCCCGAGCAGTTCGATTCCACATGGTGGCCGAGTCGGAAGCTCTCCAGCCGCTGCTCCCGGGACGACGACGGCGGCTGGTGATCGCCATCATCGCCACCACCCTCGGAGCCCAGCTGGCACCGCTGGCAATTCTGGTTTCGCGTTCATTCCAACGATCCGGAGCCGGTTGGCGGTTCCTCTTCGACTCGGGACCACTGGCCATCGATCCGCTCGAGGCCGGGGCAACCTCCTTGCGGGTGGCACTCATCGCCTCGACGCTGGCGCTCGTGGTGGGCGGGATCGCCGCCCTCGTGGTCTCCTCGTCTGCCGGGAGTCTCAGCCGCTGGTTCGACGTTGTGCTCATGCTTCCCCTGGGAACGTCGGCAGTCACGATCGGGCTCGGGTTCCTCGTGGCTCTCGGACCGCTGCGTTCCTCACCCTGGCTGATTCCGCTTGCCCACGCCCTGGTGGCGGCCCCGTTCGTCGTTCGGTCGGTGGTCCCCACGCTTCGCTCCATTCGACCGGAGCTGCGGGAAGCGGCCGCGGTACTGGGTGCCGCTCCACGCCGGGTGTGGTGGGAGATCGACTTCCCCATCGTCGCCCGGGCGCTCGCAGTCGGCGGAGGATTCGCGATGGCCATCTCCCTGGGTGAGTTCGGCGCGACGAGCTTCATCGTTCGCCCCGACACGCTCACGCTGCCCACGATGATCTTTCGACTGCTCGGGCGACCGGGCGCCGTCACCTACGCGGGTGCCATGGCGGCTTCGGTCGTGCTCATGGTGGTGACGGGAGGACTGGTACTGGCAGTCGACCGTCTTCGCTCCGCAGACGTGGGGACCTTCTGACGTGAGCTCCCCACCTGCCCTCTCGGTGCGCGGCATCGTCAAACGCTTCGGGACGACCCTCGCCCTGAACTCCGTGGATCTCGACGCCGAAGACGGAGAGACCGTTGCGGTCCTCGGCCCGTCCGGATGCGGGAAGTCGACACTCTTGCGGGTGATCGCCGGTCTGGAGCAGGCGGACGCCGGCCGAGTGCTCTGGCGGGGAACTGACATCACCGACCAGCCCGCGCATGAACGCAGCTTCGGATTCATGTTCCAGGGGTACGCACTGTTTCCGCATCGCACCGTGGCACAGAACGTGGCTTTCGGCCTCCGGATGCGCGGCGTCGATCCCACCGAACAACGCAGACGGGTTCGACAGGCCCTCGAGTGGGTCGGGCTCGGAGACTTCGGTGACCGTCGGATCGAAGGCCTCTCGGGGGGCGAGCAGCAGCGTGTCGCGCTCGCACGGACGCTGGCACCGGATCCTGGCCTGGTGATGCTCGATGAGCCGCTCGGAGCACTCGATCGGAGGTTGAGGGAACGGCTGGTGAGCGAGATCGATCAGCTGCTCCGCGACCGCGGCTCAACCGCGCTGTACGTCACCCACGATCACGACGAGGCCGCAGCGGCTTCGGACCGGGTCGCCGTCATGCGAGCAGGCGTCATCGTTCAAATGGGCACGTACGAAGAGATCCGCAGAGCACCCGCCGACCCGTGGGTCAGAGAATTCCTGGCGTGAGCGGCGGAGACGTCAGCCCACCACGTTGAAGGTCGCGAACAGCCTGTCCAACGCGTCGAGGTCGGCATCCACCACCAACTGCACGAGCATCACCGCCGTGTACGACCCGTCCTCGGGGACCGCGGCCAACACCACGATTGCACTCTCGGTTCCTCCGCACGAGTCCCACACCTGATACTGCCCGACGAACACCGGGTCCGAGTAGTCGACGACGCCCAGATCTGTGCAGGCGTCTGCGAAGCCGTCTCCGTATTCACTCAGAGTCCCGGCGATGTCATTGGTCGGTTCGAGCTTCACGAACACCATGCCCGACGTCGTGAAGTTGTTGATGAACCCGTCGATGCTGGTGGCGGCCGCGATGTAGGGGATCGTGGAACCGTCATCTTCGACGATCGGGGACGGGTCGAGGTCGGACCACTCGACAGGGACTTCGACCACGATGGCTCCGGTGTCGTCGGTGATGCTCTGATACGCCGAGTAGGTGGCCGGACCGCCGCTGTCGTCGACGGTCACCTCGTCTTCGATCTCGTCGGCGAACGAGAACGCCAGCTCGATGGGCTGGCTTCCATTGATCTCGCCCCGCAGGACCTCCGACGTGTCGTAGCGAAGTACCTCCACAGCGATCGGACTGGTGTCGCCGGCGGTTCTGATGACGTCGCAGTGGTCCTTGAAAGTCCCGTCGGTGCCGATCGGCAGACCGTTCATGGACGTGATGATGTCCCCGGGCAGAATGTCCGCACCTGCCGCCGGTGACCCGGCCGTCACCCCCGCCACCCACACACCTGAGATGTCGACTGCATCGTCGTACACCGCCCAACCGTTGATGCCGAGCGACTCGAAGTCGCCTTCCTGCAGCTTGTCGACCACGGGCTGAGCGAGATCGGAGGCGATCCCATAGAACTGCGCGGTGGTCGTTGCGACTGCCCCTCCGGCGTAGTTGACGGCGACAACCTCACCCTCGGGGGACACCAGAGGGCCACCAGAGTTGCCGGGCTGGATGTTGGCACGTGTTCGATGGTGTGATCGATCGACGAAGTACCGGTCAGGTCACCCCCCGCTTCTGCCTTCGAGACGATGCCCCTTGTCAGCGTGAACTCGGGATCACCCAGCGGGAACCCGGCTGCGTAAACCTCGAGGCCGGGAGATATGTCACCGTCGTACCACTCGAGGTACGGGAGTGGCTCCGACTCGCTGATGTCGATCAGCGCCAGATCGTTGCATTCGGAAACACCGACGATCTGGGCGTTGTAGCTCTCCGAGGTGTCGCCGCCGACGAAGACCTCGAGTGTTGCGGCTCCCGCAACCACGTCGTTGTTTGTCACGGCAAGCCCGTCGGGACTGATGATGAAACCGCTGCCGGCACCCGACCCGTCGGAGAACCCGGCCTCAGGGTCGCGGAAGGTTCCCTGTGCGATCACCTGGATGACCGCCGGTTGGACGTCACTGAAACTGGAGATCCCGCCGCCGACGGTCGTCTCGGTGACCGCAGTGGTCGTGGTCTCCGCGGGCTCACTGGATTTCTGACGTCGTCGCCGGTTCGGCGGCTCCGCCACACGCTCCGATCACCATGGCCATGGACGCCAGAAAGCCAACGGCCCGAGTCCGCTTCCCCATTTGGTCACACACCCTCTCGCCCGGAAATCGACGCTTGCATCCATCCAGGACGACGCCGGCGTGAATGCTCGATCGGCAGGAGCGACAACAGTTTCTGAGATACCGATGAGAACCGATGGCAGGTTCTCACCGGGCTCTCAGACCGATGCAATATCCTCGTCGCCATGGCACACGGGAAACTGCTGGTGGTCGAGGACGATCGGGGAGTGCGGGAGTCGCTGGCGCGAGCTCTCCAGTACGAGGGATACGACGTGGCGGTTGCAGAAGATGGGTTCAAGGCGGTGGAGACGGTTCGTTCGGAAACGCCCGACGGGCTCATCCTCGACGTGATGATGCCCGGCCTCGACGGCCTCGACGTGGCCCGCAAGATCCGAGCCGACGGCAACACCGTTCCCATCCTCATGCTCACGGCTCGCCACGAGATATCCGATCGCGTGGCCGGACTCGATGCGGGCGCCGACGACTACCTCGTCAAGCCGTTCGCCCTCGACGAGCTCCTGGCTCGACTGCGCGCCCTGCTGCGCCGCAGCGGTGTCACCGATACCAGCGAGGCGCTCACGGTGGGCGATCTCATCCTCGACCCGGCCGCACGCACGGTTCACCGAGATGGTCGACGCATCGACCTCACAAAAACCGAGTTCGATCTGCTCGAACTCCTCGTGTTCAACGCCGGCATCGTGCTCACCCGTGAGGTCATCTTCGAACGCATATGGGGCTACGACTTCGAGACCAGCTCGAACTCACTGGACGTGTACATCGGCTACCTCCGCCGCAAGCTCGAGGCGGATGGCGAGCCCCGACTCGTCCACACGGTGCGCGGCGTCGGCTACGTCGCCAGAGTCGAGCATTGATGAGCCTGCGCACGCGCTGGGCAATGACCCTGGCCGGTCTCGTGGCCGCCGCCGTCGGCATCGGACTCGCCGCTTCCCTGGTCTTCATCGAGGGTCAGTTGCGCCGGCAGGTCGATACCGATCTCACCGAACGCGTGGCGGTGTTGCCGGTGGACCTCCGTTCCTTCCTCGGACAGAACTTCGGCGCCCTCGCAGGTCGTAGACGCCCGATCGAACTCGACGCCGTCATTCAACTGGTGAGATCCGACGGAACCGTGCTCGGCCTGGAAGCGGCGCCGGTGCTGCCGGTCGAAGAACGGGACAGGGCACTCGCCGACGGTCGGGGCGAGCCGTTCATACGAACGGTCGAGGTGGGCGATGTCCCATATCGGATGATCACCGCCTCCTTCGACAGCCCGCGACTGCAGGGAGCAGTGCAGATCGCAGTCGACATCTCCGGGACCGAACGGGCTTTGTCCGCCCTGAGGAGACGGCTCATGGTCATGTGGCTCGCGGCGAGCGCGGTCGCCGGATTGGTGGGGTGGCTCGCAGCCCGCAGGGCGGTCGGTCCGATCGAGCGCCTCACCGAGGCGGCGGAACACGTGGCCGCCACCGAGAGCCTCGACGTGGAGCTCGACACGCAGGCGCCGGCCGAGATCGGCCGTCTTGCAACCGCCTTCTCATCGATGCTCACAGCGCTCAGTCGGTCGCGCGAACAACAGGCACGGCTCGCCTCCGACGCAGGCCACGAGTTCCGGACACCCCTGACTGCACTCCGAACCAACCTCGAGACGCTGGACAGGCGCGCAGACGATCTCAGCCCCGGGCAACGCAAGGAGCTCCTCGACGCAGCCATCTCCGAGGTCGGCGAACTGTCGGTTCTGTCGGCCGAGCTCGTAGACCTCGCGTCCGACGCCGGCCGGAGCCAAGAATCGACGCGGTCGGTCGATCTCTTCGAGTTGGTGTCCGGCGTGGCCGACCTCTTCAAACGGCGCGTGAGCCAGCCGCTCGAAGTGTCCGGATCGGGCGAGATCGTCGAGGCGAGACCGCTCCAACTCGAGCGCGCCGTGTCGAATATGATCGACAACGCCCGGAAATGGAGCCCGGCCGACGCTCCGATCGAGATCACGGTTGATGGCCGCTCGGTCCAGGTCCGTGATCACGGGCCGGGAATCAGCGAAGAGGATCTCCCGCACGTCTTCGATCGGTTCTATCGGTCGGTCGACTCCCGCACCACTCCCGGTTCGGGATTGGGATTGGCGATCGTCGAGACGATCGTCGAAGGCCACAGCGGCACCGTCACGGTGTCGAACCATCCCGAGGGTGGTGCGGTCGTCGGGTTCAGGGTGTGACTGGCTTCACCAGTCACCAGTCACCAGTCACCAGTCACCAGTCACCAGTCACCAGTCACCAGTCACCAGTCACCAGTCACCAGTCACCAGTCACCAGTCACCAGTGAATGCTTCCCCGGGCTGGGGGCTGCGGGGATCCTCCAGGCCGGGGACTGGAGACCGGACGCTGGGGACCGACTTCGGCCCCTCGCCCCTCGCTCCTCGCCCTTCGCTGGCGGAGGCGAAGCCTCGCCGCTAGTGCCTCGGATGGGCCTTCACGGCTTCGACCGCTTCCGCCACCCGGGCGGTGATCGTGGAGTGATAGCCGTCTTGCTCGAGTCGGGCCGCGGTCATCGCGCGTCCCTCCTCGGTGGAGACGTATGCGGGTGCCAGCTGCGAGAGGGCGAAGGCCATGACGTCGGTGAGGCATTTCTCGCAACCACAGAATTCGGCGTCGGCCGCCGTCAGCCGATCAGAAATCTCGAACACGTGGTCTTCGACGAGGTTGTGGGGACGCACCGTTTCTCCTAAAAGTCTCTCCCAATCTGTCGGCAGGAATTGGGCGGGCTTGAGGAATCGGTAGCATCGCGACCTCCACAAGGAAGGACCAACGTGATCCGCTACCGCAGACTGGCAGCGCTGACGGTGGTGTTGGGGCTCGCTCTCGTCGCCTGTGGCGGGGGTGACAGTGCCGACACCACTGTTGCAGAGGCCACTCCCACCACCGACGCCGCGCCCGAAACCACAGTTGCGCAAGAGACAACCACCACCGAGGCCGCGCCGGAGACAACCGCCGCCGCAGATCCCTGCTCGCCGGACTCGCTCGAAACGGTCCAAGCCGGGGTGCTGACCGTGGCGACCGGTGAACCGGCATTCCCACCGTGGGTCGTCGACGACGATCCGACCAATGGTCAGGGCTTCGAATCGGCGGTGACCTACGCCGTCGCCGAGTACCTGGGGTATGACACCGCGTCGGTGGAATGGATCCGGACCGGCTTCGACGAGGCCATCGCTCCCGGGCCGAAGGACTTCGACTTCAACATCCAGCAGTACTCGATAACCGACGAGCGTGACGAAGTCGTCGACTTCAGCGTGCCGTACTACACCACCAATCAGGCGCTCGTCGCGTACGAGGATTCGCCGGTGGTGGGAGCCGCCACCGTGGCAGACCTCGCCGGCACCGCGCTGGGCGCGCAGGTGGGAACCACCAGCTTCGACTACATCGAACAGGTGATCCAGCCGGAGGAACCTGCTGCCGCCTACGACACCAACGCCGACGCCAAGCTGGCGCTCGACGCCAACCAGATCGACGGTCTGGTCTTCGACCTGCCTACCGCGTTCTACATAACGGCGGTGGAGATCCCGGAGGCATCGATCGTCGGCGTGTTCGAGGTCTCACCCGAACAGGCCGACAACTTCGGACTGCTCTTGACGGACGGCAGCCCGCTCAAGGCGTGCCTCGACGAGGCGCTCGAGGCGCTTCGCGCAGACGGCACGCTGGACGCCCTCGCCGAAGAGTGGATCGTGACCGGGAGCGATCTGGCCACGATCTCGTCCTGATATCCGAAGGGAGCGCGAGATGACACAGATCACGGCTCCCGACCCGAAGGGAAGCCGGGACCCGCTGAGCGGCAGGTCCCGGCTTCTCGCCGATCTGAGGCAATCCGGTGGACGGGGCGCCATGATCGCCTTCGTCTCCACGGTGGTCTTCGTGGCGGTGGTCGTCTGGCGGGTTGGATCGTCCGAGACCTGGCCTGCCATCCGTCAGCAGTTCTTCAGCCCCGAGGACTTCGTCGCATCGTGGCCGACGGTGCTGCGCGGTTTCTGGCTGAACATCCGCCTGTTTCTGCTCGGCGAAGTCGTGATCCTGCTGCTCTCACTGGTGTTGGCCATGATCCGAGCCCTGCGTGGGCCGGCCTTCTTCCCTCTGCGAGCCACCGTCGTGGTTTTCATCGACGTGATCCGCGGGATCCCGATGATCCTGCTCATCATCGTCATGGGCTTCGGAATCCCGGCCCTTCAGATCCGTGGCCTTCCCAATGACTCCCTCTTCTGGGCGATGACCGCCATCGTCCTCTCGTACTCCGCCTACACCGCCGAGGTCTACAGATCCGGTATCGAGTCGGTACACGAGAGCCAACGAATGGCGGCCCGTTCCATCGGGCTCACACAGATCCAGTCGCTGCGACATGTGATCGTTCCCCAGGCGGTGCGCAACGTGGTTCCGGCGCTGTTGAACGGCTTCGTGAGCCTCCAGAAGGACGTCTCGCTCGTGTTCATCGTGGGCGCCCGCGAAGCGGTCCGCGAGGCCCAGATCATCACGTCCCGCACTTTCAACTACACCAGCTACCTGGCCGCCACGGTGCTGTTCTTGTTGGTGTCGATCCCACTCGCCCGTTTCACGGATTGGTATTCGGAGCGAGACCGTCGTCGCAAGCAGGCGGTGTCTGCGTGAGCACACACAAGCTCTCGGTCCATGGGGTGGACAAGGCCTTCGATGCCAAGGTCGTGCTCGCGGACATCGACCTCGATGTGGACGCACATGAGGTGGTCTGTCTGATCGGGGCTTCCGGGTCGGGCAAGTCCACTCTCTTGAAGGCCATCGATCTCCAGATCCCCATCGACGCGGGCTCCATCAGCCTCGACGGCGACATCATCACCGCGCCCGGTGTGAACGCAGACGCCGTCCGCGCCCGAATGGGCATCGTCTTCCAATCGTTCAACCTGTTCCCTCACAAGCGCGTGCTCGACAACATCACGCTCGGCCCCATCAAGGTGAAGGGTCTCGATCGGACGACGGCCGAGGCGACCGCAATGGGTTTGCTCGGCCGGTTCGGCCTCGCAGACAAGGCGGGGGAGTATCCCGATCGGCTCTCGGGTGGACAGCAACAGCGCGTTGCCATCATCCGTGCCCTGGCGATGGAACCGACCCTCCTGCTGCTCGACGAGGTGACCTCCGCGCTCGATCCGGTGCTCGTCGGGGAAGTGCTGTCGCTCCTCCGGGAGTTGAAACAGCAGGGAATGACGATGGTGATCGCAACCCACGAAATGGGTTTCGCTCGCGACACCGCCGACCGGGTGGCGTTCCTGCATGCAGGAACCGTGTGGGAATCGGGCCCGCCCTCGGAACTCTTCAGGACGCCCGAGCGCCCCGAGACCCAGGACTTTCTGGAGCGGATCGTCGAAGCCGGGCGGCTATGACGTCGGCACCTTGCGGGTGTTGCGTGCCTCGAGGAATCTCCCGCCGCCTGCCATGGCACCGCCGATCGCAGGCAGCCAGTACGAGACGATCCGGAAGGTGAGGACGGGGGTGGCGGCCACGGCGGCCGGCACCCCGAACAGCGCCAGCGCTCCGACGAGCCCGGCCTCCGTCACACCGAGTCCCCCGGGCAGCCCGGGCAACCCACCCACCAACTGAGACACGCCGAAGGCTGCCACCACCTGTGAGGGCTTCATCTCGACGCCGAACGCGATGAGCGTGCACCCGAGCGTGGCCGCTTCGAGCAGGACCCGTGCCGACAGGAGGGTCCACGAGCGAACGGTCATCGCATGATCCACGAGCACGGGGTCGAGTCGAGCCCGGAATCGCCGAGGCACGAACCGTGTCAGCAATCCCAGTCTGGCGCTGAACCCGATCATCGAGAGACCGAACACGGCCAAAGCCAAGCCGATCGGGAGCACCACTCCGGGTGAGTCGTCCGGATAACGCGCACCAACCCACACCAATCCGAGGCCGGTGGCGGCGGACAGGCCGCCATAGTTGAGCACGGTCGCACGGACGGCCGCCCCGGAGGTGCCCTGGGTTTCGTGGCCGACTGCCCAGGCCATCGCCACCGGTGTGACGGCTCCACCGGCGGGGAGGAGTCGGGCCACTCCCGTCGCCACCATCGCCGCACGGAATGCGCCACGCCTGGAGACCGGGTGGCCCATTTGCTGCGTTCCCTCCCGGAACAGTTCGCCGAACGCCCATTTCGCGGCGAACTCGGTGACGCATGCGCCAAGCAACAACACCGCCAGCGTGCCGGTCCACACCACGGACGCCGAGAACGAGTCGAACAGCCATATGTAGACGAGCGGGCCGAACACCATGAGCAGGACGACCCCGCCACCAACTCCGCTCAGGGGAGGTCGGTCGGGACTGACGGTGTCACGATCGTCGTCGTCGAAGACGACTCGACGAACCACCTGGTGAGAAATGAATCCGGCATTGCCCTGGGCCCTCCGCACGATCATCATCAACCCGAGTGCTCCGGCCATGACGACCTGCTGCCACGGAGCGCCGATCGCGGCGGTATAGGCGGGGAGAGCTGCCCAGCCAACGAACCCGGCAGGGCCGCCTCCGATCCTCCAGCCGACGACGGCCCATGCGGCCGGCCAGATCATCAGAGCCGGAGCGACCCCGACGACCACACCGACCGACGTGGCGAGCCCCCGACCCCCACGCTCGCGCCTGACCACAGGCCAATCGTTACCCAGCACGGCTGCCAGACCCGCAAGCACCTGCATGAGATCGGGCATGCCCATCTGCCGAGCGACGAGCACAGGGACGAGGCCTTTCAGGCCATCGAGAACGGCCAGGGTGACACCGGCCTTCAGTCCGCCGACTCGGGTGGCGTTGCCGGCACCGATGTTGCCCGATCCGGAGCGTTTGAGCTCGAAACCCCACAACCGCTCGACGATGCGAACGACGGGGATCGCACCCACCAGAAACGCGGCGAGGAGGGTCACCGACTGCAGAGGCAACGATGTCATGCCCATATCTTCTCGCAACGCTATCAACTTCACTATGGGGAATCACCCTGGCCAACCCCCAGGGTCTCAGGGCCGTTTTCCGCCCCCGACAAGTCCCGATGCGGGAGCCAGGCCGGGTTCGCGGAATTCGTTGGTCATCGTATACTCGGTCGAACACACGGTATCGGTTCGACGAGCGGCAAGGTCGCGAATTCTTGACGTGTCAACCCTTCAGTGGCCGGGGTATGTCGCCGACGGAAAGCACATGATTCCGTGGATGATCATGATGGGCCTGCTCTGGTACGGCATGCGGATGTTCCGTCGCTCGGTGCAACCGATCATCCGCGCCGATCATGACGTCGTGGCCGAGGCCGAACGCCTCACCGGAGTCAGATCGAGTCGGTATGGCTGGGCGCGACCCGTCATCGCCACCAGCGTGGCCTGGGCCGGCCTCATGGCCACTCTCACACCCGTCGACCCCACCCTGGCGGTGTGGGTGGGCGGGGTCGTGGTGGCGTTGGGCGCCTGCGCCACGGCATTGGCAATCCCGGACCCGACGAAGATCGACGACGCAGACTTCGATGCGGCGCTCCGCAATCTGCTCGATCACTCCTGATCGTCTGACTGGTACCCGGCCGCCGCCGCCACGAAGCCTTCCGGTGCCCTGATCGGGCGTCCGTTCGCATCGGTGAAGGCCGCTCGCACGTCGGCCGAAGCGATCAGTTCGGTACCCCGCAGCGCCCGCTGACGCCACGACGTGGTCGACCGTTTGACCTCGCCCACGGCGGTTTCGACGCTCAGCCGATCGTGAAGAACCGCGGGGGCGTGGAAACGAGCTGTGAGCTCGACCAACACGATCTGAAACCCGCGCTCCTGCATCCGGGTCATTCCGAAACCGATCTCATCGAGCAGTTCGATTCGGGCCGACTCGAAAAAAGTCAGATATCGGGCATGGTTGACGTGCCCATAAGGGTCGAGATCGGCAAAGCGCACGACGAGATTCATGCAGTGCGGCACGCCGTGAGGCTACCGCGCCCGATCCACGCCTTCCGGCCGGACGGAGGCGGGACCGGACGTCCGTGGTCAGCCGCCGACGTTCACCTCGCCGTCCATGCCCACTTCCAGGTGAACCGAGCAGAAGAACGTGTAGGTCCCCGGCGTGTCGAACGTTCTCGAAACGCTCCACAGTGAGGTGCTGGCATTCGCCATGCCGGGACCACCATCATCCCAGATCAGGTTGTGCAGTCCACCTTCGTTCGTGAAGCGCACCGTGTCGCCGGTGTCGGCGTTGGTGGTAGCCGGCGAGAACACATTGAGCGAGGTCCCCACCCCCACCCGTACGTTGAACGTGTCACCGCCTGCCTGGGTCGTGCTCGTGGTCGCCATCGTCGTCGTGGTGGTCGTGGTGGTCGTGGGCCGCGGCGGTGGGGTGTCGGGGACGAGTCCGAGCGCTCGTCCCAGGAAGGTGGCCATCTGTGCCCGGGTCACCTGATCGTCGGGACAGAACAGCGTGTTGTCCGGCGGGTTGCAGCCCAACGTCACCCCGGCCTCGGCCAGCATCTCGATATCGGACTCGAACACCGAATCGTCGTCATCGGAGAACCGATCCGAACCCGCCCCATCCGCATACCCGAACGCCCGCACCAAGAAGGCAGCCATCTGCCCCCGCGTCACCGGATCATCAGGACAGAACAGGGTGTTGTCCGGCGGGTTGCAGCCACGGGTCACCCCCGAAGCCGCCAACCGTTCGATGTCGGCTTCGAAGACCGAATCGTCGTCATCGGAGAACCAATCACCCGCCCCCGACGGCACCGGCAACAGCATCGGCAACGCCCGAGTCAAGAACGCCGCCATCTGCCCACGGGTCACCGGATCATCGGGACAGAACAACCCGTCGCCACACCCGGTGGTGATCCCCTCCGCCACCAACGCCTCGATGTATCCCTCATGCACCGACCCGTCGTCATCGGTGAACGTCCCACCCGGCGGCAAATGCGAATCCGCCAACACCGGAAGCGCCAGGGCACCGAGCAGAAGAGCGATGATCGGGAGGGCCAGGGCCCGGCGGACCCTGGCCTGTCTTCTGTCTCCGGTCTCCGGTCTCCGGTCTCCAGTCCCCGGTCGCCGGTCGCCGGTCTCCGGGCTCGAGCGCCTGCTCACGGGTTCACCGTCACGGTGCCGTCCATGCCGATGCCGACATGGATGTCGCAGATGTAGGTGAACGTACCGCTGGACGTGAACGTCACGTCGTGCGTGAACGTGGCAGTGGTCGGACCGATGGAGTCGGGAAGCGAATTGTCCGCGAAGTTCACGTTGTGGTTGCCCGTCGTCATCTTGCTGAAGGTCACCGTGTCGCCGACCTGGATCGTGATCGAATCGTCCTCGAAGCGATTGTTGAGCACGTCCACTACAACGTCGCCGCCACCTCCGCTCGTCGATGTGGTCGCCATCGTGGTGGTGGTCGTGTCGTCGGTGGTGCTGGTGGTGGTGCCGCCGTCATCGGTGGAACTGGTCGAACCGCCGACCGACGTCGACGTGGTGGGTGGTGGGGTGTCGGGGACGAGTCCGAGCGCTCGTCCCAGGAAGGTGGCCATCTGTGCCCGGGTCACCTGATCGTCGGGACAGAACAGCGTGTTGTCCGGCGGGTTGCAGCCCAACGTCACCCCGGCCTCGGCCAGCATCTCGATATCGGACTCGAACACCGAATCGTCGTCATCGGAGAACCGATCCGAACCCGCCCCATCCGCATACCCGAACGCCCGCACCAAGAAGGCAGCCATCTGCCCCCGCGTCACCGGATCATCAGGACAGAACAGGGTGTTGTCCGGCGGGTTGCAGCCACGGGTCACCCCCGAAGCCGCCAACCGTTCGATGTCGGCTTCGAAGACCGAATCGTCGTCATCGGAGAACGAATCACCCGCTCCCGCCGGCAACGGCAACGCTCGATTCAAGAACGCCGCCATCTGCCCACGGGTCACCGGATCATCGGGACAGAACAACCCGTCGCCACACCCGGTGGTGATCCCCTCCGCCACCAACGCCTCGATGTATCCCTCATGCACCGACCCGTCGTCATCGGTGAACGTCCCACCCGGCGGCAAATGCGAATCCGCCAACACCGGAAGCGCCAAAGCCGCCAGCAACAGCAACACCACCGGCACGGCCAACAACCGTCGCCCCATGTTCTCTCCCTCTCTGCTCCCCAGTCTGATGACCGGCTCTTCGCAGGTATACGTGATTTGGTCGAGTTCGGTTCTCGATTCGGGAGGTTTTCTTGCCTGAGGCACTCGACGCCGGGTCTATGCTGAAACTGCACTGCCAAGACTTGGTATACCTGAGTCTTGACATATCAGATTTGTTGACGTACCATTCAGGAGAACACGAGATGTGCTCCCTGGTCGGGAGCCGCCCATTGACAAAGGAGGAACACAGATGTTGCTTCGATTCGACCCCTTCGCCGAGATCGACCGGATGACGCGCGACCTGGCCCCTGCCGCCCGCCGCAGCATGATGCCCGTCGATGCCTATCGGGTTGGAGAGCGGTTCTACCTGCACTTCGACCTGCCGGGAGTCGACCCCGACTCCATCGACATCACGGTCGAGAAGAACACTCTCACCGTGAAGGCCGAGCGGACCTGGGTGCCGAACGAGGAAGCGGCGATGGTCATCAACGAACGGCCTCAGGGCACGTTCAGCCGCCAGTTCTTCCTCGGTGAGGCGCTCGATGCGGATCACATCGAGGCCGGGTACGACCACGGCGTGCTCACGGTGACCATCCCGGTGGCCGAGCAGGCGAAGCCTCGCAAGATCACGGTTGGTGCCGCCGACAAGGCACTGGCCGGCTGAGTCTTCGGAGAACCCCTCCCTCTCTCCCACCGAAGACTCGAAGGGCCCTCGACCATCATGGTCGGGGGCCCTTCTCACGCCGGCCCACAGCCTCGAGAGACCTTGGACGCCACCGTGGAAGTCTGCCTGGCGTACAGTGAGGCGATGGCGTCATATGTTCTCTCAGTCCTCGGTACCGACCGGGCGGGTTTGGTGGAGGCGCTCTCGGGCGTGATCGAGGAGCATGGCGGAAACTGGGAGCGCAGCCACATGACCCAGCTCGCCGGCAAATTCGCCGGCGTCCTCCTCGTGACCGTTCCCGACGCTCGAGCTTCCGGCTTCGTCGACGCTCTCGCACCGCTCGATGCGGTCGGCTTGCTCGACATCTCCATCGAGGCGGCCGATGAGAGCCAACCGGCCGCCGCTCGCTCAGCCCTGACCTTCGAGGTCGTCGGCAACGACCGACCGGGGATCGTTCACGAACTCTCCCACCTCCTCGCATCACTCGACGCGAACATTCTCGACCTCGTGACGAGGACCGAGTCCGCCGCGATGGACGGCGCCACTTTGTTCCACGCCCGGGCGGTGGTCGAACTCCCGCCGGCGGTCGAGGCCGCAGAGCTGGTCCGGCGACTCGAAGCACTCGCCAACGACCTCATGGTCGACATCGAGACCGAGACGGGCACCCAGCAACCTGTTCTTCCTCGGTGAGGCGCTCGATGCGGATCACATCGAGGCCGGGTACGACCACGGCGTGCTCACGGTGACCATCCTGGTGGCCGAGCAGGCGAAGCCTCGCAAGATCACGGTCGGTGCCGCCGACAAGGCACCGGCCGGCTGAGTCTTCGGAGAACCCCACCCTCTCACCTCGCTGGCTCTACCGCGCTATCAGGTCTGCCAACTGCGAGTCGGCGGTGATCCACCCTTCAACGACGAGTTCTGTCCTGAAGACCCGGTGACCCGCGGCCAGATGGCGGCCTTTCTCCGCCGGGCCCTCTCGCTCGGTGCCGCCGACTTGGACTTCTTCTCGGACGATGACGACAGCGTGTTCGAGAACGACATCAATGCACTGGCGACTGCCGGCATCTCGAAAGGCTGCAACCCGCCGGCGAACGACCGCTACTGCCCCGATGATCCGGTCACCCGTGGCCAGATGGCAGCCGTCCTCGTGATCCTCGCGGACTCGCGGATGCAGGTCGTCACGATCGGTGGTAGCTCCGAGAACGCTCGCGACGTGATCCGCGCCCGGCGACATCGGCGCCTACTTCGACAAGTCGGCCGACCTCTCGGACTACCGCCCCCTCAGCTACACCCTCCGCAATCTCGGTGACAACAGCATCGCAAAGATGTCCGAAACCACGGAATATGCGGTCACCGAGTGCGAGGCGATCCCTGCGCCGGAGGGCCAGAAGATCGGCGAACGGATCGAGATCCTGCTCGACTCGATGGAAATCCAACAGGACTGCAACGCCGACGGCGCAGGGACCTACGCGAGCGAGGTCACGATCGACGGTGTGGCGGTTGGTTCTCCGGTGGCGGGTAGTTACGACGCCGGCGCCACCATCGAGTTGGCGGTGTCGCGTACCGTCGACCTGATCGGCGGCGACACGAGCCGGCTCACCGCGTTCGTCTCCCACGTGCGCAGCGGCAACTACGACACTGCGCTGTTCACAGCCGAGATCGGAACGACCCAACTCCGGGAGGTCGTCACCCTCGCCAAGCTCCAGAATGGCGCCTTCATGGATTTCGCCACCCCTGTCGACCGCACACTCCCCGGATACCGGGACAACGAGATGCGCAAGCTCGACACGGGGCCATTCGCTTTCGTCGAGGAGACGTGCCGTTGGGTGCTCAGGTACCGGGTCTCGAAAGTTGGTGACATCACCGGCGACGGGGCCGAGAACATACGGCCCATCGTCGGTGTGGACGCCGACTACGAGACGCTCGCCGTCGGTGATACGGTCGCACTGAGAAGCAGCGTGGTAGATGATGGCCTCCCCGAGGGAGGGGCACTGACCTACGCATGGGCGATCGTCGACTCGCCGGCCGGAACGAATCCCGTGCTGAGTCCCACCAACGCAAGAGACGCAGTGGCTTCCGGCTTTTCGGCCCTCGGCGACTACACGTTCCGTCTGACGGTGTCGGACACCGAGCCCTTGAGCGGCCACGACGACATCGTGATCTCCCTGGTCGAGAACGACCGGCCATCCGTCGAGGCAGGAGACGATCAGAGTGTCTCGTTCGGTGACGACGCCACCCTGGTCGGCACCGCCGACGATGATGGGCTCCCGCGTGCCGGCACGCTCACTTCCGTCTGGACGGTGGTCACGAGTCCTGTCGGATCGACGCCGACGATCTCGGTTCCGGGCGAGCTCTCCACGATCGTTGAGTTCGATGCACCCGGCACGTACGTGTTCCGCCTCACGGTGAGCGACGGTCAGAAGGATGCCAACGACCTCGTCGTCGTGACGGTGGGAGATTCTGCACCGGTGGTGACCGTGACCCTGGAGGCTGCCCTTGTCATCGTGGGGACGGAAGCCGAGCTTCGGGCAGTGGTTACGACCGACGGCGTGGAGTGGCCCGCATCCGTGACGTGGTCAAAGGTCTCGGGCCCAGGGTCGGTCGACTTCGACTCCGCAGGCTCGACGGCCACCGCGGTATTCGACACCGCCGGGACGTACATCATCGAGGCGAGGGCGACCGATGGTTCGAGAAGGGGAAACGACTCACTACAGGTCGAGGTGAGCGCACCATGATCCGATGAGCCCGCCAGTCGATCGGTAGGGATCCGGGAGGCCACCACGGCTTCCCGGATCCCGCAGTGACCAGGTCCCCCTCCGGCCCGGCCGTCCAGGCTCTCCACGACGCCGAAGCGTCACCACCGATCCGAGCCACCCAGCCACCAGCCCGAGGTTGTGGCATGTCGGGAGAGCCCTATACTTCCGGAGCCGTCTCCGAGAGTTCCTCTTGGATGACGTACCTTCTGGGGGCGTGGTGAAGCCTGGAGTTCACGCCGGCCTGTCAAGCCGGAGGTCGCGGGTTCAAATCCCGTCGCTCCCGCCAGCAAACCGGAACCTGCCAGGTTCTGGTTTGTGAGGAGGTCAGGTAGCTCAGCTGGCAGAGCGCCGGTCTGAAAAACCGGAGGTCGGCGGTTCGACCCCGCCCCTGACCACCATCGAGACCGATCCGTCTCGGCCGGAGGTCTCTCGTCCCGCCAGGGTCCGAGGTGTCGCCGGGATTCGGGGATCGAGATCACCGGGAAGTACCGCTCGGCGCCAGCTATCGGCTCGCGCTGACCAACGGTCGACGAGGATGATGGTGTCGTCATAGACTCGCTTCGTGGAGCCGGTCGACAGGGTTCGTCTGAGCGATCTCGCGATGCTGCTCGCCTCGGCGGCCGACGTGGGCATGGGTCAGCCGCCGGGCAGTTCGCTCCGCAAGGCGCTCGTCGCTCTCCGCAGTGCCGCTGCCCTGGGCCTTCCGGATCCGAGTCAAGCGGCGACCCTCTTCGTCTCGTTGTTGCGCTGGGCGGGATGTACGTCGCACGCGCACGAGTTCGTGTTGCTCTTCGACGACGAGATCGAAGTCCACAACCGGGTCATCGGCGCCGATTTTGCATCGTTTCAGCCTCTGTTCTACATCGCGCGCAATGCGGGCAAGGGACGGGGTCCCATGGGACGAGCCCGAACCTACGTCGACGCGCTGCGAGTTGGATCGTCGTTCACGAGCGCCGTCTTCTCTGCGAGTTGTGAAGTGGCCGGTTTGATAGCTCGCGAGCTGGGGGTGGCTTCGGATGTGGCAGTGATGCTATCGGCGGTGTTCGAGCGCTTCGACGGACGCGGCTTTCCCGGCGAGCTAGCGGGCGATGCGATCCCGCTGGAGAACCGCATCGTTCAGGTGGTCGACGATTTCATCGTCTTCTCGGATCTCGCAGGTGGCGACGCCGGTCTGGCGTGCCTCGAGGCTCGGCGGGGCAAGAATCTCGACCCGGACCTGTGTGCCGACCTCGGCGTGGTTGTGCGACAGGTCTACGAGGACGTGTCCGGCTGCGATCCACATGAGCTCCGTGACCGGATTCTCGATGAAGAGCCTGGAGATCGCCCGAACGTCGTTGCCGGGGACGTCGTGAGCGCGCTGGGCGCCATTGCTCAGTTCGCCGACGTCAAGACTCCGTTCACTGCGGGCCAGACGTCCACGGTTGCTTCGTTGGCGGTCGCAGCCGCACCGCACTGTGGACTCGGTCCCGGTGAGACAGCGTTCCTGAACCAGGCTGCCCTCTGCCATTCGCTCGGAAGGGTTTCGGTACCGAACGGAACCTGGGAGCGTCCCGGCGCATTGCGGCCCGGTGAATGGGACGGTGTCCGGCTGTACCCGTACTACAGCGAGTACCTCGTCCGCGGGAGCCGAGCGCTGGCGCCGCTCGCCGATGCGGCCGGCTCGGCGCAGGAGCGTCTCGACGGCTCCGGGTACTATCGAGGGGCGAGAGGGGCAAACATCGGGCCGGGTGCTCGTCTGCTGGGGGCGGCCGTGGCGGCAGTGGCCATGGGCCGGGATCGCCCCCACCGTCCGGCCCTCGATTCGGTGCAGATCGGAACAGAGCTTCGCCGCGAGGTGGATGCGCGGCGTCTCGACAGAAGAGCTGTCGATGCGGTGATGGAACAGCTGGGGCAGTCGCGCGGTGCCCCTTCACCGGATGACCGGTGGCAGTTGACGGCGCGTGAACTAGACGTCCTCCGCCATGCGGTCACCGGGGCGTCGCGACCGATGATCGGCGAGCGGCTCGGCATGTCGCGGCACACGGTCGACACTCACCTCCGTCACATATACGCCAAGCTCGGTGTGGGCAGCCGGGCAGCCGCGGCGGTGGTCGCTATGCAGCAAGGACTGATCGAAGATCCCGCGATCGCGTGATGGCCGGTCGGCGGACACCCCATATGGTCGCATGCGGAGGTGAGGCATGGAACGTGTCGTCGAATGGAATGGTCACCAGACATGGTGTGAGATAAGGGGAGACATCGGACCTTCCGGTCGACCGCCTGTCGTGCTGATTCACGGCGGGCCCGGACTGCCCTCGGACTACTTGACGCCATTGATGGCTCTCGCCGACTCGGGTCGGGGTGTTGTCCGCTACGACCAGCTCGGGTGCGGGAACAGCGCCTTCGTCAGCGAGGACGATTCGCTATGGGTGATGGACACCTTCGTCGACGAGCTGGAACAGGTCACGGAGAAGCTCGGCCTCGAACGCTTCTACTTGCTGGGTCACTCGTGGGGCGGCTGGTTGGCGCTCGAGTACGCGATCCGGAGGCGTCCCAAAGCGCTGGCCGGACTCGTCTTGGCCAGCACCTGCTCGAGCCTGCCGCGGTTCGCCGAAGTAACCCGCGAGCTGAAGGCCCAACTCCCGCAGGCGACCAGGGAGGTTCTGGACCGCCACGAAGAGGAGGGCACCACCGACTCCGAGGAGTATTTCGGTGCCTTCATGGAGTATGCGTCCCGCTGGCTCATTCGCACCGACATCCCAGGCCACCTGATGGCGTCCGTGGAGCGGAAGAACGATGACATCTACCGCATAATGCAAGGCCCGGAGTGGAACGTGAACGGCAACCTCAGGGACTGGGATGTCACCGACCGCCTCGGCGAGATCGAGGTCCCGGTGCTGGTGACTTCGGGCCGGCACGACGAGATGACTCCTGAGCTCATCGCCCCGATGGTCCAGCGCATTCCGCATTCAGAGTGGGTCATCTTCGAAAACAGCGCACACATGGCGTTCATCGAAGAGACAGACCGCTACCTGGAAACCGTGAACGGATTCCTAGCCACCGTCGACCAGTCAGCCCACCGTGGTGTGACGGCATGAAGACGATCGAAAGCGAAGTCGTGCTGCTGGCGTCTCCCGCCGAGGTCTGGAAGGTCTTGACGGATTTCCAGTCATACGCCGAGTGGAACCCGTTCATCCCGAGGATGGAAGCTCGCGTGGGTGAAGGCGAGAGCTTCAGGGCGATGAGCCGGCTGCCTGCCGGCGTGAGGCTCGGATTCGTCGGGCGCATCCTCATCGTTGTCCCAGAAAGAGAGCTGGCGTGGATGGGGCGACCCACGATGATGCCTGCCCCGGCGATGGAAGTGCGACACACCTTCACACTCGAGCCCGACGGCGGTGGAACGCGGCTTCATCAACTGGAAGAAGCCACGGGCTTTCTGATTCCCATGAGCGGCTGGATTCTCGGCCAAGCGCAGAAGGGTCAAGTCGCCATCAACGAGGCTCTCGAGCGCAGACTCGCCGGGACGCAATCCCATCGGCCATGACACCTGCGGCCATGGCACCTGCGGGGTTTCTGTCGACAGCCTTTGTACCCGAACCACGTGCTGGCCCTGAGGGTTTGTTGCGTTGCGCTGACCTACGGCCTCGAGGGATCTCGATGCGCGGAGGCGTACAGTCGCATCATGAATGACCTCGACGAACACGGCCGCCCCGAACCGCCACTCCAGGGCGACGAAGTCGCCACGCTGACAGGATTCCTCGACTTCCAGCGAGCCACGCTCGCTTGGAAGTGCCGCGGCCTCGACGCTGACGCCCTGCGAGCGACGGTGGGCGCCTCCACCGTCACGCTGGGAGGGCTGCTCAAGCACATGGCTCTGGTCGAGTGGTCGTGGTTCTCCCGATGGCTCCACGGGAATGACCCGCAACCCCCTTGGGACTCGGTTGACTGGGAAGCCGATCCGGACTGGGATTGGCATTCTGCCGCCGACGACCGACCCGAGGAGCTCTTCGTCCTGTGGGAGTCGGCAACGCGGCAGTCCCGGGAACTCGTGGAACAAGCCTTGGCCGGCGGGGACCTCGGCCAGTCGACCAAGCGCTCGTGGCCCGACGGCACATCACCGAGCCTTCGATGGGTGCTCGTCCACATGATCGAGGAGTACGCCCGCCACAACGGACACGCCGACCTCATACGCGAACATGTGGACGGTGAGACCGGCGAGTGATACCGGTGGGGAGCGCGGCACGGGGCCCGACTCACTCGATCCGGGCCCCACACGTCGGCGTGCGCCGAACCAGCCGGTCGTCGTAGAGGAAGTGTCGTCCATGGTCGAAGTGTTCGGCGACTGATCCGGGATCGAGGAATCCGAGACTCCCGGCGCCACCGTGTCGATGGTCTTGTCGTCCACCTCGCCGGTCCCGTCGGCGCAACCAGAGACGAGCGACCCCATGAGCGCGAGCGGAACCAGCCTGCTGCGTAGCTTCATCGTTGATCCTCCTTGCGATCGAAAAGGAGTTCCCCCTTCTCGGGCTCTTCGTCGAGGCTCTCCGATGGCTGGTGATCATCGGCGTGGTGCTGCTGGCCATCTCCCTCTTCACCGGTAGGCGACCGGCCCTCTGACCGACCACAACCACCTCGAACGATGGGGGGTGGGCACTGTGCCCGCCCCCCTCGTCTCGTGTGGGATGTTGTACGGGCACTCAAAAAGGTCCGATGAACCCATGGACCCGAGGCACATCTTCAGGCACACTGGCGGGCGGGCAGTAGGAGGATGCGGGCTGAATGGATGTCTTGTCGTGGGATGAGCGATCGATCCTGAACGATCGCGGATATCTCCCCTCTATGAGCTACGACCGTCTCGATCGCCCGGGATCCGACGTCGACCTCATCGATCGCTTCAGAGGCGTACTCGTCGGCTTGGGAGTCGGAGATGCCTTGGGCAAGCCCATCGAGGGACTTCGAGCCACCGAGATCGCGCAGCGCCATGGACTCGTCAACCGCTTCCTGACGGCTCCTCTCCCGCAGTTGTTGCTTCCTCCGGGCCAACTGAGCAGAGAGACGCAACTCGCCCTGATGCTTGCCGCCACCGTCATCACCACGGACCGGATGGAGCCTCGCGACCTTGCTCAACGTATCGGCGCCTGGCTGCCCATCGCCCGCAAACCCGGGCAATCGACATCGGCCGCCGCCCGAGCATTGCGGAACGGCACTCCTTGGACGCACGCCGGCCAGCATTCGGCTGGTAGCGGCGCGCTGTCCCGCTCGGTCGTCACCGCACTCATGACGCCATTCGACCTCGACAGCATCCGGATGCACGCCGCAGTTCAGACCGTGATCACCAACTCCGACCATTCGGCGATCGCGGCGTCCGTGGCGTCCGCTGCCATCGTCGCCCATCTGTTGACCACGCCGCCCGGGGCGTTCAGCCCTGAGGCCATGATCGACACCGTGGATCGAGCACTGGTGGGTGTCACCGACCCCGCCGTTCAACTCCGTCATCAGGCCGTCGTCTCGAACTTGATGGAGCGAATCAAACTCGCCGTGAACTCCCATGATCTGACCACGGCCGAGGCGTATGCGACGTTCGGGACCGGGGGCTTCGTCCTCGAGGCCGTGCCAATGGCCGTATGGGCGTTCGCTCGCCACGCCGAAAGCCCGGTGGCGGCGATCATCGTGGCTGTGAACGGGGGCGGCGCCTCCAGCGCCATCGGGGCGCTGACGGGAGCTTTCGCCGGCGCCTATCACGGAGCCGGCGCCGTGCCCCAGGCATGGACGGAACACCTCGAGTACGTCGATGGCCTCGCCGGGCACGCCGACGTTCTGGCAGCATCGGCGGGAGTGGGCAAGGCCGTGGAACCATTCCGCTCGTTCAATGTGCTGCGCCCGGCCACCTACGCCCCATTCTCACTCGGGGGTGTCACGATGGCCACGCTCGAGCACGCGATCCGATCCGCCGCCGCCGCCGACCCCAGCGCGGCGGTGAAGGTGCGTCTGGCACCGACTCCAGCCGATGCTCGACGTCATGCGACGATGTCGCCGCAGCGACCGGACTGGCAGAGCGCCGCCCACGGAACGGTCGCTGCCATTCTCAAACGCCGCTTCGCCGAACACGACCCGGCCCGCGCCTGGCTCGACCTGGCCGCTCCGGAGGACATCCGTGCTGCGGCTGCGCTGTTCCCCACAGATCCCTTCGACTATTCAGCCCTGCTCGAAGAGCGTCGAAACGCAATGGCCGAGGTCTGAGAATCAACCTCGTAGCGCTACCGCTGCATACAGCGCCGCCCCCATGGCCATCGTGTCCTCGTCGAACACGACGCGATCGGAGTGGTTCACGGGTGCCGCCGATTCGTCGACCGTCGACGGTCGCGCCCCCAAAATGGCCATGACCCCGGGCACCTCGCGCAACACGTAGCTCCAATCTTCGGCGACCATCAGCGGTTCAGCCAGTTCGAAGACAGCGGAGTTGCCGAACAGGTCTGACGCGAGTGCTGATGCGCGGTCGCTCTCGGCCCCATCATTCACGGTCACCGGATAACCGGCGTCGATACGGGCCTCCGAGGCCACCCCGTACGCCATGGACACTCCGTCCACGACCTGGCCCACGAGTTCGTGGACCGCGGCACGGGTGTCGTCAGACAAGGTGCGGATGGTCCCGTGCAGCTCGACCTGTTCAGGAATGATGTTGGGGGCCGATCCCCCCGCAATGTGTCCGACGGTGACAACGGTCGGATCGTGGACGGACACGCGGCGAGTCAACGCCGACTGAAGGGCCAGCACGATCTCGGCCGCTGCCGGGATGGGGTCGACCGCCAGATGCGGCGTCGAGGCGTGTCCTCCGGCTCCGGTCACGCGGATGTGGAACTGGTCGGAGGCAGCCATCACAGGACCGGCCCTGAGGCCGACGGTACCGGAAGCGATGTGAGCAAAGACGTGGATGGCGAACGCCCTCGAGGGCCGCCTCCCGGCCGCATCCAGCACGCCTTCTTGGAGCATGGCCCTGGCGCCGTGATGCCCCTCCTCACCGGGCTGGAACATGAAGATGACCGGTCCTGGCAGATCTTCGGATCGATCGCACAGCATGGTCGCTGCGGCAAGGAGCATTGCGGTGTGCAGGTCGTGACCGCATGCGTGCATCGATGCCCCGGTCTCCGAAGCAAAGGGAAGCGAAGTGGCCTCCACCAGCGGTAGCGCATCGTTGTCCGCCCTGAGCAATGTGACCGGACCGTCGGGCCTTCCCGAACGCAGGACCGCCACCACACCCGAAGTGGTTTCGTGCTTCGTCACCTCGAGATCGAGTCCGTCGAGTTCCTTCAGGATGAGTGCACGGGTCTCGGGCAGCATGAGGCCGACCTCTGGATGCCGATGCATCTCACGGCGGATTCGAACCATGTCCGGTAGTCGGAGCCGCGCGTCTTCCACCAACGAGATCGTCATGGGCCCCATGGTAGAGACGACAGATCTCCGCCCCTTTCTTGCCGGGGCGACGTGCGAGAATCCAGCCATGGCATCACATCGTGTGGTCGTGGTTGGTGCCGGGTTCGCCGGCCTCAACGCTGCTCGTGATCTCGCCGGCGCCCCGGTCGAGATCACGATCGTGGATCGAAGGAACTTCCATCTGTTCCAGCCGCTGCTCTACCAGGTGGCCACGGCGGGACTGAACCCGAGCGACATCGCCTATCCGATCCGCTCGATCTTCCGCTCCCAGAACAACATCACCCAGATCGTGCTTGGCGAGGTCACCGATGTGGACCTCACCGCCAAGTCCGTCACGCTCGACGACGGAACACGGATCGATTTCGACACGTTGGTGCTCGCCACCGGGGCGACACATTCGTACTTCGGGAACGAACACTGGGCTGACCGGGCACCTGGGCTCAAGACCATCGAAGACGCTCTCGACATCCGACGCCGAATCCTCGCCTCCTTCGAAGAGGCAGAGCGCCATCCGGACCAGGCGGGTCGCCTGCTCACCTTTGTCGTCATCGGTGCCGGACCCACCGGCGTCGAGCTGGCCGGAGCGATGGCAGAGATCGCCATGCATGCCCTCGCCCGCGAGTTTCATCGAATAGACCCTTCGAAGGCGCGCATCCTCCTCCTCGAGGGCAGCGAACAGGTGCTTCCGCCGTACCCCGAAAAGCTCGGGAGCTCGGCTCGACGCCAGCTCGAGGATCTGGGTGTGGAGGTCAGGACCAGCGCTTTGGTCTCCGACGTCGACCCGGACGGAGTGACCCTGTCGACAGGCGAGCGCATCCCCGCCGAAGTCGTTCTGTGGGCCGCAGGTGTCAAGGCCTCGCCGCTCGGCGCCAGGTTGGATGCTTCAACCGACCGTGCCGGCAGGGTCGAAGTGTCACCAGATCTGGCTCTCGTCGAACACCCCGACGTCTTCGTCGTCGGCGACATGGCATCGATCGACGGAGTTCCGGGTGTCGCACCAGCCGCCATCCAACAGGGCCGGCACGTCGCTCGTCAGATCGAGGCCGATCTCGCCGGGCGTCCCCGGGAAGCCTTCAAATACGTCGACAAAGGATCCCTCGCCACCATCGGTAGGGCCCGAGCCGTCGCCGACATGGGCATGCTCGAATTCTCCGGGTTCATGGCATGGGTGGCCTGGCTGACCATCCACATCTTCTATCTGATCGGGTTTCGCAATCGACTGATCGTGCTCATCTCGTGGGCGTGGAACTACCTGACGTTCCGTCGCGGCGCACGCATCATCACGAATCAGGGCGCAGCCAAGAGCGTCAGGCGGCAGGGCGGACAGGGCTGATCCGGTCGGCGCTCGCCAGGCTCAGCGCGAACGTCGCTCCGCCCCCGGGAGTGTCCAAGACGTCGATTCGGCCACCCATGCTCTCGATGAGCATTGCCACGATCGCCAGCCCCAATCCCGTCCCACCCGCTTGGTGGGCACCCGGCAAACGGACGAAGCGCTCGAACACGCGCTCACGATGGGCAGCGGGGATGCCGGGTCCATGATCGACGACGGCGATCACCACGTCGTCTCGTCCGAGACGCTCGACGGCGACCTCGATCCGCGATCCCGGGGCGTACTTGGTGGCGTTCTCCAGAAGATTGATGATCACCTGGCTGAGGTGATGGGGGTCGGCGATGACGGCCATCCCGTCCGGGACCGATACGGTCACCGGGACATCGCCGAGTACCCACACAGCTTCGGACAGCACCTCCTCGAGCGATACGACAGCCGGTTCCGGACGCACGAGGCCACGGTCCATCCGCGAGATCGTCAGGAGGTCGTCGATGAGACGCTTCAGCCGGTGCGCCTGCCGGCTCGCGGTCGACACGAGTTCGTGTGCGAGGTCCTCGTCCGCAGCAACATCGGGGCGATTCAGGATGTCGAGCGAGCCGATAACCGCTGTCAGAGGTGTCCGCAGCTCATGGCTCACCATCGACACCAGATCCGTTTTCATGTCCGCGATCTCTTGAAGACGTTCGGCGAGCAGAGCTGCCGATTCGTGACGCTCCACCTGAGCGAGCACCAGACCGGCGGGGGCCGCCAGGTCTGTGAGTGAGTCGATCGCCTGGCGAGAGAATGCCGCCTGGAGGGGGTCTCCGACGATCAGGAGTCCCGAAGCACGGCCCTCGACCCACAGAGGCACGACAAGCCCCGACTCGAGCCCCAACTCCTCCGTGATCGCACGAAAGGAACCCACCGTCGAGCGGTCGAATCGGATCGCCCGACTCGAACGAAGAGCGCGACTCCCAAACCCGCCTTCGGCGAGGGTGATCGAGACATCGTCATCCACCGACACAGACAGCCCGTTCACCCACACCGGACCCACCAGCGACAGCCTGCCGGTATCTGAACCATGGAGTGCCACGGCGCACACCCGGCCGCCCACCGCCTCCGCGATCGAAGACAGCAGGTCGGGAAGCGCCTCCGCCTTCGTGGTCGACGTACCTATCGACGATGCGATCTCGTACAACCGGATGAGCGACCACCGCTCATCTGACAACTGACGGACTCGATCTGCCGACCCAAGAGCGACGACGCGGTTCAGCGCGGTGAGGTACTCGGTTCCGAAGGCAACGACGGCCATTCCGAGCAGGATCCAGAGGTCGCGCATGGATCGCCCTGACACGGCCCATCCTGCGGCTTGGATGGAGATCACGGTGGCCAACACGACCCACCTGATCCTCATATGTGCGATGAGTCGGGCAAACAGGATCAAGGCGATGCCTGCCACCGCAGCCAGCCCGAACGTCTCCCGTTCCACCGCCAAGGTGGGAATCACCAGCGCCAGCAATCCGATCCATCCGGCGATCACATGGCGTGGCGCATGAGGTAGTGACCCCCTCACGATGGGGATGGCGGTGAGCGCGCCCACCGCCCCGATGGCGATGCTGACCCCGATCGATCCCCCGAGGACGACTGCGAAGACGGCCACGACACCGGCCACCACCGGAACGACCCTGACGGCACGGGATATCGCCTCCCGATAGGGCAGGTCCGACATCATGCCTGGATCAGAACCGGTGATGGACGCGCTCACACCTAGGCCATCGGCGCCGAGGCGACCACAGGAAGAGGACGATCATCTTTCGGCCCGCAGGGACTAGCCATCCCGTGCGGGTCGGCGACTGCTGCGAAGCCGCGCCTCGGAGTCGAACGCATAGTCGAGGCGCTCCAGGGTCTGCACGACGCAATGACAGCGTTCCGTTTCGTGGTCGGGGACCGCCCGGCCGCCACCGTTTGATCTTCGCCCGTCGACTTCTGCCACACTCCCCACACCGGGCCACGCGACGGTGGGGAGAGACAAAGCCATGGGCATCCATGTAGCGCTCGAGCATCACACCACATATCGCTTCGACAGGCACGTGGCGATCCATCCCCATGTGCTGCGGCTGCGCCCCGCGCCCCACTGCCGGACACCCATCCTCGCCTACAGTCTCGATGTCGATCCCGCCGGCCATTTCATCAACTGGCAGCAGGATCCGTTCGGGAACTTCCTTGCCAGGCTCGTCTTCCCCGAGCCGGCGGATCATCTCGACATCACGGTCGACCTGGTCGCCGACATGACCGTCGTGAACCCCTTCGACTTCTTCGTGGAGGAGTACGCCGAGCGGTACCCGTTCGACTACACCATCGGTGAGCGGGCCGACCTCAGGCCCTATCTGGAGGCGGCCACAGACACGGGCCCGCTGCTCAGCGACTGGCTCTCCAAGATCCATGTGCCGACCGGTGGAGTGCCGATCGTGGATTTCCTCGTCGAGGTCAACAGGAGGATCTACGAATCTGTCGCCTATTCGGTGCGTATGGAACCCGGTGTGCAGGCGCCCGAGCACACACTCGACGTTGCGATCGGGTCATGCCGCGACTCGGGTTGGCTGCTGGTCGAAGCGCTCAGGCGCCTGGGTCTGGCCGCCCGATTCGTGTCCGGCTATCTGGTGCAGTTGACCTCGGATCAACCGTCGCTGGACGGACCCGACGGTCCGGCGAACGACTTCACCGACCTCCACGCCTGGGCAGAGGTGTACATCCCCGGCGCCGGATGGGTGGGACTCGACCCCACCTCGGGGCTGCTCGCCGCCGAAGGGCACATTCCCTTGGCTTGCACCCCGCACCCGAGCTCGGCAGCGCCGGTCACCGGAGCGACCGGGCCAACGGACGTCGATTTCGCCCACACGAACATCGTCCGTCGCATCCGCGAGGATCCCCGTGTCACGCTTCCCTACGACGAGAAGCAATGGCAACGCATCGACCAGTTGGGAGAACAGGTCGATCGACGGCTCGTCGCCGGTGATGTTCGACTCACGATGGGCGGCGAGCCGACCTTCGTCTCGATCGACGACATGGAAGGCCCCGAGTGGAACACGACCGCCGACAGCCCGGAAAAGCGGCGACTGGCGGGGAATCTGGCGAAGAGCCTCGCAGATCGCTTCGCTCCTGGTGGTCTCATCCAGCACGGACAGGGAAAGTGGTACCCGGGTGAGCCGCTCCCCCGATGGCAGATCGCGGTGGCGTGGAGGCGAGACGGCGAGCCGTTGTGGGCTGAGAGCCGTCTGCTTGCCGATCCGTGGCAGCGCGGCAAACTCGAGACGGCCGACGCCCGCCGCTTCGCCACCAGCCTCGCCGCCGCACTTGCGATTTCCGATGATCTCATCCTCGATGCCCATGAGGACGTGCTCAACGATCTGTGGTCGGAAGCACGGCTGCCGGCCGGCGAGCCTGCGCAGACCGTGTTCGGCGAGGACGACCATGCCGCCATCGCCGACGCCGAGGCACGAGCCGCTCTCGTCGAGCGCCTCGACGAGCGGGGCGGCGCCCCGGTCGGGTTCGTATTGCCGCTTCATCGCCACGCCGATGGATGGCGGACCACCCGCTGGCACCTCCGACGAGGCCGGCTGTACCTGATCGCCGGGGACTCTCCCGTGGGCCTCCGGCTGCCGCTCGACTCGCTCACGTGGACTCCGGCGCCGCCAACGTACGAACGGTCCCACTTCGAGCCACGACCCGACCTGCCCGATCCGACCACGCTGGTCGTGTCGCCGGCGCAGGAGATCGACCGGGGCGCCGCTCCGCCCACCGCCGTGGCATTCGAGGTTCGATCCGGCAATCTCTTCGTGTTCCTGCCGCCGCTCGACCATCTCGAGCATGCAATCGAGCTGGTGGCGCTGATCGAGCGTGTGGCGATGGACCTCGAGATGCCTGTGGTGCTCGAGGGCTACCCGATCCCGGTCGATCACCGCGCCGGCATGTTGGTGGTTACCCCCGATCCGGGAGTGATCGAGGTCAACGTGCATCCCTCACGCAGCTGGGACGAGCTTCGTGAGATCATGACCGATCTGTACGCCGAGGCGCGGCTGGCACGGCTCGGAACCGAGAAGTTCGCGCTCGACGGAAGCCACACCGGCACCGGCGGAGGCAACCACATCACGCTCGGGGGCATGACCCCGGCCGACAGTCCGCTTCTGCGGCGGCCCGACCTGCTCCGCAGCATGATCACCTACTGGCAGCACCATCCGTCGCTGTCGTATCTGTTCTCAGGACAGTTCATCGGCCCGACCAGTCAGGCACCGAGAGTCGACGAGGCACGACCGGAGAACCTCTACGAACTCGAGATCGCGTTCGCCGAGATTGAGCGCCAGGGCGAGGAACCGGCCCCCTGGATCGTCGACCGTTTGCTTCGCCATCTCCTGGTCGACCTGACCGGAAACACCCATCGCGCCGAGTTCTGCATCGACAAGCTCTTCAGCCCCGATTCCGAACGCGGTCGGCTCGGGCTTGTGGAGCTGCGCGGTTTCGAGATGCCTCCGCATCCGCACATGGCCCTGGTACAGGCGTTGTTGATCCGGTCGTTGGTGGCGCGGTTCTGGGAGCATCCGTACACCGGAGAGCTCGTTCGCTGGGGCACAGATCTGCACGACCGATTCCTGCTCCCCTGGTTCGTACGTCTCGACGTCCACGACGTGATCGACGACCTCGTCCGCCATGGGATCGGTTTCGAATTCGCCTGGCTCGAACCATTCCTCGAATTCCGGTTTCCACTCATCGGCGAAGTGGAACTCGACGACGCCAGGCTGGAGCTCCGTTCGGCGATCGAGCCGTGGCATGTTCTGGGTGAGGAGACATCCGCCGGGGGGACCGCCCGCTACGTGGACTCCTCGGTGGAACGACTCCAGGTCAGGGTCGACGGCTACATCGACACACGTCACATCGTCACGTGCAATGGAGTCCCGGTTCCGCTCAGCCCGACGAGCTCCACGGGAACAGGGGTGGCAGGAGTCCGATACAAGGCGTGGCAACCGTGGTCGGCCTTGCACCCGACCATCGGAGTCCACACGCCGCTCGTGTTCGACCTCATCGACCGATGGAACGGACGGTCGCTGGGCGGGTGTACCTACCACGTGTCTCATCCGGGTGGTCGGGCGTATGACACGTTCCCGGTGAATGCCGGTGAGGCGGAAGCACGTCGGGTCAGCCGCTTCTTCCATCACGGGCACACACCCGGACCGATCGACGTCAACGCCCTCGATTCCATGAGTGCCCGACCACGTCGGGAGTACCCTCGAACCCTCGATCTTCGACGCTGGCCAACCGACGACCGAGGCTGATTCGAGCCGTGACCATCGCCTCATCCCGCGACCCAATCGCCCGATACTCGCCGCCCCAATCGGTCCGCGACGAGCTCGTGGGCGGCGACGGTTCGATTCGGTCGCACTGGGCCGGCCTGGCCACCGCCTACCGCAGTCTCGGCATGGACGAGCTTCTGCGGCGCAGGGACGAGATCGCAATCCTCCTGGAACAGGACGGCGTCACCTACAACGTCGCGGCCGCGCACCGACCTTGGGAGCTGGACGCAGTCCCGCTCGTCATCTCGAATGACGAATGGGCGGCCCTCGAGCGTGGCATAGCCCAGCGGTCCCAGCTCCTCGATGTGATCCTTCAGGACCTGTACGGAAGGCGCCGGATCCTCGAACGTCGAGCCGTTCCCCCCGAGTTGGTGCTGGACGATCCTGCATTCCTGCGGGTGTGCGATGGTGTCTTCCTTCCCTCCCCGCACCAGCTCGGTGTCTACGCCGCCGACCTCACCAGGTCGTCCGATGGGCGATGGCTGACCATGGGCAACCGGACGCAGGCGCCGTCGGGGGCCGGGTACGCGATCCAGAATCGCAACGTCCTCTCGAAGGTATTCCCGACCATCTTCCGGAATGCCGAGGCGATGCGACTCGCACCGTTCACGAGGACGCTTCGCGCCACCCTGCAGGCGGCGGCGCCCACCGAGGTCGACGATGCGTCGATCGTCGTGCTCACTCCGGGCCCGCTTTCCGAGACGGCGTTCGAGCACGCCTTCATGGCAACACAGCTCGGATATCCCTTGGTCGAAGGTTCAGACCTCGTGAACCGGGACGGCCGCATCTGGCTGCGCACGGTGAACGAGCTGATGCCCGTGGATGTCATTCTCCGTCGCGTCGACGCCTGGTTCTGCGATCCCCTCGAGCTGCTTCCGGAGTCGACGCTCGGGGTGCCGGGATTGGTGGATGCCGCGCGGGCCGGGACCGTATCGGTGGTGAATCCGTTGGGATCGGGCGTGCTCGAGAACGCCGCACTGGCGGTGTTCCTGCCCGACCTCGCACGAAACCTCCTCGGCGAAGAACTACTGCTGCTTTCGGTGGAGACCTGGTGGTGTGGCGATCCGTCCTCGCTGTCTCACGTCACGAACAACCTCGACTCGATGGTCATCAGACCGTCCTCTCGAAACGGTGGCGGAAGCGCCATCGATGCAACGCTGCTGACGAGCGAGGCCCGAGGCGAGCTCAAAGCCATCATCCTCTCCGAACCCCAACGATGGGTCGCACAGCGCCGGGTCGAACCGATGACCGCACCGCTGCTCGGGACCGACGGCCTTCATCCTCATCCGACGGTGCTCCGCACGTTCGCCGTCGCCAAGGACGACAGCTACTACGTCATGCCCGGCGGCCTTGCGCGTACCGCCCGGGTTCCGGGCCCTGGCCCGATCACCAACCAGACGGGTGCCGTGGCCAAGGACACATGGGTCCTCAGCACCCAGCCTGAGACACTCGGCGGCTTCTGGCTGACCGGTGGTCCCCTGCAGGCCAAGGAGCCGGCTGCTCCGCTCGCCTCGCGCGCCGCGGAGAACATGTTCTGGCTGGGTCGGTACTCGGAGCGGGCCGAGACCGCCGTGCGCCTGCTGCGGGTGGTCAACGGCAGACGAACCGAGTTCGAACAGGCCGGCGCCGGGCCGGGCGCCGCGGCGCTCGAAGCCCTGCTCGCGGCTCTGACCCGGGTCACCACCACCTTCCCCGGCTTCGTAGGAGACGACGCCGCGAAGATCTTGGCACGGCCCGGTGACGAGTTGTTTTCTCTTGTGGTCGACGACAGCCGCCCAGGGACGGTCGCGCAGGCCACCGCACGGATGTTCGACGCCGTCGAGGTGCTCCGCGACCAGCTGTCGGTCGACACCTGGCTCGTGATCGGATCGATGCAAAGGCGCCTCGAACGCTTGAGCCGGGTCACGAGCGACCGTGATGACGCAGTGACCACGGTGTTGAACGGTCTCCTCGAAAGCCTGCTGGCCCTCTCCGGGCTGATGGCCGAGTCCATGGTCCGAGACCATGCTTGGCAATTCATGGAGGCCGGCCGGCGGGTGGAGCGGGCACTGCAGATCACCGCCCTCGTGAATGCGCTCCTCACCGTTCAGCACGATCCAGCCACCGAGAGCCTCATCGCCGAGTCGACTCTGACGGCCGCGGAGAGCATCATCACGTACCGCCGGCGCTACCGCTCGCAGGCCCAAGTGGCGACCCTGATCGATCTCCTGCTCGCAGATCCGGGCAACCCCCGGTCGCTCCGCTTCCAGATAGACCGGCTCATCGACAGCGTGAGTGCGCTCGACGCCGCCCGACGGCACGAAACCGCATCCACGGCCCTGACCCACGCCGAAGCGGCGCGGTCGGTTCTTCGGAACTCCGATTCGCAGGCACTGGCGCAGGCGAGGGCCGACGGCACACGAGCGGATCTCCGGGCCTTCCTCTTCCGGACGCGACAGGACCTCCTGACGATCGCCGACGCCATCGGAGCCGACAACTTCACACGGCTGCTCCCCCAGCACAGCATGAGCACGCCCTCTGAGCCACCGGGATGGTCCTCATGATGTACGAGGTCGTCCACCGCACCCGATACGACTACGACGCCCCTGTCACCGCCAGCTACGCCCAGGTCCACCAACTCCCGTGGGACGTGGACGGTCAGCATTGTGTACGACGATCCGTCACCTCCGAGCCGACCCCAGAACACGTTCGGCACCGCACGGACTACTTCGGCAACCCGGTCGCCTTTCTCGCGATCGACGAGCCGCACTCCAGACTCACGGTGACCAGCTCGTGTGTGGTCGACACCACGGGACGCCCCACGGAGTTCGGGGTGACCGCAGACCAGCCTTGGGAAGCTGTCGCCCGACTCGCAGAAGGGGGTGAGGACCTGGTCGCCGTCGAGTTCGCCCTCGACTCACCACTGGTGTCGGGGAGCGGCAGACTCGCCGAGTTGGCATCTCGATCGTTCGAACCGGGCCGGCCGATGTCCGAGGTGGTTACCGCCCTCTGCTCCGAGGTCCATGGCTCATTCGAGTTCAAACCAGGCTCGACCGACGTGTCCACCACCATCGATGAGGTGCTCGACCTGGGGAAGGGCGTGTGCCAGGACTTCGCACACGTGATGATCGGCTGTCTCCGCTCGATGGGCCTGCCGGCGGCCTACGTCAGCGGATACCTGGAGACGGAGCCCCCACCCGGCCAGGCGCGGCTGACGGGAGTGGATCGCACCCATGCGTGGGTGAGTGTGTATCTGGGGCAGGGGCAGTGGGCGAGCATCGACCCGACCAACAACCAGATGGCCGGTCCCCGGTACATCACGACGGCGCGAGGACGGGACTACTCGGACGTGCCTCCGCTCAAAGGTGTCATCTACACCGACGCCGAGGAGTCCACGCTGACGGTCGAAGTCGACGTCGTCCCCACCTGACGGCACCAGCGGTCCCCGGACGGGTTTTCGTGCACAAAAGGCGTGATATTCACGCCTTTTGTGCACCAGAACCCGGGATTCGACGCTCATGTCTCGGACGCCAACGCCGATCGGTCCTTCAGGTTCCGATCAAGACGCTTGAAACGCGCTCCGACCGGGTACGTTGCGTGTCATGCGGGCGTTCACCTGTGAGGTCTGTGGCCAGCTCCTCTTCTTCGACAACTCGAGCTGTCTGCAGTGCGGATCGCTTCTCGGCTTCGATCCCGCGACTCGCCGACTGAGGGCGGTGACGTCGAACGGCCACACGCTGACGTGGGTGAATGGGGGTACCGAGTCGTTTCGGAGTTGCGCCAACCAGCTGACCGCGCGCTGCAACTGGCTGATTCCGACCGAGGATCCGTCGCCGTTGTGCGCGTCTTGTCGACTGACGACCGTACGTCCCAACGACGGTGAAGCCGATGCGATGGTGGCCTTCGCAGATGCCGAGGCGGCCAAGCGCCGACTCATCTTCCAACTGGTCGGTCTCGGTTTGCCCGTGACAGGGCGCGACGAGAACCCGGCGCAGGGCGTCGCATTCGAGCTCCTGTCGTCGCGCGGACACGATGTGACCACGGGCCACGAGGACGGAGTGATCACCCTCGATCTCTCGGAGTCCGACGACGCCCACCGCGAGTTCGTCCGGCTGCAACTCGGAGAGGCGTACCGCACCGTTCTCGGACACCTCCGCCATGAGATCGGGCACTACTACTGGCCGACCCTGGTGGCATCAACGGGTCGGGTCGATCGCTTCCGAGAGCTGTTCGGCGACGAACGTGTGTCATATCAGGCTGGCCTCGACCGACACTACGCCGAGGGGCCTCCGCCCGACTGGACGCTGTCACATGTCAGCGAATACGCCACCATGCATCCGTGGGAGGACTGGGCTGAGACCTTTGCGCACTACCTCCACATCCGCTCCGGCCTGGAGACCGCCGATTCGTTCGGGCTCCGAGTCGAAGACCCCTCTTCGGCGGCCGGCCGCAAAGCCGGTTCGGACACCGCTCACCTGTCGATCGGCCCGCTCATCGACCGTTGGCTTGCGTCCACGATCGCCATGAATGCCATGTCTCGCTCCATCGGACAGGGCGACCTCTATCCCTTCGTGCTGCCGCCCCGGGTCGTGGAGAAGCTCGACTTCGTCCACGGCCTCCTCTGACCAGACCGGGTTTTGGTGCACAAAAGGCGTGAATATCACGCCTTTTGTGCACGAAAACCCGGTTCCTATTCGAGGGCGGCGGCGGTGTAGGTGGTGGCCGCATCCCAGAGGAGGAAACTGTCGACTCCGGCATCGGCTGCGGCGTCGATCTGGGCTCGGACCTCTGCCGGCCCGTAGTCGACGCCGAGCGAGAAGTCCTGTATCCAGATCACGAGACCGGCGTCGGTGCCGGCGAGCTGGGACTGGAAGTCCTCCATCGACCGGAACACGATGTCGTACGGCTGGGTGTTCGGATTGTCCACTCCGTACTCGCCAGGACCCCAGTGCGAGGGGTAGGTCATCGGGGCGACGTAGTCGACCACGTTCCCGATCGCCGGGATGTCCTGGGCGACCTCGTCGGGTCGGGTCGCCGCGATCCCGAACACCGCAGCCGCCAGACGGGCGCCGGCGGCGTGGACTCGTTGCTGCGACACCTCGAGAAAGTCGATGATCGCCTGCTCGGGATCACGATCCTGCCCGGGGAACCGGATGTTCTCGATGTAGTCGTCGGGCCGACGCACGTAGTCGTACATGATGTCGTCGACGCCCAGCTCCGCCGCCTCCTCCGCCAGGGCGATGTTGTACTCCCACACCTCCTCGTTGTACGGGTTGGTGAAACCGCCGTACTTGCCATATGCGGTGCCGTCGGGGTTCTGCACCACCCAATCCATCTCTCCCTGCTCGACGGCATAGGTGGCGAGTCTCGGATCTCTGAAGTTCACGATGCGACCCACCACCCGCACATCCATCGCGTGGAGGTCTTCCACGACCTGTTCGAGGTCCCAGAGCTCGGTGACGGCGCCGATGTCATGCGCCAGTTGAACGCGGGTGTCGTACCAGACATCGCCGCCCTCGTCCTTGAGGTCGAGCTGGACGGTGTTGATCAACCCGTCTTCGACCATCTGGATGATCGGGTCACGCAGTTCGGGGGTCGCCCATGTCCAGCCACTGGCGTGGACGCCACGAATCGGGTCCTGCCCCGGCTCGCCTGCGAGGGCCAGCGGGATGTGTACGGGAACCACCGACACGTTTCCTGCCGGGTCGGCGAGCGTCACGTCCACAGGGGCGGCCGGAGGTCGATCGAAGGTCTTGGACGCCAACCCGTCGGTGAAGTCGAGCTGCTCGCCGTCGATCGTCACAGTGGCCTCGGCGTCGTCGACTTCGAGCTCGAGCGTCACGGCTTCGGTGACCCGGGCCGCAGATGTCGGGGCCAGCACCGTCATCGACGGTGGAGTGCGGTCGACGGTGAAGGTCCTGCTCACGCTCGAGGAACCGAAGGGGAATGGGCGGGACAAGCTGATCGTCAACCGGTTCTCGCCCTCGGGTACGTCGGCTGCCGAAATCACGGCACTCAACCCGTCGGATGCAAGCACGACCGGTACATCGACCTCGCCGATGGTCGCGCTCGAGGTTCTCGGGATCGGGCGCGTCCTGGAACACCACGCGGAGTTCCAGGGCGTCTGCCCGCTCGGCGCTGAGCGTGGCGCCATCTTCGATCCCCTCCAGAGTGAACGGCTCCCCGTCACCGGTGCTCCAAGCGATGATCGCAATGAGCACGATTGGCAGCAGGGTGACGACCATCAGCCCACGGCGCGTGAGCCGGTATCGAGGCTGCACCGTGCCTCCGACAGGCGCCGGCGGGGATGCAGGTGACACGGGCGAAT
Source organism: uncultured bacterium (assembly GCA_963785075.1). Lineage (GTDB taxonomy): Bacteria > Actinomycetota > Acidimicrobiia > Spongiisociales > ZC4RG35 > JAOUGY01. The sequence continues at coordinate 179,844 of CAWATW010000009.1, forward strand.
CACGAGCCACCAGCCGCGCTTCGTCACGCAGGAGCTCGTCGAGTCGAGCGGGGTCGAAGCCGCCCTTGGGATCGCCACCTTCGATCACGTCGGACACAAGGTACCAGTGGCCGGCCGGGAACCCACAGCAAGCCTGAGGTTCAGATGCATCGCTCAGTACGCTCCAGCGCCAAGGATGCTGTTTCCCACCATCGAGTTTGCGCTCTTCTTTCTGGTCGTGCTCACGGCCAACTGGCTACTGCTCCCGCACCGCCGGCATTGGAAGTTGTTCATGCTCGGCGCCAGCTACGTCTTCTATGGCGCCTGGGATTGGCGGTTCCTCGGCCTCATCATCGGCTCGACCCTCGTCAACCAGTTCACGGCCCAGCGGATCGCAGCCACAGAAGACCCATCGGCACGCAAGCGCCTCATCTCCGTTGGAGTGGCGCTCAACCTCGCCGCCCTCGGTTGGTTCAAGTACTACGGCTTCTTCGCCGCTTCGATGATCAACTTCCTCGGCCGTTTCGGGATCGACGTGCCGCTTCCTCTGCTCAGCATCACGCTCCCGGTGGGGATCTCGTTCTTCACCTTCCAGGCCCTCTCCTACGTGATCGATGTCTATCGCGGAAGCGAGCATCCCGCACCGCTCCTGGACTTCGCGGTCTATCTCGCCTTCTTCCCACAGCTCGTCGCCGGTCCGATCGTCCGTAGCTCCGAGTTCCTCCCCCAGCTCCACAGGTCACACGACCCCAAGAACGTGGAAGCGGCCGAGGCGTTTGCCCTGATCGTCGGCGGACTGTTCAAGAAGGTCGTGGTCGCCAACACCCTGGCAACGAGTCTCGTGGACCCGGTGTTCGCGAATCCGGAGGCCTTCTCCGCGCTCGAGGTGCTCTTTGGGATCTACGGGTACGCCGTGCAGATCTATGCCGACTTCTCCGGCTACACCGACATTGCCATCGGCGTCGCGCTCCTGATGGGGTTCCGATTCCCACAGAACTTCGATCATCCCTACCGCGCCGTCTCACTGCAGGACTTCTGGCGTCGTTGGCACATGACCCTGTCCCGCTGGCTGCGGGACTATCTCTACATCCCGATGGGAGGAAGCCGGAAGGGGCGGTCGGCGACCTATCGAAACCTCCTGCTGACGATGGTGCTGGGTGGGCTGTGGCATGGGGCAGCGTGGACCTTCGTGGTCTGGGGCCTGCTTCATGGCGGCGGCCTGGCCGTCGAGCGCCTCCTCGCCGAGCGGCGGGCCGACCGCGGGGTTGTGATGGTGGAGACCCCTGCAGCGCTGGCGACGAAGCGGTTTCTCACCTTCCATCTGGTGTGTCTGGGATGGGTCTTCTTCCGTGCCGAGAACTTCTCGGTCGCAGCCACGATCCTGTCGCGGCTCGTCGACTTCGGCCCTTCACCGATGGTGACTCCCGTCGTGCTGTTGCTGGTGATCGGCGGCATCGGCGTCCATTACATTCCACAGCACATCCGGCTCCGGACGCGTTTCCACTTCGGACGGCTGCAGCCCGTGGCCATGGCCGCAGCGCTCGGTGTCGTGCTGTTGTTCGTCGACGGTCTCGGGCCGGAGGGCGTCGCACCTTTCATCTACTTCCAGTTCTGACGATGACATCCGACGTTCACCCAACTCCCACAATCCCGACCAACCGTCCTCCAGGACGGATGGCGGCCGGCCACGTCATCATCGTCGTGGCAATCGCGCTGCTGATCGGGCTCCTCCTGAACGCCCAGGACATCCTGCGCACCGCCGAACGGCAGGAGGCAGGCTGGCAACGGACGGTGGGAGTCGCCGTCATGAAACCGATCGTGGCAATCACCGGGTTCTTGTTCATCGATCAGCCACGTAACGTCATCGACGCCGCACTCGGGCGGGCAACGGAGGAGCAGACCCCGACCACGACCGTGGTCTCCTCCACCACCACCACGGCGCCCACGGCCACCACCGTGCCGGTGATCAGAGATGTGTCGGAGGCCGACCCGCTTCGGATGTTCATCGGTGGCGACTCGATGGTGGGCCAGTTCGGCCCGATGTTGGAAGCGCGCGCCGAGGGAGCCTCCCCCGTGCAAGCGGAGGTGATCTACGAGTTCGAGTCGGGTATCACGCGCCCAGACTTCATCGACTGGCCCGTCCTCCTGAGAGACGTCCGCGTGGAGCAAGACCCCGAGGTCATCGTGTTGTTCTTCGGCGGCAACGATGCTCAAGACATCAGGATCGACGGCCTGTGGGAACCGTTCGGAACGGAGGCCTGGCAGCAGGAGTACCGCTCGCGGGTCGGTTCGCTCATGCAGGAGCTCGATGAAGACGGCCGCGACGTCTATTGGATCGGCATGCCGATCGTCAGCTCGGATACGCTCTGGGAGCGTCTCCAGATCATGAACGACATCTACAGCTCCGAGGCCGACCGCTTCGATCGCGTCCACTACATCTCCAGCGTCGAGACCTTCAGCGGACCGGATGGCGCCTATTCGGAGTATCTCCCCGACCTGGACGGCGACGTCGTCGACATGCGCCTGAATGACGGCATCCACCTGACCACGGACGGGGGAATCCTTCTCGCCGACGTCGTGTGGGGCCAGATAGCCGAGGAGTGGGATCTCGGCTGACCAGTCGGGGGCCTGCCAAGCGCCAGCGGCACACGCCAGACGGCGCCTGGTACTCGGTACTTGGTACTCAGTACCTCCTACTGCTTGTTGTGTGGCACAATTTGAGCGAGCAATCAAAAGCCGAGGAGGCAACAGATGGCGACCAATCGACCCGGAGTCGTCGACGGACGGAGGGTGGCGATCGTCGACGGCCTGAGGACACCGTTCGCCAAGTCGGGCACTGCCCTCAAAGATGCGAGCACCCTCGAACTCGCCCAGGCGGTCGTCACGGAGCTGTTGGAGAGATCGGGCGTCGACCCATCCGTCGTCGATCGTGTGGTCTACGGCTCCGTGGTTCAAGACGTCGCGTCGCCCAACATCGCCCGAGAGGTGGTCCTGTCCACCCGCCTGCCCGACACCACCGACGCCTATTCGATCACGAGGGCGTGCGCCACGTCGACCCAGACGTTCATCGACGGAGCGCAGGCCATCCTCATGGGTGAGGCCGATGTCGTGATCACCGGTGGAGCAGACTCCCTGTCCAGGCCCCCGGTGTTGTTCACCGATGAGTTCGTCGACGTCATGCAGTCCGCCCAGGCGGCACGCGATCTCCCGAGCCGGCTGAAGGCGCTCGCCGAACTGCGACCGAAGGATCTGGCGCCGCAGCCGCCGGCGGTAGCCGATCGCTCGACAGGCGAGAGCATGGGCGACGGTGCCGAGAAGATGGCTCGTATCTGGAACATCGGCCGATCCGAGCAGGACGAATACGCACTCCACTCGCATCAGAAGGCAGTGGAGGCGTGGGAGAAGGGGGTGTACGACCGTGAGGTGATGACGCTCGCGGTTCCCCCTACCTATCGGTCGGTGGTGGAGCGCGACGGCATCCCCCGCGCCGACACGACCATCGAGAAGCTGGCCTCGCTGAGACCGGTGTTCGACAAGCGTCACGGCACCGTGACGGCGGGCAACGCTTCCCCGCTCACGGACGGTGCGTCTGCGCTTCTCGTCATGGAGGAACAGACCGCTCGGAGGCTCGGGTTCGAGCCGATGGCATACCTTCGGTCCTGGGGCTTCTCCGCCGTCGATCCGAACTGGCAGTTGCTGATAGGACCCGCGTTCGCCACCCCGATCGCGCTCGACCGGGCTGAGATGAGCCTCGACGAGGTAGACGTCATCGACGTGCACGAGGCGTTCGCAGCTCAGGTGTTGGCTGTGAAGCGGGCGTTCGCCTCGGCCGAGTTCGCTCGAGAGCATCTTGGCCGTGACACGGCGATCGGCGAGATCCCGGATGACAAACTCAACCTGTACGGCGGCTCGATCAGCCTGGGTCACCCCTTCGCCGCCACCGGTGCACGCCAACTCATCACCATGAGCAACGAACTGGTGAGGCGCGACACCGGCACCGCACTCATCACCCAATGTGCCGCCGGGGGCCTGGGTGCCGCCGTCGTCTTGGAGCGCTGAAATGACCACCACCACCACCACGCACCCCACCCTCACCCATTTCAAGATCGAAGTAGTCGAAGGAATCGCCACCGTGACGATGGACCGTCAGGGTGAAGCCATGAACACCCTCAGCCCGGTGCTGATGGAGGACATGGCGGTCGTGCTCGACCGCATCGAGAACGACCCCGAGATCGAAGGCGTCGTGTTGACCTCGGCCAAGAAGGACTTCCTGGTGGGCGCCGACGTCCGGTGGTTCTCGGAATTGACCGAGCCGGCCGTCGCCCGCGAGGCGATCGAAGCGGGCCACCAGATGTTCCAGAGGCTGGAAGAACTGTTCACCAAGCGAGGGAAGCCGGTCGTTGCCGCCATTCACGGATCGGCTCTGGGAGGCGGGCTCGAACTGGCCCTTGCATGCTCCCACAGGGTTCTCGCCGACGACCCCGCCACCACGGTGGGTCAGCCGGAGGTCCAGCTGGGTTTGATCCCTGCAGGGGGAGGTTGCATCCGCCTGCCCCGCCTCATCGGGGTCGCCGAGGCACTCGACCTGATCCTCACCGGCAAGCCCGTGAAGGCTTCGAAGGCCCTCCGGCTTGGGATAGCCGACCAGCTGGCACCCTCGAGCATGCTCCTCGACGTCGCCCGCGAGTTGGCGCGCACGGCATCGGCATCGACGGCTGCCGGCAAACGGAAGGAGTCGCTGCTCTCCAAGTTGCGCGGCGACAACCTCCAGCGGCTGGCGCTGGAGACCAACCCGGTGGGTCTCAATGTGCTTTTCAAACAGGCCCGCCAGAAGCTCCTTGCCGAGACGAAGGGCAACTACCCCGCACCGGAACGGGCGCTCGAGGCCGTGCGCCTCGGAATCGTCGATGGACCGGAGGCCGGGTTGCGCGCCGAAGCCAGGTTCTTCGGGGAACTCGTCACGTCGTCGGAGTCGCGTGCGCTGCGGTCGATCTTCTTCGCGACCCGTGAGGTCGGCAAGGATCTGGGTGTCGAGGACACGTCGGTACAGCCACGCCCGGTTGCAAAGGTCGCCGTTCTCGGCGGGGGCCTCATGGGAGGAGGCATCGCAGCGGTGTCGACCCTCAACGCCGGCACCGTCGTGCGGGTGAAAGAGGTCGACGGCGCCGGTGTTGGCCGGGCGCTCCAGTACGTGCACAAGGTGCTCGACGGTCGGGTGCAACGCCGGCGGCTCCGAGACTTCGAGGCCGAACAGGCGATGCTCCGGGTGACAGGCACCACCGACTGGACCGGATTCGCAAACGTCGATCTCGTGATCGAAGCGGTGTTCGAAGACCTCGAACTGAAGCGGTCCATCTTGCGCGACGTCGAGGCGGTGGTGTCCCCCGACACCGTGTTCGCTTCGAACACCTCGACACTCCCTATCACTCAGATCGCGGAAGCCTCGAGCAGACCAGAGACAGTGCTCGGTATGCACTATTTCTCGCCTGTCGAGAAGATGCCGCTGCTCGAGGTGATAACGACCGAACACACGGCGGATTGGGCCACCGCCACCGCCGTCGCGTACGGGAGAGCGCAGGGCAAGACGGTGATCGTGGTGAACGACGGCACCGGGTTCTACACGTCGCGCATCATCGCCCCGTACTCCAACGAGGCGCTCAGGCTGCTGGAAGAGGGGGCGACCATAGAGGCGGTCGACAAGGCCATGGAGCGCTGGGGCTTTCCCGTCGGCCCACTGCTCCTCGCCGACGAGGTCGGCCTCGATGTCGGTCAGAAGGTCTCGAAGATCATGGTCGATGCGTTCGGCGCCCGGATGGCCGGCCCAGAGGTGATGTCGGGACTGTCGGCCGGAGACCGCAAGGGCCGAAAGAACGGCAAGGGCTTCTACCTCTACGACGAAAAAGGGAAGCGTGGCGATCCCGACGAGTCCGTCTACGCCGATGCCGGCCTCGGGCCGCGCCGCGACATGGCCATGGGGGAGATCCAGGAGCGAGTCTCGATGATGATGATCAACGAGGCTGCCCTGTGCCTTCAGGACGGGATTCTCCGCTCGGCGCGCGACGGCGACATCGGAGCCGTCATGGGACTCGGGTTCCCACCGTTCCGCGGTGGCCCCTTCTGGTACATCGATGGCATCGGTGCCGCCACCGTGGTCGACAAGCTGCGGGGCCTCGCAGCGCGCCACGGATCCCGGTTTGCACCGGCGCAGATTCTCGTCGACGCCGCTGAGAACGGCGCGAAGTTCCGCTGACCGCGACATCTGGCGCTCGGCCTCGGGACGACCGGTCCGGCAAGACGCCGCGGCGGTTGGCCGTATCAGGCGTAGAGGCGGTGGTTGCCGACAATCGACGCCGCCATCGCCACCGGAGGCTCGTCGCACCGATCGGGCAGGCCCTCGGTGAACGCCTTGAACGATGCAAGGTCGATGAGTGGGTTTGACTCTGCCGCGAGGCTGGCGATGTGAACGAAACTCACTCCATCGTCGAGTCGCAGCGTGCCATATCTCAGGCCCTCTGGCTCGGCGACCGACAATTCGGCGAACACTGCCTCGACGAGCGCCTGGTTGTCGTCGCCTCTTCCCTCTTTCACGCGATATCGAACGACTGTCATGCCCACGGTCTCTTCCTTCCGCGCCGTCTTCTTACGCCGGATTTCGGAGCCAGATGCACGGCACATGTTCGGTAACGTGAACGTTACCGTAACAGAAACGTTACCGACATGGTCTGCCGAGACCGGATCGATTGGCAGCCTTCACGCGCGCCTCGATCGATTCGGCCAAGATCAGATCGACGCTCCGCATGGCACCACCGAGGGCGACCTCGGGATGGCGGCTCAAGGCGTCGCACCTTCCAAGCGCTGAGTTGAGCGGTGTCTGGGCTGGTTGTCGAGCCCGAAGGTGTCGTCCACTCCCGGGAACGTCGAAAGACAACAGTCGTCCCGGTGGTCGTGGCCAACCGGAGTTCAACGCGACGCCCCAAAACCGGAATGGATCGCCGCTCTCACCCGTTGCCCTCACCGTGAGACCGGGCAACACTCCGATCGTCGAATTGAAGGCTCTGGCGCCTGCAGGCACTCGACTGTTCGCCAAGCTCGAGTGGTTCAACCCGACCGGCTCGATCAAGGACCGGGCTGCCTGGTACATGTTCCAGAACGCCGTGGTCCAGGGAAAGCTGGCGCCGGGTCAACCGCTGATCGAAGCCACGTCGGGCAACACCGGGATCGGGCTCGCCCGATTGGCGTTGATCCACAAGCATCCGATGGCGATCTGCCTCCCCAGTGCTGCCACGGAGGAACGCAAGACGATCCTCCGCGCCTACGGCGCCCACCTGATCGAGGTGGAGGGCGGCCCCAACGACGCCATCGCTCACGCCAAGGGGCTCGTCGAGGCAGGGGAAGGCCTCATGCTCTATCAGTACGGCAACCGTTGGAACGTGTATTCGCACTTCTTCGGGACGTCCCAGGAGATCATTCGGGACTGGCCACTCGAGCAACCCCCCACCCACCTGTTCGCGGCGTATGGCACCGGAGGGACCCTGACGGGCACCAGCCGCGGGCTCGTGCTCGAGTGGAGCGACCTCCGGGTGCACTCTGTGGAGCCGTACGTCGACGACCCGATCGGCGGCATGCGGTCCCAGGACGACCCGTTTCAGCCTCCGATCGCCGACCTGCGGCTCGTCACCGGTCGACACCAGATCCACCGGAAGGTCGCCGACGAGATGGTCGCTCGTGTGATGGAGACCGAGGGCCACTTCGTGGGCACATCGTCGGGCGCGATCCTGGAGGCCGCCGTCGCCGGTCTCGAGGCCGACGGCGGCGCCGCAATCGCACTGCTCCCCGACGCCGGATGGAAGTATCTCAGCGGCGCCCCCTGGAGCTGAGCGTCGGTACGTATTGCTCAACTTCGGCGACGGCCGGTCGATTCACGAATACGGCCGTTCCGACTGGTCCTGGAGCAACCAATGAGAATCCTGTTCGTCGACGATGACATGAGCCGCCTGGTCGAGGCGAGAGACCTCCTCCAGAGCTCGAGCCTCGGCGTGGCGGCATCATTCGTGAACGATCAGTTCGAAGCCGAGTCCGAGCTCGATGGCCGCGATTGGGATGTGCTGGTTGCGGCCGTCGACACACCTCGTTCGATCGGTGCCCGCATCGTGGCGTCGGCCGAAGTGGAGCACCCCACGGTGGCGCGCCTCGTCCATTCCCAGGTCACGGCCGCCCGCGACCACCTGGGCGCACACATGTTTCTGAAACGGCCTTTCTCAGCCCAGCAACTCCGCCAGGCGCTGTACGGCACCGTGCGATGGCGGGACCGCCTCGGCGGGGCTGCGATCTCCCAGCTCGTGGCCGGAGCGCGAGACCTGCCAACACTTCCGCAGGTCTACCGAGCCGTACAACAAGAGCTGAACTCTGATGACCCTTCGATGCATCGAGTCGGCCAGATCATCCAGTCGGATGCCGCCACCAGCATTCGGGTTCTGCGGGTCGCGAACTCGGCGCTGTTCGGGCTGAGATCGGAAGTGGGCGACGTGGTGCAGGCCACCGCCCTGCTCGGCATGAGAGCGATCAGCTCACTCGCCCTTGCGGCCAGCCTCTTCGCACACTCCGATCTCGACCAGAGGTTCCTCGAGCGGATGTGGCAGGAGTCCATGAGGGTGGGGGCAGTGGCCCGTCACATCGCGGCGGACCTGGAACTGGCGCGTACCGAGATCGAAGAGGCGCAACTCGCCGGCCTGCTCCACGACATCGGCGACTTCGTGCTCTTCCAGAACTGGCCGAAGGACTTCCTGGCCGTGGACCGCGCCGATCGCGACCGCAGCGAGCTCGAGCTGTTTGGTGCGACCCACGCCGACATCGGCGGCTACCTCACGGCGGTGTGGGAACTCCCGGTGGGGGTGGTCGACGCGGTCACCACGCATCATGAACCGTCGACGAGCCGCTACCCGCAGCATCCGTCGGCCGCCACCGCCGTTCATGTGGCCCGCACCCTGATGGATACCGAAGGCAGGCTGGAGGGTGCGCCCATCGACATGAGGCACATCAAGGCCATCGGCCGCACGTCACGTCTGCAGCGATGGGGAGAGATGATCACCGTCGACCGGTGATCCACCTCCCCCCAACGGTGGAGTGAGTGCCACCGGCCGAACCGGCCGGTGGCACCGTACGTCATCCTCCGATGTCGACCTTGCCCACCTCGGTGAGACCGTCGAAGAGATTGCCCTGGAGGTATCCGGCCGACATCGTCCACAGAACGTCGCCGACCACCAGGCTGCGCTGGATCTGCTCCTGCCATCCGTCGTCGTTCGGCCAGCACACCTCGATCACCGACTCGGGAGCGAACCGCTCGGCCAGGGCGTCGCGCTCGTCTGCGGGGACACCCCATCCCTCGAGCTCGCTCAGCGGCACCGGATCGCAGTAGTAGCTTCCGTACCCCCGATCGTCTCCGGGCTCGCACACTTGGACTCGGCCGTAGTCCTCCAGAGTCATGTAGTGCAGTTCGCTGTTCTGCGACGGGAAGTCGTCTTCCGTGAGCTCCGTGCACGTCGTAGTGGGCTCACCACCCGGCGCCACGTGGGTGACCCGTCCTACCTCGGTGATCGAGGCCTCTCCGATGTCGAGCAACACGGCGCCGTTGATCCTGTCCTGGTTCCACGTACGGATCGGCAACACAGCGATACCGCGGTCCGGGAGGTATTGGAACGCTCGATGGTCGTATTCGGCGACAGACTCGGCATCCGGCAGCTTCCACGTGGCGAGTTCCTGGGGATTTGCCGGGTCGGCGACCGAGAACAGGCTCACCTTGAACCCGACGACCTGGCCTTCCTCGGTGGCGTCGCGGCCGACCCCCAGGAGGCGGTCATCGCCGATCGGGTGGAGGTAGGTCGAGAAACCGGGGATCTTCAGCTCACCGCTCACCGATGGCGCCGTCGGATCGGACAGATCGATCACGTACAGCGGATCGACCTGCCGGAACGTCACCGCAAAGGCCACATCGTCGAGGATTCGAGCGGAGTAGAGCGCCTCACCTTTGCCCAGGCCACCCACCCTGCCCACCTGTTCGAGAGCATCGCCACGTTCTTCCAGGACGGTGAGGAACGTCTCACTGACGTTCGATTCATCCCATGGCGAGCCGTCGGTGGTCACCAGCCGCAGGTATCCGTCGGTCTCGTCGAGCGAGAACTGATTGAGAAGGCTGCCCTTGACCTCACCTGAAGCGACGTATTCGGCCTCGGCCCCGGTGTTGTCGAACGCATGGAGCTGAGTGGTGTAATTCTCGCTCCATCGAGTGATCTCCGACTCATCCGTCACGTCGGGTTCGATCCACTTGGTGGTGGCGACGTAGAAGCGGTCGGAGGACGCATAGACGGTCTGGCCCGACGCCAGCACGCCGGTCCCGCTTCCGATTCCAAGGCCGGTTCCGAGGTCCAGGCTCAAGACCGAAACCACGTCGAACCCGGCGAAGTCGGCTGGGCGGAAGACCCGGGCACAGTCGATCATCCGGCCTTCGCTCGCCGTCCCGGCGACGTCGAGGCTGAAGCGTGGCAGCCAATCGTCGATCGTGGACTCTGCGATCACGTCTCGGTTGAACTCCGTTGCTCGGTCCTCGCCGTTCTGGTTTGCGGGGTAGACGAACGGCAGCTGATTCGGGGGCGACGACATCGCCAGCCTCACGGTGTCGCCCACGGCCCGCGCACTCAAGTAGGCGCCCTCGAGGCGGAGGGTGGCGGCGATCGACAGGTCGCTGGGGTCGGACAGGTCGATCTCGTAGATCACAGCGGCCTGGGAGAACTCGGGGACGATCCGCGACTCCGAGAAATCGTCGACCGGGATCGGGCCTCCGAACGTTCCCCCGTTGGTGATCACGAAAGCACGGTCGCCGGCGAAGAAGAGCTCATGAGACCAGCCCTCCTCCAGGCGCAGGGATCCACGGGCTGCGGGGGCGTCCCCGGCGAGGTCTACGTAGGTGAGAACGTTCTGAGAGATCGTGAGGATGCGCCGACCGTCGGTCTTGATGATGTCGGGCTCGTCGACGTTTGCCTCCTGGGTGTTGGTGCCGCTGAACTCGTCGGACTGGAGGCTCTGAGCCGACGACGCATCACCGCCGGAGTCGTCACCGCCCCGCGCCAATTCCTCGGCCGCCGCCGTGGTCTCGAAGGCCACGTCACCCTCGAGCCACATCCATGGATATCCGTCGGTTCCCAGACCGTACGGTCCCACCCGTTCCTGCGCCTCCGCCTTGATGTGGGCGAGCAGAGCCTCGCAGCTGTCGAAGGGAGTCAGGGCGGCCGTGAGTATCGCCGGGTCCACCTGCTCGGGCGACGCGACGTCGACCGCAGGCGTACAGGCGGCCACGGCCATCGCGAGCGCTGCCACCACTGCCAATCTGGACTTCACCACAATCCTCCCGGTACGAGTTCCACAGCTTGGACGTCATTCATCATCGACAGGTTCCCCACCTTTCTGGACGGCCACGCAGCGTGTTCGTGTACCCTCTCTCTGCGGGAGAGCAGAGGGGACTGCATGGAGGACGATCTAGAGGCCACGGACACGGTGGTGGACCTCTCGGACAGCAGAAGCCGAAAACGATGGTTTGGTCGGCGCGCCGAGACCGACACCGCGATCGCGGAGACGCTGGTCCAACTCCGTCCGGCCCCGCGAGAGGTGCCGTCGACCCCGGTGGCACTCGAGGTGGCACGTGATTGGATGCGGTACTTCGCGTTCATCGACGCCCACGTCCCCACGGGGCCCGAACCGCTGATCGATTCGTCACGCGGCCTCGCTCATCTCATCGCCGACCCCCGGGGCGTCGGCACGAGAGAAGTGATGGAAGCCCACAAGATCGCGGTGATGGCCGACAAGTACGCGCTCGTGTTCTCACTCGGCGGTTTCAGCGCAGGTGCGATCCGATGGGCCAACAAGAACGCCACCGCCCTTTTCGAATTCGACCACCACGGCCAGGTCAAGCCCGTTTCCGACGTCGCCAAGACACTGCTCGAGCGATCCGATCGGCGTCACCTCGCCGAGATGGGTCGATCAGACCTCGACGGTTGAGCGCGACGGATCAAATTGCGATCGCGAGAACTCGCTCGAAGCACTGAACTGTGGTCGACCCCCGCCGACGGTACGAATGGGGAAATCCATCGACACCAACTCAAGTTTCGACGTCTATCCGGCCGATGCTGTCGATATGAACTTCGTGGACTTGGCACCAACCAGTCCGCTGATCGTGGCAGAGCTTGCTGCGGCGGTGGGAAGTCGGCTCGCTCCCGATCCGACTCGCGCCGTCACGCGGGTGATCCTCGACGACAGACCGACGGAACGGTCGATCAAACCACCAGACCGGGTCGGCCTCGGCGAGTCGCTCGACACCTACCTGTAGAGCTCAGCACCGGGACAGCGGCACAATCGACTCACTCGAAGGAACGGGTGACGGGTGGAATCCGTTGACGCTCAGGGCGGAAACGGTCTGCGCTGCCCTGATCGGGGAGCGCGGGGCGGAATGAGCTAGCGGTCGACCGCGGGTACCCTCGATTCCATGCGCATCGTTCTGACGTTTGCGATCGTTGCTCTCGCCGAGATCGCAACCTTCATGGCCGTCGAGTCGCGAATCGGGTTGGGCGCCACGCTGCTCATCGCATTGGCCACTGCCGTGCTGGGCTCGACACTGGTGCGCCGCGCCGGCATGACCGTGTGGGAGGACTTCCGACGCCGTCTCGGCTCCGGGGAGATGCCGACCCGGGAGCTGTCTCACGGGGCCTCGATTCTGGTCGCCGGGGCCCTCTTGATATCGCCCGGGTTTCTCACCGACGCCATCGGGTTCGGCCTGCTGGTGCCCGCAGTCAGGGACCGCATTCACCGCATCGCGACGACTCGCTTTCAGAACAAGGTCACGGTGATCACATCCGGGTTCGCCGCCCGGTCGGATCCGACGATCATCGACGCTGAGGGTTGGGAGGTCGTCGACGACGACATCGACCAGCGTCCCCAGATCAACTGATCAGCCGAACCGGGGATCGCGTCCGATGCGGTCGGTCGGCCTCTCGGAAGGCCTGTACCACCGACGACACGGTCACCACTGCGAATCCCACATAGCCGACCCCGATCGAGAACAAGAAGAGATTCACCACCTGGATCAGGGCGAACGAGACCGCCAATGGCATGTTGCCGTTGTAGAACTGGCCGAGCCCAGCCCACAGCACCGACAGAATCGCCGCCAGCCCCGGGTTCCGAGGCTCCACATCCTGCGCGTGTGCAGGAACCGCCTGTTGAGGGGCCAGACGGACCGCAAGCCCGGCCGGCGTTGCCGCATCGGCCAGGTCGTTGCTGAGGCTCACAGCGCGGGCCTCCGAATCGAAACCCTGGGGATCGACCGGCTCAAAGACGATCCTGCCTCCCGGCACGCTCACCACGAAACGCCCGAACCCGATGCTCTCGAACCCGACCGTTCGTACTGCCCATCGACCGACCTGCACGTCCGACATCCGGATCGTGACGCGGGCATCGTCGATGACGACCGAACCCGGCGAGGCAGAGACCGCACCGTCCGCTTCCTCCCACAACCGTCCTGTGTGGTGCATGTCTCACCGACGCTACTCGCCACCGTCGAGATACGTGAGGGACACCAAAGGGCCCCGTCCTCCGCGAGGCGCTCGAGCCGACGCCGGGAGTAGGCTCTCCATCCATGCCACGTCCACTCCGTGTTGGAATCCAGCTGCCAGAAGTGGAGCGAGAGGTCCCGTGGCCCGAATACCGCGACATGGCAGTCGCCGCCGAACAAGCTGGTTTCGAGTCGCTTTGGGTCGGGGATCACCTGCTGTACCGCACAGAGGCCGGCGGCGCCGGTCCATGGGAAGCCTGGTCCTTGCTGGCGGCGATCGGGGCGGTGACCGAACGAGTGGAACTCGGGCCGTTGGTGGCCGCCACGGCATTCCACAACCCGGCGATGCTCGCCAAGAAGGCCGCCACGGTCGACGAGATCTCAGGGGGCCGGCTCGTCCTCGGCCTGGGAGCGGGCTGGAACAAGGTCGAGTTCGAGGCCTTCGGATTCCCCTACGACCGCAGGGCCAGCCGGTTCGAGGAGGCCTTCACGATCATTCGGACACTCCTGTCCGAGGGCCAGATCGACTTCGAGGGTGAGTTCTACGTACTTCGTGACTGCGAGCTGCTCCCCCGTCCCCGGCCCGGCGGCCCGCCGCTGATGGTGGGGTCGATCGGACCTCGCGTTCTTCGCTCGACGCTGCCGTGGGTGCGCTCCTGGAACGCCTGGTACTCGTGGTACGGCAACGGTCCCGAGCAACTCGTGCCGATGCTCGAAGACATCGACGATCTTTGCCGCTCGGTGGGACGTGACCCCCGGACCCTCGACCGCACCGTGACGGTGATGGTCCAGATGCCGGACGGTGTCGGTGAGGCCTACGGGTCTCCGGGGCGCTCGACCGCCCCCCCGATCCGATCCGATCGATTGGTCGAAACTCTCGCGACATACGCACGGCTCGGCGTCGACGAGGTCCAACTGGTCGTGGATCCCATCACGATCGGTTCCATCGAGGCGCTGGCGGCACAGCTGGATCGCCTCGACCGAGGCGCGTGATTCCACGACGCGATAGGGTCGCCGTATGGCAACGATCACTCGCCTCACCGACTCCTGCGTGCTCGTGACCTCGGACAGCGGTACGACGCTATTCGACCCGGGCTTCTTCACGTTCGATACCGACATCGTCGACCTCGAATCGATCGGCGACGTCCAGAGGGTGCTCATCACCCATGAGCACTTCGATCATGTGAAACCCGAGTTCGTGCGCTGGCTGGTCGACCGCGGCGCCGACGTGACCGTGCATTCCAACCAGGCGGTCGCCGACCTCTTGGAGCCGCATGACATCGAAGTGGCAACCGACGCCCTGGTCGGCGTGACCTTCGAAGATGTCCTCCACGAGCCCCTCCCCAACGGCATGACGCCCCCCAACCGCGCCTACACCCTCGACGGCTTCTTCACCCACCCCGGCGACAGCCAGCAGATCACACAGACTGCGCCCCTGCTGGCACTTCCGCTCCTGGCACCGTGGACGTCGCTCGCCGCCAGTGTGCAGTTTGCGGTGAGGACGGGGGCACAACAGGTGTTCCCGATTCACGACTACTTCATGAGCGCCTCCGGCCGTGCCGCCATCGGTGGACTTGCCCGCGGAACGCTGGAAGCAGCCGGCATCGAGTACCTGGCGCTGGATTGGGGCGACAGCCTCACGGTCTGATCTCGACAAAGCCAGATTTCGCAAATACGGGTGGGTACGCTCCTCCCCTTCAGGGAGGTTCGGAGTTGGCACTGATCGAAAGCGTGCGTCCACCCGTCGAACGCTGGCGTTCCCAACGCTGGTGGCGTTCGGTTTCCCCTGCACTTCGGCCCAGTGCGACCAACGTGGCCGAACATGTTCAGACCACGTTGTCCGATTTGGACGCAGCTTGGGAGCAACGCTGCACGGAGACCTCTGAGCTCGTGACCGGGTTCGTCGCCGCTCTCGAGCCCGACCAACTCGGGCCATCCGACAACGAGCGGTTCCTGCAGATCGCGGAGAAGCACCGTTGGCGAGAACTCCGTGCGCTGCTCGTCTCACACCTCGCCACCGAGATCGTCACTCGAATGGAAGTCGCAGCCCGGCCGCTCCTGGACGAGTTGGAGCGGATCCAGCTGTTCGGACATCGGCCGGCGCTGATGGCGGGCGATCTTCCCGACTTTCACCGAACCTGCATGAGCCTTGCGCCCGAGATGGTCATCCCCGGCGCATACGAAACGCTGGTGAAGGCGATCGACGCTCGATCTGCGGACACGGTCGATGCCTACCTTCAGATCCATGAGATCCCGTCGGTCGACGGGGAGCTGCGAACGTTGCTCGAGTCCGATGTCGAGGCGTCGGCGCACCGGCTCGTACGTGCACTGTCGCTGCGCGCCACGCCGCAGTCACGCGTCGTGGTGGATCTGGTCGGTGTCGAGCCGATGATCGAACTCGCAGACCACCATGAGCCCGTCGACATGGGCGTGCCGCCATGGACCGGGCCGGACGCGGCTCACGGCTAGCGGCACACTTCAGCGGCCTCGGCCAAACGCGATCGCCTCGACGATCTCTTCGGACTCCTGGTGCAGCGTTCCCAGCACGCCTCCGGTCTGGTAGTTGTCGAACCCCGTGAAATACAGCCCCCGATGTTTGCCGGAGCCCACCACGGAGGCGGGATACCCGTTGGCGTCGAGGAGGTCGGAGCCATCCTCGACGAGTTGCTCGATCAGTGGCCGGTACCCCGTGGCGAGTATGACCTCGTCGAACGCCTCCTCGCTGCCGTCGGCGAACACCACCTTCCTCCCTTCGAGACATCGGACACCGGGGCGCACGCCGATGTCACCCGATTTGATTCGGGCCATGGTGCCCACGTCGATCACCGGTGTCTTGCCCCTGGTCCTGAGTTGGGCGACCGGCGCCAGCTTGGGTGATGCGATGCCGAACATTCCGAGATCGCCCATCGTCATGCGCCGAAGTGCCACACCGATTCGATCGGCTATGCGGTCTGGAAGCCGATCGAGCTGCCGAGCCGTCAGCTGGGTCGGACGGCCAAGGAAGTCCCTCGGCACGATGTTCACCGGTCCACGAACCGAGATCGCCACCTGCACATCGTGCTCACACAGATCGAGGGCGATCTCGGACCCCGTGTTGCCCATGCCCACGACGAGCACGCTCTGCCCCAGAAACGGCTCCGGGTTCCGGTATTCGCTGCTGTGCGTGATGCGGCCGGCAAAGCGAGACTCACCATCGATCTCGGGCCGGTTCGGGATGCGGTTCGCCCCGGTCGCCATCACCACGTTGTCCGCCATGTACACGCCGCCTGCTTCGGTCTGGACATGCCACCGGTCGCCGGCGCGACGGACTGCGGCGACCTTCTGACCGAAACGGGGTCGGATCAGAAAGGCCGTGGCATATTCCTCGTAGTAGCGGACCAGGGCGTCCCGAGAGACGTAGCGGGGATACTCATCCGGGAAAGGGCGGTACGGCAAGTGGGAGAGCTGCTTCACCGTGTGGAGGTGAAGACGGTCGTAGTGAGTGCGCCACCTCGCAGCCACGGCATCCGCTCCATCGATGATCTCGAAGGGGAGCCCGAGACGTCGCATCCGACCGGCAACCGCCAACCCCGCCGGTCCGGCGCCGACGATCAGCGTGGGGGTCTCGATGGTCTCTGGCATCGCCGCAGAGTACCGGGTCCTGGGCGAGCATCATGGTCGGGATCGCCGAGTTGCCGCCATCGGAGAACGGCAAGAGGTGGCCCGCGCCCACGGCGCATCGTCGCCACCCCGGAAGACCTGGCCATCGGACCCGAATGGCAACCGGCATTCTTGCGGCGCGGCCCGAAACGGGTCGAGCGACCCATCCGCCCGAATCGGCGGAACTTCGCATGGCGCCCCGTGTCGTGTGGGTGAGGGCGAGAAAGGACTCAGAGTGGGCAACGTGCTGGACGCAATCGCAGGAGCGGTCACCCGGACTCATCCGACGGGTGTCGGGAGCGGTGGCGAAGATCGGACCGCACACATGGCGACGAGATGGGCGCTCGACTCGGTCATCGCGGGCGTCGTCGAGGCGGTTGCTCTCAGGAGCGCCGACGATGACGGACTGGACGACCTGTGGACGCTCGTTGCGGAGGTTCCCGTGGCCTGTGGTGACCTGTCCCGGCCCGACATCAGACGAGAGGTCACCAACTGGTTGCTGTCGGACGACCGACCCCGCGTCGAGCGGCTCCTGAACGAGACGGTCGGCATCGACCACACATCTCTGGCTTCGCTGCTGGAGTCGGTCGTCGGCGTGTATCTCACCCACCTGAGAAGGCGGGTTGCGCTGGAACGGCTGACTGCGACGGGACTCCGCAAGGCGGTGCGAGACGAGCGTGCCCAGACGACGTCACACGTCAGCGTCGACCTTCGTATACCAGAGATCGACCGAGCGCGGTAGGCGCCGGGGCACTCCAGCGGGAGCGTCGACCCTTCAACCTGCGTACTTGCGAGCCTCGACCTCACCGTCGATGAGGCGGCCGGTGGGAACAAACCCGCTCCGGAGATAGAACCGCTCCGGCGAACCGGGACCGGTTTCCCACCCGACCGTGAAAGAGTCGACCCCCCATGAGCTGCAAGTGTCCTCGAGCAACTCGATCACGCGGGCTCCGATCCCGCGTCTCTGATGGAGTCGGTCGATGAGAAGACGCCACAGATAGGGTTCCGGGTGATACTTCGTCGGGGCAGTCATCATCACGAACCCGACGATCTCGCCGTCTGCCACGATCCCTCGCAGCCATGGCACCACCGGATGGCCGGACACCACTTCAGGGAACAGGGCGTCGGCGAAGGACACATCCATGGGAGCCACCAGCGCCTCTTGCGTCTTGTGAGTGCGGAGGGCGAGCATGTGATTGCGAGTCTCAGGTCCGATCTCGACCAACGTCACCTCGTTGGGGTGATATCGCGGCCGATCCCGCCATCGTTCCCAATCGGGGCGAGTCATGCCGTAGATGTGATCGTCGGAGTTGTCGTCTCCCACCCAGAACGAGAGCCGGGTGTGGCCTTCGAATAGGAGCCCACACCGTTCGAGGACTCGAGCCGACGCCGTGTTGTCCGGGTGAAGCGTCCCCGTGACCCGCGTCACCCCCACCACCTCGAAGAGGTGAGAGATCAACGCCTCGGTCGCCTCGGTCGCGTATCCCTTCCCCCACTGCTCGGAGTCGAGCGAGTAGCCCACCTCTCCGCATCGCCCGCCCCAGGTCATGCCGATGGCGAGATCCCCGTATGTCTCTCCGGTGTGAAGGTTGGTGATCACGAGCATGCGCCACCCGTCCACCTCGTTGCTCTCCCGGTCCGCCAGCTCGCCGGCGATCATCTGCTCGGCTCGCTCGAGCGGGAACGGCAGCGTCCAGTTCTGGAACTCGGCCACCACCGGATCGTTGCGCCGGGCGTGCAGGGCGGCGGCGTCCTCGGCAACCGGCGGGCGGAGCCGCAGACGTTTCGTGTCGATCACGGGAAGCATCACCGACATTCAACCGTCACCCGGAACCGTTTTGGTGCACAAAGTGCGTGAATAGCGCACCTTTTGTGCACCAAAACTTCTCGGAGTGCGTAGATTCGAGCTGAACGCAACCTCTCAGGAGACAGCACCATGTCATTGGACTCATCCGCTTCCGCCCATTGGGAAGGCGACCTGATGTCGGGCGCCGGCACCGTGACCCTCGCCTCGGGCGCCGCCGACACGTTCGACGTCGATTGGAAGGCACGTTCCGAGGAGTCGGGCGGAAAGACGAGTCCCGAAGAGCTCATGGCAGCCGCACACGCCACGTGCTTCTCGATGGCGCTGTCGAATGCGCTCGGGAAGGCCGGGACCCCGCCTGCGCATCTCGACGTGACGGCGACCTACACCTTCGTGCCCGGGCAGGGCATCACGGGCGTCATCCTTGCGCTCAGCGGCAATGTCCCCGGACTCAGCGACGACCAGTTCGCCGAGGCCGCCGAGGACGCCAAGAAGAACTGCCCGGTGTCGCAGGCATTGAATCCCAACCTTCCGGTCACCCTCGAAATCGCCTGACTGTCGTTGAGCACAGGCCGCTCTGGTCAGCCGCAGCGGCCTGTGCTCAGCTCAAGCCTCGGTATCCGCCTCGAAAGTAGATCAGCGGATCGGTCAGATCCGCGACCTCGACTCGATCGATGGTTCCGACAACCATTCCGGTGTAGCCGAGCTCCTCGGTCTTCAGAACACGACAGAACGCCCGGTCCGGCAGGTCGACCAGCACCGGACCCCACTCCGACGGCTCCCATTGGAGCCTGGCGAACACTCCCCCCGGGCTGGGACGGATGCCTGCAAACACGTCGGCGAGATCCCGGTGCTCTTGTCGACACAGATGGACGACGAAGCCGCTGCTGGTCTCGATCGCATCCCACAGATCCGACAGAGGACCCACCACGGCAACGATCAGCGCCGGGTCGCCTTCCAACACCATCAACGACGAGACCGTGAGCCCGGCCGGCCCCCCATCGGTCCCCGATGTGACGATCGACACCCCGGCGGCGTGGCGGCCCCGGAATCGCCGCGACGGGTCGCGGTCGGATTCGCCGGGTACGAACGGATGCTCGGAATGGATCATGGAACCATTGTCGCTGCTCGAGCAGCCGGCCGGCTCGCGGACTCGGTCAATCCTCGTCTCCACCAGCACCAAACTGTGCCGCCATCATGGGAAGCATCGTCTCGATCAGGCCGGCCAGGTTCCCCAACTCGTCAAAGACGGAGTCGGCCTCGGACTTCGCCGGGTCCAGCCGTTCCATGAGTTCGATGCCGAGGAAGAGGGCCGAGATGGCATACGCCGTTTCACGAGGAGGCAACAGCGCACCGATCGGACTCTCGGCCGTAGTCTGCCGGAGGGCATCCTCGACGAGCGAGATCCACCCCTCGAACCCTTCCAGGACGGCTGAACCCATCTCCGGATCATGCGCCGCTCCCGCCATCAGTTGGGTGAGGACTGCCACCGACCCATCCTGGGTCGAGTCGGCATGGAGGCGCCGGGCCACCTCCACGAGGTCGGCGAGCGACGTCACGTCGTCGGTGACCGCCCGATAGGCGCGAACACGATCGGCGGACGACAACCTCGCTGCTTCGATGAGGAGGTTGGCCACCGATCCGAAGTGATAGAAGATCAACGCCTGGTTGAAGTCGCCCCTCGAGGCGATCGCCCGGGCACTCGCTCCGGTGATGCCGACCTCTCGAATCGTCTCGAGCGCAGCGGCCATGATCCGTGAGCGAGTGTCGGGCTGTTCGGTCATCCTCGTCCTGAGTGGGTGCTCAATTCTGACACCACGCGCACTCGGCAGCATCATCCTCCACGAAACGTGACCAGCGATCCCGCCGTTTCGACACGAGTCGGAAGAACGACTCGGCCATCGGAGCAAGTCTTGGACCTGAGATCCGGTACGACCATGCCCGGTACCGCTTGGTCGCCCACAGAGCGGTTACGAAGGCCGCCGGACCGATCCACGTCTCACCGGTGTCCGAGGCAACGACGAGCTCTGCCCCGAGCCAAGGCAGCGCCCCGTAGCGGGCCCTCGCCGCCGGCGAACCGGCGGCGAGCAACTCGATCGGCAGGTGCGTCGGCTGGGTCAGCAGCCAATCGCGTGCCCGACGGCACACGGCGCAACGCTCGTCGTAGACGATCGTGAGCCGTTGCATCGTCATGCCTCCGGAGCCACGAACACCTGGGCTGCGACCGGCGGAGGCGTCGCGCGCATCTCGGCGCGATGGCGGATGCGCCAGAAGACGAGGACGTTGACGAAGTGGATCACACCGAGTGTCAGAAGCAGCACCGCCAACCGGTTCACCAGGAAGGCGACCGCATCGAAGAGCGAGGCTTGCTGTTCGGCGCGCAGGAGGAACAGGCCGTAGCCCAGGTTCAACATGTAGAACCCCGTCACCAGAAGCCGATTCACGGCCTCGGACAGGGCCGGCTTGTCCTCGAAGACATCGTCGAGGAACACGCCACCGGCTCGGAAGAGCGTCCTCGCCAAGATCAGCGTCATTCCGATCGCCACAATGGCGTAGATCACATACACCGCAACTACGTAGCCGTCGGCTCCCATTTCTCCAGTACCTCCTGTCGAGTGTCGCTCGATTTGAGCGATCGCTTGAAGCGATTGCTCAAATCATATGCTCAATGATCCCCTGTGTCAATGGGCGGAAGCAGGCGTCGAGAGGTGATCGAGGCTGCAGGCACCGAATGAGCCGATTCGCCCTGCGTGGTAGTGCGCGCCGATGACCTCAACGCCAAGCCACAGATCAGGCGTCGACCGACTCCGGCTGCCGCTTCTCGACCTTGCCGGATGCGAGCCGGGACTCCAAGCGACGGCCGGCCGCGACCACCAGAGGTACCAGGGCGATACAGATCAACGCCGCTACTCCCAGCTCCCACCAAACGTCCGACGGAACTGCCAGCCCTGTCGAGACCCGGAAGATGGGATCGAGGAAGTAGAAGGTCGGACCGAGCTTGGCGATCCACTGGGGCAGGTCTGGCCAGATGGTGAAGATCACCGGGAAGATCAGAACGATGGCGCCGCCCTTCCAGACGGCGAACAGCGTGTTGGTGTCAGGGGCGATCGACCCTGCCATCAGCCCCACCTCCGCCATCATGATGGCGCCCAGCACGAGCCCCACGATGAGCAACACCGGTGCCGAACCGAACGCATCGTTGAGCAGAAGCGTCACCGTTCCGGTGAGCACGCCGAGCACGACACCAAAGAGCCCTTTGGCAAGCAGCACGTCGGTGATGCTGGCCGGAGTTGCCAGCACGGCGTCGAGCGTGCGGCGCTCCTTCTCTTCGACCAGAGACGACGCCGGCACGAATGCCCCCGCGATCGCCACCGTGAACATCACGATCAGCGGCAGCATGCGGGTGTTGATGTCGAGCTCCTGATCGCCCAGGGTCGTGACCTCGACCCGCACCGGCTCGTCGATACCGGCCACGCCGCGGATCAGATCGAGGGTGGTGACCGCGATCACGATCCGGTTCGAAGCAAGGCTCTCCCCCGCAAGGCTCAACTCGAGCGGCGGCTGGTCACCGGCACGAACCGCATCATCGAATCCCGCCGGCAGCAGGAGTCCGCCGTCGAGGTTGTTCGCCTCGACGTCGGCCAACATCTCGTCGACGCTGTCGTACAACCTGACGTCGAATCCTTCCAGCTCCTGTGCGCCTGCCACGACCTCGGAGAATCCTTGATCGACGATCCCGAGACGGGGCTCGGGCTGGAACAACGACCCGAACACGAGCGTGAACAGGAAGGTGAAGAACACGGGCAGGATGAGTGCCCACAAGACAACGGGCGACCGCGGGCCGAGCCTCAGGTAGCGCCGCAGCAACACGCCCACGTTGGACCAGCTCACACCGCCTCCAATCGTCTACGCAAGACCAGCCAACCGGCACCGAACACCGCCACACACCACGCCGCCAGCGACACCACGTGGGGCAGATACGCCCCGAGACCCTCGCCATACGCGGTGGCTCTGAGGATCGCCTGCACGAGCCCGTAGCTCGGCAACGCCTGTACCCATGCCGAAGCGGTTCCCGGGAACAGCAAGCCGACGACCGGGATGGCCAGCGGAATCAGGAACAGCATGCTCCAGAAAACGATGCCGATGAAGTCGCGTCCACTCGATCCCGCGAGCAGCCCGAAGCCGGTGACCAGCACCGAACCGAGCAGCATCACGAGCACGAGCCCAAACGAACGAAGCGACGCCAACGCCGCCAGAAGAAGCATCGACTCCGTGAAGGCGAGCAGAGTGCCGAGGACCCCCTTGGCGGCGAGGAACTCGCCGATACGCATGGGCGTGGCCAGCACAGCGGTCACCGTCCGGGTCTGGATCTCCGTGGCGACGAGGCTCGCCAGGGCGATCGTCTCGACCAGCAGCACCGCGAAGGCAAACAGAGGCCGGAAGCGCTCACGGAGCGACACCTGGTCGCCCGCCCGGTCCTGACCGAGAATGATCTGCTCCTCCTGGGGTTCCGACACGAGCGGCTGCTCGCCGGCGGCCGCATATGCCAGCTCGCGTACCAGGCCCGACACTGCGTCTCGGAGCTGCTCGGGTACCTCGCCTGCCACCAACACCCGGACGGTGGTCTCGGTACCCGCAGCCACGCGAGCCACGAAGTCGTCCGGAAAGGAGATGCCGATGGTCACTTCGTCGCCGGCCTCCACCGCCGACTCGAGGGCCGCCGCCGTGTCGTAGCGAACGAGCGTCACCCCCTCGTCGCCTGCGAACTGGTCGAAGAACGCCTCCAAACCTGTCTGGTGGACGCCCAACTCGATCGTCTCGTCGACCGTGTCGGGGAGCAACCAGAAGATCACGACGTAGAAGACGAGACCGAGGATCGTTATGAGCATGTAGAACCGATCGCGGGCGAAGGCCTTCAGGTCTTTTCTCACCACGGCGGCGATCCTCCCGATCATTCGGCGAGCCCCCTGCCTGCGTAGGTGACGAAGACATCTTCGAGCGTCGCCTCCTCGGTGTGGACGGTCATCACGTCGCCACGGGCAAGGGCTTCAGCAAGCTTGTCGTGGTTGGCTTCGCCGTCGAGGGGGATCACCATCTCTGGAGTGTCGCCGTCGTATCGAATGCGAACGGAACGCGTGCCGTGAGCCAGCTTCAGACGGTCTGGCTCATCGCAGGCCAGGATCGATCCTTCGTTGATGAACGCCACTCGATCGGACAGCTGGTCGGCTTCCATCATGTCGTGGGTGGTGAGCACCACAGCCGCTCCTCGCTCGGCTTCGGTTTGGATGATCGAGCGAACCGAGCGCGCCGAAACAGGATCGAGTCCGTCCGTTGGCTCGTCCAGGAACAGCACATCGGGTTGGTTGATCAGCGCTCGGGCCATCATGAGCCGCTGCCGCATGCCCTTCGAATATCCCGACACGCGGTCCGAGGCGCGGTCCGCCAGCCCCACTCGCCGCAGCAGATCCGTCGGATCGAAGCCTTTCATCCCGAAGAGTTCGGCGAAGAAGCCGAGGTTCTCCCTGGCGCTCATCTGCAGATAGAGGTTCTTCTCCTCGAAACACACGCCCATTCGGGCCTGCACCTGCTCGCGCTCGGACGGCATCTCCATCCCGAGCACGACGATCGAGCCACCTGCAGGACGGAGCTGACCGGTGAGCATCTTGATGGTGGTGGACTTGCCGGCACCGTTCGGACCCAACAAACCGAAGATCTCCCCGGCGGCGACCCCGAACGAAACCGAATCCACCGCCTTCTGATCGCCATAGGAGTAGGAGAGATCGGTGACCTCTATCGCTGTTTGAGCCACGCATACCTCCATGACCACGTTGCTGTTCCATCAAACGGCACAGGCATGCCCGCGGTCAAGGGTCGAACGCCGGATTGCTCGGGCCATCGTCCCGGCCACGCATAGGATCGGTCGGATGCCGATTTCTGCGCCGCCTCGAGCACTCATGCGAGTGGTCTGGAAACTCCACAAGCTCGTGTGGCGGGCCTCCGGGGGGAGGTTGGGCCGGCGGATGGGCGGCATGCCGACACTCGAGCTGACGACCACCGGACACAAGTTCGGAGAGCGGAGAACCATCCTCATCTGGTACCTCGACACAGGCTCCGGGCCGGCGATCGTGGGCACGAACGCCGGTGCATCGTCCGACCCGGCGTGGGTGAAGAACCTCCGAGCCGATCCCAGAGGCGAGGTGATGATCGACGGCGGTCGAAGGCCGATCGTCGCCCGATTCCTCGACGGCGACGAACATCGCATGCTGTGGGATCGCTTCAAACAGGCGAACGACGCCTACGCCGGATACGAGACGATGGTGACCGGCCGTGGCATTCCCATCGTGGTGCTCGAGCCGGCCGCGACCGGCTCAGCCGTCTGAGCTGATTTCGACTCGTTCCTGCAGGGTCACCTGAAGGTCGACGGTCACCGGCACTCCGAACGACGCTGCGAGGGCGGCGGCAAGATCGCCTGTGTCTTCGGGGACCGTGGTACCGGCGAGCGACACGACCACCAGGTCACCGTCGACGAGCACCGAGGTCACGCTGTACCCCCGATCGGCGATCCACTCGCTGACCACAGCCTCGGCCCGATCCTGGCGGAAACCCGCCAGAGAGCGACTGGCCCCGTTTGCGAGCAATGCTCCCAACACGACCACCGACACCGCCACCAGGCCGAGGATCCACACGCGCAGCCCGTCGCGTCCAGCCTCGTACCGACGGACGTCGGCGGCTCCGGTCAGCACGAACGTGAGCGCCCCCATGCCGAAGATGGCCGTGGCGTTGGTCAGGAACAACAGAATCGCCCCGGCCGCTGCGGACCACTGGCCAAGCTGCATGGCAACCCCGGCGACGCCCAGCGGGGGTACCAGCGCGATCGCCCCCGCAACCCCGGGCAGAGAATCCGACACATCGTGGCGCGAGAGGGCGTAGGCGCCTGCGGCTCCCGCCGCCATGGCGATCCCGAGGTCGAGCAAGGTGGGGGTGATGCGGGATGCGATCTGCGAGTTCGTCGCCAGGTCGGTGCCGATGCCCCCAGGCCGGATATTCCTGCGGCGATATCCGAGGATCAACGAGACCCCGAACGCGATGCCGACCGCCCCTCCGGCGACTGCGACCACGGTCGTGAACCGTCTCGGGTCGGCGACAACGAACACTCCGCACACGGTGACGCCGGCGCCGACAGCTGCGACCGTCCAGGCTCGCGACCCGATGGCCATCACGACGAAGCCAACACCTGCGATGAGCAATCCGATGCCGAGCGTGCGCTGGGGGTCGACCGTCGACCGGGCGGCGCTCACCACCAGGGCCGCAGATGCCGTAGCGAAAGCCCCCCACGCCACCGGCTGGCGCGCGAACCACGCCCATCGAGGACCTGCGGATGGTCTGTCATCATCGAAGTCTGGCATGAGGCGTGTCCGCTGACGGGGAACAACGTGACCTCATGCCCTTGTGACGGCACACGGTTCTGACCACGATGGAGTCGAGTCCGCGTGGGCTCGGAAGGAGGTCGACCATGGTGCTTCGCGAGCGCGAGTTCACGGCGGTCGATCACAAGCCGGCGACATTCGTAACGGAATGGATCGTCGGGATCGTCGGTGCGCTGACAACCGCGATCGGTCTGTGGATGTATCACGGACCAGCGGATGGCGTGCTGTCGATCTTCGGATGGGAGTGGAACGTTGCCGAGCTGAATGAGGCTTGGCCGTTCACCGTGATCGTCGTTGGAGCGATGATCATGGCCGGCGTGTTCGCACGTCTCTCCCAAAGGCTGTCGATGGACGGCCCGACAACCAAGGCATACGTGTCCACCGGGTTGACGGTGGCATCGCTGCTGTTGGCACTCACATACGCCTTGATTTGGATCTTCTGATTCCGAGGCGCTTGAGCTGACCACCGTCCCCAGGTCGGGAGGAGCCGGGGACGGTGGTCGCCGTCATGGGACCCGCAAACGTACGGGAGCCCCCGACGGATCGAGGGCTCCCGTGTGATCGCAGTCTCATCGAGACCATACGATGCTCGAACGACGTCTTGTCAGACGCTCGGTTCTACCGGTTCGGGCTTGGCGTCGAGCGACGGCGCGAGAACGTGTGCCTCGCACACGCATTTCGGCACCGAGCAACCGACTTCGGCATGATGTTCCTTGCGGGGATGGCCGCATCCCAGACACCGCTGGCGACCGCCATCGACCGACCGACGCACGTTCTTCTTCACCGGCGCGGCTTCGCGATGTTCACGGTGAGGTCACGACCATCGAGGTTCTTGCCATTGAGCGCCCCGATGGCGGCATCGGCCTCCTCGGAGTTCGACATCTCGACGAACCCGAACCCGCGCGAGCGGCCCGAGTCCCGGTCGGTCACGACTTGTGCGCGTTCGACCTGACCGTGTTCGCCAAAGACCCGCTCGAGGTCGGTGGACGTGGTGTTGAACGTGAGGTTTCCCACGTAGAGATTGGTGGACATTGTTGCTCCTCTCTGAAGCATGATTCCGTCGGGGGCTGAACGCCCGCTGAGATGCGACGGAAACCGAGTCCAATAGGTTTCGGAGCGAAGCAATTCATGCGGTGATCCCGCCGGACGAAAGCGTGCGGGATCAGGCGTGGTACGCAATCGACGTACCGTTTGGCCAAGTGTAGTCCGATGAGCCCGCTATGTCGGGCTCAGGCCACTCTGAGTTGGGTTTCGACGAGGGTCAGGTCGCGGGTCGGGATCGACTCCGTACCTGCCTCTCCTCGAAGGAGGATGCACCAAACGTCGTAGGCGACCTCGATTCCGAGGTATTCGCCGACTGAGACGTGTCCGGTCCGGGTCGTCGCCTGGTACATGTGACCTCGTCGAAGGTTGTTGAGGTCGATGGCCGCCGTGTGCGGCCGTATTGCTGTCGTCATACGTATCTCTTCTATGTGTCTGTTGGTTCGTCGGCATCTTTTCGATGCGGATGAACGGTTATGTGGATTGCCACCGATCATCAGGTGTCGTCGCTCTCGATTCCGAGCTCGACGAAGATTCGGTGGCGTTCTTCTTCGTAGTCGTCGAGGCTCACTTGGCCACCGGCGTGCCGCTCGCTGAGGATCCTGAACTCCTCCATGAGAGCTGCCTCGTCGACCGGGCTGTCTGGCTCCGGGCTGTCGGCGGCAGCTTGCCGCCGCTGGCGCTTCGCCTCTTGACGCTCTTCTCTGGCCCGTTCCCGGGCCCGCTTTGCCATTCCTTCGCCGCCCCGTCTCGCCATGTCAGGATTCCCAACGCTGGTCGAGGGTCCGCTCATCACGGGTTTCTGTGCACCGATGAGTGAGATGTGTCATGTCGACCTCCTGCGGGCGTCCCCGGACGCCATGTATGTCCGATCGGTCAGCTCGCATGGCGCGATCGGGAGATCAACTCGACGGGAGCGAAAGGGGGTTCAAGGTGGAACTACCCGCCGCAGCACGCCGTGTGCTGGATGCTCCTGGAAGACACGAGGAACGAGTGCCGGTCCGTCTTGGGGACGGCGCTATCGGGGCCCGAACCTTCGGGCTCTGGACCACAGTAGCCGGATTCGTCGGCTTGTCACACTGGAGTCGACGGGGTCCAACCTCGATTCGGACCTTCTAGCGTCGTGCGGCATGAGCGCCCGCACCATTCGATACCGGCCCGACCGCCTCTCCGAGGATGAGATGACACGGCGGGCCTCCGAGTTCTACTCCGAGATGGCGCAACGACGCAGTGTGCGCACGTTCAGTGCCGACCCGGTTCCCCTGCCCTTGGTCGAGCGCGCCGTCCATGCGGCCTCGACTGCGCCGTCGGGCGCCCACCGCCAACCTTGGACGTTTGTGGTGGTCGGCGATCCAGCCACGAAACGATCGATTCGACAGGCCGCCGAGGACGAGGAACGCGAGAACTACGAAGGCGGTCGACTGCCCGACCATTGGCGAGGAGCACTGGAACCGCTGGGCACCGATTGGCGCAAGCAGTACCTCGAGACGGTCCCTTGGATCGTGGTGCTCTTCGAACAACGATACGGCGTCGACGACGCCGGCGCGAGGATCCACCACTTCTACGTCAAGGAATCGGTGGGCATCGCGGCCGGCATCTTCATCACTGCGCTGCATCACATCGGCCTGGCGACGCTGACACACACTCCGTCTCCGATGGCGTTCCTCTCCAGGCTGCTGGGACGACCCGAGAACGAACGCCCATTCTGTCTCTTCCCGGTCGGATACCCGGCCGCCGACTGTGAGGTGCCGGACCTGAGCCGCAAGCCACTCGATCAGGTGATGGTCCGCTTCGACCGGTAGCGGGGGTTCGCCGCCGGACCATGGGCGAGGATCCGCCTCCTACTCCTCCTCGCCCCCGACACCTTCGCTTCCGAGGAACCGGCCGTACCACTCGGCTATGGCTTCGGCAGTTCCGCCGGTGTCGAGCACTTCCGAAAGGTCCTCTGCCTGCGATGCCCCGATGCGAATCGTCGACCCCGTCGTCCAAGTGCCGCCGGGGAGCCACAGCAACCGCCCGGCCAGCAGTTCTCCTGGTGTGTGGACCGTGGAGCGAGTCCCCTCGGTCACCGTCACCCGTTCGCCAGAGCGCGTGTCGACGACCGTGCAGCCACCGGCTCCGGCGGGGTCGGCGACTTCCAAGATCGTCAGGTTCGAATCCGTCCAGCGGGACGACGCCTCACGTTCCTGTTCTGACAGCAGCGGGCCCATGGTGGACAGGAAGGTGGACACTCCTGCCCCGTCGAACATCGACACCTCCTGGAGGAAGGTGTCGTCGAACAGGCCGAGGATCCGCTCCTGAACACCCCGTGCTGCGATCAGAGTGAGCAGGGCGAACTCCTCCCCCGACGCGGGGTTGGTCACGAACATCCGGAGCTTTGCCATCAGCGCCCGCTCGAAGGCTCCTGGTGTGGTGAGTGGCTTGCCGAGGTGGCACTGCTTGTACTTCCTGCCGGAGCCACACGGGCACGGGTCGTTTCGACCTGTGTCGCCGGCGTCCATCTGCGCATCGCCGAACAGCTCCGACACCGCCGACCCTTCCCCGCCGACGCGGTTGAGCATGGTCACCGCTCGTTGGTATTCGCTGCGCATGATGAGGTAGGTTGCTAGCTCGAGCGATGCAGGCGCAAAATCCCTGTCGAAGGCATGGGCGTCCTCCAGATCACGCTCCGCCGCCAACACATCATTCGCCGCCTCGTGGAACGCGGCTCGCACCACGAGCGCCGGCGCCGCCCGACGTCCGGCACCATCGACCACATCATCGAGCCAGCCGGCCACTCGCTCGTCGTCGAGCAACTCCCCGCGTCGAAGCCAGTCGCGGAAACCGAGCGCCACGGCACTGTGCCCCAGCAACACGCAAACTCGGCGCGCGTCGGTTTCGGGCTGGCAGGTGGCTTCGATGACCTCGAGAAAAGCCTCTACGCAACACTCATCCATGCCCCAACGTTGGGCGATGGGACCAACCACCTCGTCGAGTAGTTCACCGGCACCCGGGGCGAATTCGGCGCCGACCTCGCCGATGAATCCGTGTTCGGTCTCGAGCTCGGCGGATGCGATGAGATCGGCGATCGGATGCGTCGCCACTCTGAACGCATCCTCGTCGGTGGCGAGCAGGGGCAGCACCACGTCCTCCACCGGGACCGTGCCTTGTCCTTGCGTTGCGAGATCGAACATCTCCCGCACACGCGCAACGACCGGCGCAGGGTCTAGGAGAGCATCTGCCGGATCGACCATGAGAACGCCGCGAGATCGCCGCACGGTCACGATGTCGCCGGCGCCGAAGCCGCCCAGCCAGCCGGCCGGTCCGACGAGGAACGGATCGTCCTCCGGCTGCTCGACGATCACCTGCTCACCTGTCGGGGTCCGGAAGCTGTCGGAGTTGTCCCAATCGAGGACCATCAGGTCCGGGACCATGGCGATCGAATCGGCTTCGACCTCTTCCTCCGACAGCCGGTGTGAGAGCACGACGCTGTCGAGAAGGACGTCGAGTCGCCGCACGTCCTCGCCCAGGACGAGGAACAACCCGCTGTCGATCAGCACATCGTCGAGCCGCATGGCCGGCTCGACTCCGGCCGCGATCGCATCTGCGGCAAGAGCGGTGTGTTCGAGGGACCAGTAGAGAAGGTCGTCGAAGTCGACCACGCCGTCACCCACGTGATCGGCCACTGCCGAGAGGATCGAGGCGTCTTCGCTCACACCACCAGGCTATCGGACTCAAGGCACACCCAAGGTCGACCTTTGCCCCTGGTCGCTGCGCCTCCGTTGCGCATACGTTGATTGGCGAGCCTTCGAAAGGGATCGGTCTCATGCACGGACGGTCGAGCGTCGTTGTCGGCGCCGTTCTCATCCAGCTTTGTCTCGGAGCCATCTATGCGTGGTCGGTGTTCACGCCGGCATTGCAGGACGCCGGATGGACCAAAGCCCAAACCCAAGTGGTCTTCTCCGTCGGTCTGGCCAGCTTTGCTGTCGTCATGGTGGGTGCCGGCAAGAAGTTGAAGAACTGGGGTCCGCGCACCCTCGCCATGGCCGGCGGAGTGGTGCTGGGAGCAGGCTACGTGTTGGCTGGTCTGACCGGAGGGGAACAATTCTGGATGGTGCTGCTGGGCGTCGGACTGATAGGCGGCGCCGGAATCGGCCTCGCATACGTGGTGCCGATCGCCGTTGGCATGCGCTGGTTCCCCGACCACAAAGGCTTCATCACGGGTGCCGCAGTTGCCGGCTTCGGATTTGGTGCCCTCGGATGGGTCAAGCTCGCCGGTGAGTGGGGCCACCTCATCGACGAGTTCGGGCTGGGAACCACGTTCGTGGTCTATGGACTGGCGTTCGCAGGTTTGGTGTTGGCAGGGTCCACTGTGATGCGGATGCCGCCGGCAGGATGGAAGCCCGCCGGGTTCGAGCCACCGCCTGCCGTCGCCGGCACCGGTGGCGACAACTTCAAGCCGCGCGAGATGTTGAAGACACCTCAGTTCCATCTCATCTCGATCACCTTCGCTGTCAGCGCAGGGGCAGGTCTCATGTCGATCGGCCTCATGAAGCTGTACCCCATCGAGGCGCTCACCGCGAATGGGATCGGCCAGGTCGAAGCCAGCGCCATCGCCGGCACGGCGATGGCAGTGTTCTTCAGTCTGGCGAACGGCATCGGTCGCCTGGCCTGGGGCACGATGAGCGACAAGCTGGGGCGCAAGCGCTCCGTTGTGACCATGGCGGCCAGCCAGGGCGTGTTCCTCCTCCTCTTCACCACGATGGCAGGGACGGAGTGGCTCCTGTACCTCGGAGCCGCGCTCATCGGATTCAATTTCGGCGGCAACTTCGCCCTGTTCCCGGCTCTCACGGCAGACGAGTTCGGCGACCAGGCCGTTGGCACCAACTACCCGTGGGTCTTTCTCTCGTACGGGGCGGGCGGCATCGTCTTCCCCATCCTGGGAGGGTGGCTGGGTGACCTCGGCAACTTCCCGCTGGCGTTCACCATCTGCGGAGTGGCCTGCCTGGTCGGAGCCATCGCCTCGTTCCTGGTGTTCCCACCGCATCACGATGAGGCACGTCAGCCGTTCAGCGTGCACGGGTTCCTGCACAACGCACACCTGTTCGAGGACGAGGAGGTTGGCGTCGGCTGAACAGATCGGTTGGCCTTCCTCGGACGGCTACGCGCCGGGGAGTGACACAATGGCCCTCCTCGATGATGGGCAAACGGCGCCGGATGCGCATACAGATCCTGCTCTTGGCGACGATGGCCTCGATCGCCGCGTGTACCCCGGAGACACCTGTGTCGACGTCCACCTCGACCTCCACCTCGCCCTCGGTGACGGTGCCGGTGCCGGGCGCCACGACCTCGACCACCGCCGAGCAGGGCGGGTGGGGGACTCTGGTGGTGGAAACCGACGACGGCTCTGTGCTGCTCATCGACCCCATCGACGGCACGAGTGAACAGATCCATCGCGGTCGAGGCGCCGGGGCGGTGGCCGTTCAGCCGACCGGGTCCCACGATGGGCAATCGATCGTCTGGACATCGCTCGATGGTGCCCAACCCGTCGTGTCGATGTGGACGAACGGCGTCGACGAGACTTTCGCTCCGCCTTTTGCACCCTTCTTCTACATGTTCTCGCCCGACGACACACATGTCGCCATGCTCGGCAACGACCCATCTGGCGGCGTCGGGTTGGCCGTGCTCGACCGATCTACAGGGGTCGTCAAGAGCTTGGACACGGGTTCTCCCTACTTCATCGATTGGCGGCCTGACTCGACGGCGCTCGCAGCCCACATAGGCGCCTCCTTCGTGGGAACCGTCGACCTCGCCGGAACCCGTGCCTTCATAGAAGGCACCCACGGAGTGTTCCAGGCGCCGGCGTGGGCGTCGCCCGACGAGATGGTCACCGTTCTGATGGGAGCGGTCGAGGCACACACCGGCCTCTCGCCGGTTTCGCTACGGCTGGGCGCCGGAGAGATCACCGTCGTCAATCCGTCGACCGGCGCTCGAAGATCGATCGCCACCGTGCCCGGTGCGGTCAACTTCCAGGTATCACCGAACGGTCTCCGTCTGGCCTTCGTAACGGCCACAGAAGAGCTCGCGTCTCCTTTGATCGGACCGTTGACGGTGGTGTCGGTCGAGGGCGGCGAACGGGTCGCGGCCTTCGACGGTCTGGTGCTCGCCTACGAGTGGAGCCCGTCGGGTCGTCACCTGCTGATGCTGACGACCACCTCCGACGGTCACGAGGTGGTACCGATGATCTGGGATGGCTCCGACGTCGTCGAGCTTTCCTCGTACCGGCTCACCGGTCTGTATCTGACCCAATACTTCCCGTTCTGGGATCAATATTCGAGGACGCTCACGACATGGGCACCTGACGGATTGGCCTTTGCATACGCAGCAGCGAGCGAGGATGGGACTGGCGAGATCTGGATCCAGCCGCTCGACGGCGAACGACGATCCGTGGGGCCCGGCGAGTTCGTCAGCTGGATCGGGCCCGATACGGGCGCGTCGACGCCTTTCGTGCCCTGAACGTGTTCCGGCCACCGGACCGGTGCTCACATCATCCGCGAGCCGCCGTGCTCGTTGGTGATCACCCAAGCCGCGATGGTGCCGATCTCGAGCTCCTCGGGGAGATAGCCGGCGCCCGTTATGCCCGCCGAACCTGGCTGTGACCGCCCCAACCGGGCTTCGCGCATCATGCGGAATCGCTCCCGCCACCTTCCGGAGTTCGAGTTCCGCAGATCCACCCAGCCCTTGTCTGCCCACACATCGATGTCGCCAGGGAGGACTTCCACCTCGCTCCCACCAGGTACCTCCGGGATGCGGATGAACGGGCCCCGCCGGATGGATGATCCATCTCTCGCCAGTATCGGAAGGCCTAGCGACGTGATCGTGTCGACCAGTTCCGGACGGTCTTCGAGGACGCGGGCGCATGCATCGGAGATCTCGTCTGGAGTCCCAGCGAGGATTGCGGTGACCGTCCCCATCCCGAGCCGCAAGAGCTCCGCCTCCCACAAGAGTTTCGACAGTTCGGGTGGACCCAGCTGTCCAAGGGCAACCGAGTGAGTCCCCGTTTCCTCCTCGAGCCGCCCCAGGACGTCGAGGGCGCTGGCTCTGACGACTCCCCCGCGGTAGCTCGGCCCCAGCACCGATCCGTCGAGAGAACCGACGATGTCGCGTCCCGTCGATGCTCCTTTGATCTCGAGCACACAGAGTTGGGCGATCTCTTCCGGGGTGACCATCTCCATCAGACCGAGCGCCGTGATGGCCTGGAACTCGCCTTTCGTGAATACGCCGTTCTCGCCGGTGTCCACGACCGGAATCGACACATCACCGATCGGGCCGTCTGAGTCGATCCGCAGGGCGAGATGGTCACCCAGCGCCTCGCGCACCGCGCGATGCCGTCTGACGGGAACCCCTCTGCGTTGGATCGGACGATGAGCGATGTCGGCGTATCCGATCAGCGCTGCCGGCTTCACCTCCTTGACAACGGGACCGCCTCCCGTCCGGGCGAGAAGAAACAGCAGCCCTGTATGGGCGAATGCCACCGCCGATTTGGTCATCAACTGGGCCGACGGACGATCCTCGGAATGGGTGAACGGAATGTCGAGGCCCATGCCCCCGGTACCGGTGGTGCCGACTTTGAGATAGAGGCGCGTACCCACTTCCCGCATTCCCCGGTGCAGCACCCGGACATGGCGGATGAGCTGCGGCACAGCCTGGGAGAGGATGAGGGTTTCGACCGACCCGGCCAGCTCGTCCATGTCGACTTCGAGGCCGGCCTGCACCTCGTCGACGTGGCGCTTGGCAAGAGCCGTGGATGTGTAGACATCCTGGTAGCTGATGGCGGTCGCCGTGTTGACGGCGTCGACGATCACGTCGGGCCGATACCTCCTCAGGAGCATCACGAGCTGCGACCGCTCGTAGGCGTCGTCGAAGGGACCGAGGAGGTCGGCGAAGACACCCTCCCGGGTGAGCGGGTCTCCGAGCAGCTCGCCTCGCGAGCGCTGTGCGTAGTCCTTGCGGAGGAAGACATCACCGAACTCTCCATGCACCTCGACGTTCGGGAGCAGATCCCTGAGTCCGGTGAGTGCTCGCTCCATGCTGGCCTCGGTTCGCGACACCACAACCAGCCTCTCCGGCTCGAGTTCCCGACCCGCTCGATACGCCACCTGGAATCCCACAAGGCCGGCTCCGCCCAACAGCAGATATGTTCCGCTCACAACGCCTCCTACGACTCGTCCACCAGGGCTGCGGCCATCTGCCGCAGCCGGTACTTCTGAACCTTTCCGGTGACCGTCATCGGGAACTCGTCGACGAACGTCAGGTCTCGAGGCACCTTGAAGTGAGCGATCCGGCCCCGGCAGAACTCGAGCACGTCCTCCTCTGTGAGCGCAGCGTCAGAGCGGCGGAGGAACGCAGCGACAGCTTCCCCGTAGCGATGGTCCGGCACCCCGACGACCTGCGCGTCGAGTATCCCCGGATGCCCGATCAGGAACTCTTCGATCTCGCGAGGCGAGATGTTCTCACCGCCCCGGATGATCATGTCCTTGATGCGTCCGACAATCCGGAGGTATCCGTCGCCGTCCATCACGGCCAGGTCGCCCGAGTGCATCCAACCGTCGGCATCGATCACGTCGGCGGTGCGTTCGGGGTCATCCCAGTAGCCGAGCATCACGGAGTAGCCGCGCGTACACAGCTCCCCGGCCACCCCACGCTCCACCAGCGCTCCATCGCCGTCGACGACCTTGATCTCGACGTGGGGGTGCACGCTGCCGACCGTGGATATGCGGTGCTCGAGGTCGTCGTCGACGGAGGTCTGAGTGGACACCGGCGATGTCTCGGTCATGCCGTAGGCAATGGTCACCTCCGACATGTGCATGACGTCGACCACCTGTCGCATCACGTCGACGGGACAGGGCGCGCCCGCCATGATGCCGGTGCGAAGGGTCGAGAGGTCCCGCCGGGTGACATCCGGGTGGTCGAGCTCGGCGATGAACATGGTCGGGACCCCGTACAACGACGTGCACCGTTCGGCCTCGACCGACACGAGTACGGCGCCCGGGTCGAACCCTTCTCCGGGGATCACCATCGCCGCCCCATGTGTGGTGCAGGCCAGGTTGCCGAGGACCATCCCGAAGCAGTGGTAGAAGGGTACGGGAATACAAACGCGATCCCGTGGGCCGTACCCGCACCGCTCCCCGACGAAGAACCCGTTGTTGAGGATGTTGCGGTGACTCAGCGTGGCGCCTTTCGGGGTGCCCGTGGTGCCCGACGTGTACTGGATGTTGATCGGCTGATCAGCCGTCAACGTCCGAGCGCGCTCTTCGAGGCCGGCCGTGTCGAGTTCGGCGTCGACCAGAGCCCGCCAATCCGGACTGTCGAAGAAGACGACATGCTCGAGCGTCTCGATCCCGGTGGCGACCTCATCCAGCATGGCTTCGTAGTCGGAAGTCTTGAACGATCGGGAGGCCACCACCCACCGGCACCCCGAGTGGCGGAGGCAGTATTCGAGCTCGGCCGTGCGGTAGGCCGGGTTCACCGTGACCAGGATCACCCCGGTCCGAGCGGTCGCATACTGGAGCAAGACCCACTCGTACCGATTGGGCGCCCATATCCCCACGCGGTCGCCGGCATCCAGCCCCTGGTCGAGGAGTCCTGACGCCAGCCGGTCCACCTCCTCGTCGAACTGCTGATAGGTCGACCTACGGCCCTGATGGACGACGATCAGGGCATCACCGGCTGGATACATCTCTGCCGTACGACGAAGGTTGGAGCCGATCGTCTCGTCGAGCAGGGGGACGTCCACGGGACCAACGACGATCGATGCAGCCATCACTGCTCCTTTTGCGCGGTCTCCCCATCGTGCGGTGGCAGCCGGAGAGGGTCCAGGGCAGGAAGTCAGCCTCGTGCCTTGCCAGAGGTCTCGGCGGCCCACCGGGGCCGGATTCGTGAATGGAACGGCCCTCGTCGTGGGAAGGCCGGTTGCCGGGTGGTCGCCGATACAACTGTGCGTCGGCCAACCCTGGGTTTCCACGGTCCGGGCTCCGGTAGCCCGGACCGTCCCCCTTCCGAGCGGAGCGTTCACGCTCAAACGTCGTGGAACGTCCGGCCGGCGACCTCAGGCCACGTGTCTCCGTTCTGCACCGGTTCCGGCATCCCAACGTACGGTGCACCTCGAACCAAGTCCACTGCCAAACGACACGAATCGAGCCCAAGACGAGCCCCGAAGAGCGCGATCGATACGAAACGACACGAGCACGCCGTCTGGATCCTCCTAACCGGCAGAAGGCGGATGATCGGATCGAGGAGCTGGACGCAGTGACTGTGAGCGGGCTCCGCCTGCACCCCTGTCGGCGGAGCCCGCTCACGTCCCCTATCGCTAGGGGAGACGAATCGACGACCGGGTGGACGCCGGGCACGTCGGACACCTCACACCCGCCCCCATAGCCCCACCTGTTCGTCGACCGGACCGGTCCACAGACACTCCCTCGTCTTGTGGTGCTGAGCCATGATGGGGCCGGACTGTCAAGGATCGGTCAAGGCCACCCCTGTGCACCGAGTCTTTCAGCTCTAGGCGCGCTCCGCCTATTGATGTCCAATGTGAGTGAGGCCTGAAAGGGAGGTCGTTGGTGACGATTCACAAGACCCCCGAGACCCGAAGCCCCGAGGACTACCGGCCCGCGCCGTCAGGCTGGCGGAGCAGCGTCGAGTGGGCGATGGGGATCATCGGTGCGATCGGAGTGTTCCTCGGTCTGTTCATCTCCTTCGCCGGAGATGACCAGTACGTGGGCTTGGGTGGCGATCT
The DNA here is from genome assembly GCA_963785075.1 of uncultured bacterium. GTDB lineage: Bacteria > Actinomycetota > Acidimicrobiia > Spongiisociales > ZC4RG35 > JAOUGY01. Next base: position 218,102 of record CAWATW010000009.1, read on the forward strand.
GTCATGGCGGGTTGGAGAGATCTCCTCCGCCTGGGCATATGGATTCCTGATCGGTGGCGCCGCACTGATGGTCGGCACCATCGGTCTGATCCTCCAGGGGCGCAGTCGCCGCTGAGGGTGTGTCGCCCGCTCGGTGGACACACCCACCGGACGGAGCCCACGGACAACGGAGCCCGGCTCCAGAGTCGGGCTCCGTTTGATCTGGCCGGTGAGGCACGCCGTGAGCCCTATCTCCATTGTGAGGCCGACCAGGGGAGATGGATTGGCAGAGCCACTGATCGACGCCATCCGAGCCGGGGATGCTCCCCCGCCGTCGATCCCGCGCCAACCGGACCCCGAATCGCATCGTCCGGCATCCGACCAAGGACTCTGCACCGGTGGCCCATAGGGCGTCATGATGACGGCGAAGGCGATTCGAGATCCGAGATGCGCTGTCACGGACGAGTCGAGGCGTGGCGCCCAGCGACTGTTGTGTTGCTAGTTCTGGCGGCGTGTTCGACCGTCCCGGCTCCCACGTCGCCGCAGTCCACTGCCGGCACTTCCGAGCCGGCTCCCGACGCATCGGTACATCAGCAGACAACGACTTCGGTGGCCACCACCACATCCGACCTCGGTGCTTCTGTCCCTCCGGAGACGGCGACCTCGCCGCCGCCCTTGCAGCCTGACGGCGCGGTCCTCGTCGTCGGGGCCGATGGCGTCGTTCAGTGGATGCACGGTGACGAGCCGACATTCCTGGCCGCACCACCCGTGGCAACCGCCGTAGACGACGGGCGCGGTGGGCTCCTCTTCCAGACCCATGCCGGTCGGACCTGGGACGAGCAGACTCTGGACACCACCATCTGGTGGGTGCCCGCCGGTACGTCCGATCCGCTCGCGCTTCTGGTTCCCACACCGGGCACGAGTCAGAAGCTGACGCTCTTCGATGCCTACCCAACGGGCTCAGAGTTCGCAGTGCTCTACGCCCGACACGACGGGATCAGACCCGACGACCTCGTCGACCGACTTCGCCTGTTCGATCGGAACGACGGATCGGTAATCGAGCTGTACTCCGGAGGCGCGTTCGAGCAGGGTTTCGGAAGAGTGTCGGCGGAGGGTGCGGTGATCGTTGGGACCGAGTACGCCCAAGTCGGCTCCGAATGCTTCGTGGTCGACGTTGCAGCAGGGCTTCTCACACCGATCCCCAACGCCCTGCGAGACCAGAACGCCGACCTGTACGTGGATGGCTGCGCCCTCGCGACGAACGCCGAACGCATCGCGTGGTACACCGACGCAGAGACGCAGACTGGCATCGCTCCTATTCGGATCCATCTGACGAAGCTCGACGGAACCGGTGAGTCGGTGATCGACGTCACCGCCGAGGGCCGGCCCACCGTCCTCGACATCTCGACGTCGGGCATGATCGTGAATCGCGAAGGAGATGCCGGTCCACTGCCCGCAGTGATCGTCGGGCTTTCGAGTCCCGACGAGACGCCGTACACGCTACCGATGCCGGGTGTGGCGAGATGGGCCACGGAGCCCGTCTCCATCCATCGATGAGCGACCGGAAGCCGGTCCTAGTTGCTTGCGGCCTCCAGCGCTGCGATGTCGAGCTTCTTCATCTTCAGCATCGCGTCGACCGCCCCGGGACGAGCGAGGAGCGCACCTATGTTCTTCGGGACGATCTGCCACGAGAAGCCAAAACGGTCGACGAGCCATCCGCACATCGACTCGCGCCCTCCGTCCGCGGTCAGTGCATCCCACAGGCGGTCGATCTCGGCCTGGTCCTCGCACTCGACCACGAGCGAGAACGCGTCGTTGAAGCTGTGATGGGGACCGCCGTTGAGAGCGGTGAATCGGGCGCCCTTCAGTGTGAACGACACCATCATCACCGACCCCGGCTCTTGGCCGGGAATGCCCTCCGAGTAGCGCTCGACGCCCGTGATCTCGGAGTCGGGGAACAGCGACGTGTAGAAGTGTGCCGCCTGTTCGGCCTGGTTCTCGAACCACAGCATCGGATAAGGGGTGTTCATCGGGTCGCCTCCTCAAGTACTCGTGCGAGCTTGTCGAGTTCCTGCCTCCAGCCGGCGGCCGCACGCTCGGTCATCTCGTCGCTGTGCATGGCGTCGAGTGTGACCACGAGCCGCGTGCCTCCGGCGACCGGCTCGAGATCGACTCGGGTGTCGACCTCATACGTCTCGACCCCGGGGAGGAAGTCGACGACATTCGTGTAGACGAGCCGGCGGTATGGAACGATCTCGACGAAGTAGATGTCCTGGGTGGTGCTGAGGGGCATGCCTTCGGTCTCCATGAAGGCCTTCATCTCATCGGCGCTGGGCGATCATCGAGTAGCGCATCTTCCCGCCGGGCACCAGTTCCATCTCGTGGACCTCCACGCCGAAACCGTCCGGCCCCCACCACGACTCGATTCCATCGATGGTGGTCCACAACTCCCACACCTCGGTCGGGGTGGCCTGAAAGGTACGCTCGATCTTCACGGTTCGTCGCCCGTTCATGCGGTGTCCGTTCTGCGCCGATCCCGACGCCGTCGATCCAGTTCCCGTGCCATCCGGTCGAGTCGCTGCTCCCACAGCCGGCGGTAGTCGTCCATCCATGCATCGATCTCCTGGAACGGCTCGGGACGCAAGGAGTACAACCTGCGCTGGCCGTCGGCTCGCACATCGACGAACCCCGCCTCATGCAGGATGCGCAGGTGTCGAGACACACCGCTCTGGGCGATGTCGACCTGTTCGACGAGATCGCCGACTGCGTGCTCCCCCGACTTGAGCGCATCGACGATGCGGCGTCGCGTGGGATCGGAGAGGGTCTCGAACGGGTCTCTATCCATAATGATGTATATATATAACGTTGGATTCAACATGGCGCAAGGGGATGAGTGCGAGGAAGGGTCAGGGTGCTCCTAGATACCCGAATGCTGCCCAGTCCTCGACCTCGCCGTACTCTGCGCGCGTGAGCTGCTGAGCGGCAGCCACGGCGGACGGTGGCGATGGGTCCACCTGGCCGAGCAGACCGTAGAGCGCCGACATGAAATGGGACGCAGCGTCGTCGTGGACGTTCCAACGGCTGCCCACCACACCGCGAGCGCCGGCTCTGATGAAGGCCCCGGTGAGACCGGTGAGGTCGTTGGCAGGTCCGAACGACGTGAGAGCGGAAGAGCACGCGGCCAGCGTCACGACCGGTGCTGCGGGCAGTCGCAACGCTGCGAGGTCCCGCGCCGTGATTCGATGGCGGTCGGATTGGGGATCATGAACGAGGTGGAGCGCCGAGTCGAGCGGCGACAGCGGATCGAAGCTGCCATGACACATGAAGTGGATGTTGCTCACCTCGTCGGTCATGGCATCCAGGATGTCGCCCTTGGTCAGGCCACGCCCTCCAACGATTCTGACCTGCCCGTCGAAGGTGCCCCCGAGCACCTCGAGCTCGGCGCCGGCGGCGGTGAGATCATCGTCGAGATAGGTGACGATCAGCAGATGGTGAGAGGGCGAGTACGGCCGATCCACGAGCTCGGCGCCGAGGGAGAGCGACGGCAGGCTGAACACGATCGTACTGAGCCCGAGGGGCGCACCGTCGAGTGACGGCATCGCCTCGACCGGTACACGGCTCACCGGTCCAGGAAGACTGACCGCGAGCTGGTCGATTCCCAATGACGCCACCGATTCGGACAGGGGTTCCAGGAGGACGCGGTAGCCGGCATCCACCAGGCCGCCGAGGTTGTCGAAGAGCTCGTCTTCAGATTCGAGTGGCAGTGCGAGGTCCTCGATCGCGTCGGGATCCACCTTCCACTGGTGTGCGTCCAGCTCCAGCCCGCCCGGACCCCTCGTCACGATCAGGCCCGTGACGGTGCCGAGGGCCGCGCTCACGCACACATATGCTGTGCCATGCGGAAGCAGACGCCCGTCGACGCTCTCCAACCGCCGGATCGCGTCATCGAGGCGAGCACGCGTCGGCGTCGACGCAGCCGCGCCCCTGTTCGTGAAGATCCCTTTGAGTGCGCGCCACTGCCACCTGAGGTTGTCTGCGGCCACCCCGGGGTTGGGGGCGTCGCCACCGCCCGGGAACGAGACCGAAGAAGCCCGAACGGTCTCGATGGCTGCCAGCGCATTCATCGACCGTCCCTGTCGCACCTCGAGGCGAGCGAGCCGGTCGAAGACCATGCCGTACACGCCGGCGGCCTGTCGTCTACTCAGTTCGTCGACGGACCGGTCGAGTTCGTCCTGAGCGATTCCGGCTGCCCGTTCCAACGACTCTCGAGCCGTTCGCTCGTCGCCGTCGCCCTCGGCAGACACGGCCCGATTCACGAACGTCGTCAGCTTGTTCGACCACACCCGATCGCGTTCACTCATCCGGAGCACGGACCGGAAGTCGGCGCGTGTGGTCCGGCGTTCGCCTACCGTCGGAGTCTCGAGCCCGGCGAGCACGTCCGCGCGAGATTGCCTGACGGCGGCCCGGAGCGACTTCGGCAACAAAGGTTCTCCGAGCGCTGTGTCGAAGTGGGCGAGGGCCTCCCGGCGGTCCTCGTCGGTCTGTGCGGTGACTTTGATGTAGTCACCCAGCAGATGTTCGATGCGGGCGATGTGGATCCTCGTGGCGTCACCGGCCGACGGATCGCTTCTTCGGTGGAGGTCGAGCGCACGTTCGGCTGCCTCCCTGCCCTCTTCGTAGAGGTTCGGTCGGGCCATCAAGGCGGCGGCCACCTCGATCATGCCGCGCGCACCGAGGCTGTACACCGCCATCGACACGTTGTGCTCGGCCAGCGCGCGAGTGGTGTCGTCGACTGCATGTTCGACGGACTCCTCATGCACCTGGACCGCTGCAGCGCCCGCCGAGACCTGACCCGTCCGACGGAAGTACTCGCGGATCAGCTCGCCTTCGAGCCCGAGCAGGATGCACTTGCCTCCAGCCGGATAGTCGGCGTAACCGTGCAGTCGGCGAACAAAGTGTGCCTCCGGGACGAAGTACCTGACGTAGTCGGGGAGGCCAGAGGGGATCGTCACCTCTTCCTGCACCGCTTCGGCATCGGCGGCCGGGTCGACGCCCCACACCTCTTCCCCGCGCATGATGTCGCCGAACTCGGCAGGGAAGCCGGGGGCGCCCATCCCGATCGGCGTGTACGAGGCCGACTGGCAATGTGGGCATTGGACCGCCTGGAACGTGTTCGAATGCGAGGTGTACGTCGAGTCACAGTCGTTGCAGATCGCTTCGATCCGTATCAGGTGGCGTACGAGCCCGAGAGTTCCCGTCTCGCAGCGACGGCACGACCACCCTTGCGCCATGGCCGGCTGCCCGAAGCAGACGGTCGGGTTCAGTCGGTACTCGAAGCCACAGCCGTCGCAGCGATAGTGGATCTGTGCGTCGAGCGAGAGGGCGGACCATATCGGTTCTGCGAGGTACTCGGCAGGGAGCTGGTCGTGCCAGGATTCCATCATGACGTGGTCAGTCGGCCGCGAATCGCCAGTAGGAGCCTGCTGCCGTCGCCTCTTCGCGAAGACCGAAGCGATCACCCGGACCGCTGTTCGTACGCATCAGCGAATACACGTCCGAAAGAATCGATCGGTTGTCTCCGACATAGGCGTGACCCATCAGGTCGGTGTCGAGCCCGGTGGCGTCGATCGTGTCGACTCCGCCCACGATCACGGGCCCTGCGCCCGGGTCACCTGCGCGCGGGTACTTGTGGACGAGCTCCGATGCGGCGAGCGCCTTGTCACGAGACGACGCATACAGGGTGAACCGACGCGCCCGCTGCGCGAACTTGCCGGCGAGCACCTTGAAGCGCTCCGCATCGATGTCGGGAGCGGCGAAGACGATCTGGCCGACCGACGCTCCCTCGGCACCGGCGAGGAAATCGACCGACCCGAACACCTCGGCGAGCGTGCGGTTGCCCATGCTGTGAGCGATCACATGGACGTGGGTGAGGCCGAGGTCCGCGACGCAGGAACGCATGAACGATCGGAAGTGTCCCTCTGCCCATTGAGCGTTGCCGCCGTCCGTCTCGTAGCGGAGTACCTTGCCTTCGGAGGGCCACGAGAAGAGCAGCGGCACACCGCCGAAATCGAGGTCGTAGGCGATCTGAGCTGCGCGGCGCGCCGCAGCGGCGAATCCAACGTTGTAGCCATGGACGAAGACGAGCCCCGTCTCGTCGCCTGCCACAGATCGTGCCGAGGCGATGAACTGCTCGAGTTCCATCGGGGACAGGTCGAGAAGCATCACGTGCTTCTCGGGATTCTGGCGAAACTGGAGCTTCCAGAAGCGGGGACGCTCCAGATTGCCCATTCGGTGGTCGTCTGGAATGGCGACTCTCACGACTCCGAGTTGGAGTTCCTGACCTCGATTGCCCGTGAAGTAGTCATCGGGCTCGGCTGATTCGGACGGCGCTCGGTCAGTTCCGTAATGCACCGGCACGACGGAATACCGGACACGAGGCTGCGGGGCGAACGACTCGAGGTCCGGCACCCCGGTCGAACGACGGGGCCGGAGCTTCCGAGCCAGCCTCTGGACCTCCTTCCACACCTCGCCGAGAGGAGAGAGGAGCTGTTCGACTCGTGATCGAGCATCGACGGCTCCTCCGGCCTCGAGCGCTCGGAGAACGCTCGCGAGTTCCGGTTCGATCTCGGGCCACGCCGCGCCGGCGGCTCGCTCGAGGTCGTGCCATCGTTGGGCGATCGCCTCGTGGAGCGCTTCATCCTGGTTCATCCGGCACCTCCTCTCGAATGAGAGATCGTCGGTGCGACCCGAATACGCCGGCGCAACCGAGCCTACGCGCACGGACTCTCGGTGGCCCGTTCGAGTCTATATCGTTGGTCGCCATGCTGATCGGCCTCGTCGCCAACCCGTCTTCCTCGAAGGACATCCGCCGGCTGACCGGGTTGGCACGCGTCATAGATATCGAGGAGAAGGCCAACCTTGTCGCCCGACTCCTGGTCGGAATCGGTTCGGTCGCCGGTGTCGGGGTGATGGCGCTCGAGGATTCCGCGGGACTCGTGAGGCGCGCCATCCGGCTGGCAGGGGCGGCGGGTGCCGCAGTCGACTTCCTCGACCTGGAGGCCGAAGGCGTCGAATCCGACACCCGGCGTGCGGCCGCGCGCCTGGCCGACTGCGCCGCCGCCATCGTGACCGTGGGCGGAGACGGAACGGTGAGGGCGGCGGCCGAAGGTTGGCCGGAGGCTCCACTCGTGCCCTTGGCCGCAGGCACGAACAACGCCTTCGCCCTCACCGACGAACCCACGGTGGTGGGCCTGGCGACGGCGCTTGCCGTGACGAGCAGACCGGGGGCGTTCACACCGACCACGGCAGTCGAGATCGACACCACCGCGGGAACCGCGATCGCTGTGATCGATGCAGTCACGGTTCGCGACCGGTGGGTTGGCTCGGGGGCGATCTGGGAGCCGGCATCGCTCGTGGAAGGGCTCGTCACGTCGTCGCGACGAACCGCCGTGGGGATTGCCTCGGTGAGCGCAGCTCTCGGTCCGCTGGCCTCGGGACACGCCCGCCTCATACGATTCGGAGGCGCACGGTCGGTGCGGGCCGTCTTCGGGCCGGGCGCCGTACTCGATGTGCCGGTGGACGATCACGACGACCTTCCGCTGGGCACCCAGGTGAAGCTCGATGCCTCGGCTGGCCTCGTGGCGCTCGATGGTGAACGACGCCTTCCAGCATCTGGCGCGGCCGCTCGTGTCGTTCCCGGCCCCAGGGTCATCGACCTGGCAGCGGCATTTTCCTGATCCTGGGCACATGCTCCCGTGGGGCCGCGTAGGTTTGATGATGTTCACGGGAAGGCCGAGCCGCCCCAGGCTCGCACCCCAGAAAGGAGGTCGACCCATGGACATCCCTCGGGAGCACTTGGTCGACATGTACGAGACCATGGTCAAGATCCGCAGATTCGAGGAGCGGATCAGAGAGCTCTACTTCGCCGACAAGCTCCCCGCCTTCGACATCGCCGCCGGGCTGATTCCGGGTGAGATGCATCTCGCCGCCGGCCAGGAGCCGGTGGCCGTGGGAATGCGACCCCACCTGAAGTCGGGCGACGCGATCACGGCGACCCATCGTCCGCACCACGTCGCCATCGCCCAAGGCGTCGATCTGAACAAGATGGCGGCCGAGATCTTCGGTCGTGAGACCGGGCTCGGCAAGGGCAAGGGCGGGCACATGCACCTGTTCTCGGTCGAGCCGAGCTTCGGCTGCTCCGGGATCATCGGTGAAGGCATGCCGGTGGCGGTGGGAGCAGCCATGGCCCTCAAGCACCGAGGCACCGACAACGTTGCGCTGTCGTTCTTCGGTGAGGGCGCAGCCAACCAGGGGGCGTTTCACGAGTCGATCAACCTGGCAGCCCTGTGGACCCTGCCGGTGGTGTTCGTGTGCGAGGACAACGCGTACGCGATCTCGGTTCCCAAGACCGCATCGACGGCGATCGCCGACAACAGCGACCGCGCTTCGGCATACGGAATCCCCGGCGTACTCGTCACAGAGAACGATCCCGTGGCTGTCTACGAGGTCATGGGCGAGGCGATCGCCCGTGCCAGGCGCGGTGACGGACCGAGCCTCGTCGAGGTGAAGACCGACCGGCTGTGGGGCCACTTCGAAGGTGATGCCGACGCCTATCGCTCCGACGACTTCAAGACCGACATGAACGAACGCGACCCGATGACCACCTACGGCAAGCGGCTGATCGATGAGGGCATCCTCAACGAGGCGGACATGGCGGACATCCAGCAGCGGATGCACGCCGAAGTCGAAGGCGCCATCGCCTTTGCGATGAACAGCCCGTACCCGGCTCCGGAAGCCGCCCTTCAGGATGTGTTCGCAGGAAGGACGGTGACGCTGTGACCACCACCACCGAACGCAAGCTCACCACCCAGAAGGCCATCGCCGAAGCCATCGCCCAGGAGATGGATCACGATCCGTCGGTCTTCGTGATGGGCGAGGACGTCGGCGTGTACGGCGGCATCTTCGGCGCCACCGAAGGGCTGTTGGATCGGTTCGGCCCCGACCGGATCAAGGACACACCCATATCCGAGACGGCCTTCATCGGCGCTGCCATCGGTGCTGCCACCCATGGCATGCGACCGATCGTCGAGCTGATGTTCGTCGACTTCTTCGGCGTGTGTATGGATCAGATCTACAACAACATGGCCAAGATCCACTACTTCAGTGGGGGCAACGTCAAGGTGCCGATGGTGCTCACCACTGCGGTGGGCGGAGGTTATTCCGACGCCGGGCAGCACTCGCAGACCCTGTGGGGCACGTTCGCCCATCTGCCGGGCATGAAAGTCGTCGCCCCGTCGAACCCGTATGACGCCAAGGGACTGATGATCTCGGCGATCCGCGACGACAATCCCGTCGTCTACATGTTCCACAAGGGCGTGTTGGGGTTGGGCTGGATGACCAACAACCCACGGGCCACCGGCGTGGTTCCGGAAGCTCCGTACGAGGTGCCCATCGGTAAGGCGGCGGTTGCCCGTGAGGGCTCCGACCTGACGATCGTGACGGTGGGGCTGTCGGTGCACAAGGCGCTCGACGCCGCCGAACGGCTCGCCGGTGACGGTATCGACGCCGAGGTGATCGATCTGCGGTCGCTGGTTCCCCTCGACCGTGAGGCGATCTGCGCCAGCGTCGAGAAGACCCACCGGCTTCTGGTCGTGGACGAGGACTATCAGAGCTTCGGCATGACCGGCGAGGTGATAACCACGGTGATCGAAGGCGCCTTCGACTACCTCGATGCGCCGCCGGTTCGGGTGGCGACGCCCGACATCCCGATCCCGTACAGCCATCCGCTCGAGGAGTGGGCGTTGCCCTCGGTGGATCGGATCGCCGAAGCGGCGTCGGCCATGCTGGTGGCGGGCTGATCCGAGATGCGGATCGATGTTCTCATGCCGGTGATCACCGCCGAGGGAGAGGAGGCGGTGGTCACGGCGTGGTTCGTCGACGAGGGCGGAGCGTGCACGGCCGGTCAGCTGGTGGCCGAGGTCCAGGCCGAGAAGGTGTCCGACGAAGTGTTCGCGCCCGAGGCGGGCCATGTGGTGGACAGGGTCGCCATCGGCGACCCGATCCACCAGGGCAGGCCGATCTGCTCGGTGGTGGACGAGGTGGCGACGTACGGCGCCAGCACCCTCTACTGCCGCTCCACCCATCAAGGCCTCACCGGCGGCCAAACGTGTGGCACGAGAGCTGGGTGTGGATCTGGTGAGTCTCACAGGCACCGGACCGGATGGCCGAATCACCGAGGAAGACGTGCGGAATTCCGGAGGCGGCGGGACGAGCGGAACGTTGCGCTCGGTGATCGCCCGCAACATGCGGCGCAGTCATTCCGAAACCGTCCCGGTCACGTTGTTCACGACCGTCGAGCTGGGGGCCGACATCCCGGGCCGGCTCACTGCTCGCGTCGTGAAGGCGGTCTCGTTTGCCCTTCCTGGCCATCCCATGTTGAACGGCCGCCGCGAAGGTGACGGCTTTGTTCCATCGCCCACGGTGAACATCTCGCTGGCGATCCAGACCGAGGAGGGACTGGCGGCGCCGGTGATCCACGAGGTGGGCGACAAGTCGGTCGACGAGATCGCCGCCGTCGTCGGCGACCTGGCAGAACGGGCCCGCAGCAAACACCTGACCGCCGCCGACTACGAGGGCGGGACGTTCTCGATCACCAACCTCGGCAACTACGGCATCGACGGCTTCACACCGGTGATCAACCTCCCGGAGGTCGCGATCCTCGGCATCGGCGCCGCCCGTCCCGTCCCCGTCATCGATCCGGACGGCATGGTCACGGTGGGCAACCAGATGGTCCTGTCGCTCACCTTCGACCACGCATTCATCGACGGAGCTCCGGCCGCCGAGTTCCTCCAAGAAGTCGCCAACCATCTGACCCCCTGACCGGACGGGTTTTCGCGCACAAAACGTGCGTTATTCACGCCTTTTGTGCGCGAAAACCCGTCCGGGGACGCCCAACGGCCCTGGCGCGGCCTGCGGCGACGGCCCAAATTGTCTCTTGGAGGTGCTGTGATGTTCACGACAGACGATGCCAAGGCCGCCGTCGACTCGATCGGATTCGACCTCGAGAAGGAAGGCATCACTGTCGATGCCTTGACCGCCGGCATGAACGTGGAACTCGAGCACGGGACCCGGTTCCCCGACCTCGACGTGACAAGCGACGATCCCGTGGTGACGGCCAAGATCGCCCTCGCCCACCTGCGGGAGTTTGCCGACTACTACGAGCGACTGGAGCGGATGGAGGCCGAAGGCGAGGCGGCTGCAATCGCGGCGTTCGCCGCCGACAGCGATCTCGGCATCATGTAGCCCAGCGCCACCCACGTTCGACGGTCGGGCACACAAGACCTGCCGCGCGCGTATCTTCCGAGGGTATCCGCACTCCGTTGCGTGTTGCGATCACCCCCGATCGAGAAACGAGGAGACGTGTCCACGCTGACGCTCGACGACGCAGAGATGCGTCGCGTTGGGTACGCGGTAGTCGACTGGCTCATCGGCCAGCTGGGCTCCCTCCACGACCAACCGGTCCTCCGACAGACCACGGCGACCGACCTCAGATCTCGCCTGTCGGAACCACCGCCCGAGGCGGGGGTGCCAATGGACCAGCTGTTGGAACGCCTCGCCACCGATGTCCTTCCCTATTCAGCGATCTGGGGTCACCCACGTTTCTTCGGCTACATACCTGCGAGCGGCACGTGGCCGGGTGCCCTCGCCGACTTCATCGCGGCAGCCTGCAATCTGGACTCGAGCACGTGGCGCGAGGCCGGGGGCCTGACGATGCTCGAGCTGGTCGTGATCGACTGGATGAAGGACTGGCTCGGGTATCCCGCGTCCGCCGAGGGTCTGCTGGTCAGCGGCGGTTCGGCGGCGAACCTGACCGCGATGGCGTGCGCCCGCCATGCGGCGCTCGGAGAGATGGACCCGGGCGGCGTCGTCTATGTGTCCGATCAGGCTCACTCGTCGCTGGCGCGGGCCGCGAGGGTGCTCGGATTCCGCTCCGATCAGGTCCGTGTTCTGGCAACCGACGCCCGTTTTCGGATGAGACCGGACTTGTTGGAGCGTGCGGTTGCCGCCGACCTCGCCGCCGGCAGGAAGCCGGTGATGGTTGTTGCCGCGGCCGGGTCGACCAATACCGGCGCGGTCGATCCGTTTCCCGAGCTGGCAGACGTGTGCACCCGACACCAGATCTGGTTGCACGTGGACGCCGCGTATGGCGGCTTCGCCATGCTCACCGAAGCCGGCCGTCGCCTCATGACGGGGATCGAAGAGGCGGATTCCATCACGGTCGATCCTCACAAGTGGTTGTACCAGCCGTTCGAGTGCGGAGCCCTCCTGGTTCGGCGCCCGGGTGCCCTCGCCGATGCGTTCCGTATCACACCTCCATACCTCGAGGACGCCGACGATGCGGAGGAGACGAATTTCGCCAACCTCGGCCTCCAGCTGTCGCGTGGCAGCCGATCGCTCAAGGTCTGGATGTCGGTTTCGAACCTGGGACTGAGCGCATTTCGGCAAACCATCGAAGAGTCGATGCGGCTGGCCAAGCATCTCGAACGGCGGATCGAGACCGACGACCGCTTCGAGTTGCTGAGCCGGGCGGAGCTCTCAGTGGTGTGCTTTCGGCGCGTGGCCGCAGGCGCAGGCGAGGCAGAACTCGAAGAGCTCAATGCCGGTCTGCTCGCCGAGCTCATCGACTCCGGTGAGGCGCTCATCTCCTCTACACGGCTGGCCGGTCGCTACTCGTTGCGAATGTGTGTCTTCAATCCGTCGACGACGGTGGCCGATGTCGATTCGGTCTTCGACTTCCTGGCGGCGGCCACGCCCGCGACCGATCGGCGAAGCGCAGGCGTGCTCGACCAGGTGGCCCGAACAGGCTGGATCGACGGCGACACCGAGACGATGGTCCGGCGTCATCCGATGTTCGAGAACATCGACCCTTCGGTGGTCGATCGCCTGCTGGCTGCGGGTCAGGAGGCGATTGCACCAGGACGATGGCGGATCATCGAAGAGATGGACACGGACAACACCGTCTATCTGATTCTCGGCGGACGGGTGGAGGTCACGCTCGACCAGCGGACGATCGCCTCGTTGGGCGCCGGCTCGTTCTTCGGTGAGATGGCCGCTGTCGATTGGGGTGCCGGTTTTGGATCTCCTCGGATGGCTGCGGTGACCGCCATCGCAGACACGCACATGTTCTCGATCCCCGCAACGGTGCTCAACCAGGCAATGCGGAGCACCCCCGAGCTTCGCCGCCGGGTCGAAACCGTGCTCGCCGCTCGCGCTGCGGAGCTCCGAGACGCCGGCGGCTGATCGGCGTATCAACGGATGGGGAGCGGAGGTGGCCTTCCCGTCGTGAGCCCAACCATGGATCCGGCGGCGATCCGGAAGCAGCCACGGTCCTCACCCCATTGACCGCGAACCACCGGTAGGTTCGGAGTATGTCGAGATACGTCGCTGCCACCGCCTATGGCGGACCCGAGGTTCTGTCCATCTACGAGGAAGAGGTCGGCCTCCCCGGTCCGGGTGAGGTGGTCCTCGACGTCCGTGCGGCCGGCGTCAATCCCGCCGATGTGAAAGCGTACAACGGCACTTTTGGAACCGACCCATCCGCCCTGCCGAAGCGACTCGGCTTCGAGGCGGCGGGGGTGGTGACTGAGATCGGTGACGGCTCCGCCGGTCCGGCGGGTGCCATCTCCGTGGGCGACGAGGTGATCGCGTTTCGCATTCAGGGCGGGTACGCCGAACGCGTACTCGTCCCGGCGTCCACGGTCGTACCCAAGCCAGCAGACATGGATTGGGCGGAGGCGGCAGGACTCATGCTCACAGGGGCAACCGCGGTACATGCCCTCACCGCCACCAATGTTCAGACCGGCGAGACCGTGGTCATGCACGGAGGCTCGGGCGGAGTGGGACTGATGGCAATCCAGCTGGCGGCCGTCAGAGGGGCGCGGGTCATCGCCACCGCCGGCGCCCGACGCCACGATCAGCTGCGAGAGCTCGGCGCCGAACCGGTGGAGTACGGAGACGGGCTCCTCGAGCGTATCCGTTCGATGACGCCCGACGGTGTGGACGTTGCGCTCGACTTCGTCGGGACCGACGAGGCGATCGACGTCTCGCTTGCGCTGGTCCCCGATCGGGATCGCATCGCATCGATCGCCGGGTTCAAACGTGGCGGCGAGGCCGGGATCAAGCTGCTGGGAGGCGGTCCGGGCGCCGACCCCGGGACCGATATCCGCAATGAAGCCCGGCTTCAACTCGTCGATCTGGTGGGCCAGGGCAAACTCCGGGTGTTCGTTGCGGGTCGTTATCCGCTGACCGAGGTTGCCGAAGCTCACCGCCAGATCCTCACCGGCCACACCGAAGGGAAGCTCGCCCTCATCCCCTGAAGCGCTCACGTCAACACCCGTGCCCTCGGCCACTAGCCGACCGGACACTGGTGCGATATGACTGAGGCGTGCTGAGAACGCTGGCGCTCGTAGTGGCGATGGGATTTGTCGCCTCCTGTGGGTCCACCGAACAGGGCGTTTCTGAAGCCGACCAGGTCCCAGGGTCGTCGTCGCGCGGTACGGCTGTTGTTCGTGGGTGACGTGATGCTCGGACGGGATGTCGGTCCGCTCGTCGCCGCCGAAGGCCCCGAGTTCTTCGAGGGAATCCGATACGTTGTTTCGTCGGCCGACCTGGCCACGGGAAACCTCGAGTCTCCGCTCACGACCCGCCCCCACGTCTCCGACAACCCGAATGCCCTGGAGGCCGACCCCGCGGCGGCGACGCTGCTCGCCGGTGCCGGGTTCGACATGATGACGGTGGCCAACAACCACGCGGGGGACGCCGGCGCCGGGGGTCTCGACGACACGGTGGCAGCGTTGTCAAGTGCCGATATCGTCGCGCTCGGGGTCGAGGACACGCAACCGACGCTGACGACGGTCAACGGGGTGAAGCTCGCCTTTCTCGCCTTCGACCTCACCGGGATGGGCCCGGAAGGCGTCATCCGGTTCTCCGAAGGCCGAGCCCGCGCCGACACGAGGTCTGCTGCCGCAGATGCCGACGTGGTGGTGGTGAGTCTCCACGGTGGCATCGAGTACCTCAGCGAGCCCGACCCGATCGTGCACGAGGCGGCCACCCGACTGGCGTCGTGGGGTGCCGACATCGTCTGGAGCCACGGTTCCCACGTGGTTCAGCCGGTGACCATCGACAGCGGCTCCGTCGTTGCCGCGGGCCTGGGAAATTTCGTCTTCGATCAGGAGCGTGCGGGCACGCGGGAAGGCCTGATCCTGGAGGTTCTCGTCAACGCCGACGGCCCGGCCGCGTACCGGGTTGGTCACGGCAACCACGCCGCCATGCGACCTCTCTTCGACGACTGGGATCTGCCCTCGGGTCCGGCGGTGCTCCTGGGCACCGAATGGTGGAACCTGGTGTCGTACCCACCGATCGCGCCCTCGTCGGCGGGCTCCCACGATGACTTTCCGTGGGGCGACGCCGTTGCCGCTGATCGGGGAGATGCGACGAGCAGCGGAGACGACGTGGTGGTCGTGTCCTATCGGCGACCGTTTCGCCCGAACGAGGCGAACGAGTTGTTTCCAGAGCACGACTTCGAGGACGCTCGCGGAAGGAGCGCCCACCTCGGGGTCTTCGAGCCGGACAGCTTCGATCCGATGTGGGCGTCTGGAACGATGCTCGCCCCGGTGGCCGACCTCGCGGTCTGTTCGGGTTCGATCGCCCTTTCCTTCGATCGCCTGGACGATCCCACGATCACGAGCACGGGAGCGTGGATGTGGTGGGACTTCGGATTCACGGCAGCCGAAGCGCTGCCTGGCGGTGGGTCTCCGGGATGCGCCGACGTCGACCGGGACGGTCGCCTGGACCCCGTGATCACCGGTCGGTGAACGCACCAAACGGCTCTGGCATCGATTCGCCGCGCGGCCGATGCTGGGTGCAGATGGTGCGTGCGCTCGAGGACGCGCCGGGAGGAAGATCGTCATGCGACGCCTGGTCGTAATCGTCAGTGTGCTGGCGATGTCCGCCGCCTCCTGCACCCAGGAGACGACGTCGACCAGCACGTCGTTGCCGTCCACCACGGTGACCACCGAGGCAGTGTCACCACCACGACGTCTGGAGCCTCCACCACCAGCGTCGCGACTCCCGCCGGAGCCGTCACGCCTCGGCGGCTACCGGCATTCGGTGCGTTCATCGAAGTCCCGCTGCTCGGTGACACGCCCGCGTACGCTGGACCTTCGACCCCCAAGACCGTCGACGGGCTGTTCATGCCCCCGACCTATGCCCTCGACGGAGTGGCCGTGGCCACGCTGGAGCAGCAGGGCTTCGTGGTGGTTCCGGGTGACGCCAGGTTGATGCATCCCATCTATCAGGTGGGTGCGTACGAGTACGGCGAGACCTACTTCGTGACCACCGATGCGGGATACCACTACCTGCATCTGGCCTTCTCGAAGCTTCTTCGCGAGCTCGAGCAGCAGGAGTTGCTTCCCGTATTGGAAGAGCTGGCCGCCGGGCTCGTCGACGAGGCGCGCACGCAGCGAGACCAACTGGCCGGCACCGAGCTGGCGGAGGCCGCCGACCGGGTGGCCCAGCTGTACGAAGCCGCCGCAGAGCTCGCCGGAGTCGACGTCGGTGTCATCGGATCGCTCGCCGAAGAGGAAGTGGCGCTGGCAACCGAGGCCGTCCAGCTCGTGCCTTCCCCGATCACGGGCCTGGGTCCCGCCGACGCCGAGGTGTCGATGGAAGGTCTCGTCGACTACTCGCTCTTCAAACCCCGAGGGCACTACACACGCACCGCCGACCTGGAACGCTATTTCCGCGGTATGTCGCTGCTCGGCAACGAGAACTTCGTTGTGGGACGCGGCGACACGATGCTGCTGGGGGCACTTGCCACCCGGGTGTTGGTGAACCGACCCGACCTCACCGAAGCATGGGCACTGATCTACGAACCGACTGCATTCCTCGTCGGGATCGCCGACGACTACTCACCGTTCGAGCTCGCCGACCGACTCGACGAGTTGGTGCCGGGGTGGCGGGCGAACCCCGCCCTACTGGACATGGACGTGGCTGGCGCCGCCGGTCGCGCGCTGTTGGAACAGCGTCCTGTCGGCATCGATCCCGAAGCGGCATCGGTTCGCATCATGGGTGTTCGCTTCGTCATCGACTCTTACGTCTACGACCAGCTCCGGTTCCCTTCGGTCGGTGATCCTCCCTTCGGTCGCCGGTACGCAACGCCGCTCGACCTGGTCGCCACGTTTGGCTCCGACCTCGCGTACGAGATCATGGACGACGAAGGCACGCTCACCGACCCGGAGACCGGGGAGCGGTGGGCCAACTACGATGATCAACTGGCGACCATGACGACGATGCTCGCCGAGCGGACCACCCCGGACTGGGCTGCAACGGTGTACGACGCCTGGCTCTATGCGCTCGAACCGGTGTGGACGCCGCTCGGCCAGGCATACCCCGAATTCATGGGGCAGGATGCCTGGGAGCGCAAGGATCTCCAGACCGGGCTCGGCTCGTACACCGAGCTGAAGCACGACACCGTGCTCTACGCCAAGCAGTCCTTCGCGGCCGAAGGCGGGTTCGATCCGCCGCCCTTCGAACCCCGTCATTGGGTGGAACCGAACCCGGTTGCATTCGCTCGGATGGATGCGGTCGTGGGTCTGCTCGCCGACGGTCTCGCCAACCGCGGCCTGCTGCCCGCCGATGGTGACAACGCCGCCCTCCTGGATGCCCTTCGTGACTTCTACGGTCGGCTCGTACGACTGGCAACCGACGAGCTGGCCGGTCGCACCATCTCCGTCGAGGACAACGACTGGCTGGCCTCGATCGGCTCGGTGATGGAGGCGCTGTGGATCCGGTCGTCGGACCGGACCGGCGAGCTGTACGACTCGATGCCGGATCAGGATCGCAATGCCGCGGTCGCAGTCGACATCATGCGCACGACCTACGAAATCCTGGAGATCGGGACCGGGTACTTCGACACCCTGTATGTGCTGGTGCCGAGAGACGATGGGGTGTTCCAGATCGCCAAAGGTGGCGTGTATTCGTACTACGAGTTCTGGCGTGACGCCGATCAGGGTCGGCTCACCGACGAAGAATGGTGGGAGCTGCTCGCCACCGAGCCACCCGATCGACCCGCCTGGCAGGGGCCTCTCTTCGGGCCGACCGCGACCTGCGAGACGCTCGGCAATGACTACGACCAGGTGATCGGATACTTCGTGGCGAACGGAATGCCGGGCGGCCTCGACACCGACGGCAACTCGATCCCCTGCGACGAGGATTCGACCGTGTTCGACCCGGGCTTCTTCGCCGGCATCCCCACCGAAGGTGGCCTGTTCTGCAGGGACCTCGAGGCCGCCGGCTTCGACTTCGCCCAGGCGGTGGCCTATTGGTTGACCGAAGGGGCCCCCGAGAGAATGGACGCCGACAAGAACGGCATCCCCTGCGAAACCGTGTACCCGACCGCCGAGATCGAGGCGCTCCTCGGATAAGACCAGTCTCCTACGCGGACTGGGCCATGAGTCGGCGCACCGCCTCGGCGATTCGCTCGACGGAGGGGAGCACCTCTCGCTCCAGATGGCGTGCGTATGGAATCACTCCCGTCGTCGCCACCCGGGCGAACGGACTAGCGATTCCGCTCTCTGCGAGCACGGCCGCGATCTCCCCCGAGAGACCAAAGGATGCGTAGTCCTCGTCGACCACCACTACCGCCGGCACTCTGCGCCATCGCGCAGATGGTCTCGGTGTCCAGCGGCCAGACCGTGCGAAGGTCGACGACGGCAACTCCGGTGCCTTCCCCCGCGAGGATTGCTGCAGCCTCCATCGACCGATGGACCCCGACGGCCACCGAGAATGCAACGACGTCCGAGCCGTGTCGACGCACGGCGGCGCTGCCGAGCGGAACCGGTTCGAGCGGCCCTGCCGGCACCGGATCGCCGCTCGGGACATCGAGGCCGATTCCCGGACGATGCGTTCCACCGAGTTCTTCCCGCCACATCGCCGACAGAAGCTTGTGCTCCCGGGGAGGGGTGCGAGCGCGTTTATTGCCGATGTTCCACCAATCGCCTCTGGCATCGAGAGCTTGAGACTCCCATCGTGGGAACGAGAACTGGAGGCGTTGGGTGTGTCGCCATCTGGCCTGGTTGTTCGCCCTGGTCTTCGTGCTGGCCGCGTGTGGCGTGCCGCCTCCTGAGTCCCCGATCTCCGAACCCTCGACTCTCGCGACCTCGACCACGACAGACGCCGCCGTCACGACGTCCATGCCGCCAACGACCACGACGATTCCTTCCGAGACCCGGCTTCCCATCCTCGTGACATCGGATCAAGGGGTCTTCCGAGTCGACTCGACCGGGGCGGTGACCCGTCTCGTGCGCGAACCAGTTGCCCGTGCGGTCGACGACGGCGACGGCGGTTTGCTCTATCAACTACATGCCGGGCGATTCGCCGACCAAGCCGACCCGTTGACCATTGTGTATTGGGTTCCCGCAGGTGAGGAAGCGCCCCGTGAGCTGCTCGTGACGGGCGTCGGCACCGACCTCGAACTGACCCTGCACGACGCCTGGGCCACGGAGCAGGGATTCGACGTGCTCTACACCCGCCACGAGGGAACGGTGCTGTATGACGACATGTCCGATGCGCTCCGCTTCTACGACACGGCTCACAAGACGGTCACCGAGTTGTATCGGGTTCGTGGACACGAGTGGTGGATCGAGGACGTATCGGCCGGGGCCGGCATGATCCTCTTCACCGAGTATCGGTTGTTCGGTCGTGGCCTCGTTCTCCTAGACACGACCGGCCAGCCGATCGAACGCCCCGGTGTGCCCGCCTCCCGCGACTGCTTCCCATCCGATGACGTCGCCGAGACCTCGTGCGCCCACGGCGGGACGTTGTCCAGCGACGGCACGACGATCGGGTTCTTCGTTCCGACCGCCGCGGACACGGACGACGTGGTGGTGCAGAGCGTTGCCACCGCCGAGGAACTCGCACGACTCACGCCACCAGCAGCTCTGGAAGGAAGACCGTGCGGCCTGTCGTTGTCGGGTTCGTGGCTGATCGTCAACGCGTGTGATCCGGCCGGGTCGAGCGGACACGCCACCCTGTTCGATCTCGGCTCGCCCGACCCACAACCTGAGACCCTGTCGTTCGCGGGCCACGCCCGCTTTGTCGATACCCCGGCTTCCTTCACTGAGGATCTGGCCATCACCTTGCGCGCCGATGGCCTCGACGGCGTGGTGTTCGGGCAGCCGGTCGACACCGCCCTGCCTGCCCTCGAGGAACGCCTCGGGCCGCCCTCCACGACGGAACTGATCGATCCGCTCGCAGAGGAGTACGTGCTCCCCTACGGCTGGGCCGCGATCCGCTACTTCCGCTACGCACGTTGGGACGACGTCGGACTGAGCGTGGTCTTCAGCGATGCCGGTTACTACCGGGACGACGGCGAACCGCATCTTGTGTACTGGTCGGTCGACCAACCGGGTCTGTCCGATGCACGGGGCATCGGTGTGGGCTCCACGCCCGCCGATCTTCTTGCCGCATACGGGCAGGCGCTCCACCTCCCCGACGAGTTCGTGTCGGAGTGCGATCAAGGGTGGAGGTTCTCAGTCGACGACTCGATCAGCGGCAAGCTCGACGCTGATCCTTCGCTTCCTACGACCCGCGTCCTCGCACTCGAGGCCGGTCGCGGATCGTCCTGTTGATCGTCCCTGCGGGTTCGACCTTCGGCGCTGGGTTGGACTCAGTCGCCTTCGATCGGGCTGAGCGCGTGACAGGGCACGGGACCGATCATGCTCGAGATCACGATCGGTGCCCCACCACACCTGATCGGCGATGCCGAGGCGTTGATCACGGGCGGGCTCGACTTCCGACCTCCACCACCGCCCGACGACTGATCAGACGACCGAAGACAGGATCCGGTCGATCACCTCTTCGAGCCCGGTGTGGTGCGACCCAGGCCAGTACACCCGCCCGCACCCCTCGCAGCGTCGGTACTCGACGTGGCGCCCGGCTACGCCGGCTGGAACGGTCACGTCCGACGGGTCCGCCGGTTCGAGCAGCCCGTTGCAGTCCATGCATCGCGAGAACGGAAGGGTCCGGTCGGCAAGACCGAACGTCCCCACGATCTCCGATGCCTGCGCCTCGGGATCTGTTGCCCGAATCCAGCGGCCCCGGTTCACCACACTGCGCATCAGCAGCCCCCGGTCGCGAGTCAGCAGGTTCCTCCCGGTGACAGCCGCCTTCACCGCCAACTCGTCGTCCGTCGCATCGTTCCCATACGCCGTATCGAGGCCGAGCAGCCGGAGTAGACGCGCCAGTTTCCCGAGATGCACATCGAGCAGGAACCGGGCATCGGGCTCCGCATGATCCATCGGGTACCGGGGCCACAGCTCGATAGAGGCACCTCCGTCGACCCGTGTCGTCCACTCCACGGCGCCGCCGTCGATCTCGAGGCGGCCCACTTCGACGTGAGGAATGCCACAGGACTGCACCAGGTCACGCACGCCCACCGGCAGCTCGAACTGCACGAAGAACCGGCCGCCGGCCCGGTCGGGACCGAGGTGGTCGACCAGCTCGCCATGGGCCAGGAGCTGTGCTTGTCGCATCTCACGAGCCTACGACCCTTCCCTCACACGTCGTCGCCCTTCACGCCGTAGGCTCCGTGGATGACGCCTGCTGAGAGATCCGGTGACCAATCGATGCCGAACATCCGGGACTGGATGACCCCACTGACCGCAACGGGGATTGTGGCCGTGATCGCGTTCTGGTCGGCCGTGGTGGCGTGGCCGCTCGACTGGGTTCTTTCGGACAGCCCGGTGTGGCGACCGGTCGCCTGGCTGCTGGCTCTGGTGGCCGTGGCCCTCGCCGTAACCGGGGCGCGAGCCAAGGGCGAACTGAAGGAGAGCATGGCCTATGTCGCCCCGATCAGTGCGGTGGCCGCGGTGATCCTGATCCTCCTCGCCAGCGGCAGCGGCAACCTCGGCCTCGGGCCGGAACTGCGCTTTCCGATCGCCGTCGGCGGCACTGCCCTCGGAAGCCTCCTGGTGGGGATCACCCGTTTCGACACCATCCGGGCCGCCGCCTCGTTGTCGGCAGTCGTGCTGGTCATCGGCGTGCTCACCTTCCCGGGTGGACGTGAAGCCGTCGGCGAGGACAACGTGGGAACCATCATCGGATGGATGGCCTTGCTGATAGGTGCAAACGGCGTGGCCGAGGCCGTCGTCCAGGCAACCGGATCGAAGTCCAAGGGTGATCTCGACACCTAGTGCGACGGTGCCTGGCCACGAAGCAGAAACCCCCGATGCGGGGGTTACCCTCCGGTTCATGGCGGCGACCCGACTTCCAAACGGCTACGACGAGATGGTGGCGACCAAGAACAAGATCTTCCCTCCGATCACATTCGAGAAGGGCAAGGATTTCAAGCCCCGTCCCTCGGATGTGATCATCAGTCCGTGGAGCAAGTCGGGGACCACCTGGATCCAGCAGATCGTCCACATGCTCCGGTCAAGCGGTGACATGGACTTCGACGACATCTCTCGTCTGAGCCCCTGGATCGAGGTGGCCGACGCACTGGGCGTCGACCTCGATGCCGACCAGGGCTGGTGGCCCCGAGCCTTCAAGAGCCACTATTCGTATCACGCGGTGCCAAAAGGGTGCCGGTACATCGTTTCGTTCCGGGCACCGAAGCCGGTGATGATCTCGTACTACCGGATGTACGAAGGGTGGATGTTCGCGCCGGGCACCGTGACTCTCGACGAGTATCTGGCTCCACATCTCGACCGCAGCAAAGGCAAGGACTACTGGACCCACATGGAGTCGTGGTGGGGCCAGCGCGACAACCCCAACGTGCTGTTGTTGTCCTACGAAATGATGCAGGAAGAGCTGCGGCCCGTCGTGGCGCGCATTGCCGCTTTCACCGGCATCGAGGCCGACGACGAACTCATCGACCTCGCCACGCACCACTCGACCCGTGACTACATGCTCGCCCACGAGGACCGATTCAACGATCTACTCCACCGGGAACGTTCCTACGAAGTGGGTGCCCTGCCGGTTGGAATCGGGTCGACGAAGGTCTCTCGTGGCGACCACGACCCGGTCCGATACCAGTTGTCGCCAGAAGCGCTCGAGGCGATGGAGTGGAACTGGCAGGAGACGATGGGCGCCTCCTATGGCATCCACACCTACGACGAGTTGACCGACCTCCTGCGCTGAAACGGCCGACGGCGCGGCCGTGCTCTCGTCAGGCGGACTCCTCGATGAGGGAAGCTGCCTCGTTCGGCTCGCCGACGATGGCCACTCGGTCGTGATCGCCCAGGTCGATCTTCCGGGCTGCCGCGATCGACCTGCGGGCGAGGCTCCACCTCTCCACTCCGGACGTGGAGTTCGGCCCCGGGCGCGAAGTCCGGCGGCGAAAAAGCGTTACAGCTGGTCGGCGTCGGGCCGGCCATGGCAGCCGAACCCTACGCCCCCGGCCACACCGGGCGGATGGTTCGCCCTACCGTCCGGACCGCTGGCGTCTTTTGGTCGCCGCCCAGGAGCAGATCATGCAGCTGGTCAGGTCATGGCGGAGGGCAGGACAGTGCTCCCGACCGAAGTAGATGATCTGGAGGTGGCGTCGGTTCCAGGTGTCTTTGGAGAACACCGCCTTCAGATCACGCTCGGTCTGTTCGACTTTCGTTCCCCTCGACAGACCCCAGCGGACGGCGAGCCGGTGGATGTGCGTGTCGACGGGGAAGGCCGGGACGCCGAACGCCTGCGCCATCACGACGCTGGCCGTCTTGTGACCCACGCCGGCCAGTGACTCGAGGAACACCCAGTCTGGGATCACCTCGCCGCCGGCATCGAGGATCTGGTTGGCGGCCTTCCACAGGTTCCTGGCCTTTGTCGGGGCCAGGCCGATCTCGCGGATGATCTCCAGGATACGGGCTTCGCCCAGCGCCGCCATCTTGGCGGGGGTATCGGCTTCGTCGAACAACGCAGGCGTGACCTCGTTGACCTTCTTGTCGGTGGTCTGGGCCGACAGCGCCACCGCCACCAACAGCGTGTAGGGATCGCGATGGTCGAGCGGGACGTGTTGTTCGGGATAGAGGTCGTCGAGGATCTCGCCGACCCGCTTCGCCTTCTCGGCACGTTTCACGGGACCGGAGAGTAGGCCGGCGTGCCACGCAGTTGCTGCCGACCCACAGCCCTCCACTCAGAGCGAGGTGATGAGGAGAGGAGTGTGGTCCGCCTTCACGTAGACCGCGTCGCGCCCACAGTCAGGGCACCGGTACGTGTTCGACACCACCATCGCCTCGAGCGACGCCCGGTCGGTTTGCAGGCCCGCCGGGAACAGAACGCCGCACGCTTTGCAGCGCACCACGAGCGTCTCCGCGAGCTGCTCACCGTCGCCGGTGGAAATCACCGACCACCGTGACGAGGCGCCGTGCGGTACCCGTATGACGTCCGACGGCGGTCGGTCGCTCCCTTTGGAAGCGGGAGCTTGGCGGCCCTGCGACTAGCGATCGATCGGCGGTCGTCGGATCCCGGATGCTCATGAGACTCGGGCTGGTGATCGTGGGCAGCATCGCTGCGATCGGCGGCCTGTCGGGGCGTCTTCTTCGTTCGACTCACGTCTCCTCCATGAAGCTCCACCCAACATCTTGCACGGCGCCGCCGGTTTGCAGGGCCGTTCGTCAGGGTTCACAGGTCTCGAGGTACCCGAACCTCAGCCCATGGCGGTTCCAGCATCCGCTTGCAGGAGCCTGCCGAGGCGTGCCCGCCGGCCACCCGAATCTGGCAGTCCGTCGAGGACTTCCCACGGGGTGAGGGGGCTCGAACGATCGTGCCAGCCCTCGCACACGGCCATGCCGGCCGCAAACTGATCGAGCACCGAGCGCTGTCCCCGACGCCCGAACGTCGAAGCGGCCGGATAGTCGAACGGGGTGGGGTTGATGACGCCCCCACAGGCATAGATCGTCGCTGCGTCCATCCGGAGCAGAAAGACCTCGGCCGGGAGATCCTCTGTCTCATCGGGCCACACCCCGCCGTGGAGCGGTGCGACGGGGAGGTGCTTGAGGCTCGGCACATCTCTTCGGATTCTTGCACGCCGCGTCAACGACCGACGCGCCCAGAGCCCGGCCGCAGCGGCGGTCCACGCCGCAGCACCGATCCACCACCCCAACGCGCCACTCAGCGCTACACCCAGCGCCGGGATCGCGAGCGGTGCGGCGGCCACCGCATGCGCTCCATCGAAGCGGGGGAACACGACCGAGGCCCCCACTCCCGCCAGGACCACGGCGATCGAGGCGTTCTGCACTCCGGACGCCAAGGCCCAGACGGCGACCATCGGGGTGATCACCACCAAGACCATCGCCACCACCATCGCCGCCTGCACCACCGCCAGATCCCATCGTCTCCAGCGTCGGGTGGCGATCCACGACCACGGGTCAACACCCCCCGTCGCCAGGTACTCGCCCTTGTTCGCAACCGCCCTGCGAAAGAACCAACGGACGCTCGATGGCCTGACGGCGACCGCGACGGCCGCTGGGATCGCTGACGCAGCCAGCAACTGGAGCGCATGGCTCCACCCGTCGCCGACCCAGACGACCGCCCCAAGAGACGTCGCCGCCAGCACGCCCACGGGATAGCGGCCGAGGATCCCCAACCCCAGGACTAGTCCCGCCAGCAGCGGCCGACCCTCGACGACCGCCACCGCCGCCCACAATGTCGTGGCGGCGGTCAGGTGTCCGTAATGGTTGTGCACGGCGAGGTGCAGCCCCCCGAACGCCACTGTGGCGCCTGCCACGAAGGAGGCGGCGGCGAGGCTGCCGCCTACGAGAACCGTCGCCGCCCAGATCTCGGCGATCACGTACCCGACGGTGAGCGTCCGGACCACCACAGCCTGAGGGCGAAGCGCTCGAAACGCCAGTGACTGGAACCAGATCGCCAGCGGAGCCGCCCCGTAGAACACGTCGCGATAGAGCCGATCGCCTCGGTTCATCCGCCGAGCCACCACCAGACTCCACGCCTCGTCGACCGAGACGGGCCGGTACCACGCGCCAACGAGGGTCGCGACCCCCGCCAGCGCCACCCAGATCATCCGAGGCGAATCAGCCGGAACGCTCCGACCTTCGACCATCCGGGGACGCGCTCGATCACCCCTTCGAGCTGCCGACCCCAGTTGCGGTTGGTGAGAGCGGGTGGAGTGGCACCGAACGCCTCGAACTCGACGTCTGTGAACCCGGCCTCACGGGCTGCAGTGGCGAGCCTCGCCCGGGTCATCTTGAAGATCCCTTTCTCTCCCCGCCAGGTCATGCCCGGTGTCAGCGTGATCTGCAGGCAATAGGGCACGTATACCGGATTGGGTTCCAGGAAGACGGCGGTGCCTCCATCCCGCAGGGCGGTTCGCGCTCCGCTCATCACCGGGGTGAGGTCGTCGAGGTGGTGCAGGAAGAAGAACCCGGTGACGGCGTCGAACGCCCCGGAGAGTTCGGCGGGCGGGTCGGCGGCGTCGGCGAGCAAGACCGGAATGTCGGGTCTCAACCGCGACAGCTCGTCGACGAGGGCGGGCGTCAGGTCGAGACCGGTGACCTCGTACCCGAGGTCGGCGAGGGCTGCCGTGTACTTGCCGAGACCACAGCCCAGGTCCAAGATCTTGGCGCCGGGTTCCACGCCCAATGCCGCAACGACTTCGGATACGTGACGTTGCACGTAGGGGGTCCCAGCCTGATCGACGGTCATGCGCGGCAACGGTCGCGACGAGTAGTACGACCGCTGGTAGTCGTTGTGGCTGCTGCTCATGATCTCTCCCTTGGCTGGACCCGGATGGGCTGCGGCAAAGGCTGGGTCACACCAGCCGAAATCGACAATCCCCGAATGCTGGCTGCCGCCATCTTCACCCGGGTCCTCGTGGTGTACGACGATCTCCCGTCTATCCGGCGGTGCCTCCGCACGGGGACGGAGGTGATCCGCGCTCCGCTCCGGGCGTATGCGACGAGAGGGTCGTCTCCTGGGCGGGCAACCTCGATCATGGCCCGCACGGCTGCGACCGTCGCAACGTGGAACAGCCCGGCATCCGGGGGGATGCGCCCGCCGCTGGCGAGCCATCTCGCCCTTCTGAACATGCTGGCCTCGATCCGTCGCCGGAACGCCTGGTGGTCACCTCTCCGACCGGCGCACACGACGTCGGCGCCATTGCGGTCGAGGGCAGCGACGAGGAGGCGGACCGAATCGGGATCGTCCTGGAGATCTGCGTCCATCACACAAGCCAACGTCGAGTCGACAAGTCCGAGCCCGGCGAGCACCGCCACCCGCTGGCCCTGGTTGGCGTCGAAGCGATACGCCCGGACGTGTTCCCGGTCCGACACCAACGAGCCCGAGCCTTCGGGACAGGCATCGTCGACGACCACCACCGAGTGGCGAAGGGCGAACGCAGGGGCCAGCGCCTCGATTCTGTCGATGAGTTCCGGCAGCGTGGAGGCGGTCGAATAGCTGGGAACGACGAAGGTGATCGAGTCGATCATTCGGGCACACGCGCCGGGGCGGCCAGGTCGGCCAGCATCAGTCGAATGTCCGCCAGCCCAGCACTGGGATCAGCGCCGGCGTCGGCGAGGAACGACCTTCTGAGAAAGGTGAACGCCGCACCGATGCGAACCATCTCGGCGGCCAGGGACGTCGTCGGTACGGGGAATCCGCAGCCCGGCAATGTGAGCCCGCCAAAACCGAACGGAACATCCACACAGGCCTCGGCCACCCTCCCGAGCGTGCCGTCTTCCAGCGGGGTGAATATGTCCGGTGTTCCGCGTTCGAGGGCGAGGTCCATCAGCCCGAGGTACGCGCGTGAGATGGGAAGCGATGCGATGTCTCGAGCAGCCGCGACCGCATCGAGCGTCTCGATCATCACCCCCACTCCAACTCGGCCTGCGGCGACTGCGAGCGCCTGCTCCACCTCGTCGGGCCTACGGACCATCGGCAGGATGATCTCCGAGACACCCACGTCCATCGCGGCGAGGATGTCGATCGGGCCCTGAGCCGACCACGCGTCGATGCGGCAGATCACGGGAACGGTGGAGGCGGACATCACGGTTTCGAGGTCGACCCGGGTATCGGGTCCGATCTGGGTGTCGATGCCAAGCAGGCTGATTGCGTGGCGTTGGCGCACCTTCTTTCCCGAACGCTCCCAGTCGACCACGACGGCATCGGCCTTGTGCAGGGCGCCGGCACCGGCGACCGCCTCCACCACCGGTGGCGTCGAGTCGAAGACGAAGAGTTCGACCGTCATGGCTTCACCGCCACCACCACCAGGCTGGAGCCGGTGGGCGGAGCCGGCGCCTGCCATCTGGCGAGGCCGGCTTCCAGCAGGTTGATACCGGTGAGAATGCGGTTGAGCCCGCCCACCTGCTCCTCGCGTTCAGGGCGTTCCTGCCCTGTCACCCGGGCGACCAGACGCACGCCGATCAGCGCCGGCAGCAGGAAGAACTGATACCCGCGCAGTTCCCGGACCTCGAATCCGCTGCGTTCCACGACCGCTCGAAGGCTGCGGCGCCGGTAGCGCCGCAGATGTCCCGCCGCCACATCACGAGGACCCCAGAGCGACGGCCAACCGGGGACGGTCACCAGCAGATGTCCTCCGGGTCGGAGCACCCGGAAGGCCTCGTCGAGTGCGGCGGAGTCGTCGACATGTTCGATGACGTCGCGGACGAGCACGGTCCCCACCGCAGCGTCGCCGAGCGGCATCGCCAGGACGGTGGCTCGCACTCCACCCGGCTCGACCGCTCCCGTGTCGAACCAGACACAGCCCGTCGCGAGCCTGCGGGCGTAGTCCCCGGTCCCGGCGCCGGCGTCGACGAACGGGGCGCTCATGGCGTGGCGCGCGATCAGAAGGTCGACGAGACGATCACGGCCGATCGACCAGAAGTGACTGCCTTCCATCGATCTGAGACGTTCAAGACGATCAACGGGGAGTGTCATGCCAAGGAGCGGCGCAGTCCGTCTATGAGCGTCGTCTCTGCTTTCCAGCCGAGCACGGCTGCGGCCCGGGACGGATCAGACACCCATCGCCCCCGATCCCAGGGCCGAGGCTCGAACTCGCCGTGGACCACGTCGATCGTCCGGCCAGTGGCCGCCTCGGCGGCGGCGATCAACTCGGGCACCGTGGTTCCCACTCCTGATCCGAGGTTGAACTCACCTGTCACCTCATCGTGGCAGGCGGCGATCGCCGCCTGCGCGATGTCGTCGACGAACACCAGATCACGGCTGGAAGGAGTGGCCGTGGTCTTGAACGGGACGCCGGTCATGGCCGCCCGAAGCACGGTGGGCACCACCCGATCTTCCGGTTCGCCAGGCCCGTAGACGGAAAACGGTCGGAGGATCACGGTCGGCGCTCCCGTCTCCGACGCCCACAGCCTCACGGCGCTGGTGGCGGCGTTCGCAGCGACACCGCGGAGGCTCACAGGGCCGATGGCGGAGGCCTCGTCGTGTTGAAGGGGGGACGGGGCGAACTCATGGCTGGAGGCGAGGTGCACGAAGCGGGTCCCTCTATGCCGGCACGCCTCGAGAAGAGAGGTGGTCGCAACCGCCGAGTCGCGCCATGCCGCCAGCTTCTCCTCGGCGCTCTGTGGTCGATGCGGCCCTCCGATCGCGTTGACCACGACGTCGGGTGCGACACGATCGAGGATGGCGGCGATGTGGCCCGGTTGGTCGATCGACGCACGGTGGCCGACAACACCCGGGCCCGGTTGTCGCGTGCGCCACGTCACGTGGACCGCGAAGCCCTCCGCTGCAGCGGCGTTTGCGATCGCCCGCCCGAGAAAGCCCACTCCGCCGGCGATCAGCATCTTCGTTGGCCGAGGTGGGTTGCCCATTCGGCGGGAGCCTACCGCTCGGCGTGCCCCCGGGCGGCGCCGAAACCCCCAGCTGTGCGGATCCGCCGATCTCCCTCATGAGGTCGCGGGTCCGAGACGTCGCGCATCACCGATCCGATTCTCGATCCATACAGCCCTGGGCAACTCGATCGACAAGGCATAAGTTCGAATCGAGAAGTCGGCGCGGTTCTGCGCCGCGAAAGAGGGCATCATGCGCACCAGGAACCTGGCGGGTTTGATCGTCCTGATGGTCATTGTCGCTGCCTGCGGCAACGCCGCCACCACCACGACCCTGCCCGCCCAAACCACGTCATCACCGGCGGCCGGCGCCACCACCGACGAAGTCGCCACCACCGCCACAACGGCAACTTCGACCACCTCCACCCGGGCTGAGACGACGACCAGCGCCGTTCCCTCGACCACGGCAGCCGGGGCAGCGACGGCAACGGTCGAAGCGGCCGTGGCCACTGTCGAAGCAGGCCTCGCCGAGGAGTATGAGGCGTCCGAACCTCCCGAGGGCGTGCTCGGACCGAGCGAAGTCGTTTGCGCAGAGAGCGGCGCCATCCCGGTCGGAACGGTTCTCGGCTGCAGATTGGTACCGAATACCTCGTCCGACCTCCAGCTGGATGAGGCCGGGGTCGTCATCTACGTCCTCGACGGCGACGGCCGAGCGGCGTGGACGGTCGGAACCGACGTTCCCGACTCGGCGGCCGGGCTGGCGGACGCCTTGGCGTTCGCCGGTTCGGATCTGATGTGCCGCGACCTGATGGACCCCGAAGTCGTCAGCGGGGTCTTCGGCGGTGTCGGGCGTCCCGCCGACTCCGCCTACTTCTGGTCGCTCGCATACTGGTCGCTCGTCGGAGCCCCCGACCGGATGGACGCCGACCTGGACGGGGTCCCGTGCGAGACCGTTCACGAACCGGCGATCGTCGCCAAGGTGCTCTCCGGTGGACCGTTTTCGTGAACACCGGGTGTTCTTGGTCGGTGTGCTCTACCAGTGAGACGACGGGTGGAGCGATAGTGGAGGTGTCCAAACGATGGTGCACCCTCCAAGGGGGCTGTGTGATGCGACGCTCACGACTTGTTCTGATCCTGGCCCTGATCCTGACAACCGGCTTGCCGGCCCCACCGGCGTCCCCGGCCACACCGTGGCCCGGCTTCGACGACGTGACACCCTCCAACATCTTCTACAACGACATCGTCTGGCTCAAAGACCAGGCAATCACCCTCGGCTGCAACCCGCCGGCAAACACCATGTTCTGTCCCGAGGACCCCGTCACCCGCGGTGAGATGGCAGCGTTCCTGACCCGGGCATTGAACCTGACCGACGCCGGAACCGGCGACTGGTTCACAGACGACGACACGTCGGTGTTCGAGGCCGACCTCGATCGGGCCGCCCACGCCGGGATCGTCAAGGGCTGCGACCCACCCGCCAACACCATGGCCTGTCCCGACGACCCGATCACCCGCCAACAAATGGCGTCGTTCCTGGTTCGTGCCTTCGACCTCGACAAGGGCGGCGGTCTCGACTGGTTCGAGGACGACGACACCTCGATCCACCAGACCGACATCGACCGACTCCGAGCCGCCTGGATCACCTACGGGTGCAACCCACCCACCGAGAACCGATACTGCCCCACCGACCCCGTCACCCGCCAAGAAATGGCCGCCTTCCTCCACCGCGCCCTCCGAGAACCAGTCGATGGAGCACGGATGGCCATCCACGGTCGTCTGTGGCCGGAGACGCTGTACCGATGGGGCGACCTCGTTGCCACCTATGAGCTGCGGGCCTCGGGGTCAGAGCCACTGAGCGATGTGTCGCTCTGGGCACCCGACTTCGGGCCGTGTACGTCATCGTCGATCGTTCCACCGGTTCCCTTGCTCGGCGACGACGACGCCCTCCTAGAACCGGGAGAGTTGTGGAACGGCTGGTGTGCCGGGGTGACCGGATACGCCGGTGAGTTGAACGTCGACGGGATCGGCATCGCCCTCGATGGCGCCACGGTGTCGGCGAGAGCCACACTCGATGTCGCCATCAGCCACCCGCTGCGGTTCTGGGTGTCCACCTCCGCCGACGCCGTGCCGTACGGTGAGGTCGCCACCTGGACGCTGACCGCCACCAATCCATCCGACATCCCGATCACACTCGACGTCATGCATTGGGAAGGCGAATGGCCCTGGATGCCGATGACGGGGCCTACCCACGTCGAAGGCGACGGCGATGATCGACTCGAGCTCGACGAGCTGTGGACCTACGAAGCATCGGTTGTCATGTTCCAGCCGACCGCCATGCAGATCGCCGTGTCCTACGATCCGGTGGATGTCGACGGGTTCACCACGACCCGCGACGCCCCCGAGCTCTCGGTCGACGTGATCTACCCAGACATCGTCGATTGAAGTCGGTTCTGGGGGAGGGTGTTCTTGGTCGGTGTGCTCTACCAGTGAGACGACGGGTGGAGCGATAGTGGAGGTGTCCAAACGATGGTGCACCCTCCAAGGGGGCTGTGTGATGCGACGCTCACGACTTGTTCTGATCCTGGCCCTGATCCTGACAACCGGCTTGCCGGCCCCACCGGCGTCCCCGGCCACACCGTGGCCCGGCTTCGACGACGTGACACCCTCCAACATCTTCTACAACGACATCGTCTGGCTCAAAGACCAGGCAATCACCCTCGGCTGCAACCCGCCGGCAAACACCATGTTCTGTCCCGAGGACCCCGTCACCCGCGGTGAGATGGCAGCGTTCCTGACCCGGGCATTGAACCTGACCGACGCCGGAACCGGCGACTGGTTCACAGACGACGACACGTCGGTGTTCGAGGCCGACCTCGATCGGGCCGCCCACGCCGGGATCGTCAAGGGCTGCGACCCACCCGCCAACACCATGGCCTGTCCCGACGACCCGATCACCCGCCAACAAATGGCGTCGTTCCTGGTTCGTGCCTTCGACCTCGACAAGGGCGGCGGTCTCGACTGGTTCGAGGACGACGACACCTCGATCCACCAGACCGACATCGACCGACTCCGAGCCGCCTGGATCACCTACGGGTGCAACCCACCCACCGAGAACCGATACTGCCCCACCGACCCCGTCACCCGCCAAGAAATGGCCGCCTTCCTCCACCGCGCCCTCCGAGAGCCGGCGACGGGGTCGGCACTGGGTGCCCGAGCGCGGATCTGGCCCGAGGTGATCTACGTCTACGACGTACCTGTGGCCACCTTCGAGGTTCGCAACACCGGCACGACCGATCTCACCGGCCTGGGCTACGGTCCCACTCCTGGTCGATACGGCGACTACTACGGCAACTGCTCGCCCGAGTACCTGACGGGCCCGACCGAGCTGTTGGGGAACGGGGACACCACCTTCGACCCTGGCGAGCTCCAGCTCGTCCACTGCAACGCGACGCAGGGCGACGTCGACAGCTTCATCTCGATCCAGTTCTTTGCGAC
This sequence comes from uncultured bacterium, assembly GCA_963785075.1. Taxonomy (GTDB): domain Bacteria; phylum Actinomycetota; class Acidimicrobiia; order Spongiisociales; family ZC4RG35; genus JAOUGY01. The sequence continues at coordinate 251,359 of CAWATW010000009.1, forward strand.
GACGCCCGTCGAAACGGAAGTGACGGTGGTGGCAATGGTGGAGTACGGCACCCGGTACCCACCGATCGAGGTCGAGATCTGGCCCTCGGCCACATCGGTGTCAAGTGGTTCGCGAGTGACATGGACGATCGAGCTCGTGAATCCGACCAGCGCCGTCGACCTCTTCGACATCCACGCCGCAGTGGTGCTCAACGACGGAAGCGGACAGAGCCTCGGATCTGCCACAGTGGGAGTGGGCGACGACGATGATCGGCTGGAACCCGGCGAACATTGGACCTATACGTACTCGGCCCGGGTCACCAACAGCATGCTCCTCGGTGTGGTGGGTGAGTTCACCGCCAGCACCTGGAGCTATCAGCCAATCGGATTCCAGGCACAGTCGGTGCCCGTGCTGGTGCCATGACCGCGTTTCTCTGGGACGGCGCCGGATTGGGAGATGGGGCCGAACAGACGGACGCGGCACCCACGATCTGCTGGGTCTCGTGGCGACCGTACGGCGGGTTGGCAGGGACCGTCATTGGTACCGTCACGGCGTGACAGATACGCCGCGCAACCCCCACTTCGAATCGGCCGACACGATCGAGGAGGCGGCCGAGCTTCTCACCTTCAAACCGATCCAACCCGCCTACACCGCCGGGTTCGGGTTGGACGCGATTCGAGTCTTCGTTCGGGACCACCGAATGCGGGACGTGCCGATGACGCGGCGTACGGTGGAACTCCATTACGGAGGTTTCGTGGTCAGCCAGTCATGCCCGGGCCCGGAGGAGGCCAGACGTCTGGCGGTCGAGGTTCGCTATGGATCGTCACCTGTGGAGGCGCTCATCCTGGGAAGGGAGGGCACGATCTACGAACTCGGACCCGAGCCGGACCCGGACGACCCCGACGGTCGCATGCCATCGGTGGTGACATGGCATGGAGACGGTGTCCACCATCTCGTCGCCAGTGACACGGAGTCGAAGGGGCTGATCAGATCGCTGTCTGTCTATTCGTGACCCTGCGCTGCGCTCGTGACGTGAAGCCTGGCCGTGCCTCTCCTTACGAGCCGGTCGGCAAGCTGCTGCAGCCGGATGGATGGTTGCATGCCGAATTCCTGCCACAGCATCCCTTCGAAGCGGGCGTAGACGCTCAGCGCCTGGGCAGATGCTCCAGCCCGACCGAGGGCCATCATCAGCAGCCCAACCAGGTCGTCTCTCAAGGGGTGCTGCTCCGCGCGAGACGAGATCAGGCACGACGTTGCCGTACCATCCGAGTTCGAGACCGATCTCGGAGCGAAGACGGCGACCGCAAGCTTCATTTCCACGAGTCGGACAATCTCGGGGCGAACGGCGACGAGGGCGTCAGACCTCAATGGATCCCGTGTCCAGTCCCAGCGGCGCGAGAGCGAACCCACCAATCGAGCGATTGGTCGATCGGTATCGCGCTGGCTCGGCCGCGGTCGGCCAACAGTGAATCAACGGCCTGCGCATGGTGCTTGGTCCGATAGCTCTCCGCCAACACCACCGTGGGGATGAGAACCTCGCGGCCGAGACGGGAAGCTGCTTCGAGCGCCGCCCGCACCACCGGCGGGATCTGGCTTCGAGTGAGGGCTTCCACGGCGGCGGTATCGAGAACGAGCGCCCTGCTCACGACAGGAGCTCGAGGAACCGGCGTACCTCATCCTCGTCGACGGGGCCCTCCTGTTCGGCCAGCTCGTCGAGCCACAGACGCAACGCAGTCTGCCGCCGCCGTCGATCCACGACCAGTCGAATCGCCTCGTTCACCTGGGCCGACAGGTTCTCTTCGGAGTCCTCCAGCGCATCGACGAGATCCTCGTCGATCGTCACCGAGACCTTGCGTTTGGTCGGAGCCACGGTTGCCATCATACCAAAGTAGGATGACGGTACGACAGAAATGGGTCGATGAACGCGATTCACCTCCCGGCGGGCGCAGAGGTCAGGTCGAGTCCGGCCGGGGCCATGTGAAGCAACGCGGGTTCGATGGCCGCTCGGGGGGTTCGATCAACCGCTTTCGTCACGATCCCTCGTCGTAGTCGACGTACGGAACTCGAGTCTCACCTTAGCGATTCAACGTCCACGGCATCCTCGCCGAAGACCGCAGCCACGCCCACTGCCAGAGCGGGAACCATCGGCTCCGGTCGGATGCTCGGAAGCAGCAACCGCCACGGCTCGGTACCGACTCCGAGCCTCGGCATCGCCAGTCGGCCTCCGTCAGCACCCAGCGCATCGCCGCGTTGAGAGTCTCCCACTTCGAGACATCACCTGCCCAGCAGAACGCGGGTGACTAGGTCTCGGCCTCCCGGTGTGCTTCCTTGCTCGACGAAGACCTCGAGATCGAGCCGTTGTGCGTGTGGCTGAGGTATTCCAGTCGGGATGCAGTCGCCGCAGTGTGTCCTCGGTGGCAGGTCTGCCCTGCGGTAGCGATGTCAACAGCGTGCCGGCGAGTGCAACATTCACCTTGGTCACTGCACTGCCTTCCTGACATCGGGGAACGCCGAGACGAGCGTACCGTCGTCGGCGAACCGATAGAACACGACGTGCGTCTCGAGGAGGCCATCGGAGTGCTTCGGGTACCCCTCCCCCATCACGTGATCGAATCGCATCCAGAACCCTCGCTGACCGCTCATCTCATGATGCCGGACTGCGGATTCGACCGCCTCACGCATCGTGTCCCAATCGCGAAACCGGCTGGCGTGAGTTCGGTAGCTCTGCGTCCCATCGGGGAGCAACCCGACTAGGGTTGGCCCGGTCGGTACAGTTCGGACGCACGTGGCGGCCTGACCCACGACGAAGTGACTCTCGAGGTCGGCGAAGCCTCAGGTCGATCACCAGCGGACGCGAACGCGGCCTCGATGTCGTCGAGGCGGTCCACCTCGGGGAGCGAGTCAGACCATTCGGATGCGTTGCCCGACGGTTGGCGCCGACGCAACGCCGCCCGTGTGCTCCGACACCGGCGAACGAACGGGCGAGGTCGGGGAGGCGGCGCTTTCGACGCCGCCACGGGTTGACGACGAAGTCATCGACAAACCCGTCGTGAGAGCTGATTGAACAGGGCTCGGGCGACGCTGACCAGCTTGGTGGTCGACACGACAAGCCGTTCCTGAGGTGACAAGACGCTCACATCGGCATCGCCGCGTCGTACAGAGCTGCGTGGGCATCGAGTGGGACAGGAAGACGGACCGGGCTCACGTTGGAGGCGAGCTCCCACAGAGCTCCCACGGCATCGGCGGCTCCTCCCCCGATCTCCCCGAGAACGTGACCGACATCGGACATCCACGAGTAGCGATCGGATGCCCGATCGGCGAGACCTTCGAACCGGTCGGCGATCGACGCCGCTCGAGCATCCAGCTCGGCCTGCAGCTCCACCACCCGGCGCTCCGCCGCCAGCATGATGTCGGCAGAGGCGTCCGGAAGGGGAACGCCGGTTGGCGAGCCTCGATCGCCTCGATTGTTCGTGCAGACGCTTCGAACCGGTCGGCCACCGACGGCGCTCAGCATCCAGCTCGGCCTGCAGCTCAACCACCCGGCGCTCTGCCGCCAGCATGATGTCGGCAGAGGCGTCCGGAAGGGGAACGCCGGTTGCGGCCTCGATCGCCTCGTTGTTCTGGAGCCAGTAACGGCGCTGGTCGAGCCCACGCTGATAGGCGGCAAGTGCCGCCGACACTTCGGTCTCCGCATGACTCAGTCGACAGCGGCGGCGGCAGGAGGCGGCGCTCAGATCGGCACCACCTGCACCGCAGGGGCGCCTCCGCCAATCGCTCGAGGTCGTCGGGATCCCGGTGAGACACACCCCTCCGCCGTGCTCGACGGCGGCCGCCACGACGTGGGCGTCGACCATGGATGCCGTGTCCATCCCAGCGGATGCGAGGAGCGAACCCACCAATCGAGCGATTGGTCGATCGGTATCGCGCAGGGTCAGGCCGCGCTCGCGCGCCAACAGTGAATCGACGGCCTGCGCATGGTGCTTGGTCCGATAGCTCTCCGCCAACCCACCGTGGGGATGAGAACCTCGCGGCCGAGACGGGAAGCTGCTTCGAGCGCCGCCCGCACCACCGGCGGGATCTGTCTTCGAGTGAGGGCTTCCACGGCGGCGGTATCGAGAACGAGCGCCCAGCTCACGACGGAGCTCGAGGAACCGGCGTACCTCATCCTCGTCGACGGGGCCCTCCTGTTCGGCCAGCTCGTGAGCCACAGACGCAACGCAGTCTGTCGCCGCCGTCGATCCACCACCAGTCGGATCGCCTCGTTCACCGGGCCGACAGGTTCTCTTCGGAGTCCTCCAGCCATCGACAGATCCTCGTCGATCGTCACCGAGACCTTGCGTTTGGTCGGAGCCACGGTTGCCATCATACCAAAGTAGGATGACGGTACGACAGAAATGGGTCGATGAACACGATTCACCTCCGAGCGGGCGCCGAGGTCAGGCGACTCGGCGTGGCCAGGAAGCAACGCGGCGATGGGCGTCGGGCCAACCGTGTGCGTCACGAACTCCTCGAAGTCGACGTACAGCAATGTCATGGATTCACGCTCATGGAAAGAAGAAAATGCTCGAGCGCACACAGCGCACCGTCGTACCACTCCTCGGCGTAGTCGGGAGCCTCCGTCAGCACCCAGCGCATCGCCGCCTGACGAGTTCGAGACCCTGCGGGTGATAGGTCTCGGCCTCCCGGTGTGCTTCCGCTCTCACGAAGACCTCGAGATCCCGTTGGTAGCTGTGTGGCTGAGGTTTCCATCCGGGATGCAGTCGCCGCAGTGAGTCCTCGGTCAGATCTGCCCATGCGGTGAGCGAGAGAGACAATTCACGGTCGTGGGCCACGAACCATCGACGACCGGTACCGTTCGGGGCGACGGACTCGGAGCCAACGGATCACAACCTCGACCCGCACATCCACTCACAGATCCCGCGCCATCCCGATCGCCCTCGCGCTCCTGGCCCTGTTTGCGGTCGGATATGTGATCGCCGGGCTCGACGGATGGGGAGAGCCTGCGGCCAACGAGTCGCCGATCGGCGAGCCGTCACGATGGTGCGAACGGGTAGACGACGGGCTGCTGCGGGAACCGGTCAACACCCTCGGCAACCTCGGATTCGTGGTGGCCGGGGTGGCGATGCTGGCGACGCTCTCCCGGGACGTCGCACGCGATCGCCCACGGGTCAACCGATTCATCGGCCCCACCCCGGTGTCGCTGCTCTACGCCTCGGCGGCGATCTTCCTCGGTCCCGGGTCGATGCTGATGCATGGGACCCACACCCGCTTCGGGGCGTGGATGGACAACGTCAGCATGGTGGCGTACATCCTGGTGCCCTGGCTCTTCAACCTCGCCCGGATGGGCCGTTGGTCGAACCGCACCCTGTTCGGCACCTATGGGTTGCTGCTGACCGGGTACGCCGCCGGCTACTGGTTCTTCGGGCCCGACCTGGGGATCGGACTCGACCTGTTCGGAGTCTCGATCGCGATCTGGTCGATCTCGGAAGTGTTGTACCGCTGGTGGTCACCGGTGGTCCGCTGGCTCTCGGGACTGGTCGGGTTCGGAGTTGGGGCGATCTTCGGAGTCACGCCCTCGGTGATCCTGGCGTCCCCGGGGGAATACTGGTGGGTGGCTCTCTTCTGGCTTCCGGCGATCATCGCCACCCACGCTCCCGATGGGAGACGCAGCTACCTGCCGTGGTACTGGCTCGGGGTGGCGTCGTTCGTGGGCGCCTATGCCATCTGGCTCACCGGGACCGCCGACCATCCGGCCTGTGACCCCGACTCTCTGATCCAGGCCCACGCCATCTGGCATCTGATGTCGGCCCTCGCCACCTGGTCGTTCTTCCGATTCCTGCGCACGGAACGGTCGGTCGGGCGCTCGTAGACATCACGGTGCGAGGACCGGTCCACCAACGGTCTTCCACCGGTCCTTCGTTTCTTCCAGAGAGGCGACACGGCACTCGGCGGCGAGAGCGAACAGGCGGATCGCCTGGCGCGAGCTCTTGCCGATATCACCGGTGTCGACAAGTCGGCCCTGGTGGTGACACTTGACGATTCCTTGACAGCCATCTCCCACAGTGGGTCATACGCCACGAGGAGGGAGAAGCGCAATGTCACAGCGCATCCGAAAGGGAAGCAGGCGACCGGAGGTCATCACCGCAGCGATGATGTTGCTGTTCTCAGTTGCTGCGGCGTCGCCCTCGTTCGCAGACGCGGCGATTGGCGCCACCGGCCAGTTGGATGTCTCGGTTGCCCGCGCGCCGGTCGATCCCGATGGAGACCTGGTCGGGACGCCTACGGACCTGGTCGTCACGTTCGCCGACATCGACCCGACCGTCGCTGGGGTCGGGCTGAAAACCGGTGGCACCGTGTCGATCCACCTACCGGCCGAGTTCGTCAACACGGGTGTTCTGCCCGTTGCCGCCACTGGAAGTGCCGCCGATTGTGCGCCACCGTTGGTGAGTGGCTGCTCAACCGCCGTGTTCTTGCAGGGCTGGCCGCAGAGCGCAGTGCTTCCGTTCCCCGACGTCACCTGGGACGCCGCCACCAATACGGTGACGATGACAGCGATGGCCGATTGGATCGCAACCGGAGTGACCCAGCCGGGACCCAAGCAGATCCATCTGCAGCTCTTCGGCTTCGACAACCCTCTGCGCCCCGGGAACTACCCCATCGGCCTGGAGATCCGACCCGACCCTGCGACCAACGAGAGGTTGAGCGGCGTGGGCATGGCGCACATCACGAACACGACCCGGCCCAACATCAACCCCAACAGCCAGGGCCAAGGGGCACCGCCGCCGCCTTTCGCCAACACGCTGTTCCAGAGCATCTCGGCCGGCGACGACTCATTGATCATGGTGTTCTACGTGTGGGATCGGAAAACCGATGCCTATGTCGGTGTCGACTTCCCGAGCGGCGCCGACCGCAACCGGCCCATCTTCGACGCCGGGGGGAGGCGCATTGGAACGGTGCTGATGCGGCCACCGAACGGGGCCACCGATTGGACCCTCCAGTCCGGGGGTCCGGCAGTTCTGGCGAACGCCTTCATCACCGGGATTCCCACCGGTCGCCTGGCTGCCGTGCTGGCCACCGATCCGGACGTGACCGGTACGTACGAGGTGGAGTTCCGCCTCAACGGCGGCAACCGGGTGCTTCACACCATCACCACGAGCCGATGACGGACGACCGAAGGCAACACAGATAGGAGCCCATATGAGCGTGAAACGGACCCTGACGGTGCTGATGACACTGATCGCGCTGCTCGTCGCCGCCACCCCGGCGCTGGCAGTCCCGCCCGAGATCGAGCGGTTCGAGAACACCAACGAGGACAACCCTGACCTATGGGTCGATCTCTGCGGACCCGGCGGTGACGTGATGGGAGTCTTCCACGAGAGCGCCACTGTGACGACGTTCTTCGACAACGACGGGAACGTGCGCGACATCAAGGTGCAGATCCACTTCCTCGGGGAGTTGACCCGCCTCGACACCGGCAACAGCCTGTCCGACCCTGGGTACTTCACCGAGTGGATCGACCCCGAAACCGGTGAGATCACTCACAACGGCCTCGTCTACTCGTGGACGGTGCCGGGGCAAGGCATCGTGTATCAGGCCACCGGGAGAATCATCTTCTCGGCCGACTTCGAGGACGTGCTCTTCGTAGCCGGTCCGCACGACCCGGTGGAAGGTCTCGACGGGGTCGCCGTGCTCTGCGGCGCACTGGCCTGACCTCCCCCGTCACCACCCTGAGCTGCTGACGACAACGCTGGCGTGCCGACCTTGGATTCCGGTCGGTACGCCGGCGCGAGGAGAGACATGCGGGATCCAGTCGTTTCGTTGCGAATCTGGAGCTACTACGTCCTGGCCTCGGGGCGGCGCGGAGCGCCCTGCGAACCGCAGACGATTGAGCCCGACCCGGGAACAGACGGGGCGAGTTGAAGGTATCTGCGACCCCGACTCGCGCGTCGTTCGGAGGGTTGCCGATTGGAGACGAGATGCCGGACACAGGCCACGATCAGGAGCTGTACACGACCCCGCCGATCGACGTCGCAGGGGACTCGGTCGCGGAACGAGCGGCCGCCCTCGCCAAGCGGGCTCCCGGGAAAGAAGAAGCCACCTGTGGTCGAGAGAACCGGGTTCGAACGACGGCAGATCCCGGTGCAGCGACCCGCCGGCGGATACGCCTGGTATCAGCAGGTCGGCCCTGACGACTCCGGCGACGTCTACCCCGACAAACAGCGGGACTATCGGGCGAGCCCACTTCCCGTGATGCGGTCCGGTCCGCCCGGCCCCGGTCAGGCGGTCGACCGCGACGACCAGATCCTGCTGGCGCTGTACGAGACCGCAGTAGGCGGATGGACCACGCTCACCGACGTCCGCTTCCGGCTGCTGGGACTGCTCCCGGCCGTGTCGGTGATCGTGTGGGCACAGCTGCTGGGCGAACCGTCACTGCGACGCGACTTCGCCGTCTTCGTCGGGCTGGCCGTCGGAATGGCCGGTCTGCTGGTTTCACTCGGGATCTGGGCCTACGACCATCGCAACAACGAGCTCTACAACGAGATGGTCAGCCGGGCCCGGCGGATCGAAACCGAGCTCGGCGTGGACACCGGGGTGTTCCGAGGGCGCCCCGCCCCCAAACGACGGCCGATCTCCCACGGACCTGCCACCCGGTTGGTGTACGGCACCGTGATGGCGGGCTGGCTGTTGGTGATCGTCTGGTTCGGGTTGCTGGCGGCCGGAGGCATCGACGCGTCGGCGCTCGACTCCTCCGCCATCCCAACCGTGACCACCGTCGCGAACGGCGGCTAGTACCGACGGATCGCCGCTCGTCGCCGGGGCTTGGGATGCATCGCTGCCTCGATGCGCGAATCGGTCGCGGGCCCGGGCCGGGATCAACTTCCTGATTTCTTGGCGATCCGTAGCAGCAGCCAGCCCATCATCGCCGGGACGGCCGATACCAGCAGTATCCAAAGAGCCGCCGAGGCGACACCCCCGAGGCCGTTCCAGCCGTACTCGCTGGCGAACGAGATGGAGGCGATGACACCGAGGATGAGCACAACCACCGAAAGCGACACCAGCAGCAAACCCAGGAACCTCGCAATGCGCGGCCCCATATTGCCTCGTCTGCGATGGCGCGGAGCGTTCATCATCTCCCTCCAGGCCGGCCGGTTGCCCTTGCGTTGACGATCGGCCGCTCTCGGCCAATCCTCGATTCAGCGCACCTCTCCAGGGTCATGGTCGTCGCCATGGTCCTCCATCCACGACCATGTATACACGCTGCGCATCCCCATGCGGCGCTCCCAACAGTGCTCCAGCCGACGTCCGGTACTGGACCTGAGTAGGTTGGGACACAAGCAGTCCAGGGAGGTTGGTATGCGACGTATGGGATGGATGGTGCTCTTGGTCGTGGCTCTGCTCGCCACGATGATCGCCCCGGCGGCCGCCGGGAGCTCACAGGAAACGGTTCGGTTCGCGACGTTCAACGCATCGCTCAACCGGTCCTTCGAGGGCGACCTGGTGGCCGACCTCTCGACCGCGGGCAACGCCCAGGCGAAGGTGATCGCCGAGATCATCCAGCGCACCCGGCCCGACGTGCTCCTCATCAACGAGTTCGATTACGACGACGCCAACATGGCGCTGGGGCTGTTCCAGGACAACTACCTGTCCGTGTCACAGAACGGCGCAGACCCCATCGACTATCCGTACGCCTTCACGGCGCCGTCGAACACGGGCATCCCCTCAGGCTTCGATCTCGACAACAACGGCTCGGTCGGCGGTCCCAATGATGCCTTCGGATTCGGGTTCTTCCCCGGCCAATTCGGCATGGCCGTCTACTCGAAGTACCCGATCGACGATGCCGCCATCCGCACCTTCCAGCTCTTCCTGTGGAAGGACATGCCCGGGGCCCTGCTCCCGGACGATCCGAACACCCCGGGGCCGGCCGACTGGTACTCCCCCGAAGAGCTCGACGTGTTCCGGCTCTCGTCGAAGAGCCACTGGGACGTGCCGATCGTGATCGGCAAGAAGACGGTGCACTTCCTCGTCAGCCATCCCACACCACCGGTGTTCGACGGCCCGGAGGATCGAAACGGCACCCGCAACTTCGATGAGATCCGCTTCTGGGCCGACTACGTCAGCCCCGGCCAGAATGGCTACATCTATGACGACAGCGGCCTTCATGGCGGGCTGAAGCCGGGCGAACTGTTCGTGATCGCCGGCGACCAGAACTCGGACCCGGTCGACGGGGACAGCATCCCGGGTGCGATCCAGCAACTCATCGATCACCCGCTGGTCAACACCAAGGTGACCCCGGCGAGCCTCGGCGCCACCGAACAGTCGGCGTTGCAGGGCGGGGCCAACGCGAGCCACCTCGGTGACCCGGCGTTCGACACCGCCGACTTCAGCGACTCTGCGCCGGGCAATCTCCGGGCCGACTACGTGCTGCCGCGGAAGACCCTCCAGATCGAGGACGCGGGAGTCTTCTGGCCGCTGAGTACAGATCCGCTGTTCCCGCTGGTTGGCACATTCCCGTTCCCCAGCAGCGACCACCGGCTGGTGTGGATCGACGTCACGGTGCCGACCGCCAAGTAGAACCGGCCCGATGGGCACAGCTTGAAACGGTGGGGGCCTCCGTCCCGGAGGCCCCCACCTCGCGCAGCGCCGTGTCTCGCCTGCGCTCATCTCGCGCGGCACGGATGCGGTCTTGCGCTCGAGACCGTTCTGGTGCCGGCACCACGGGAAAAGGCGACGCATCGAGTTCGCCCGACTGACGCTTTCGTGCCGTGGGGCCTTTGGACCTGGTGAGTGGGCAGAGCCGAAGGTAGGTTCAAAGAGTCTCGGAGAGGACGTGATGAAACGAGCGGCAATCGTCCTGACCGCAGTTTGTGCCTTCGTCTTGGCGCTCGGCGCCGTGGCCCTGGCACAGGAAGAGGAGCAGTTCCTTGGCGGCAAGCTCCGGATGGGAGACGGGATCACAGTCCCGGCCGGAGAGACCGTCGACGGCGACCTCTACATCTTCGGCGGCGACGTGAACGTGGATGGAGTCGTCCTCGGTGATCTCGTCGTGTTCGGCGGCACGGTGACCGTCGACGGAGCGGTGGAGGGCGACCTGATGGTCGGGTCGGGGACTCTCACGCTCAACGGAACCGTGTCGGGAGACATGCGCGTGGGGGCCGGACAGGTCACCGCCCGCGGAGACGTGGGCGAAGACCTTCTGGCAGGCGTCGGACAACTGGACGTAACCGGTGACGTGGGCGGGGACCTCGTTTTCGGCGCCGGCATCGTCGGCATCGGGGGCGACATCGCCGGCGACGTGCTCGGACAAACCGGGTCGTACACCCTCAGCGGCACAGTGCAAGGAACCGAAGATGTCACCGTCCGCGAGCCGCGGGAGGTGGAGCGGCCCAATGTGTTCCTCCAGGCTCTCTATCGGTTCGCCTCATTGCTCATCATCGGGCTCTTGATCCTCGGGATCAGGCGCTCGACATTCCAGCGCACGGTGGCAGCCATCACCGAGAGGCCGGGACCGGTGGCGCTGTGGGGGTTCGGGTTCCTGTTCGGACTCGTGGTCGTGCCAGGGGTGGTGACGTTGGTGGGAATCCTGCTGGCCATCGTGTTCGGCTGGCTCGGCTTGGGCTTGATCGTCGGGCTCATCGTCGTGATGGTCGCCCTCACATGGGTGCTGACAGCGGCCATCGGCTTCATCCTGATCGCCGTGCTCGCCCCCCTGACAACCGGAACATGGCTTGCTGCTCGCTTCCTTCCCGACCGCACCGCCGGTTACCTGGAGATGGCTGCGGGCATCGCGGTGCTGGTGGTCCTCGGGCTCATCCCGGTGGTACGGGTTCTGGTCGGCCTGGCGGTGACCGTCATGGGAGCCGGCGCCTGGCTTCACCTGATGCAACGGTCCTCCAAGACGAAGGTGGCGGCAGTCGAGCCATGAGCGCGTGCGGGGTGTCGGCTCCGGCGAGGCGACCACAGCTCGCTGGATGAGCGCCGGCCGCTGACGGACGGCGGCGATGGAGTTCGCGGCTCGCTCACGTCCCCCGCCGGTGGTTGACGCCGTATCGTCTCGGCATCATGTCGTCGTGGTTTCCCGTGGTCGAGTGGCTTCCGAACTATCGCCGCTCGTGGTTCGGGAACGACTTGCGGGCGGCGGTGATCGTTACCGCCTTGATGGTGCCCCAATCGCTCGGATACGCCGCCATCGCCGGGGTACCGGTCCAGGTGGGTCTGTACGCCATCCCGGCAGCCCTGATCGCCTACGGCCTGCTCGGTTCGTCGCCGCAGTTGGTGGTGGGGCCGGTGTCCACGGTATCAGTGGTGTCCGGGTCGATCATCGCCTTGGAGGCAGGTGGCGACCCGGCGAGGGCCATCGCCCTCACGACTGCGCTCGCCATCGCCTCCGGATTGATTCTCCTGGGCGCCGGGTTCCTCAGGGTGGGATGGGTGGCCGAGTTCCTCTCGAAGCCCATCATCAGCGGCTTCGTGTTCGGCTTGTCGGTCGTGATCGTGATGGGCGAGATCCCGATACTGCTCGGCATCCCGCCTGTGTCGGGTGCGGTCGCCGGCCGGCTCATGGGGATCGTCGGCGGTGTCTCGGACCTTCACCCCCTGACAGCAGGCATCGCCGCTCTGTGTCTGGCGGTGCTGTTCACGGCGGGCCGCCGGTGGCCCCGCATGCCGTGGGGTCTGCTTCTCGTGGTGGGAGGTTTGATCGCCTCTCGCCTGGCAGACCTCGCCGAGCGTGGCGTGGTGCTCGTGGGTGCGGTGCCCCGTGGGCTCCCGGCGCCCGCGATTCCCGATGTGGCCGCGTCGGAGCTTCCGGGGCTGCTGTTCAGCGGCGCCGCCCTCGCCCTCGTGGGCCTGGCCGAGAGCCTCAGCGCCGCCCGACTGTTTGCCGTCCGCGGTGGCTACCGCGTCGACGCCGACCAGGAGTTCATCGCGACCGGAACATCCAATGTCTTCGCCGGGCTCCTTGGCGGTCTGGGCGTCGCAGGCAGCCTCTCCAAGACCGCAGCGTCGGACCGATCAGGGGGAGAAAGCCAGATGACGGGCCTGGTGGCAGCGGTCCTCGTGCTGGCCACGCTGGTGTTGTTCGCTCCGTCGCTGGGCAACCTGCCAAGAGCCGTCCTGTCGGCCGTGGTGGTCCATGCGGTGTGGGGTCTCATGGACGTCGGAGCCATGAAACGGTATGCCCACATCCGCCGCAACGACTTCTCCGCAGCGATTGCGGCGTTGGTGGGGGTACTCGTGCTCGGCACGCTCTACGGGTTGTTGACGGCGATCGCCCTGTCGGTGATCGGGCTGGTCTACCGATCGACCCGGGTGGAGATCGAGGTCATGGGTCGGATCCCCGCCGAGAAGGCGGCCTGGGGGTCGCTCACACGGCACCCCGAACGCCGCACCATCGACGGCATCCTCGTGCTCCGGCTGAGTGCCCCCCTGTTCTGGGTGAACGCCGCCACGGTGGAACACAAGGTGATGAGCAAGGTCGCCACCGCCCCCGCCACCCAGGTGGTGATCCTCGACTTGGAGGCCACCAACCAGCTCGATACCACCAGCGCCGACACCCTGTCAGCCCTCATCGCCCAGCTCAGAGCGAGCGGCATCGACGTGCTCCTGGTCCGTACAATGCATGAGGTTCGCGGCGTCCTCCGACGCACCGGGGTGCTCGATGAGCTTGGAGAGGACCACATGTGGCACAGCATCTCCCAGGGAGTGAGACACGCCCGGAGGACGTTCGGGATCAGGGGCTGGTCCGACGACGCAGAGCCCGACGATGTCGATCACGGCGACATCACCATCGGCATCGACGAGGGGGACGAAACGGCACCCACCTGAGGTGTCCGGTCGCGTCGCGATGGGACGCTTCAGATGCGGAACCCCCCCTGGCTGCCTCCGGCAGCCTGTCCCCCCTTCTGGGGGACACAATCTCTGGACCCACGTCACGGTTGGCCTGTGGAGCACCCGATCCGCGTGCCATTGGTCGTGTCCCCCCGCAGGAGGACAGCTTCGCCGGAGGCGAAGCAGGGGGGATTTGATGCCGCGCTGGTCGAGTTTGCGCAGCAAACTCGGTCAGGTCGCCGCAGGCGACCGGCGGACGCCGCAGGCGACCGGCGGACAGCTTCGCCGAAGGCGAAGCAGGGGGATTTCCACACCACGAAGACAACGGAGGAGAGGCACCCGTGTCACACCGTCGCTCGCGACAGGCCGTCGGACGCCACCACCCGCAGCGAGAGTGGATATTTGTTCAGACGAAAACACTCCCGTAAGGCTCCGTCGCCGGACGCACTCGGAGCCGGGCCACGGGTCAGGTGGCGGGAGACGCCGGGGCGGCCAGGACCCTCCGCACCATCGGCTCGAAGAACTCGAGCGACTCGGTCGGATAGTCGGGGTCGAACGACACCTGGTCGTACTCGGCACAGAACCTGACGGTGTCTTCGTAATAGGGATGGTCCTGGTACGCCTCTCGAGCGTCGGGGTCGCGCCCGTAGTGGTGGGCGTAGTACTTCTCCTGGAACAGCCCGTGGTACTTGACCATCCAGTAGTTCTTCTCGGACACGTACGGTCGGAGCATCGCCGCCGCCACCTCCGAGTGATTGGCGGGGGCGAGCACGTCCCCGATGTCGTGGAGCAGAACGACCACCACCGTCTCCTCGTCTTCGCCTGCACGCGCCGCCCGGGTCGCCGCTTGCAGCGAATGCTCGAGCCGGCTGATGCGATAGCCGGTGTGCTCATCCATCGACCGCAGCCAGCCCAGCACCCGCTCGGGGAACTCGTCGAGATCACGGGCCTCGTACTCGGCCAACAGGGCGTAGTCGGCAGCGGTGCCGTCGGACATGCGGGTGAACGAGACCGTGCCGCTCATGTGGTGACCATCGGTGTCGGGCTCATTGGCTTGTGGATCCCGGCGATCACCCGCCGGCGCGCCATCAGATCGTCGAACTCCATATAGACGTCTTGCAAGTGCCGCTCTCCGGTCCCGGGCTCGAACGCCAGGCGCCCGTGCAGGACCCTGTGCCCATGGACGGTGAGCAGGTCGCCGTCGGCGGCCTTGAAGACGACCTTGGCCTCGGGGCTGTCGATCATCCGCCCCAATGTGCGATAAGCCCGGTAGAACTCGGCCATGTCCTCGAACGGTACGTCGATGGGTGAGGCCAGCTGGTTGGAGAACCGGAACCCGGTCACGGTCCCGTGCGGGTCGAGCTGGACCATGGGCGCGGTGGCGATCGTGTCCTCGGTGTCGGAGAAGAGTTGGAATGTCACCGGTGTGCGGGCCAGCACGTCGAAGGCGCCGGCGTCTTCGGCTCGCAGCCGGGCCAGTGCATTCCACCCGTCCACGATCACAGTCTCGCCTCCGATCGCCCGGTTGCGCATGAAATGGAGCAGCTGGATGCTGGGCGGCCAGTGGTAGCTGGGCATGTCGGTGTGGGGTTTCAGCTCGATCGGCGTGTGGGCGACGTTGTATCCGTTGGGATCGTGGTAGACGTTGTGGACCCGCTCGAACGCCACCTCTCGAACGTGCCCGAGCGCCTCGGCGAATCGTTCCACCTCCCGGTCGCGGTCGGGGACACCGGTGACGACCGCCGCCCCGTACTCTCGCATCGCATCGAGATAGGCGAGCTCGACGGCGGGCGAGCCGAGGAGGGCGTCGTGGTCGAAGGTCGGCACCTTCAGATCCGACCCCCAGAGGGTGATTCGGTCCACCGGCCGGTCGGCGGGTCTGGAATAGTCGAATCGTGCGAGCCATTCGGACGAGAACTCCGAGGTGTGCCCATCGTTCCATTCGATGTGGAGGTCGCCGCGGTCGGAGACGGTGATCGCCGTCGGTGCGATGTCGTCGGGGATCTCCGCCGTGAACAGCCGCCGTTCGGCGGTTTGGGAGACCCGGCACTCGGGACATCCACAGTTGTCGCGCAGCCAAACGTGATGGAATCGGCGTACGGCGCCGGCGAGCTCGACCTCGACGTGGTCTTGGGCGATCCTCATGTCACCTCCTCGGATCGAACGAGTCTGGCAGTTGGGGTGGCGGCGAGGAAGGCTCAACTGCACGAAGGATCACGGGCCTGAGCCTCAACCTGATGCGGCCTCACATAGGCTGTCCGCATGCGTGGGCCGCTACCTCCTCTCGCCGCTCTGGAAGCGTTCGAGGCGGCAGCGCGACACGAGAGCTTCGCCAGGGCCGCTGCCGAGCTCCACCTGTCGCCGTCGGCGGTGAGCCATCGGATCCGCGTGTTGGAGGCCCACCTCGGACACCGGCTGTTCCAGCGACTCACGCACGGGGTCCGACTGTCGGATCGGGGCAGGGCGTATCTGCCGATCGTGCTCGGTGCCTTCGACGAGCTCGCCTCCGCGACCGCCGGGATCTTCGACGAACGGACCGGCGGCACGGTGACCGTGCGGGCGCCGGTGTCGTACGGGTCGCAGTTCCTGGCGCCGCGTCTTCCACGATTCACCGAGGTGGACGGCACGAGCGTCGAGCTGCTGTCGGCGATCTGGGGAGGCGACGCCGCCGAGGTCGAGATCGACTTCGAGGTGCGCTTCGGCGCGGTGCCGCCGGCCGCCGACCTGATCTCGGTCGAACGCCTGATCCTGATCACCGGACCTGACGAAACGGGTCCGTTCCGGCCGGTGCGAGTCCTGGGATACGACGACCTCTGGACCGGGTTGGCGCTGTCCCCGCCCATCGTGATCGAGTTGGATCCGCCGCTGGTGGCGGTCGACACCTGGTCGGCAGCCTTGTCGGTGGTTTCGAGCGGGGCCGGATGCTGTGCCCTCGTGCCCTACCTGGTGGCCGCCGACTCGTTGGCCGCCAAGGCCGTCGTCTCGCGCGCCGTCATCGACTTGCGCTCGGGCTACTGGGTCGATGTCCACAGCCCAGACACCATGCACCGGCCCGAGCAGCTGGCGTTCCTGACCTGGCTCCGCCACGAGCACGCCGAGGCATCGAGCCACCCGCTGTGAAGGGTGCTACCCGTGGACCGGTCATCTCTCCGGCCTTGGGTTCGGGCTCTGGGGGTGCAGCTCCTTGCCTCCCACAGTCTGTCCGAGTTCATGTCGCGCGGCACGGACGGGGTCACGAACGGAATCGTCATCGTCGGGTCGGCTTTGGTGACGAGCGGTGGATGGCTGGGTCACGGAAGCGAAACGACGTGCGAACGCCAGGCCCGGGCACCGAAGGTACGGATCTGAGAAACGGGCCCGGCCCATGCGTTCGTTGTGAAACGGACGAGCTCGCCCGGCTTGACGCTATCCCTGGCTCTCCAACCGGTCTTTCAGCATGCGCAGACCCTTGCGGGTGGCGGGTTTGATGAACCCTGCGAACAGCAGTGGGAACATCACTCCCCCAACCCCGCCGGGACGTGGCATGTCGAGGACTTTCTCGACCTTGGTCCCCGAGCCCTGCGGGCTGAGACGGTAGGTGCTGACGAAGTTCTCATCCTGCTCGGTGGCCGTGAACTCGATCAGCTTCGGCGGATCGAAGCCCGTCACCTCCACCTCGTTGCGGTGGTCGCCATCTCCGGGCACCCAGCCGAACGACGTGAACCTCGAGCCTCGTTCCACGGGCGCGTCGACGCCCTCGGTCCGATACGGTCGTGGCGACCACTCGGCATGCCGCGTGGGGTCTCGGAGGTATTCGAACACTTCTTCCGGCGGGCGATCGATCACGACGCTCACGTTCCCATGCAATCTCCCACTCATGGCTGTCTCCTGTCGTTCGGACTCGTGGGTACGACGATCGGCAGCACGAGGTTTCGACGTAGGTCACGCTGCGACGAAGCGCATCGAGCGCACACCGCCATCGCAGCTCTTGCGCCGACCGACGACGCGGTCACTCCGGGCGCGTACGAGCGCGAAATCTTGGCTTCCTCGCTCCAGAGTGGGGGCGTACGTTTGCCAAACGGCGAAAGGAGGCGCACACGATGCAGTCGCCCACCTGGTATCCCTCTTCCGTCTTCGAGGCAGGAGGTACTACGTCCGCCCGGCATGCCTCCCATCTTGGGGTGGCCTTCACCCGCAGGCAGTTCCTGAAGGCCACGGGCGCAACCGCAGCCGCTGCGGCCATGACGCCGCTGTTCGGCGGACCCGCAATCGCTTCGAGTGGTGCCCGGATCCCCAAGCCCATCCCCTACAGCTCGCCGGTGCTGGCGGACCTGCTCGGTGTCGATCTTCCGTTCTTCCTTCCGGTTGAGATCGACCCGTTCCTGGGAGTGTTCGACCCGGTGAGTGATCCGTCGACGATCGGAGACTTCAAGGGCCGGGTGGGAATGGTCGAGGTTGAGGGTGTGAGCGACAACAACAGCGAGCACGTGCCCCGCACCTGGGCAGCGGATATTCGCTACATGGAGGGCCGATACGTCGACCGGGAAGGCAAGGAGCGAAGGGGGGCCTTCGGGTTCTTCTGACTCGACGTCTTCGAGGACCCCAGTTTGGGGCCCTTCGATCCGGCACAGATCCAGATCCACGACGTAAACCCTGGTGACCTCAATACTCCAGGCTCGCCGAACGTGTGGTCCGCGGGCGGGGTGTTCTGGACAACGGCGGTCTCGCCGGAGTCCGTCTCCACCACCAAGGGGGATGCTCGGTTCTACACCTCGGCGAGGCTCTGGGACTACTTCGACGTGGTCAACGCCATCTTCCGCAACGGTGCATCCCCGGAGCGGGCCCGGGCGCACGTCGGTGTCGACTGGACCGCAACCGGAGCTCGAGCGCATGTCCTCAACCCGGTCGGCTTCCGAGCCCGCTACTGGGCAACCGATATCGCCACGACCTGGTCGATCCGAACGGCTTCCGGGTATCGGTTCAGCACGGCCGGCTCCAGCTCGACGGCCGTCACCGCCGGTTTCACGGCGGCGATGGTGAACGGGGTGTACGCCTAGCGCGATTCCACTCGGCGGCGTCTTCTTCCAACATATTGACAACGGTCGATGCATGAGATATCGTCGTATCGACGCTCATCGATATGAAGGAGAGACGAGATGTCCAGGTTGAGCCGCAAGTTCCGTCGTCGTCCCCCGCGGGTCTGCTTCTGCGACCAGTGCTCCCAGGTGATCACGGCCCGAGACTGCAACCGTGAGCTCATCGAGTCGGCGCGGGTGCGGGCGCTCTACGGTGCCGGGATGGTTCGCTGATGACGGGCCGGACCGCCGATCGGGAGGAGGTGCGAGCCCACTACGCCGCACGTGCGATTGCCGTCGACACGGGCGGTTGCTGTGGCTCCGGCGACTGCGACGAGGACGGCTTCGGCGCCCAGCTCTACTCAGGCGCCGAGCTGGCCGAGGTGCCGTCGGTGGCGAGTGCCGCCAGCCTCGGCTGTGGCAATCCGACCGCGGTGGCCGAGCTGTCCGAAGGCGACGTCGTGCTCGACCTCGGCTCGGGTGGCGGGATCGACGTGCTGTTGTCGGCTCGCAGGGTCGGCCCCACCGGCAAGGCCTACGGGCTCGACATGACCGATGAGATGCTGACCCTCGCCCGCCGCAACGCCGCCGAAGCCGGCGTCGACAACGTCGAGTTCCTGCAGGGATACATCGAGGACATCCCCCTCCCCGACGCCACCGTCGACGTGGTGATCTCCAACTGTGTGATCAACCTGTCGGCCGACAAGCCTCAGGTGTTCTCGGAGATGCACCGGGTGCTTCGCAGTGGAGGACGGGTCGGGGTCAGCGACGTGGTCACCGACGACCACCTCACCGACGACGAGATCGTCGAACGGGGCAGCCACGTCGGCTGTGTCGCCGGCGCCCTCCGGATCACCGAGTACCGCCACGGCTTGGAGGCTGCCGGGTTCACCGACGTCGAGGTGGTCACCACGCACTCGGTGGGAGACGGTGTACACGGCGCCATCATCCGAGCCCGCAAGCCGTGACGGGACGCCGACGTCGTTGAGCGCGTAGGTTGGAGGCCACGTCGGTCGAGACCGGCCGGTTGAGCATTTGGAAGGAACCCCGCCCGTGAACACCACCTTCGACCCCGCCGTCCACGGGTTTGCCTTCCGAAACCGGTTCGCCGGGTCGCATGTGCTCTCCGAGTTGAGCCGTCAGGGCCGGCTCGACGAGATCGTCGGCCTCGACCTTCCCGGACCGTTGAGCGGTGCCCTCGAGCTGGCGGCGCGGGCTGAGTTCTGGGACGGATTCGGGCTGTGTGGGGGGATGTCGTGGTGTGCGGTGGACGAGTTCCTCGCCGACAGCCCGCCAGATCCGGCGGAGCAGCCGGAGCCCGGCTCCGAGCTGTTCTCGACGTTGGTCAGCCGCCAGGCAGACTCGTTCCAGGGCAGGGAGCTGATCGGCAAGCTGATCGAGTGGCTTCCGCTGCCGACGTCGAATCCCTGGTGGGGTTTCTTTCTCGAGAGCATGGGCCGCCGGGTGGCCGAGCTGGAGTGGCCGTCGCTCAAGGCCTCGATCGACCAGGGTCAACCGCAGGTGCTGTGCCTGATCCGGTCACATCGGCCCGACAAGATCGCAGACAACCACCAGGTGGTGGCAATCGGATACACCGAGACCGGCCGCGAGGTGTCCGTGTCGCTCTACGACCCCAACCATCCCCGGCAGAAGCCGACCCTCGACTTCACCACCGGCTCTTTCCTCAACAAGATCAACCTCACCCAGTCGACCGGTGAGCCCATCGTCGGGTTCTTCGTCTGGCCTCACCGGGCACGCATGGCCTAGCGAACTGACTCCGAGTCATCCCGGTATCGATCGACCGGTCTCTCGACGATCTGCGAGGGCGATCCGATACCGCCTTCGATCGAACGTCCTCCCCTTCCGGCGAGGTTCGGCCGATATTCCCCCGGGTGGCCGGGGATTCGGGCGTAGCCTCGTGGAACCATGGCGCCTCGAATCGAAGAAGTGGATACGCGCACCGCTCCCGAGGAGCTGCTTCGGGAGATGCACGAGTACTACCTCCCGTTGAGCGAGGAGATGCTCCCCTGTGATCCGCCGATGCCGTTCGAACGCCGGGCGGCCGACTGGCGGCAGGTGCGGAGCGACCACTCCGTCCCCCGCTGGCTGCTGCGGGTCGACGGGGAGATCGTTGCATCGGCGTTGGCGTGGATGGACCTCGAACAGAACCTCGGCCAAGGGATGGGCTGGATCTACGTGCGCCCCGCCGACCGGGGGCGAGGTCACGCCCGCACCCTGGCAGCCGTGTTGTTCGACCGGCTCGAGGAGCAGGGTCGAAAGCTGTTCGACACCTACGTCACCGAAGGCGACCCGGCGGAGCAACTCTGCGAACGGGCAGGACTCGTGAAGGTCTATCGGGAAATGCGCAGCCGGCTGAAGGTGGCAGACGTCGACATGGCGTTGATGCGGACCTGGATCGAGCGTGCGGGCGACCGAGCCGCCGACTACGAGCTGTGTGGGCTGCAAGCCCCGTTCCCCGACGACGCCGTCGACAAGTACTGCGAGCTGCAGTTCCAGATGAACACCGCCCCGATGGAGGACTTCGATTTCGAGGACGACGAGGTACTCGAGCCGCACATATGGCGGGAACAGGAACAGCGCAGCGCCGCCTCGTTCCACAACCTGCTCACCTTTGTTGCGGTCCACCGTCCTGACGGTGAGTTCGTCGGCTCGACCACCGTCCAGACCGATCACCTCCAGCCGGATCAGGCGTGGCAATGGGAGACGATCGTGCATCCCGATCACCGCAACAGAGGGCTCGGTCGGCTCCTGAAGGCCACGATGATCGAGCGGATCGTCCGTGACTGGCCGCTGGTGGAGCGGATCGACACCTACAACGCCGGATCCAACCAGCCGATGCTCGACATCAACGTGGCGATGGGCTTCCGCCCGATCCTGGTCACCAACACATTCCAAGGTGAACTGGCCAGAGCGAGGGAAACGCTGCGGGTCTGACGATCCCGCCGCCCGCATCACAAGCTGACGCCCTCAATTGCGTTCTGCGCATGATATTTTGCACGACATGCAATCCTCGTTGGATCTTCTCCCGGTGCTGCGGAGCGAAACACAGGGGGCCTTGTTGTCGGCGTTGACGATCGCCGACCATCAGGGCGCGACGATCACCGAGCTCGCCGAGATCATGGACGTGGACCCTTCAACGGCTCTCCGCGAGGTGGATCGGTTGGAGGCGGCGGGGATCCTCGTCACCCGGAGAGTGGGCCGGAGTCGAGTGGTGGACCTGAACGACGAAAGCCCGCTCGTGGGTCCGCTCCGCGAGTTGGTGCTGCGGGCTCTCGGCCCGATACCTCTGCTGCGTGAAGCGGTGACCGGCGTGAGCGGGGTCGAGCGAGCCTTCGTGTTCGGGTCGTGGGCTGCGACCGCGCTCGGCGAACATGGGGGCACGGTCTCGGACATCGATCTTCTCATCATCGGGTCGCCGGATCGGGACGAGGTCCTCGACGCCGTACTGGTGGTCGAGCATCGACTTGGAAGACCGGTGGATGTCACCTTCCGAACGGCGACGGAATGGGCAGACACAGCCGATCCACTCGTGTCGACCGTACGTAGCCGACCGATGGTGGAGCTCGTGTGACCATCGACGAGATGGTGGATTCCCGCAAGCTCGACCGGGTGCAACCCTCTCGAGCGCACGCAGCTCAGCTCATCACCGAGGCGCGACGGCACGTCGTGGCCGCTGCGACCCTCGTCGAGCTCGACGCTATCGGCGCCTTTCAGCTCGCGTAGGACGCATCCCGCAAGGCGGCCATGGCCGTGCTCGCCGACCGCGGTCTTCGCCCCACCGCTCGAGGGGGGCACGTGGCCGTGGTACGGGCAATCGAAGCGATCGGCGAAACCGGCGTCGACCGTCTCGATGCGATGCGTCGGCGCCGCAACAAACTCGAGTACCCAGGTCCCGACGATCGCGGCGCCACTCCCGACGACGCACGGGCCGCCACCGAATGGGCGCACGCGATGTGCGAACGAGCAGCGAAGATCGCGGCCGTGTCCGAGTGAACACGCTGCCCACGACACGGCCCGACGGCACCCGCATCGCCTACCTCGACGCCAACAGGTGTGGTGCGTCGACATCAACGATGGCGACCCTGGCCCCAAGCACGTTGTGGGTCTACGACATCGACTGGCGCTGATCGGCGCTGCGCCGGGATGTGCGGGCGACCGGTCACCAGTCCCGGATTCGCTCCTGGTACAGGCGGTAGCTGAGGTCGACATCCAGTCCGAGTCGTTCGGCGTGTTCGACGAACTCGTCGAAGCCTTCCCGCAAGGCGGTCCAGAACTCGTCGGCGAACACCACGACACGGCTCAACTCCTCGCCTTGGTAGACCCATATCCGCAGCTCCAGCATGCCCGGAGCCACTTGTTCCATGCCGAGCTTGACCGGCTGGTCCGGCAAGCTGGTCTCGCCACGGCCAAGTTCGCGGCAATCTCTGGCAGCGTTGAGGAGGTACGGCCACAGGGCGGAGACGTCGTCCCAGAACTCGGTGCCCCACACCTCACGTCCGTCGACCTCGAGGATGACGGCTCCCTCGATGATGCTGGGGTGCCAGTGTCGATATTCGGTCTCGGTCAGCGGTTCGAAGTCTCCGCCGTCGGTCAGAACCATCGTATGAATGCTGATCATGTGCCCTCCTGGACAAGGACGACGTGATCGATGTGCCCGCTGTCCCGGACACCAACTTCCCAGATGTTCCCATTGACGGATGCTCGGTACCGGGGCCAATCGCTCAATGGCCGGGAACCGACCTCCTCCCAGTTCCGCTCGAGCACTTCGATCGCAGTGTCGACCAGGTCCTTGGGGGTCATGCCAGGAGGGTAGAAGGTGTGCACGACCCTGGGCGCAGTGATCGCCAGCTCCGGATGGTGCCGGGACAGCATGTATCTGAGGTCCGATCCGGTGATGATCATCTCTCGCCCGGCCACGGTGATGTGCACGTTGCGGAAGGACCGGACGATCGCTTCGATCCGCTGCGCGCGCACTCCGAAGCTGATCGCTCCACGCTCGTCGCCTACGAGCAGCCGAAGGCCGTCCGCCACCTCGTCGGTCACGCCGGTGCCGTAGACGGCGGCGGCTGCGCCCAGGGTGCGTCCCGAGACCACGTCGGGAGCCACCTGCCCGATCCACTGGTCGGGGTTCTCGATCAACGTGTCCCAGCCGATTGCCTGCTCCACGAAGGCAACCGGGTCGTCGGCAATACGCCGACCGACGCGGCGGACGGTGTCGAGGCGATCGTCGAAGTTGACAGGCGTGGTGTCCAGTAGCCAGTAGCCGGCCTCGAACAGCGCCGGCGGCACCTCGGCGATCGCCTGGATCCCCTGACCGACTCCGCTCAGCACTTCGGTGGCGTGATGTCCGAACGTCTTCCACCAGGGCACCAGCTGGTAGCCCGAGTCGGCGGCGGCACTCAGCCGCCGTATGCACTCCGAGGCGCCAAGATCGATGATGCGCTTCGCCTCGGCAAGCTCCTCCTCGGCTTGGATGCGGTAGCGCCGCCCCGGGTCCGGACCATCGTCTCGAACCCGTATCTCAGCTTCGGTGGCGGTGCACAGCCAGGTGCCGGTGAGGCGGTCGCCGTAGGCATGGTTGTCGATGGCGTCTCCGGCCAGCTGTTGTGCCCGTTGCAGCTCCCGTGCCCACGCCTCCAGCGCAGCCGTGGCTTCGGCGAATGCCTGCTCGGCCCGGCTCAGAGCCGATGGAACCTCGGCCATGTGACGTTCGGCGGCGTCGGCGGCCCGGCCATGCCATCGGGGCGTCTCCAGGGAGCGCATCGACTCCGCCGCTGATCCCAGCACCGCGCCGAGCGCTGCGACTCCGCCGGCCAGTGCATCGACCGCCCACACTTCGCCTTCCACGAGGTCGGATGGATCAGAGGCGCCGGTCGGCGCGCTCATCGGACCACCCGTTCGTCGGTCGTGGCATAGCCCTCGGCCGCGGCCACCAACCGTGCGGCCAACTCGGCGGCGTCGTCCGACACCGACCCGAGGGCCAGGGACCAGTACTCGCAGAACACCGCCATCGCACGCTGGACTCGATCGGAGCCCACGAGGCGCCCCAGCTCCAGCCACCGATCTCGCTCAGTCCAGAACCGATCGATCTCCCAAGCCGCTGCTTCCAGTCGCCTCACCGCCAACTCCAGCGATCCGGGTTCGACACCAAACCCACTCATTCGGCCAACCATATTGGAAACTGAGATCGTAGTCAACCGTAGACTATCGTCTTGTACTTCAACAGCTTATGCCACGGGCTGAGATGGAGGGTCTGGATGGCTAGGTCTAGCTGAGCTGAGTCTCATGGCCGTCCACATCGTCAACACCCATGAAGCGAAATCGCGGTTGTCGGAGTTGATCCGGGAAGCCGAGGAGGGAACGGACGTCATCGTGGCCCGCAACGGCCGGCCGGTCGCCAAGATCATCCCCTGGCCCCCGCCGGTGCCGCTCGGACATCGGGAGCATGGGCCGGCCAGGTTGCATATCACGACGACATCGTGGCGCCGGACGACGACATCACCGACCTGTTCGAGGAGTCCTCGTGAGACTGCTGATCGACAGCCACGTGGCGCTGTGGTGGCTGGACGACCACCCGTCACTCGGCGACCGCTGCCGAACGATGCTCACCGAGGCTGCCGAGGTGTACTTCTCGGCGGTCACACCCTGGGAGCTCGGGATCAAGCGAGCGCTCGGCGAGGTCGAGTTCCCCGATGGCCTTTCCGAGGCACTGAAGACGAGCGGGTTCACACCGCTGCCGATCTCCACCGCCCACGCCGAACTGGCTCCCGAGCTCGCCCACCACCACCGGGACCCGTTCGACCGCATGCTCATCGCCCAAGCCCAGCTCGAGAGCCTGACGTTGGTGACGGCCGACCGGACATTCGACCGGTTCGACGTGGCCACCGTCGAAGCCTCCGCGTGACCGAGCATCGGATGGGTCCGTGATGGCCGCCGAACGGATCGTTGGCGACGCACTGGTCGGAAGGACCCGACGCGCCCATTGGCGGGTCTTTCCTGCAGTCGATGACGTGTGCGAACGCCGTGCCTTGACCCGCCCTCGGTCGGCTTCACCGCACCGAGTGCAGTCGCCGATTGGCGGAAGCAGGGTCGAAGGCATCCGGGTCGAAGTCCGGTGGCAGCCATTCCATGAGGTCTTGGTGCTCCTCGTGGGCGGGATCTGCCATCACCTGCACCAGGTCCATGTATCCCCAAGGGCCACCACAATCTTCGGGCGGGCACGCTCGTTCGCCTTCGAGACACCTGGGGCGAAGCTGCCCGGTCGTTTCTGGGTCGTCGCCGTCCTCTACGACGACGTGATGAGACCATCCGTCCCCGAAGTCGTAGTCCCACATGAGTTCCGATCCGAGATTCGGCAGCAATTGGGCGACCGTGATCTTCCGCTCGTCGATCATCCCCAGGTCGTCGAGATCGGGCGGGCCGAACCGGAGGTCGCCGATTCGGAACATGTGGAGGTGATACCCCTCCCATCCCATCGCGGCCTCGAGCATGCGATTGAACTTGGGAAGCTTGGTCTCGGAGGGCACGACGACCCGGCGCCACACGACCGGTTCCACGTCCTCGAGTGTCAGGCGAAGGACCCGCATCGCGGGATCACCAAATTGCGGCCAGGCCATGTCAGGACGATAGCGACGAAGTGCCGAGCCAGCCGCCACCGAGGCGAGAGGCTGGCCACTGGAGTGCGGCCCATGAGACCCCGTCTCCGGTGGAGGCCTGCCGCCTCGGTCTTCAGCTCCAGAGCAGCGATATCGGCAACGCCCACACCCCCACGCTCAGCTCGAGGCTCGAGCTCCCACGATGAAAGAGGACAGCGGCGGCAACACGCGACCCCAACTCCGTTCGGGCCCATTGAAGGTGCTTGACATCCCGGGCCGAGGGGCGGACGGTCGCCTTGACCTCGCAGAGCACAAGATCGCCTCCGATGTCGAGCACCAGGTCGACCTCGCGCTCGCCGGCCTTGGTCCGCAGGTGATACATGCTGCCACCCAGCGCAGCGACCTCCGGGCGGAGCTGCGCAGCCACGAAAGACTCGAAGTAGGCGCCGGCCAGCTTCGGGTCCATCACGAGTTGCTCGTCGGTGAGCCCGGCGATCGCCAACGCCAGCGCCTGGTCCACGAGATACCGCTTCGGGAAGTCAGTGAGGCGCTTGAGCCGCTTCGTCTGCCACGCCGGGGTGGGTACGGCGACGTGTGCTCGCTGCAGCATCTGGTCGTAGGCGACAAACGTGGCTCGGTTGATATCGGCGAGCTCGATGATGCGTTCGTCCGGGATGGCCGCCGACTCGAGCTCTGCCAACACCCGGAGGAGACGGCCAACCCGTTCGGGGTCCCTCCGCACCTCGACACTGCGTTCGGCGACCGAGCGGGCATAGGCCTCGAGCCAGCGAGCAGGATCCAAGTCCCGAGTCGCCGGGAAGCCCGACTCGAAGAGCACTTCGAAGCCGGCCTCGGGGCCGGCGGACGGCGACGCCACGAAGAACTCACCGGCGAGGAGACGCGAGATCCAGAGCGACGAGTGCCCATGGCCGTGCAGTTCTCGTTGGTTCATCGGGTGCATCAGCAGGCGCGCACCGCGGCCGGTGAGAGGATAGGTCGGTCCGTAACTTTCGGGCTGGACGGAGCCTGTGAGGACGAACGAACCGGGTATCGGAGACTCGTCGACAATCTCCTTGAGAGCCCACAGCACGTCGACACCGGCAAGCTGCCATTCATCGATCAGCACCGGAGCTTCGAGGCGACGGAGCACACCCCGTGGGTCGGATTGGAGCAACTCGAGGTCACGAGGCAGACGGAGTTCAGAAGCCACGACCCGCCCGGCAGTGGTGGTCTTGCCCGTGGCCCGGGCACCCTCCAACGTGACGATGGGAATCGAGTCGAGCAACTCGGACAGCTGCTCGTCGACAATCCGAGGGATGTAACGCACGCGCTTGACACTAACGGATTCGTCGGCACGATGATAACGAATTTGTCGCCTCTTGAGTAATGGGTTCGTCGGTGCTCGCCAGCTTCGGAGCGGCAGCTCACGGCACCCAGGGGACCAGAAGCAATGTGACCTCACCCCAGTTCCCGTGCCCTGGGCGCAGGCAGTACCCATTCCGACTGTCGACGCCGACGGCCGAGATCAACCAGGTGATCTTGCGTTCGCCTTGATCGCCAGCCTAGGAGTTCGCGCTATGTCGGCTGCTCGAGGCTTTGAGCAAGCCGACCGCGGCTGGTGAGCGTTGTATCCGACTGCCTCCAACATGCCGGTCAGGCCCCTACATTCGCGGTGTGAACGACCGAACCCAACCGGTGGCCGTCCTCAAAGCAACCCGTGCAGCCCTGGCTCCCGACGGTGTCGTCCTGGTCGCCGATGAGAAGGTCGCCGACCGGTTCGAAGCCCCGGGTGACGAGATGGAACGCATGATGCTATGGCTGGAGTGTCACCCACTGCCTGCCCGCAGCGCTGGCCGAACAGCCATCCGCAGGCATCGGCACCGTGATCCGAGAGCCTGTCGTGCGCGACCTCGCCATCCAGGCCGGGTTCCGCTCGGTCGAGGCCCTCGACGTCGACGCCGGCTTCTTCCGGCTGTACGCGCTTCGCTAGCACCAAAACGGGCCGGCCCCACGCGGGCCGGCCCGTTGACCGCGTGGCCGCAAGATCGCACCGGTGCGAGCCAGCAGATCGCGTGCTCGCATTCAGGCAGCCTCAGGTCCGAACCGGGACCACCTCCAGCTCGGTGCAGCCGGCCAGCAGGTCGAAGTCCCGATCGGCGTGCAGGATCGGTGCAGATTCCCTCACGCAAACTGAGGCGATCAGGCAGTCGATCGTCTTGCGGACCGTCACCCCGTGACGGCGGGCAGTCCGATAGAGGACTGCGGCTCGTCGGAAGTCGTCGAGCGATTCGAGACGAAGAACGTCGAAGCCACTGAGCGCTCGTTCGACTCTCTGGATGTCGACATCAGTGATGAGCCCCTGCAGGATCTCTGTGAGGATCACATCGGTCAGGCCGAGCCGTTCGTCCCGGTCGAGCAGCGCAGCGAACAGACGCACATGGGGAGCGTCGCGGCCCCGGAAGAAGTCGACCCACACTGTGGTGTCGACGACGATCACGCCGTTCGCGATTGCCGGGACGCCTCGAGGTCGCCCTCCCACTCGACGTCGCCAAGCAGTTCCATCAGCGACCTGCGCTCCCTGCGGCGCACGAGCTCTTCGAGGGCGTACTGAACGGTGGCCCGCTTGGTCTTCGTCCCCGCCACCCGCTGAGCCGCGGCCAGCAGGTCGTCGTCGATGTCGATGTTCGTCCGCATGACCATGTCAATCATACACACTTCCTTCTCGCGAATGTGTACGCCAGGCTACGGGGTGACTGTGACAGATTGCACGGGCGGCGCAACACCGGGTCCAACCGACCCGCGTGCAGTACCGACCTCGCTTCCTCGCCTTCAGCTTCAGAGCCACGACCGCGCGGTGGAAGAGGACGGCCCGTTCTTGCAAACCCGAGTTCCGGCCAGAGGTCAAGGCGAACGCGGCGTACGGTCATTCGCGTCCGGCCGCGGACTGCTCCCACATTTCGATGAACCGTTCGAGCGAACGGGTGGCGTCCTCGTTGTTGCCTTTGGCGAGCACGTCGATCAACAGGCCACGTGACACGGCGACTCCGAGTCGGAGCAGATCCTCGTCGGTGTCGGCTTCGATCGAGGTTGCGACCTCGGCACCGAGATCGAGCCACGGGTCGGTCAGGCCTTCGCCACCGGTGAGGGCCACGCACTCGTAGAACAGCCGGACGAATGGGCGCAACTCGGGTGACGACACCTGACGCCACTGCATCCGGATCAGCTCGGCGGCGTCGGCGGCGTGGGAGGCCATCTCGACCAGCGCTTCACGCTGCCTCGATTCGACCAGCTCGACGATGGCGGAGACGAGACCCGCCCGCGACCCGAAGTGATACAACAGCATGCGGTGGCTGGTTCCGACCGCCTCGGCCAGGTCACGCAGGCTGCGGTCCGCCAGACCGTTGGCCGCGGCTTCGGCCATCAGCCGCTCGAGGAGTTCGGTGCGTGGATCGGACACGAGGAACACCCTAGACAACTTCTGTACCGTCTGGTACATATCCCTGTACCAGATGGTACAAGGAGAGCCGCGTGAGAATTGAACACAGCATCGAGATCGACGCACCTGTCAGCAGAGTGTGGGAGCTCACGCTCGACGTCGAGTCCTGGCCCCAGTACACGCCGACCATGGACTCGGTGGAGCTCCTGGACACCGGACCGCTCACCGTGGGATCCCGGGCTCGCATCAAACAGCCGGGTCAGACCGCCAAGGTGTGGACGGTGACCCGGCTCGACGCCGAGAGGACCTTCGCCTGGTCGACCAGGACGCTGGGCACCACGATGACCGCCGTGCACGAAATGCAGACCTGCGCAACGGCGGCACGGTCAACACGCTGGCCGTGGAGATCAGAGGCCGTCTCGCCCCGCTGGTCGGTGGCCTCCTACGCCGGCCGATGCTCTCGGCCATCACCAAGGAGAACCAGGGCTTCAAGGCAGCCGCCGAGGCCAAGACCTCCC
>CAWATW010000010.1:0-604723 GCA_963785075.1 uncultured bacterium
GCAGTCCCCAGGCCGCCGGTCCCGCCGGTGATCACGATTGTCCTGGTCACTATCTACCCCAGATCGTTGAACGTCCTGCCGCGACACATGGTAAGTTCCGAATCGGTTCTGGTCGATTTTGGAGGAGTGTCGTGTCGTCTATCAGGTTCGATTCGATCGGCAAGATCTATCCCGGGGGACATCGCGCCATCTATGACGTCAACATCGAGGTCGGTGATGGCGAGTTCGTGGTGTTGGTGGGTCCGTCTGGGTGTGGGAAGTCGACACTGTTGCGGATGGTCGCCGGCCTCGAGGAGGTGACCGAGGGCGAGTTGATGATCGGTGAACGGGTGGTCAACGACGTGTCGCCGAAGGATCGGGACATCGCGATGGTGTTCCAGAACTACACGTTGTACCCGCACATGAGGGTGTTCGACAACATGGCGTTCGGGTTGAAGCTGCGGAAGATGTCGAAGGATGAGATCGATCGGCGGGTGCAGGAGGCGGCGAAGGTCCTCGAGATCACCGACTATCTGGATCGCGAAACCCAAGGCTCTCTCGGGTGGTCAGCGGCAGCGGGTGGCGATGGGTCGGCGCCATCGTTCGTGAGCCGGCCGCATTCTTGATGGACGAGCCGCTGTCGAACCTCGACGCCAAATTGCGCGGTGCAGATGCGGTCTGAGTTCGGCATGCTGCACACCCGTCTCGGAACCACCACGTTGTATGTCACCCACGACCAGGTCGAGGCGATGACGATGGGGGATCGGGTGGCGGTGTTACGGGCGATCGGTGGCAAGGAGATCACCAACCTCCAGCAGATCGATTCGCCTCGTCGGCTCTACCGACGAGCCTGACAATCTGTTCGTCGCCGGGTTCATCGGGTCGCCGTCTATGAACTTCGTGTACGGGACGATCGAGGGCGAGGGCGACAACGTCTTCGCTCGCTTTGCCGGTCTCGGGTGATCATCGACGGGGTCATCTGGCGTCTCACACGAGGTCTCGCCGACTACAAGGGCAAGGAGATCGTCTTCGGGATCCGTCCGGAGGCGTTCGAGGTGTTGCCTGCGGTGAGTTCGGATGTCGACACCACCGACCGGGTGGTGGATGTGCAGGCCGACTTGATCGAGATGTTCGGTTCGACCGCCTACGTGCACTTCGAGAAGGATTCGCCGCCGGTGGTCACACCCGCGTTGCGTGAGCTGATGGAAGACGAGGGCACCGATGTCGATTCGTTGCCGTCGATCACCAAGTTCACCGCTCAGGTGGATCCGGATCACTCGCCCCGCTCGGGTGAGGCCGCGAAGCTGTACGTCGATACCGGTCGTCTCCACTTCTTCGACAAGGACACCGGAACCGCCATCCGTTGACACACCACCGATCGACCGACGAGGGACCCCGGGCATGCTCGGGGTCCTTCGTGGTGTGAACGTCTCCGATTCCAGCGACCGCTACCCTCGTGTCCATGATCTCCATGGACACGATCGAGTCTGTTGACTCCGGATCGCGGAGCTGATCCGCAGGGATCTCGAGCGTCAGAATAGCCACATCCATCTCATCGCTTCGGAGAATTTCGCCTCGCCGGCGGTGATGGCGGCGTCCGGATCGGTGTTCACCGAACAAGTACGCGGAGGGATATCCCGGCCGGCGCTACTACGAGGGCTGTGCCGTCGTGGATGAAATGGAGTCCTTGGCGATCGAACGTGCCAAGGCGCTGTTCGGAGCCGGTCACGCCAATGTCCAGCCCCACTCGGGCGCTCAGGCCAACATGGGCGTGTACCTGGCCGTCCTCGATCCCGGCGACACCGTGCTCGGTATGCGCCTCGACCAGGGTGGGCACCTCACCCACGGATCGAAGGTCAACTTCTCCGGTCAGCAGTATCACTTCGTGTCGTACGGACTCGATCCGACACGGAGTTGATCGACATGGATCAGGTGCGGGCGTTGGCGCTCGAACACCGACCGAAGATCGTCCTCGCCGGCTACTCGGCGTATTCCCGGCACCTCGACTACGAGGCGTTCCGCTCGATCTCAGACGAGATCGGTGCCGTCTTCATGGTTGATGCGGCCCACTTCATCGGATTGGTCGCCGGAAAGGCCTTCCCCAATCCGGTGGAGCATGCCGACATCGTCACGGCCACCACACACAAGGCTCTCAGAGGGCCGAGAGGCGGGCTGATCCTCTCGACCGAGGAACACTCCAAGACCATCGACAAAGCCGTGTTCCCGGGCGGTCAGGGCGGGCCCATCGAGAGCCAGATCGCCGGCAAGGCCGTCTGTTTCAAGGAGAACGCCACCCCCGAGTTCCAGTCCTACGCCCGGCAGATCCTCGCCAACGCCAGGGCGATGGCCGAGACGCTGCAGGCCGAGGGGATTCGCCTCGTTTCGGGTGGCACCGACAACCATCTGATGCTCATCGATCTGCGGTCGGTGGACGAAGAACTCACCGGGCGGGTCGCCGCCAGGCTCCTCGACGACAACGGGATCACGCTGAACTTCAATGCGATCCCCAACGATCCTCGGCCTCCGATGCACACCAGTGGTCTCAGGATCGGAACGCCCGCCATGACGACCCAAGGTCTGATGGAGTCGGAGGCACACGAGGTCGCCGGTCTCATCGCCGCGATGCTCAAGAGCCACGACGATCCCGAGACGGTCGCGGTCGCGGCCAAGCGGGTGTCCGAACTCGCCGCCCATTTCCCCCCGTATCCCGCCGATTTCGCCGGCCACGTCTGACACGCTCAGAGCGCTCGAAATCTCGAAATTGCGTACGCCAGTGCCATATACGGCACTGAGCTACGCAATTTCGGGTTCGGGAACGGTGCCGCAGGGCGTCGCGGACCTGCGAAGCCGTCCTGTCCATCCCGCCCGAGACGTCCCACCAGGTATAGCGGAGGACCATCCATCCCAGCAGCTCGAGGTCGTTCTGTTGGGCTCGATCGATCCTGAAGCGGGCCTGGTCGGAGTGGTACTCGAACCCGTCGAGTGCGATCCCCAGTTTCACGCTCGGGTAGGCGAAATCGAGGCGGCAGATGAACGTCCTGTCGGGACGGAACACCGGCACCTGGGCCTGAGGGAGAGGGAGGGCACGGTGCGAAAGACCGCGGGCGAAGAGTGTCTCGAGGTAGCTCTCGGTCTCCTTTGAGAGTGTGAAACGTTCGGCGAGGTGGGGTCGCAACACCCCGACTCCGCTCCGCCCTCTCCGAGCGACCCGCTGCACCAGGTCGAGCAAGCTCCGGACATCGGTCATGCCGTGGCGGATTGCGTGGTCGATGGCGGGAGCCACCAGCGACTTGGCGCTGGCTCCGAGATCCACGATGGTCCTCGTAGGGGTCGTGATGGGGACTCCCCGATGCTCGGTGACGTCGGCCTCGATGAGATCGGTGGATTCGTGGACTGTCACCGATCGATGGACCCGGCGCCAGCGACGCGTGACGACCTCGATGTCATACGGCGTCCTGCCTCCGAATCGGACCATCTTCCATAGGAATGCAGCAGTCACATGTGAAGCTGCCGCCAGGTCTGGGCATGCACTCACGGCGGCGACCACATTGCGCTCGTATGTGTCGGGAGCGGCCGCCGTCGCATAGACGCCGGGCAAGAGTCGTTGCACCACGCCGTTCCCAACCCGACGCTGCAGCGTCGAGCGGGATAGTCCAGCCTCTGTCCACTCCCGCAACGTGAAGACGCCGTGCCCTGCGGCTCCGCGAGTCATGAGTCGGCCTTCTGCGTTGTCTGTCATGGCGTCGACCTACAGGTCGAAGGCCACCGAGACAACCCCTTGACAACCCCACGACCCGAAATTGCGTACGCCAGTGCCGTATACGGCACTGAGCTACGCAATTTCAGGGGGTTTCGGGGCGCGATTTGAGTGGGGGCGTGTCCGAGCCGTAGACTCGTGTTCCGGACTTCACGAAAGCCCGCAACCCTTCCCAGGTGCCTGTTCCCGTATGCGTTCAGACAACGTCCACCGCCAAGTGTCGTCCGCCATCAACGATGGGTGGATGGAAGGCGGTTCATTCTTCGGTTCGATCCTCTCCGGCACCCTCCTCGGGTTCTTCGCCGACAAATGGCTCGGGACCGACCCGTGGCTGGTGATCACAGGAATCGTGGTCGGGTCCTACTCCGGTTTCATGCGGGTTTGGCACTACTCGAAGAAGCTCGAGGAGATGAGCGCGTGACCGGTGAGCACATGACTACGCGTGTCGAGGGAGCGCGACGCCGGTGGAGACGGTGATCGCCAAGCACACGCGTCCAGCGCGCCATCTATGTGGCGCCTGTCGTGATCCTCGTGTTCTGGCTCACCCGGGGCGTCGACGGGCTGATCGGCTCGGCCATCGGCGCTGCCGTGGTCGTGGCCAACTTCATGCTCGCCGGAGCCATGTTGAGCCTGGCGGTTCGCATTTCGCTCGCCATGTATCATGCCGCCGCGCTGTTTGGCTTCTTCCTGCGGCTTGGGTTGATCATGGCGACGATGCTGCTGATCGTGCAGTTCGTCGAGATAGATCGCCTGGCGTTTGGGGTCGCGACAGTCGTCACGTATATGGTGCTGCTCGTCTTGGAGTCGATCGCAGTGGCACGAGGGAGAGAAAGGGATCTGGATTGGACCAGCTGATACTGGCCGCGGAGAACTGTGACTTCGTCAACCAGCCGGTGTGCGCACCGGCTGATGTGGGCGAGCTCTTCATCTTCGAGCCGATCTTCGGGCAGGTGAACCGGACCGTCATCCTGATGTTCCTGGCCGCTGCCATCGTCATCGCCCTCCTCTACTTCGGACTCCGCAAGCCGCAGCCGGTGCCGACCAAGTTCGGGGCCGCCATCGAGAGTCTCGTGAGTCTCGTGCGCAACGACATCGCAGTCGGAATCATCGGGCCGGAAGGCGTCAAGTACTTCCCATATCTGCTGTCCATCTTCATGTTCATTCTGGTGAGCAATCTCTTCGAGATCACGCCGCTCATCAACTTCCCGCTCACCTCACGCATGGCCATCCCTGCATTCCTTGCCATCGTGACGTGGCTCATCTTCGTGATCGTCGGGTTCGCCAAGAACGGGATCGGCTACTTCCTCGACATCGTCTGGCCGAAGTCGGTGCCGATCGGCATGAGGTGGCTCGTGGGGATCATCGAGTTCTTCTCCACATTCCTGGTACGACCGTTCTCACTGGCAGTCCGGCTTTTTGCCAACATGGTCGCCGGCCATGTGATGCTTTCTCTGCTCCTGGTGACGGGATGGGTCTTCACCTCCAACCTCATCGTCAACTTCGGCGAGATCGGATTCAAGGGTCTGGCCGGGATCCCATGGTTCGTTTTCGGTCTCGGCATCTTCGTTTTCGAGATGCTGGTGGCCGTGATCCAGGCCTATATCTTCACGTTGTTGTCCGCGGTGTACATCCAGTCTTCCGTACACCCCGAACACTGAGTTCATCGAGAGAACCCACGAGGGAACAGAAAGGAACCGAGAGCAATGGACGCAGTCCTCGCAGTACTGGCTGCTGCCCAGATCCTCGCCCAGGAAGCAGCGGGCGGAATCACCGGAAGTCTGAATGTGGTCGGATATGGCCTCGCCGCCATCGGCCCAGGCATCGGTGTGGGTCTGGTGGCAGGTAACGCCGTGCAGGCAATGGCCCGTCAGCCCGAAGCAGCCGGCATGGTGCGCACCACCATGTTCCTGGGTATCGCCTTCACGGAGGCGCTCGCCCTCATCGGCTTCGTCCTCTTCTTCCTCGGCTGATCAGGATGTTTGCACTGGCGCAGACGTTGATCCTCGCCGCCGAGGAAGGAGCAGAGGAAAGCAGCGGGCTCGATCTGCTGCTGCCCGCCACCCCGGAGCTGATTGCTGGAATCATCGCCTTCGCCATCGTCTTCTTCTTCATCTGGAAGTGGGCGGTCCCCGCCCTCAACCGGACCCTCGAGGAACGACAGAAGGCGATTGGCGGACAGATCCACGAGGCCGAGGCGGCGAAGGCAGAGGCCGAGAGCCTCCTCAACGATTACAAGAAGCAGCTTGCCGAGCTCCGCGCCAAGGAGGCCGAAGCGGTGGCCGCCGCTCGCGCCGAGGGCGAGCAGCAACGAGACAGCATCATCGCCAAGGCGCAGGCCGATGCAGAGTCCATCGTCGCCAAGGCTCGCGAAGACGCTTCCGCCGAGAAAGGGCGGGCGCTCGCGGAGGCCAGGAGCGAGGTGGCAAACCTGTCGATCGACCTCGCCGAGCGTGTGGTCGGCCAGAATCTGGATCGTCAGGCTCAACTCGGCTTGGTGGAGCGATACATCGCAGAGTTGGAGAAGTAAGTGGCTGACCGTGTCGACGGATACGCAGCGGCGATCTTCGAGCTGGCGCAGGCCGAAGGCGAGATGTCCCGCGTCGAACGTGAGTTCTACGCCATCGCCCGCTCGATCGAGTCGTCGACGGAGCTTCGCGAGGCCCTGACGGACCCGTCGCTCTCGCTCGAACGGAAGCAGGGAATCGTCAACGACCTCGTGGGTGGCAAGGCAGCGCGGCTCACGACGAGCTTTGTGAACCTCATGGTGTCGCAGGGTCGGGTGTCCGACCTGGGGAGCATCTCCGACAGGCTTGCTCGTCAGAAGGCGAAGGCAGGCGGCGCAGACGTTGCGGAGATCCGCTCGGCGATCCCGCTCGACGACGCCACGGTGCAGAGGCTGGCCGCCGCGCTGGCCCGCTCCATGGGGCGTGAGGTCGAGGTTCGGACCGTCGTGGATCCCGCCGTGCTCGGTGGAATCGTCGCGCGCGTCGGAGACACGGTCATCGACGGGTCGGTTCGCAATCGACTCGAGTCACTTCGAACGGCGATGAGGAATTAGGAGACGCATGGCTGATCTGACCATCACCGCCGACGAGATCACGGCGGCTCTCAAGAACAATCTGGCCGGCTGGACGCCCGAGGTCAGCAAGGAGACCGTCGGATACGTGGCGTCGATCGCCGACGGTGTTGCTCGCGTGGAAGGCCTCCCGAATGTCATGGCCTCCGAGTTGCTGGAGTTTCCCGGCGGCCTCATGGGCGTGACACTCAACGTGGACGAAGACGACCTCGGCGTCGTGCTGATGGGTGAAGCATCACACATCGAGCAGGGCGACCCCGTCAAGCAGACCGGCAACGTGCTCTCGGTGCCGGTCGGCGACGGGTTGCTCGGTCGCGTCATCGACCCGCTCGGCAACCCCATCGACGGCAAAGGCCCGATCGAGTCCACCGAACGCCGACTCCTCGAGACGCAGGCTCCCTCGGTGGTGCAGCGCCAGCCCGTGGAAGAGCCGCTCCAAACCGGTATCAAGGCGATCGATGCGATGACGCCGATCGGCCGGGGCCAGCGGCAGCTCATCATCGGTGACCGCCAGACGGGAAAGACCGCACTCCTGGTGGACACCATCATCAACCAGAAGCGTCATCAGGGAACGCCTGAAGAGGTCAAGTGCATCTACGTGGCCATCGGCCAGAAGGCCTCCACGGTCGCCGAGGTCGTGACCGTGCTCGAGGAGCACGGTGCCATGGACTACACCGTCGTGGTGAACGCCCCCGCCTCGGCGGCGCCGGCGTTGCAGATGTACGCACCGTATTCGGGCTCCGCCATCGGCCAGCACTGGATGTACGAAGGCAAGCACGCTCTGGTGATGTTCGACGACCTCTCGAAACAGGCCGTCGCCTATCGCGAGATCTCGCTGCTGCTTCGTCGGCCCCCGGGCCGTGAGGCCTACCCCGGTGATGTGTTCTACCTCCACAGTCGCCTGCTCGAGCGCTGTGCCAAGCTCAATGACGAGCTCGGCGCCGGGTCGATGACCGGACTGCCCGTCATCGAGACCAAGGCCAACGACATCTCGGCGTACATCCCCACCAACGTGATCTCGATCACCGATGGTCAGGTGTTCCTCGAGACCGATCTCTTCTACCAGGGCGTGCGCCCGGCGATGAACGCCGGCACGTCGGTGTCGAGAGTCGGTGGCGCCGCCCAGATCTCGGCCATGAAGAAGATCGCCGGTCCGCTGCGAGTCAATCTCGCTCAGTACCGCGAGCTGGCGGCATTCGCCGAGTTCGGCTCCGAGCTCGACGCCGCGTCACTCGCCCAGCTCGAGCGTGGTCGTCGTGTGGTCGAGGTGCTCAAGCAGCCCCAGTATCGGCCGGTTCCGGTCGAGGAGCAGGTGCTCGTCATCTTTGCCGTGACCGAAGGTCACATGGACGACATCCCGGTCGGCGACATCCGTCGCTTCGAAGTGGGACTGCGGGAGTACGGCATCACCCGGTATGCCGCGGTGCTCG
Organism: uncultured bacterium; assembly: GCA_963785075.1. Lineage (GTDB taxonomy): Bacteria > Actinomycetota > Acidimicrobiia > Spongiisociales > ZC4RG35 > JAOUGY01. Next base: position 8,243 of record CAWATW010000010.1, read on the forward strand.
ATCAGATCCGCGAGTCCGGCAAGCTGCCTGATACCGAGAAGCTGATCGAGATCATCGACGCATACAAGGCAACCTTCGAATCCACGGCGTCAGAGGACTGAGAGGCGTAGATGGCAGGAGCCGGCCTCCGCGACACCCGTAGACGCATCAGAAGTGTCGAGGCGACGAAGAAGATCACGCGAGCGATGGAACTCATCGCTGCCGCGCGCATCCCCAAGGCTCAAGCCAGGGTGGTGTCTTCGAAGCCCTACTCGGAGAAGCTGATCGAGGTGATCCAGAACGTCGGCGGCGCCGCCGGTGGCGTGTCGCACCCGCTCCTCGACGTGCGCGAGGTGCGTCGGGTTGGCGTGGTGGTGGTTGCGTCGGATCGTGGACTGGCCGGTGCATACGCCACCAACGTGATCCGGTTGGCCGAGCGCGCCATCATCGCTCACACCAAGGCAGGACGAGACGTCACGTTGTACGTGGTGGGCAAGAAGGCGCAGACCTACTTCCGCTACCGCGGATACAGCATCCGACGAGCGTTTCTCGGAGTCACCGATACGCCGGGCTACGGCGACGCTCGTGCGATCTCCAACCTGGTCATGGAGGAGTATGTCAGCGGTGAGGTCGATCAGCTCGACGCGTTCTACACCCGCTACCAGTCGGCAATGACGCAGGTCCCTTCGGAGTACCAGCTGCTTCCGCTCATCCCGCCGGAATCGGCGTCGGGGGAGCGTCAGGCCGTGTCGTACTCCTATGAGCCATCCCCGGCCGAGATCCTTTCGAGGATCCTTCCACGCTACGTGGAGGCGGCCATCTTCAACATGCTGCTCGAGGCATCGGCTTCGGAGCATTCGTCGCGTCGGCGGGCGATGAAGGCCGCAACCGACAACGCCGAGGAACTGATCAGGATTCTCACGGTTCAGGCCAACCGTGCACGTCAGGCCGAGATCACCACCGCGATCACCGAGATCGTCGGCGGTGCCGAGGCTCTGGCCAACGACTAGCCGACGAGTCATCAAGAGGAGCACATTCGATGTCAGAAGCAAAGAGTCAGGGCAGGATCGTCAAGGTGGCGGGGCCGGTGGTCGACGCCGAGTTCCCGCCCGGTGAGCTGCCCGAGATCCTCCACGCTCTGGAGATCGAGTTCGAGCTCGGTGGTGAGCGCAAGCGTGTTCTGGCCGAGGTGGCGCAGCATCTCGGTGGAAACAAGATCCGCGCCATCGCCCTCGCTCCAACCGACGGTTTGACCAGGAATGCTCCCGTGCTGAACACAGGCGGACCGATCTCGGTCCCCGTCGGCGACCAGGTCCTCGGTCACATTTTCAACGTCTGGGGCGACTCCCTCGACGCGCCGGATCTCGAATTCGTCGGCGAGCGGTGGCCGATTCACCGTCAGCCGCCACGATTCGAGGATGTGGAGCCGCAGCGCAAGGTCTTCGAAACCGGTATCAAGGTTCTCGACCTCATCTGCCCCTACCTCGAGGGCGGCAAGATCGGTCTGTTCGGCGGTGCCGGCGTCGGCAAGACGGTGCTCATCCAGGAGATGATCAACCGTGTCGCCGGTCAGCATGGTGGTGTGTCGGTGTTCGCCGGTGTCGGCGAGCGGACCCGTGAGGGGACCGATCTCTTCCTCGAGATGCAGGAAGCCGAGGTCATCGACAAGACGGCATTGGTGTTCGGACAGATGGACGAGCCACCCGGCGTCCGCCTTCGGGTTGCCCTGTCGGCGCTCACCATGGCCGAGTACTTCCGTGACGTTCAGAACCAGGACGTGCTGTTGTTCATCGACAACATCTTCCGGTTCACCCAGGCAGGTTCCGAGGTATCCACGCTGCTGGGGCGGATGCCGTCGGAGGTTGGCTACCAGCCCAACCTGGCAGACGAGATGGGATTCCTGCAGGAGCGCATCACGTCGCTGAAGGGCAAGTCGATCACCTCGTTGCAGGCCATCTACGTGCCGGCGGACGACATCACCGACCCGGCGCCACACACGGCGTTCGCCCACCTCGATGCCACCACCGTGTTGTCGCGGCCCCTCACGGCCATCGGCATCTACCCGGCCGTGGATCCCCTCGACTCCTCGAGCCGTGCGCTCGATCCCCAGATCGTGGGTGAGCACCACTACAACGTCGCTCTGGAGGTTCAGCGGATCCTCCAGCGGTACAAGGACCTCCAGGACATCATCGCCATTCTGGGCATCGACGAGTTGTCGGAAGAAGACCGCCTGCTCGTTGGCCGGGCCCGCAGGATTCAACGATTCCTCGCACAGCCCATGTTCGTGGCCGAGAAGTTCACAGGACAGGCCGGCGTCTACACGCCACGCGAAGAGTCGATCGCCTCGTTCAAGTCGATCATCGACGGCGAGATGGATCAGTACCCGGAGCAGGCGTTCTACATGGTCGGCGGTCGCGAAGATGTAGAGCGCAAGGCGGCGGATCTGGCGAAGTCCTCGGCGGCCTGAGCCCCGGAAAGGTTGATCGATGGCCAAGAGCTTTCAGGTGGACGTGGTATCGCCGGAGTCCACGGTGTGGACCGGAGAGGCCGAGTTTCTCGTCGCCCGGACCACCGAAGGCGAGATCGGGATCCTCGCCGATCACGAGCCGGTGATGGCGGCGCTGACCACGGGCCCCGTCATCATCGAACACGGCAATGAGAAGACGACCATCGGCGTGCATGGAGGATTCCTCCAGATTCTGGCCAACCAGGTGACGTTGATCACCGACCGTGCTCAGATCGCCGAAGGCGGTCGCGACGAGGCGACGAAGCTGGCGTCGGAGCTTCAAGAGCTCGAAGAGGAAGTACCTCCGGGCTGATCGCTCCGACCCGTTCTTTGGGCCGTGGTCCGCCATTTTGGCGGACCTTAACCCTGGGTTCGCTCCGGTCAGGCGGGCACCATGCCCGCCATGCGGGTCAGGGCCTCTTCTCCGAGGTGGTCGTAGTCGTTGGCGAGAGCCTGGGCGGCGCTGCTGAACCGGAATACGGCATCCTCCAATCCGCGCTCCCGGATGCGAATCATGGCGCTCGACGTCGCCAGTGCCTGACCGGATCGGTCGCGGTACTCACCCGCGAGCAGGCCCCAGCGTCGCATGTCGAGGGCAGAACGTTCCGATCGACGGATCACCGTGTTGAAGACCGGACCTGCCCACGGAGCTTGCTCGGCGACCGCTTCGCGGATCTCGTGAATCACCGCGGTGCTCTGGGTGTGGACGTCGAACAGGGCAACCCCCAGCATCCGCGGGGTTGGGATACCCAGTTCGGCCATACGCTCGATCCCATACTTGACCTGTTCGAGGCCGTCGATCGAGGCGAAGTCGGCGCGGATGGGAGCGAGAATCCAATTGGCGGCATGGATGCCCGCCTCGGCCATCGGGGTGGGTGCGGGCGGCGTGTCGATCAGCACGAGGTCGTAGTCCGACTCGATCGTGAGGATCGCCTCGCGCACGGCGAGCATGATCGTTGGATCCTCGCGGCGGACGGTCGAGAGCATCTCGGACAACTCACGTGTATACGTGCCGGCGGGGATCAGGTCGATGCCCGGCCGAACGCGCGGCACCACCTCGAGGGGCGCGTAGTCGGCGATCGCCTCGAAAAGCGCATGACCATTGTCCCGAACGCCGAGCTTGCGCACGCCGAAGTCGCTGGCGAGGTTGGCTTGCGGGTCGAGATCCACCACCAACGTCCGGATGCCCTTCATGGACGCGAGTCCGGCGAGGTTGGCGACGAGCGACGTCTTGCCGACGCCTCCTTTCCCGTTGGTGATGACGATCGTGGTGACGGACGTGATGAATCTCCTGTTCTCCTGCTTGTTATCGAGTGTCATTGGGTCTGACTTGAGGGGTCGGCACGCAAATGGACCCGAGGCTCACAGCCCCGGGTCCCATTCGCAATCGCCGATGCTCGTTCAGCCGACCCGAGTGATTTCGATCATCGAGACCGGGTTGTGCCATCCGTGGACACCCGGCACCAGGTCGGCAATGCCCTGAATGCCGAGATGGTGCGTGACGACCCCACCTTCGGCCAGGTTCGGGTTGGACATTCCGGTGCCGCCCCGGTCGCCAAAGCCGGTCAGCTGGGCGCACGGGGGCACCAGGTCGGCCCAGGCCTCGGTGTTGACCTCGGTGCCGGCGTCGTAGGCGTCGGTGTAGGAGGTCGTGGTGTCACCGAGCCGGCTCGGCAGGCGAAGCCCGTCGGCGCCGGTGAAGCCGTCGTTCGTGCAGATGAGCATCGACACGTACGAGAACCACCGGGCGCCACGAGCGGCGTCGAGTGTGAAGGTCACCGACTGTCCCGGACCGATCGGCGGAAGTTCCTCTGAGGCGATGGCCACCGTCCAGTCGTACACGCCCCGGCTCGAGTCGAGGACGTCGGTGAACGGGCCGAGATTCCCGTTCTCGGCGATCTGCTGGACCCCTTCGGAAGCCGGATGCCCGACCGTGAACGCATCGAAGCGTCGGAGGTGGGTAGCGGCGGCCGGAGGCGTCAACCATTGGCCGTCGGTCAGGTTGGAGACGGTGATCTCGTACGTCGAGACCGCCGGCGGTGCCGGCTTGGCGAGGGCCGCCGGTGCCGCCATCACGGCGAACGCCAGGGTCAGTGCCAGGCCTGTCGCCAGTCGTCGTGAACGCATGTTCTCTCCTCGTGTCGGGGAACACGGAATGTGCCCCACTCGAGGATCGATGGTGAACACGCTTTCTGGCGAGCCTCACAACGGGTGAGAAACTGCTCAGAAACCGTCGCCGCCCTTCGACAGGCCGGCGGCGAAATGCTCGACACGCTCGGGAAACCCGTCACCGATGGCCCCGGCGATGATCGAGAACATCATTCCGGCCAGGAAGCTCCGTGGTCGGACCACCAACTCCACCTGAACCCGGTCGGGGAGGTTCATGGTTGCCAGCTCGACGGTGATGCTCCCGGTCAACTCGCTCGTGTCGATGTCGACGACCATCGACCGGGGCCGATTCGACGATACGACCTTGGCGTGGCCGGGGTAGCGCCGTCCGGCAACCGTCGCCGCAAACCTGAACCCGGTGAGGTTGCCATTCCCGTCGGTGGCGACGCCGTCGACGTCGTGGACGCCGCCGATCTCAGCCCAGGTGTCTGGGTTCTGCAATGCCAGCCACGCTTGGTCGGGCGGTACGGCGAGATCGGAGACATGGAGAAAGATCTGTTCGGCCACGGCGAGCGTGACTGTAGACCGGTCGTCGTCGGCCGTCAGCTGCTGCGAAGGGATCGATGGCGACCGGTCGATGCCGGGCACGACGGGAGAGGTGGAGAACAACGGGAGGGGCCGGAGAGTCGCCACCCCAGAACTGCGTTTCTCCGGCCCCTCGACCCCCGGGAGGAGGGTCGTCTTGGTTGTGGTGGATTTGTATCGGCGGTTTGTGTCCGCTCGGTTTCTCCGTTGCTGCCGGGTGGTGAACGATGTGAAACACCGTGCACGTAGGATCACGAATGTGACAACGGTCCTGCACGTCCCCACGGCCACTCACGACACCGATCGTTTCTATCGTGGAGTGCATGACCACGCCGACCGACTTCCTCCGCCTGGCGTTGGACCCCGTGCGGCTGGCGGTGCTCGGCCATGCGGTCTCGACGAGCGCAGACGCCGACCGGATCGCGCATCAGACGGGCTTCGAGACGCGCCGGGTACTCGAGGCGATCTCGACGCTCCGTATGGCCGGACTCCTCGACGACAGCCTTCGGTTGGACCGTGACCGGTTGGTGGCGATCGCGCAGGCGATGCCCGCGGCAGAGCCGGTGGCGGACACGGTCGTGGAAGGGCCGTGGTCGTCCGAGGAGATCGAAGTGCTGTCGCGCTTCTTCGTCGGATCCCGACTGAAGGAGATCCCGGCGGTGGCGTCCAAGCGACTGGTGATCCTGGAGCGGCTCGTGCAGGAATTCGAACCGGGTATTCGATACGACGAGCGCGACGTGAACCAGATCCTCCTGGTTTTTCACCCGGACTACGCAGCTCTGCGGCGCTACCTGGTGGACCACGGTTTGCTCACCCGCGCCGACGGCGTGTACTGGAGGACCGGCGGTAGATATCAGTCGTAGCGCATACGCCGGTCGGCTCATGTTGCGGGGGGTCTGCGCAGCACTAACGTCGTGGTCATGCCCGGACTGATGGCGTTTCACGCGCACCCCGACGACGAAGTGATCTCGACAGGCGGAAGCCTGGCCAGGTACTCGGCGGCCGGCGAGCAAGTGGTGGTCGTGACTGCGACGGATGGTGCCGAAGGAGAGATCCACAACTACGACGACCCCGACTCGATCAAGCCGGTGCTGGCCGACGTAAGGGCGAGAGAGATCGCTGCGGCGCTGGAAGTGCTCGGCGTTCCCCATCACGAGTTCCTCGGATATCGGGACTCAGGGATGATGGGAACCGCGCCGAACGATCACCCTGACGCCTTTTGGCGAGCCGACTTCATGGAGGCCACGGGTCGACTCGTTCATCTCATACGGCGCTATCGCCCCGACGTCATGGTGATCTACGACCCCTTCGGGGGATATGGGCATCCAGATCACATCAATGTGCACCGGATCGGGATGGCGGCGTTCGCCGGGTCGTCCGATTTGGGGCGCTTCCCTCTCGAAGACGGTGAGGAGGCATGGACACCGCACAAGCTCTACTGGGCTGCGTGGCCACGCACCAGGGTCAGGGCGATGGCCGATGCAAGGTTCCAGGCCGGCGCGATCGACGCGGTCGAGCGTGACCGCATGTATCACGGTGGAACTCCCGACGACCACATCCACGCCTGGATCGACGTGTCCGACGCCATCGACCGCAAACTGTCGGCACTCCGGGCGCACCGGAGCCAGATTCCCGAGGACTGGTTTCTGCTGACGATCCCCGAAGAGCTCCGCCCCGTCATGCTCGGCCGTGAGGCCTTCGTCCGTGTGTTCAGCCACGTCGACACCGAGAAGATCGAGTCCGATTTGTTCGCAGGACTGCGGTGACCGCGGCTCGGCGGTGGGCAGAGCAGCTCGATGCCTGGGCGATACCTGATCACCTGTTGGCTGCCGTCGACGAGTCACCCTACGGCTGGTCCCAGACGCTCTGGAAGCGACGATCGGAGCGCTCGCGCACCGAGGACGAGGAATCGGTCACCACCGCGATCGCCCGCCGATTGCTCACGCCCGCCGGCGCGCTGATCGACGTCGGGGCGGGGCGGGGCCGCGCCAGTCTCCCGCTTGCGGCCGAGGGCCACCCTCTGGTGGCGGTCGAAAGGAATCCCGACATGGTCGCCGGACTTCGTGAAGATGCTGCGCGGCTCGGAGTGAACGTTGCCATCGTCGAGATGGCGTGGCCCGAGGCGGCGGAGGAACTCGATCGCGTGTCGGTCGTGATTTCGGCTCACGTGGTCTACGACGTTCCCGACATCGGTCCCTTCCTGACTGCCATGCACCGAGTCGCAACCTCCGGAGTCGTTCTCGAGATCACGCCCGCTCATCCGTGGTCGGGCATGGCTCCGTACTATCGAGCTCTCCACGACATCGACCGGCCCTCCGGCCCGACCGCGGCCGACCTCGTCGAGGTCATCGAAGAGGTCGTCGGCGTCGTCCCACAAGTCGAGTGGTGGGCCCGGAGCGGACAGATGTGGTTTTCTGATTGGGACGAGATCATCGACTACTACGGTCGGCGGCTGGTCCTGCCTCTGGAGCGTCGACATGAGGTGCGTCCGCTCCTGGAGCCCGACGTGAGAGAGATCAATGGTCGTCTCTTCGTGGGAGACCCGGTGCGGCGACTTGCGACGATCTGGTGGCAGACGGTCTGACATGAGTTCGCCGAGAAGGCGTACATTGGAGTCGAAGGAGGTCTCATGACCAGACATCGATTTTTGATCGCGTGGGTCGCCGTGATCGCATTGTCGATCGGTGGTGCTCCGGCGGTTGCCGCCCCACTCGATCCGAACGGGACGTTTCTCGACGACGACGCTTCCGTCCACGAGGCGGACATCGAGGCGATCGCGCTCGAGGGGATCACCCTCGGATGCAATCCTCCCGACAACGACTTGTTCTGCCCCGGTGAGGTGGTCGCAAGAGGCCAGATGGCGGCATTCTTGACACGGGCGAATGGCTACACCGACACGGACCCCGAGGATCGATTCACCGATGACGACGATTCGGTGTTCGAAGCCGACATCGAGGCCCTGGCAGATGCTCGGGTGACCCTCGGCTGCAATCCACCCGTCAACGACATGTTCTGCCCCGACGATCCCGTGTCTCGCGGCCAGATGGCGGCGTTCTTGACTCGTGCCTTCGGTTACATGGACGCGGACCCCGATGACCGGTTCACCGATGACGACGGCTCGGTGTTCGAAGCCGACATCGAGGCGCTGGCGTCCGCCGGCGTCACGCTTGGCTGCAACCCACCCGTCAACGATCAGTTCTGCCCCGATGACCCTGTGACCCGTGAACAGATGGCGAGCTTCCTCACCCGGGCGCTGGGTTTGACGCCGTTGCCGCCACCCACCGTCGACGAGGCTGCCGTGGTTCGCCCGGTGTTCATGCTCGACCAGCCTGCGAATGGTCCGTTCATCGCATCTGTCGCTCGCTATGTCGAGCCGGGAACGGACACCCCGGCGGGCGCCGTCGAAGCATTGCTGGACGGGTTGACCGCAGGAGAAGAAGCCCAGACACCTGCTTTCGCTTCTGAGATACCGGACGGAACCGAGCTGCTCGGAATCGACATCACTGGTGGCGTGGCCACGGTCGACCTCACAGGGACCTTCGACGACGGCGGCGGGTCTGCGAGCATGTTCGGCCGCCTGGCACAGCTGACATTCACCCTGCTGCCATTCGAGGAGATCGACGAGATCGCGATCGAGCTCGACGGCGTACCCGTGACAGTCTTCTCGTCCGAAGGTCTGGACATCTCAGATGGTCTCGACGTCGCGTACTTCAACGATGTCGGCGTGATCGCCGAGAAGACGCCACTCGCTCCGGCGTGGTTCGAGTTCGTAGAGAGCCCGTTCACGGTGACCGGCTACTCGCGGGCATTCGAGGCGACCGTCAACTGGGAGCTCTACGACAATGATGGCTCCCTGATCGCCGAAGGATTCGCCACCACCGGCAGTGGAGATGCCACCTTCCGAGAGATGACCTTCGAAGTCGTTTACGACGTGGACCGGCCTCAGGTCGGTGAGCTGATGGTGTTCGAGTTCTCGGCCATGGACGGCAGTGTGATCGACCTGCGGGAAACGGCTCTGTGGCTGCTGCCATGACTTGACGGGAGTTCCACCGGAACCGGCGGCCGTGATCGATCGGCGTCTCGGGCCATGGCCCAACCGCCGATGGCAGCGGCTGCCGGTATCGCAAGCAGACCGGGCCAGATCACCGACGGCGTCGAGACGGCGGCCGTCGCCGGCACGAGCGCTCCAAGAAGCGCTCCGCATCTGACACCCCGCATGGTGTGTTTCCGTAGACGTCCGAACATGGGCGTGAGACGTTCCGCAGGCCCACATGGTTCCACCGGCCATCGACCCACTATCTTGGCCCCACCGCCGTCCAGGAGATACACCAATGTCAACGCCCGCTTTTCTGCATCCGTTCGCCGCCCCCCGGAGGTCTGACTTCCTGACCATCGCCGGCGGTGAAGGCGCCGAGTTGTGGGATGCCGACGGGAAGCGGTACATCGACGGCATGGCATCGCTGTGGTATATGAACATCGGATACGGGCGCGAAGAGATGGGCTCTGCCATCGCCAAGGTGGCTTCGGGGCTCGGCGCCTACCACACCTTCGAGAAGTTCACCTGTCCCCACACGGATCAGCTGGCCGAGCTCATCGTTGAGCTGTCGCCCTTCGATCGGGCACGTGTGTTCTTCGGAAGCGGCGGATCCGACGCTGTCGACACCGCCATGAAGTTCGCCCGGATCGGTCAGAGAGAGGCGGGACATCCGGAGCGGACCGTGATCCTCAGCCGGCTCCACGGGTATCACGGAACCCACTTTGGTGGCACCTCGGCTCAGGGGCTTCCGCTCAACAAAGAGGGATGGGGGGCCCTGGTACCCGATGTCGTGAATGTGGACGGCACCGATCTGGAGGCGATGACCAGGGCTTTTGCGGAGCACGAGGGTCGTATTGCCGCCGTCATCTCAGAGCCCGTGCAAGGCGCAGGCGGTGTGTATCCGCCGGCGGAGGGCTATCTGGAAGGGCTACGGCGCCTGTGCGACGATGCCGGGGCATATCTGATCCTCGACGAGGTCATCTGCGGGTTTGGAAGGCTTGGGACCTGGTTCGGTGCTCAGTACTTCGATGTCCGCGCCGACATGATCACCTTCGCCAAGGCGGTCACCTCGGGTTATGTCCCGCTCGGCGGTGTGATCTGTGGTCCGGCCCTTGTCGATGCGTTCGAAGCCAACGAAGGTTTTGTACTTCGCCATGGCTATACGTACTCGGGGCATCCGGTCGCCACGGCCGCCGGGCTCGCTGCGCTCGACATCCAGCAGCGGGAGAATCTCATCGGGGAGGTTCCTCGGATCGGGAAGCGGCTGTCGGAGGGTCTGGAGGCGATGGCCGCCGATGAGCTCGTCGACGACGTTCGCGGCGCAGGGGCAGTGTGGGCGATCGGTCTGTCCGATCGGCACGAGGCGGTCAAGGTCCGCGATGCCGCCCTCGAACGAGGCGTGGTCGTACGGCCCGTGCCCGGCAACTCACTATCGATGTGTCCGCCGCTGGTCATCTCCGACCAACAGATCGACACCATCGTCGACGTGCTTGCCGACGAGCTGGCGTGACGTGAATCTGCCCGACCCGGCGCTGGTCTTTCTGATCGGTCCGGCCGGGTCGGGCAAGAGCACCTGGGCGCAATCCCGGTACCTACCTGAGGAGATCGTCTCATCGGACCGTCTTCGAGCGGTGGTCGGCTCAGGAGAGGCGGATCTCGATGCCAGCGACGACGCTTTCGCCGTGCTCCGCCAGGTGGTCCGGGCGCGGGTGGGTCGCCGGCTCACCACGGTCGTCGACACGCTCGGCTTCGATGACGACCTGCGCGCCGAGTGCATGGTCGCTGCCCGCGCCGCAGGCCTGCCCTCGGTGGCCGTGGTGCTCGAGACGCTGCCGGCCGTGTGCCGGGAGCGCAATCGGAGCCGTGCCCGGCCGGTTCCCACCAAGATCCTCGACGGCCAATTCCGGAGGGCGACAGCTTTGCGGACTCGTCTCGACCCTGAGGGTTGGGATGTGGTGGCGATCGTGGATGCCTCCGGTGAAGCCGTGTCCGAGCTTGCGCCCGATCCGGTACCTGAGCGAGTCCCGGAAACCTCGGACACCGGCCTCGACTTCGTGCTCCACGTGTCTCGGTTCGGCTGGGACGAACCTCTCGGCGAGGCGTTGGGCTCCATCGCCGGGGCCGCCGAGCGCGTGGGTTTCCGGGGCATCTCGGTGATGGATCACCTCACCCAGATCCCGCAGGTCGGCCGTGCCTGGGAGGACATCCCTGAGCCCTTCACGGCCCTTGCATTCCTGGCAGGAGTGACCGACAGGATCGAACTCGGCCCGCTGGTGCTGAACGTCACCCTCCGCAATCCGGCTCTGGTGGCAAAAGCTGTGGCTTCGTTGGACGCGCTGAGCGGAGGGCGGGCCTTCTGCGGCATAGGTGCCGGGTGGTACGAGTCGGAGGAGCGGGCCTATGGCTACGCACCTGTGAAGACGGCCGAACGCCTCGATCGGCTCGAGGATGCTGCGCGGCTGCTCCCCAGGATGTGGGACAAGGGATCGGTGACCTTCGAAGGGAAGACCATCTCGGTTGACGGCGCCATGACCTATCCGCGTCCGGTCCGCCCGGTGCGCTTGATCGTCGGTGGGGGAGGGGAGCAACGGACCCTTCGGATCGCCGCTGTCCATGCCGATGCGGTGAATGTCATCGGGGGTCCAGACCTCGTCCGCCGGAAGCGAGCCGTGCTCGACCGGCACTGTGAGGAAGTAGGTCGAGACCCCACCGCGGTCGACGTGACGGTGCTCGATCCGGCGCTGGTCGGCGAAGACCGCCGGGAGGTTGCGGAACTGGTGGAGGCACATCGCGGTCGAAGTGCAGCTGCCGCCTACCGCGAGCGCGTCGGCGCCGGAACCGTCGAAGAGTTGACGGCCCGGTACGAAGAGTTCCAGGAGGCCGGCGCCGCAACCGTATTCGTGGCTCTTCCGAACCTCCGCACCGCGGAGGAGGTCGAGCGTTTCGCCCCCCTCATCCCCAAATTGCGTAAATAGCGTGCGCTGACTGCACGATTCTTACGCAATTTCGGGTGGGTGCGTAGGCTCGGGGGATGTCGATCGAAGCGCTTCGCACCCCTGACGACCGGTTCGCCAACCTCCCCGATTGGCCATACCAGCCCCGCTACCTCGACGACCTTCCTGGCTACGAGAGCCTGCGAATGGCATACGTAGACGAGGGGCCACGCGACGGGCCCGTGTACCTGTGCCTGCACGGCCAGCCGACCTGGTCGTTCCTGTACAGGAAGATGATCCCGAGGTTCCTCGCGGCCGGAGGCCGGGTCGTCGCCCCCGACTGGTACGGGTTCGGTCGATCCGACAAGCCGATCGACGATTTCGCCTACACGTGGGACTTCCACCGCAACAGCATGCTGCGCTTCGTGGAGGCACTCGACCTGACCGACATCACGCTCGTGGTCCAGGATTGGGGTGGGATACTCGGCCTGACGCTTCCGGTGGATCATCCGGATCGCATCTCTCGACTGCTGGTCATGAACACCGCGTTCGGCGTCGGTGCCACGCCATCTCAGGGTTTCATCGATTGGCGGGATTACGTCGCCGGCACACCGGACCTGGCCGTCGGGCGCCTCATGAGGCGCAGCTGTCCGATCCTCACCGACGACGAGGTTGCGGCCTACGACGCCCCGTTTCCCGGACCCGAGTACAAGGCGGGTGTTCGGCGGTTCCCGGCGATCGTCCCAACCGATCCCGAGATGGATGGCGTTGCCGTTTCGAAGCAGGCTGTCGCATGGTGGGGCGAGTTCGAAGGACCGGTGTTCATGGCCGTCGGGGTGCAGGACCCGGTGCTCGGTCCCCCCGTCATGGCTGCGATGCAGCGGGTGATCAAGGGAACACCGGAGCCGCTCATGGTGGAAGAGGGTGGGCACTTTCTGCAGGAGTGGGGCGACCAGGTCGCGGATGCGGCGCTCGCCGCCTGGCAGTGATCGCCGACGCCTCGTTCATCGCCGACCAGGTGGCGCTGGAGGCCGCCTGGACGTGTGCCCGGGTCGACCCCTGAACCGACGTGCAGGCCAGAGGATCGTTCTGTAGGTTTTGCGCATGGCCGAGCTCAAGACGCAGCGGAACGAGGACGACGTCGACGCCTTTCTCGATGCGATCGACGACGAGCGTAGGCGCGCGGACGCCAAGGCGATTCGCGAGATGATGGCCGAGGTGACGGGCGACGCCGGCGCCATGTGGGGTGGGAGCATCGTTGGATTCGGCAGCTACCACTACACGTATGCCAGCGGCCGCGAGGGGGACTGGTTCAAGGTCGGCTTCTCTCCCCGGAAGCAGAACCTGACGCTGTACATCATGTCGGGGTTCGACGCATACGAGCCGATGCTGGGACGGCTCGGGAAGCACAGCACCGGCAAGTCGTGCCTGTACGTCAAGCGGCTGGAGGACATCGATTCCGACGTGCTCCGGGAGCTGGTTGAGGCATCGGTTCGTCACATCGAGGCGACCAATCCGTGATCGACGCTCATGGGGACCGCCACCGATGACCTGGCCACCCTCAGAGCTCGGCGGTCCGTTGCATCTCAGTCATGACTCGATGTTCACCATCGGCGGTCGGCACATCGGCACCGAGTATCCAGGTGCATCGAAGATCACCGGATCTCCGGGACCCGGGCAGTTCGTAGTCGACCACATGTTCGTCCATGCACGGATCCCCGAGGCGAGCAACAGCGTCCCCCTGGTGCTGGTGCACGGGGCGACGGGCACCGGAGTGTCGTTCGAGACGACGCCGGATGGCCGGGAAGGCTGGTCGACCTGGTTCCTCCGTGCCGGACACCCGGTCTTTGTCGTCGACCACGCCGGACGCGGGCGATCCGGATTCGACCCGACGCCGATCAATCGTGCCCGGGCCGGGGCCGCCGACCGGCCGGACGAGATTCCCAACGTGTTTCTCGGCACCTTGGAGCGACTGTGGGTCAACACCCGGGTCGGACCTGCCTATGGGGAGCCCTTCCCCAACTCGCGGTTCCCCGTCGATGCGTTCGACCGATTCGCCGCTGCCCACGTGCCGAACACCGAATCGACACTCGGCGATCCAGGTGGCACCACCGTGGCTCGTCTCTGCGAGCTGCTCGACGAGATCGGCCCGGCGGTGCTGGTCGTCCACTCCCAGGGCGGGCTCTACGGCCTCGAGGTGGCCCGTCGCCGTCCCGATGGCGTGATCGCAGTGGTGAGCATCGAGGGCGGAGCGCAGAGCGTGACTGCCGACGACGCACGGTCGAACTTCACCGCCACACCGTTCCTCTCGGTATGGGGAGACAACTCACACGGTGCCGCCGGGGTCAACGGCGATCGGCGTCGGGAAGGATGCGTCGCCGCCGTACATCACATCGGTCGCGCCGGCGGGCTGGCGGATCTGATGATGCTGCCCGATCTCGGCATCGCAGGAAACAGCCACGCCATGATGTCCGACGACAACAACGTCGAGATCGCCGGGCTCGTGGACCGTTGGCTGTCGACGGTCATCGGCTGACCGCGCGGACCGCGGGTTCGTCGATGCAGTCCGAGGCGCGAACGAAACTTCGCCGCCGCGCCCCGGCCGGCCGGTGCCGAACGAGTGAGCGCCGCCCGGTCAGGCCGGCTTCGAGCCACGGTGGAGGTGGCCCGCTATCCGATTCCTCAGATCGTTGGCCTCCGAGTCGGTGAGCGTCCGGGTTGGATGCCGGAGTGTGATCCGGAGCAGCACGTTCACCTGCCCGTCAGCCACCCCGAGCCGGTCGCGGGCCGAATCGGGGAGATCCGACGCCGCGGTCGTGGAGAGCACCTGGACCGCCTCGATCCACTCGGCATCCCTTCCCAAGACCGTGCGGACGGCATCGCCCAATGTCTCTTCGTCCTCCGTGGGGTCGACGGCGATTGAGATGTCGCGACGAACCGGGGGGTGGCTCGATACCGGGCGATAGGGGCGTAGGTCGGTCATCTGTGTCGCAACCCGGTCGTCGTCGGATCTGAGCAGCCGGATGTCGGGAATTCCCTTCCGGAGCATCACCAGTCGGTCGAGCCCGAGCCCCATCGCCAGGCCCGTCCGACCGCCGAGGCCGGCCCGCGCCAGAAGGTCGGGGTGGGCGAGGCCGCATTCGAGGATCTCCACCCAGTCGTCGCCATCGGAGACATCCACCTGGCGGCCGCCCACCGTGTAGGGATGGGTGGCGGCCACGTGGCGGTTGAGCCGCCCTGGGGCTGCGTGCTCGACCACGATGCGCGTCATCGCTTCGAGGTCGCTCTCTGTGAGAGGGTCGCCGCCTCGGACGCGCCAGAGATCCACCTGGTGCGGTGTGCCCGTGTGGAGACGATCGATCGAGTCCCGCCGATACACCATCCCCACGCTGACCAGCAGCACGTCGTCGGTGGCGTCTCCGGTCAGCGTCGCCAGGGCCTCCGGTATGTGGGCGGTGGAATGGGTGCGGAGCACGACGTCGTGCGAGACGTAGCGGGTGTAACGACGCTCGCGGTTCGCCGAGTCGGCCGGATAGCGAAGTCGGTCGTAGTTGTCTTCGACGGATACGACCGGGGAGCGGCGAATCCAGCGAACGTCACAACCCCAGTGACCTGCCAGCGCCCCGACGATGTCGTCGAGGAGTTGTTGCATGGCATGGGGCCCGTGATTCGGGTCGGTGAGGTCTCTCAGGGTCAGCAGCTCGGCGAGCGCGGCTGCGTCGATGACGTGGTTGGAAGTGGACATGTCGTTGGTTCCTCTCGGCTGGATGGGTCAGGCTGATGGGACCCCGGACCGAGAGGCGACGATCAGACGGGCGCGCCCGCGCGGCCTCTGGCCGGGGCGCCGATAAATCGTCTGGTCGCTTCCATGGAGGAAAGGATAGACAGACAACCGTGGCAGTGACACATCAATCCGACCCGCCGATCCGCCCGCTGCGATCAGGTGGAGGCGTCGACGCCGGGTCGTACGCCTCATGGCCCGAGGAGGTGGCCAGAGTCGATCGGTAGATGGGGAACGCAGGTAGCTTGTGGGGATGCGTCGTGTCGCTCTTCTCCTCGCCGTGTTCGGACTGCTGGCGTCGGCTTGCGTGTCGGAGCCGGCGGTGGGCTCCGTCGTAGATGGCCCAGGAGCATCGCTGGTCGCCACCACTGCCACGACGGCCGTCACCACGACTACCACGTCGGTGACCACCACGGCCGTCGCCCCCACCACCACGACAACCGCGGGCCCGTACGCACGGCCCGACTGGCTGGGGACCAGGCTCCTGCCGCTTCGGCCGGACGAGTTCGGCGAGGTTCAGCCGACGCCGCCCGAACTCCAGCAACGAGCCTTCGAGACGATCGATCTGCTGACGCCACCCGCCACCGACGAATTCGTCTACACGCTCGGTCCGATCCCCGACGACGTGCTCTCACGCTCGACATGGACCGAAGAGTGCCCGGTCACGGTCGACGAACTCTCCTACATCACCGTGTCGCACTGGGGCTTCGATCAGGCGTTCCACACCGGTGAGATGATCGTGAACGCCGCCTACGCCGAAGACGTGGTGGGGGTCTTCCGCATGCTCCACGACGCCCGCTTTCCGATCGAGCAGATGAGAGTCATCCGCCCAGAAGAAGTGGAGGCTCATCCCACCGGCGACTGGAACGAGACGACCTCCTTCGTGTGCCGCCCGGCCGTGGGATCTGGCAGCTGGTCACGTCACGCGTACGGGTTGGCGATCGACATCAACCCGTTCCACAACCCCTATCTGAAGGGTGACCTGGTCCTCCCGGAGCTGGCCACGTACTACGTCGAGCGGGATCGGGGAGAGCCCGGCATGATCATCGGCGGCGACATCGTGGTCGATGCATTCGCCGCCATTGGCTGGCCGTGGGGCGGGGACTGGAACAGTCTCAAGGATTGGATGCACTTCTCCGACAACGGGCGGTGAACAATCGCCTTGGCCCAGGGCCCGTGGACTGGTACCAAGTGACCCGACATGCTCGTCGCTCGTGACCTCCGCATCGAAGTCGGCCCCCGCCTCCTGTTGGACGGGGCCAGCTTCAGCGTGCAGGCAGGCGACAAGGTCGGGCTGGTCGGACGGAACGGGGCCGGCAAGACCACCCTGATGCGAACCCTCGTCGGGTATCAGCCACCCGCCGCCGGGCAAGTGTTGCGTTCAGGAAACCTCGGCTACTTCAGCCAGGAAGCGGCCCTCCCCGACCTCGAGCACCCGGACGCCACCGCGCTGGAACGAATCCTCTCGGCACGCCAGATCGGCGCCATGCAGCGCAAGATCGAGGAGACACGTCGCAAGATCGAGCGTCTCGACGGCGAGGCCCGGGACAAGGCGATTCAGCGGTACTCCCGCCTCCAGGACGAGTTCGATGCCAAGGGTGGGTACGTGGCCGAGGCGGAGGCGAAGAGAACCGCTGCCAATCTCGGCATCGACAACGACGACCTCACCCAGCCGGTGGCGACCATGTCCGGTGGCCAGCGCAGACGAGTCGAACTCGCCCGCATCCTGTTCGCCGAGACCGATGTGATGCTGCTCGACGAGCCGACGAACCACATCGACCTCGACGCCAAGGCCTGGCTGGTCGACTACCTGAAGGACTACCGGGGTGCCTTGCTGGTGGTCAGCCACGACCTCCCGCTGCTGGACGAGGGGATCACATCGGTGCTGTCGCTGGATCACCAGGAGATCGAGGCGTACAAGGGCAACTACTCCTTCTTCCTCGAAGAACGCGAGCGACGCCGGGAGCAGCGCGAGCGAGAGCGCAAGCATCAGGACGAGAAGATCGCACAGCTCGAAGACAACATTCGCCGATTCCGGGGCAAGACCGAGAAGATGGCGAGGGTCGCCAAGACCATGGAGACACGGGTCGAGCGGATCAAGCGGGATCTGGTGGAGGTTCAAGGCATCGGAAAGAACGTGAAGGTCCGGTTCCCCCAACCGGCGCAGTCGGGCCGGACACCTCTGAAGGCACAGCAATTGGCAAAGAGCTATGGCGACAACCTCGTGTTCGTCGACGTCGATGTCGACGTCGACCGAGGTGAGAAGCTCATGATCATGGGGCTCAACGGAGCTGGGAAGACCACCCTGCTACGCATCCTCGCCGGCGTCGAGACGGCCGATCTCGGAGAGGTCGAGCTCGGACACAAAGCGAGCCTCGGGTACTACGCACAGGAACACGAACAGGTCGTATCCGGCAAGACGGTCCTCGACCACATGCGTGATGCGTCGGGTCTACCGGATCTCCAGCTGCGAACCCTGCTCGGGCATTTCCTGTTGGCGGACAAGGTGGAACAGGATGCATCGACCTTGTCCGGCGGCGAGAAGACGAAGCTCGCGTTGGCGATGTTGATGACCAGCCGGCCCAACGTGATGCTGCTCGACGAGCCCACGAACAACCTGGATCCGCAATCGAAGGATGCGTTGTTGCAGGCCCTGGTGACGTACACGGGAACGGTGATCCTCGTGAGTCACGACACAGATTTCGTGGCTTCCCTCCGGCCGGACCGTGCGATCATGATGCCGGAGGGGTCGACGCACTTCTTCGATCAATCGATGCTCGAGCTCGTGGCCATGACATGACAGGGAACCCGAGTCGGAGGCCTGACGTCCAATGATCATGAAGCCGCCACGCCTTGTTCTCCGGATTGTCCTCGCCATGCTGCTGGCGGCGTGCGCCGGTGGCGGAACGGCATCGACCACATTGCCCGGCGCCACGTCGGTGACCGAACAGCCTGTGACCACCTCGCCGACCTCGGCCCCGGCCGACGACACCTCCACAACGACGAAGCCGCCTTCGACCACCCTTCCGGAGGCGCCGACCGTCCCCACGTCGGCACCAAAGCCGACGCTGGGCGAGGTGCGTGGCGAGATCTTCGTCACCGGCAGGTCGATCGTGTTCCTCGAAAGCGATCCGGTTCAGGTGCGTCTCGACGTGAGCGCTCAGCTTCCGACGCCGTGCCACGAGCCGATGTGGGACGTCGACGACGACGGTGTGACGATCACCGTCGATCTCTACACCACGGTCGACGCCGAAAAGATCTGCGCCGACGTCATCCAGGACGCAGAACTCCAAATCGACCTCGGATCCTTCGAACCCGGTGAGACTCGAACCGTGGTGTTGAACGGTGAGGACGTAGGCGGGTTCACGCTGTGATCACTGGGACGCCTGCAGCGTTGCCCCGAACACCACCAGCGCGACCCAGGGCACGATCACTGCCGTGACCGCCCGCCCGGTGGCGATGTGATGGAGGCGCCTCACGACGACCACCTGGAGCGCCATGCTTCCGATGACCGCTGCGACGCCGACGATGGGAATCCCCGACAACGCGAACGGCGGGGCGGTGTAGCCGATCGCCCTGAGCAGGCCCATCGGCGATGCCTGCCCGCCCAGGCTCCGTCCGGTGATCCAGAGCACGGCGGTCCAACCTGCGAGACCGACCATGCCGGCCACGGCCCCAAGCGCGAGCGCACCGGAGGTGCCGGTGGTGGTGAACGTGCCGATGGCAGAGGCGATGGCAGAGATGACGAACGCCTCGACCGTGGCTCTCGGGTCGACCGCCAGGTCCTCGAAGACCGCCAGGTCGGCTCTGGCGAGGCGCATGAGGCGCCGCGCGATCACGAGCGCTCCGCCAGAGCGCCAAGCCACCGGTCGGCGGCCGAACCGAATGGCTCGACCCGCTGCTCCACCGCCAGCATCAACTCGGCGGCCGTGGATCGAGCACTGGCAATGATCTGGGGTGGGTAGGAGAACCTGACGGAGTGGTCGACGAACTCCTCCTCGTCCAGCAAAAGGACCGAGCCATCCCGCTTCCGGATGATGTCGAGGTCGAGATCGATCATCTCCACTCGGTGCTCTCCCGCCCATCGGGCGGTGGTGCACACGTCGACGTAGACCTCGGGATCTTGCGGGGCGGCGTTGACCACCATCGTCCACCAGCGATCACGGGGGATCAGCATCACGAAAGCGGCAGCGAAGCTCGTCCACGGCTCGGAACCTCGTCGAGCCGGTGTCTGGGGCGGTGCGCCCAGCCAGACGCCGTGATCGTCCTCTCCGAGGAGGCTCGATTCGAAGTACCAGTGGGGTGCCCGGGGATACTTGAGGAACTGGACTGCAGTCGACGCCGCCATCGAGGGGACGGTAGCCGTCGTTCGTGTCTCATTCGACGCGTACCCTGGTGCCGGTGACACATCCCGTAGAGCTTGGTCGGTCGGTGGTGATCCGGCTGGGCGATCCCTCGCCGGATCCTTGGCGTGCCTGTGAGCGTGTCAGCATCGCTCCCGAGACCCTCGGGGATCATCGTCGACTTTCGGAGGTGGTGGATCGGCTGCATGTGGCATGGGTGTCACGCACTCCTACCGTCATCGAGCTGGCTGTCGAGGATGCCGAGCTCGCGGCTGCCCATTCGACGACCGACCCGCCCTGGGAGGTGGGGGCCGACTTCACCTTCCTGGTCGAACGACTGCACTTCCTCGTCTGGGCCAACAGCTACGACCAACGTCGCGACCCTCCGATGTGGTGGTGGGGTCACAAGGCGGCACGCCTTGGAGCCACTCCCGGGGGCGCGCGTGATGTGGTCCTCGCCGACGGCACCGAAGTGTGGATCGATGGCGGACCCCGTGGCGACACCGCCTCGCTGGAGCTCGGTCCGATCGTCCACTCCGAATCGATCGTCGACGGCGTGCTCCATCTTGAACCTGGTTCCGTGCCTCGCCCCGGCGACGCGGGGCTCGCCGCGGATCAGCTCGATGCGGTGATGCATGGTGCCGGCGCTGCACGAGTGATCGCTCCCGCCGGGTCCGGCAAGACCAGGACACTCGTGGCTCGGCTGCGACACATGGTGGACGATCTGGCGATACCGGCTCGTTCCATCACGGCAGTGGCATACAACACGCGGGCAGCTCGGGAGATGTCGGAGCGCGTCGGGCCCGCACTGACCCGTTCCGTCCGCACGCTTCACTCGCTCGGACGGGCGATTCTCCTCGACGCCAGGGGCAACCTCGAGCTGTTGTCCGAGGCGGACGTGCGCCGAGCGCTCGATCCTATGGTGCAGGCCCCACGCCGGCCGAACACCGATGTGGTCGGTCCGTACATCGAGGCCTTGTCGGAGGTTCGGATCGCCCTACGGTCTCCCGACGACGTCGAAGCGGCTCGTGACGACGTGCCGGGCTTCGCACAGGTGTTCTCGCTCTATCGAGAGCGACTGGCCTCACGGCGGGCACATGACTTCGACGAGCAGATCTTCGGCGCCGTTCAGGCGTTGCTCGAGGACCCGGAGCTCCGTCGCAGATGGCAGGCGCAGTGCCGGCATCTGCTGGTCGACGAGTTCCAAGATCTGACGCCTGCCTACGTGCTGCTGATCCGTCTGCTGGGATCGCCCGCGCTCGACGTGTTTGGCGTCGGAGACGACGACCAGGTGATCTACGGGTACGCAGGAGCCGATCCTCGATACCTGATCGACTTCGATCGGCTCTTCCCCGGCGCCGGCCATCATGCGCTCGAGGTCAACTATCGATGTCCGAAGCCCGTCGTGGATGCCGCCGTCGATCTCCTCGCCCACAACAAAGTCCGAATCGACAAGGTGATTCGGTCGGCAGACGCCGGGTCTGACGGATTCGAGGTTCGCACGACTCCATCCGAGGCAACCGTGCCGGCGGTCGTGGAGGCCGTCCGAGGCTGGATGGCGACCGGCGTGGATCCCACCGAGATCGTGGTCCTGTGTCGGGTCAACTCTGCGCTCCTTCCCGTGCACGCCGGATTCATCGAAGCGGGCATACCGATGCAATCACCGATCACTCCATCGGTTCTCGACCGTACGGTCTTGTCGGCGGCCCTCGCCTGGATGCGCATCGGCCTCGATCCCGAACAGATCTCCCGATCGGATCTGATGAGCGCCATCCGTCGTCCGTCTCGCGGCCTCACGCGGATCGCGAGCGATCTGCTGGGGCGGCACCGGAGTGTTTCGAGAGCCCGACTTCGTGAGCTCCGCACCACTCTCGACGGGCGTCGCCGGGACCGGTGGGAATCGTTCTGCTCGGACATCGACCTGGTGGTCAAGGCCAGCGACTCGGCCGATTCCCGAACAGTCATCGAGAACTTGATCTCCGATGTCGGGCTTGACCGTGCCGCCAACGCTCTCGACGCCGGACGCACGCGAGCCGACCGCTCAGGGCAGTCCGACGACCTGCGGGCACTCGAGCGGATCGCGCATCTCCACAAGGACCTCGCCGACTTCGAGCCATGGTTGAGAGGGGTTGCCCGCCGATCCAACGATGCCGACGGGGTCCTGCTGACCACGGTCCACAGGGTCAAGGGGCTGGAGTGGGATCGCGTGATCCTGTACGGCGCCGACCGAGGGCTCATGCCACACGACCTGGCGACCGATCGCGAGGAGGAGCGGCGCGTCTTCCACGTGGCCATGACCAGGTCGCGCCAGATGACCCTGGTGGTCGCGGACTCCGCACGCCCGAGTCGTTTCGTCGCCGAGGCCGAGGGGAGGGCCCCGATCGTGGCCGAACCGGAACCGGCGCCCGCTCGCGGCAGGCAGAAGAGCGCTGCCGTCATTGTGGCAGTCGGCGATCGCATCGAGTTGTCCGGTGGATTCGCCGGTGTGGTCGAACGTGAGCTTCCGATCGGTGTGCTCGTGGCTCTCGAGCCGGGCCCGGGGCGGCTGTCGGTCAAGTGGGGAGAGGCGGTGACGATCGGCGGGGTCACGGGGCCCATTCGCCCCGGTGACATCGGGGCGGACCAGCGCCTGATTGAGGTGCTCAAGCAGTGGCGACTCGAGACTGCGCGGGCACAGGGAGTCCCTGCGTTCGTGGTGCTGACCGATGCCAGCCTCGAAGAGCTCGCCCGCCGCCGGCCGAGAAGTGAAGGTGAGCTGTTGAGCGCAAAAGGTATCGGACCGGCCAAGCTCGATGCCTACGGAGACGACCTCCTGGCGTTGTTGGCCGATGAAGCGGACAGTTGACTCGCCCGAGATTTCTGCGGGTCTGGACGTCGGTACGCACGGTCTCAGCCGTACTCTCATCCGGGTGACGACCGTGACCCAGACCACGACCCGTCATCGCCTCGATGCCCTGTACGACCTCGCCGTCGAGTTGTCGGCGGAGCGGCGGTTGGACGCCGTCCTCGATGTGGCGCTCAGACAATGCCTCGAGCTGACCGAGTCCGAGTTCGGGTTCATCGGGCTGGTGGGCGGCGACGCCGGATCGATGGAGATCGTCGCCATCCACGGATTCCATCCGGCGCCGGAGTTCTTCCACGAGCACCGCACGATTCCCCTTCGGCCCAACGTCTTCGCCCGCGTGGTCATCGAGGATCGCCCGGTGCGCACGGTCGATGCTCGCACTGCGCCGGACCGGGTCGGCCAACCTTCCGGTCATCCACCGGTGGGCGCATTCCTGGGTGTGCCGCTGCGGGTCGATGGCGCACCCATCGGCATGATCGGGCTCGCCAACCGGCCCCAGCCATACGACGAGGATCACGAACGGCTCGTCTCGACGTACGCCGGGCTCGTGGCGATGCACGTCCGAAACGCCCAGCTGTACGAGGCGCTGTCGACGACCAACGATTCGCTCGAGTTGCTCGTGGACGAACGTACGAAGGCCTTGGCGGCGGCCCGCGATGCGCTCGAAGAGAAGGCTGAGCGGCTGCAGGCCGTCCTCTCCGACCTCTCGAACACGGGCGAGCAGGAGCGAATCCGGATTTCGTCCGACCTCCACGACTCGGTCAACCAGTTGCTGATTGCGGCGCTCCTGGAGCTGACATCCGGCCGGCGTTGGATCGAGGCCGGCCAGCCCGCAGATGCCACTGCCGCCCTCGATTCGGTGCAGGGCATCCTCATCCAGGTCGAATCCGAGATCCGGAGAGTGATCTACGACCTGCACCCACCCGTGCTCGACGGCTTGGGACTGGCAGCGGCGACACGCGATCTCGTCGATAGGTTCGAAGCGGCGTGTGGGCTCGCATGCGAGTTGACGATCGACGGTCAGCCGAGGCGGGTCGCGCCGCAGGCCGAGATCGGGCTCTACCGGCTCATGCAGGAGGCGCTCGGTAACGTTGCCGTGCACGCCGAGGCAACACGGGTGCAGATCTTCCTCACCTTCGGAGAAGATCATGTGGTCGTGGTGGTCGCCGACAACGGTCGGGGATTCGACCCCGAGGCGTCCGAGCCACTCTCGGATTCGGGTTTCGGCCTGGAGAACATGAGGCGGCGGGTGGAGGAGCTGTCAGGTGTCTTCTCCCTCATCACCCGCCCAGGGCTCGGGGCCCGGATCATCGCCTGGGTGCCCGAGCTGTGAGCCATTCGGTGCTGATCGTCGACGATCATCCCATAGTGCGACAGGGTCTACGGAGCCTGTTGTCCACATACGACACGTTCGAGGTCGTCGGTGAGGCCGCCTCGGCGTCGGAGGCGCTCGTCCGCTTCAAGGCGGTGCATCCAGACGTGACCCTGGTCGACATCCGTCTGGGTGAGGCGTCCGGGCTCGATCTCCTGGACGCGATCCTCGACGAGGAACCGACGGCGAAGGTCGTCATCGTCAGCTCGTTCGACGACCACGAGTACATCGATCGGAGTCTGAAGGCCGGAGCGAAGGGCTATGTCCTGAAGGCCGACTCGCCGTCCGTCCTGGTCGCAGCGATCGAGACGGTTGCGAACGGCGGTCAGGCCCTGGGCCCTGAGGTCGCCGCCCATGTCGTCGACCACCTCTCGGGTCGCTATCGAGAGCCTGAGGTGCTCGATGCCACGGAACTGAAGGTGCTGGAGATGGTCGCTTCTGGAGCGAGCAACGCCCGGATCGCAAGTGCCATGTTCATGAGCGACACGAGCGTGAAACGGCGTCTGCGATCGGTGTTCGCCAAGCTCGGTGTCGAGAACCGGACCGAGGCGGTGGCCGAAGCAACGAAGCGGAACCTGATCTGATCGGGTCGCCGGATTGACCCGATCGGGCCACCGTCTGGACCTCGATCTCATGGCGTCCGGGCGGCGTCGTGGATAGGTTGCCGAGCGTCCCGGTCGCGAGGAGGTCTGGTCGTGTTCCCATCTGCGTTCGAGTATTCGGCGCCGAGAGATGTCGGTGAGGCGCTCGCCAAACTCGGCGAGTTGGGAGACGAAGGTCGGGTGCTCGCGGGCGGGCAGAGCCTCATTCCCATGATGAAGTTACGACTCGCCGCACCTGCGAACCTCGTCGACATCAACCACCTCACGGAGCTGGACTACATCCGGGAGGTCAACGGGCACGTCGCCATCGGCGCCCTCACCCGGCACGCCTCGGTCGCGGCGTCGGATCTGGTGGCTTCGACCAACGGCACCATGGGCACGGCAGCCCCTTGGATCGCCGACCCGCTGGTCCGCAACCGCGGCACGATGTGCGGTTCGGTGGCGCACTGTGACCCTGAGGGCGACTGGAACTCTGTGATGCTCGCCGTAGGTGCTTCGGTGGTTGCTCGCTCCAGTTCCGGCGAGCGAGTGATTCCCATCTCCGACTTCGTAGTCGACTTCTTCACGAATTCCCTCCAGCCCGGCGAGATGGTCACCGAAGTACGGGTCCCCAAGTACCGGGGTTCGGGTGGGGGCTCCTATCTCAAGCTCGAACGCAAGATCGGTGACTATGCGACGGTGGGTGTCGCGACCCATCTCGTGCTCGACGGATCCGGGAAGGTCGCCGAAGCCGGCCTGGCCCTCACGTCGGTGTATCGGCACAACCTCAAGGTGACCGAGGCCGAGCAGATGATGGTTGGCCAGGATCCGGGTCCTGAGCTGTTCGCCGAGGCCGGAGCCATTGCAGCCCGAGTTTGTCAACCTGAGGACGACGTGCGTGGTCCAGCCGCCTACAAACGAGCGGTGGTCACCGAGTACACCAAGCGCGGGTTCGCAGAGGCGCTCGCCCAAGCACGAGGAGAGCGCTGATGGAGATCACCGTGACCGTGAACGGAGTGACACACACGAGGGACGTCGAGCCGCGGCGACTGCTGGTGGATTTCGTCCGTGGCGAGCTCGGGCTCACCGGTACCCACATCGGTTGCGACACGACCTCCTGCGGAGCGTGCACCGTCCTCGTCGACGGCGCACCCGTCAAGTCATGCACCATGTTTGCGGTATCCGCCGACGGCCACGAGCTCCGCACCGTCGAGGGACTGAAGGAGGGGGCCGCGCTGCATCCGGTGCAAGCCGCGTTCAAGGAACATCACGGGTTGCAGTGCGGATTCTGCACCCCGGGAATGATGCTCGTCGGAGCATCCCTCCTGGAGTCGAACCCGGAGCCATCCGACGACGACGTGCGCTGGGCGATCTCGGGCAACCTCTGCAGGTGCACGGGTTACATGAACATCGTCAAGGCGATCCAGGCCGCCGGTGCCGACATGACCGCGGCATCCGCCCCCAGCCCGGAGATGTCCACCGCCGACGCCACCGCAGGCTGAGCCCCGGGTTTTCGTGCACAAACGGCGTGAATAACGCACGTTTTGTGCACGAAAACACGGTCATGAGAGGAGAGACTTGAGATGACTACCACCCACGAACCGAAGACCAGCCTCGAGATCGGCGGCATCGGGCACTCGGTCCGCCGCAAGGAGGACGACCGATTCATCCAGGGCGCCGGCCGATACCTCGACGACGTCGTGTTGCCCGGCATGCTGCACATGGCCATCCTGCGCTCGCCGGTGGCGCACGCCCGAATCCTGTCGATAGACACATCCGAGGCCGAGGCCATGGAAGGTGTGGTGGCCGTGGTGACCGGGGAGGCGCTGGCAGCACACAATCTCGCCTGGATGCCAACTCTCTCGGGCGACACTCAGGCCGTGCTCGCCACCGACAAGGTCAGGTTCCAGGGTCAAGAGGTGGCTGCGGTCGTCGCCACCGACCCATATGTGGCCCGCGACGCACTGTCGCTGATCTTCGTGGACTACGACGAGCTTCCACCGATCACGACCCCTCAGCAGTCCCTGGAGACCGATGTGTTGATCCGGGATGAGAAGGAGGGTCAGACCGACAACGTGGCCTACACGTGGGAAGCGGGCGACGAGGCAGCGACCGATGCGGCCTTCGCCCGGGCGGCCAAGGTGGTGAGCCTCGACACCCACTACCCGCGGTCGCATCCTGCACCATTGGAGACGTGCGGCACGATCGCCGACGTCAATCCGATCACCGGTCAGGTCACCATCTACATGACCAGTCAGGCGCCGCACGCCATTCGCACGGTCTTCGCTCTCGTGACCGGGCTGCCCGAGGAGAACATCCGGATCATCACCGCCGACATCGGCGGGGGATTCGGCAACAAAGTGCCCGTGTACCCCGGCTACGTGGTGGCCGCTGCCGCGTCGCTCTTGATCGGCAAGCCGGTGAAGTGGGTCGAGTCCCGGACGGAGAACCTGATCTCGACCGGCTTCGCCCGTGACTACCACATGCACGGAGAGCTTGCGATCGACGAGAACAACCGGATCATCGGCATGCGGGCCAGCATCCTCTCCGATCAGGGCGCGTTCTACGCCGACGCCCAGCCCACCAAGTTCAGAGCAGGCCTCTTTCACATCTGCACCGGTTCGTACGACTTCCCGGCCGCCCACGTGACCGCCAAGGGTGCCTTCACGAACAAGGCGCCCGGTGGGGTCGCCTATCGATGCTCCTTCCGTGTCACCGAGGCGTCCTATCTCATCGAGCGGCTGGCAGACATGGCAGCGCACGAGCTCGGGATGGACCCCGCCGAGTTCCGCAGGCTCAACTTCATCAAGGCCGAGCAGTTCCCGTACTTGTCCCCAACCGGGTTCGTCTACGACTCCGGCGACTACCACGCCGCGCTCGACGTCGCCCAGGAACTGATCGACTACGACGGCTGGCGTGAGCGTCAGCGGACCCAGAACGCCGACCCCGACTCCACCAAGCGCATCGGTATCGGCATAGCGTCGTTCACCGAAGTGGTCGGCGCCGGCAACTCCAAGGACTTCGACATCCTCGGGATCAAGATGTTCGACTCGGCCGAGCTCCGGATTCATCCGACCGGCAAGGCGATCCTCAAACTGGGTGTTCAGACCCAGGGTCAGGGCCACGAGACGACTTTTGCCCAGATCGTGGCCGAGGAGCTGGGTATCCCGTATTCGGACATCAAGGTGCAGTACGGAGACACCGACAACACGCCATACGGGCTCGGTACCTACGCCTCGCGCTCGACACCGGTCGGCGGTGCCGCCACCGCCGTGGTCGCACGCAAGATCCGCGACAAGGCGAGGCAACTCGCCTCCCACCTCTTGGAGGCCGCCGAAGAGGACCTCGAGTGGGAGCCGGGCAAATTCACCGTTCGCGGCACGGACGCCTCGGTGAGCATCCAGGACGTGGCGTTTGCCGCATACACCAACCATCCCCAGGGGATGGAGGCCGGACTCGAGGGCGTCCATTACTACGACCCACCGAACATGACCTACCCGTTCGGAAGCTACATCGTGGTCGTCGAGGTGGACACCACCGATGGCACGTGGAAGGTCCTCGACATGGCGGCGGTCGACGACTGCGGCATCCGGATCAACCCGATGATCGTAGAAGGTCAGGTCACCGGTGGTCTCACCGAGGGCTTCGCCAAGGCCAACATGCAATGGATCACGTTCGACGACAACGGCAACTGCATCGGCTCGAACTTCCTCGACTACCTGGTGCCGACCGCATGGGAGACGCCCCGATTCAAGCTGGGTGAGACCGTGACGCCGTCTCCCCATCATCCGATCGGAGCCAAGGGTGTCGGCGAGTCCGCCACCGTCGGGTCACCAGCCGCCTACGTCAACGCCGTCGTGGATGCCCTCTCCGGCTACGGCGTTACCAACATCGACATGCCGGTGCTGCCGCATCGGGTGTGGGGTGCAGTGAACGGCGTGGACGTGAAACCGTGATCGCTGGATCGTGAACATCCTCGGGAGGGCCGCCAAGCTGCATGCGGAGGGCAGGCCGTTTGCTCTCGCCACCGTCACATGGCGGCGCGGTCCTTCGTCGGGAAAGGGAGGCTCGAAGGCGATCGTCCATCCCGATGGATCGGTCGAGGGGTGGATGGGTGGTGCCTGCGCTCGCGACAGTGTGGTGCGCCAAGCGCTCGAAGCACTGACGATCGGCGAGCCGCGCTTGCTGGTCCTCGGTGAGCACGACCACCGGCCAGGCGTGGAGTCTGTGTCCATGGCCTGCGCGAGCGAGGGAGCGATGGAAGTGTACGTGGAGCCAGTCCTGCCGCAGCCGATGGTGTTGATCGTCGGCAGCTCACCGATGGTCGACACACTGAGACGGCTCGTGGCGGTCCTCGGGTGGAGGGTGAGCTCCACCGAGAGCCCTGCCGATGCCGAGAACGCGGAGCCCAGATCGTTCGTGGTGGTGGCATCTCAAGGCCACTACGACGAGCCGGCCGTGCAGGCGGCTCTGGCCTCGCCTGCCGCCTACATCGGTCTGGTGGCCTCGGAGAAGCGGGCGTCTGCCGTGAAGCAGTGGCTGCGCGAAGAGGGTCTTCCCGAAGATTCCATTGCCAGGGTCACGGCTCCCGCCGGGGTCGACCTCGGCTCCACCGAGCACCACGAGATCGCAGTCGCGATCCTCGCCGAACTCGTGGCGTTCAAGGCAGCGGGGGCCGGGGCACAGGTGACACCTGTCAAGATGCCGGAGCAGGCGGTCGACCCGGTTTGCGAGATGACGGTCGACGTCGCACGTGCACGGTTCGTCACCGAGCACGGTGGAACCACCTACTACTTCTGCGCAGCCGGCTGTCAGAGAGCGTTCGAAGCCAGCCCGACCGCCTTCCTGACCTGACCGGTCGAGCATCGGGCGACGGCATCCCGACACGGTGATCCCGGAGGCGCTGTCCTTCGTTGAACCGCTGTGTGCAACTCCTCCCACGCAGTGAGACCGCCCGGTAGGGTGGTCTCACCGATCACGGTTTTGTGGTCCTGCTCATTCCACGGTCCAGGTCCCCAACGAGCCCAACAGCTTCTGGAGGTCGCCAGGCCCACGCCTCTCTTGTGCGTCGACGAGTTGGCGGTTCATGGAGTCTTCGTACAGACCTCGCTCGACCTGGCGGAAAATCCCGACGGGCGTGGGACCGTACGGGCCGTGGGACAGCCTGCTGAGCGCAAACGCCAGTGTCGGGTCTCTGTGCATCGGATCGTGGACGAGGATGTCGGCCGCCGGGACCGACGAGGTGTCGACCACCTGGGCGTGTCCGTCGCGGAACACGACGGCGTGCTCGCCATTCGGACCGAAGACGATGGGCTGCCCGGCCACGAGGTCGATCCGGTTGTCGGCTCGTTGTTCTTTCCCGGTCAGCTGAACGAACGCCTTGTCGTTGAACACGTTGCAGTTCTGGTAGATCTCGATCAGCGCCGATCCACGATGCTTGTGTGCCGCCTCGAGCATCGCCTGCGTGTGGGGCCGATCCATGTCGATCGTCCTCGCGACGAACGATGCCTCGGAGCCGAGAGCCAGGCTCACGGGGTTGAACGGATGATCGATCGAGCCGTACGGCGTCGACTTCGTGGCCTTGCCCACCTCGGAGGTGGGGGAGTACTGGCCCTTCGTCAGTCCGTAGATCTGGTTGTTGAACAGCAATATCTTGAGGTTGAGGTTGCGCCTCAGGGCATGGATCAGATGGTTGCCACCGATCGAAAGAGCGTCTCCGTCTCCCGTGATGACCCAGATGTCGAGATCCGGACGGCTGGCGGCTAGACCGCTTGCGATCGAAGGGGCGCGGCCATGGATCGAGTGCATCCCGTAGGTGTTCATGTAATACGGGAATCGTGACGAGCATCCGATCCCGGAGATGAACACGATCTTCTCCTTGGAGACGCCCATGTTGGCCATGAAACCCTGAACGGCCGCGAGGATCGTGTAGTCGCCACAGCCTGGACACCAGCGGACCTCTTGGTCGGTCTGGAAATCGGCCCGTGTGTATGTGGGGGCGGTCATGCTTCCAACATCTCCATGATCTTGTCGGTCAGCTCACCGATCTTGAACGGAACGCCGGCGACCTTGTTGAGGCCTTCGGCGGGTACCAGGAACTCTGCCCGTACGAGCCAGCGCAACTGCCCGCTGTTGAGCTCGGGGATGAGCACCTTCGGGTACCGCTCGAGTACTTCTCCGAGGTTCGACGGCAAGGGGTTGACGTGACGGAGGTGGGCGGTGGCCACCTTGCCTCCTTCGAGCCTCACCCGACGGGCTGCGGCCCGGATCACACCGAGCGTGGAACCCCACCCGAGCACCAGGATCTCGGCGTCTTCATCGCCGTTGACCTCCACCTTGGGGATGTCGTTGGCGATGTTCTTGATCTTCCACGCCCTGGTATCGGTCATGAGTTGGTGGTTGGCAGGGTCGTACGACACGTTGCCACTCACTGCATCCTTCTCGAGTCCGCCGACGCGGTGCTCCAGGCCGGGGGTGCCGGGGACCGCCCACGGTCTGGCGAACGTGTGCACGTCTCGCATGTACGGGAGGAATGATCCGTCTGGGCCGTTGGGGGCAGTGGCCTGCGCCACGCCGATGTCAGGCAGGTCCTCCACGTTTGGCAGCCTCCACGGCTCCGACCCGTTGGCGATGAGGTTGTCCGACAGCAGAATCACCGGGGTCATGTATTTCAGAGCGATGCGGGCCGCCTCGATCGTGGTCTCGAACGCATCGGAGGGGGAGGCGATGGCGACGACCGGCAGGGGCGACTCACCATGCCGACCGTAGATCGAGAACAACAGGTCGCTCTGTTCCGGCTTGGTCGGGAGTCCGGTCGACGGGCCACCTCGTTGGACGTTGACCACGATCAGCGGAAGCTCGATCATCATCGCCAGCGACATGGCCTCGCTCTTCAGAGCGATCCCGGGCCCTGACGAACCGGTGGCTGCGAGCGCACCGCCGAACGCCGCTCCGATGGCGGCTCCGATGCCGGCGATCTCGTCTTCAGCCTGGTATGTGCGTACTCCGAAGTTCTTGTGCTTCGACAACTCGTGGAGGACATCGGAGGCCGGCGTGATCGGATACGTCCCGTAGAACAGCGGCAGTCTGGCGACCTGCGCCGCTGCGACGAGACCCCAGGCCAGAGCCGTGTTTCCGGTGATGTTGGTGTAGGTTCCGGGCACCAGCTTGGCCGGGCGAACCGTGTAGGTGGTCTTGGTCGCCTCGGTGGCGAACCCGAAGGTGTATCCGGCGTTGAAGGCGGCGATGTTGGCGGCTGCAACCTCGGGCCTCTTGGAGAACTTCGACTCGACCCACTCGACGGTGGGCTCCTGGGGGCGGTTGAACAGCCAGGCGAGGAGGCCCAGTGCAAAGAAGTTCTTCGACCGCAGGACATCGCGGCCCGTCACCCCGGTGTCCTTGACAGCTTCCTTGGTCAGCGAGTCCATCGGGACTTCGATCACCTTGTATCCCACGAGGGCGTCGGTGCCGATCGGGCTGGCGTCATATCCGGCCTTGGCGAGATTGCGCTCGTCGAAGGCGTCCGTGTTGACGATCAGTGTCCCGGACGGCCGTAGGTCGGCGAGGTTGGACTTGAGGGCCGCCGGATTCATTGCGACGAGACAGTCGGGTTGGTCTCCGGCCGTCAGGATGTCGAAGTCGGCGATCTGTACCTGGAACGAGCTGACCCCGGGAAGGGTTCCGGCAGGGGCCCGGATCTCCGCGGGAAAGCTCGGCAGGGTGGCCAGGTCGTTTCCGAAGGCCGCAGAAGCGTCGGTGAATCTGGCACCGGCCAGCTGCATACCGTCGCCGGAGTCGCCGGCAAACCTTATGACTACTCGTTCCAGCTCGGTGGCTGAATCATCGATGGTGGCTGTATCCCCGGACGGGGAGCTGGGAGCGTCGCCGGACATCGGCTTTTCACTTCCTCAATTCGAGAGTTGTTGGTCTTTGGGCTGACCACCCCCGACCGGGCCCAGAAGGCACGCCCACAGGTGGCAGACCCACCAATCGGCAAGTGTAGACCTCACCCTGAGTAGTTCAGCTTCTTCCCCACCGCAGAGCCCCCGGGCCTCGGTCAGCCGACCACTCCCGCCTTTGCGAGCGTCGCCCCCACCTCGAGGAGACGATGCTCGTTCCACCAAGGTCCGAGGAGTTGGAGCGAGGGCGGAGGCCGCCGATCGGAGGGGATCGGGAGAGCGAGCGCCGGTGATCCGATGGTGTTCACGAGGGCGGTGAACCACGACAGCACGACGCGATGGTGGTGTTCCCCGGTCGAGGTCTCGATGGTATCGACGCCGATGATCTTACGGGTGGCCCCGGTTGTGGGTGTCAGAAGGAGGTCGAAGCGAGAGAACGCCGTGGCCGCGTGCTGGCGGACTTCTGCCCTCCATCGATTGGCGGCGACGTACCGATCTACGTCGACTTCGAGAGCCGGGTCGAGCCGGGTGTCGACCTCCTCCCCGTACGATCGCCCTTCCTGCTTCCACGCACGATGTATGGCGGCGATCTCACCTCCGGCGAGGTCGGCGATCAGGCCGGGCGGCGACAGCACCGGGTCGTCCAGCTCGTCGACGGTCGCCCCCAGCCCTCGGATCGCTGCGACCACAGATGCGAACGCCTCTGCGACCTCGTCGGTGACCGGACCGTTGTCGAGCCAGGCGACCGGGAGGCCGAATCGCATGCCCTGAAGGTCGGGGCGCGGACCGCCGGAGCGGACGATCGGGTGATCCACCGACCAGGGGTCACGGGCGTCGTAGCCGGCCATCACGTGATACGCAGTCGTCAGATCGTCGAGGTCGGCGGCGATCGGACCGACGGTATCGAGGGAGCCCGCGAGGGGAAAGACCCCGGTCAGCGGAACGCGCCCGTGGGTGACCTTGAGCCCGTACACGCCGCACAGGGCGGCGGGAACGCGAACGCTCCCTCCGGTGTCCGTCCCGATCGCCAGAGGCACCTGTTCGGCGGCGACCGCCGCCGCCGAGCCTCCGGACGAGCCGCCCGCCGACAGGTCGGGGTCGAGTGGGTTGCGCACCGGTCCGAACCACGCATTCTCCGAGTTGAACCCGAAGGCGAATTCGTGCAGACCTGTCCTCGAGACGATCACCGCCCCCGCGCCCTCGAGCCGCTCCACGACCGTTGCCGACCGTTCGGGAGTCTCACGGTAGAACTCCGACCCGCAGGTGGTCACCCGGCCGGCGTGATCGATGAGGTCCTTCAATGCCACCGGCACACCTGCCAGCGGTCCGGGATCCTCGCCCGCTTCGACCTGGCGATCGATCTCGTCGGCACGCTCGAGGGCTCGGTCGCCATCGATGAAGGTGTTGATGTTGAGGCGCTCCTGCTGCGCCTCTGCCTGAAGCAGGGAGCCAGCGACGGTGTCGCGTGCACTCCGCTCGCCCCGCCTGATCTGGGCGGTGATGTGCGATGCGGAGATCATTCCCACGTGACGTCGCCTCCAGAGCTGTCAGGCACGATGGAGATCCAGGGATGTCCGGCGGGAATGAGCAGCTCATCGCCGTCGAGGGTGTTGAACTCGAAGGGGTCATCGGCCGTCTCGCGGCTCCAGGTGCCTTCGATGATCTTCCCGTCGAAGGCCACGTACATCGAGCCCTCACCCACCGTGTCGGTGGACGGAACCGGTGAGCCCGACTGGCCGGCCCCTGGACCGTCGGTGAAGAAGCGGCCCACGATCATCACCAGCGTGTCCGCCGTGATGCGCTCGGGCTCGGTTTCGAAGTCCACCTGGTACATCGACTCGGTGTCGTTGAGCGAACGCTCCCACTCCGACCCGCTCCAATCCCAGGTGACATCGAAGGACGACGCGAAGCTGACCTCGATGGAGTCGACGGCCTCTGCGCCGGCCGGGAGCTCTTCTGTGAAGCCCCACAGGCCGGTCGGTGGAGGCTCGTCGGGGATCTCTCGCTCGTCGGCGAACTCGCGGAGCTCGATCGTGCTCGAGTACAGGTTGTGTGGGGCACGCCGCTCCGGGATTCGGAACATCCCGGGGCGTGGCTCGACGTAGAACTCAACCCCGACATTGCGAATCCCTTGCTGGACCCAGCCCTGCGCACCGGAGATGAAGAGAGTGGCTTCGAGCGGGCGGATCAGCTTGGCGTCGGTCGGCCTGCCGGACCGGGTGGGGCCGAGATACTCGGTGTCAGAATGGTGGAACAATGCCATGAACCTCGTGATCGAACCTTCGACTCTGATCTCGAGTACCGCGTCGGCATCCTGAATACCCGACTGCGGACGTGCGTTCGGATGGTTGTCCACCTTGACGGCGATCACCCGGCGATCGAGCGCTCCCTCGTTGTCGAGCGGCAGACCGTTGAGCGGGGACCGGGGGCGCGTGTCCTCGGTCGTCGTGGTCGTGGGCCGGGTCGTGGTGGTGGTACTCGATGTGGTGGTGGCGGCGACCGTCGTGGTCGTCACTTCGGCGTCGTCGTTCCCACACGCTGCGATCAGCAGGGTGAGCACGACGAGCGCGGTCAGCGTTCGGCGCATTGTGACAACTCCTCGGAAATCGAGATCGAACTCACGTCGTGAGCGATGAGGTCGGGATCACGATAGCGCTGTCCGGAATCATCACCAGCTGGGCCTGTGTGAATCAGTCGGTCTGGAGGAGGTCGGCAGCGGACTCGGTCTCGTCCACGGCGATGGCGATGTCGAGCGACTCGCTCCCGCCACCCACCACGTAGATGGCATCGATGTTCACGCCTGCGTCGGCGAGCGAGCCCGACAGATCCGCCAGGGCTCCGGGCCGGTTGGGAAGCGAGACGCTGAGAACAGGTCGCTCGCCATAACGCAGACTGGAATCGTCGAAGAGGCGGCGGGCGGCGTCGGGGTCGTTGACCACCAGACGGACGATGCCCTCGCCGTTGGCGTTCCATCCTGCGAGCGCGTCGATGTTGACGCCGGCCGCTGCGAGCATCCGTGCGAACCTGGCAAGCGAGCCCGGCTGGTCGGGCAGAGCCACGATGAACTCGGTCATGAGCCAACCTTACGCAGTCGATGTGCCTTGGCGTGTTCTGGCTAACGTTGCATCATGGGCATTCTCGAGACATACCGGGGCCACGGGTTCTGCGAGATGTCCGAGGCGAATGGCTCCTCCCGACCGCATTACGGGGCGCTGCGAGACCGGCTGGACTCCTTCGACGCGCAAGACATGGCTTCGAGGGTCGCACTCATCGAAAGCCTCTTTCGGAGGCAAGGGATCACGTTTGCGGTGTACGGCTCCGACGAGGGCACAGAACGAACCTGGCCCCTCGATCTGGTGCCGCGGATCATTCCGGCAAGCGAGTGGGATCACGTCGAGCGTGGTCTTTCACAACGGGTCCGGGCGCTCAACATGTTTCTCGACGATCTGTATGTCGGAGACCAGGGCGCCCTCAACGACGGAATCGTTCCTCGATGGCTGGTCGAGTCATCAGACGGATACGTCCCCGAGGCGATGGGGATCGACGTCGCCCTCGGAGCGCGCTGTGTGATCTCTGGTATCGACCTCGTTCGCGACGATGCCGGGACGTACCGGGTGTTGGAGGACAATCTCCGGGTTCCCAGCGGGATCTCCTACGTCCTCGAGAATCGGGTGGCGCTGACCCGGGTGCTGCCTGTTGCTTTCGCCAAGTATCAGGTCCGGCCCGTGAGTCACTACGGGGCATCGCTCCTCCGTGCGCTTCGGACGGTCGCGCCGACCGGAGCCGCCGATCCGACCGTGGTCGTCCTCACGCCTGGGATCTACAACTCCGCCTACTTCGAGCACGCCTTCCTGGCGCGTCAGATGGGCGTGGAGCTGGTTGAGGGCCGAGATCTCGTCGTCGACGATCACGTCGTGTACATGCGTACGACCCACGGGCTCGATCGAGTAGATGTGATCTATCGCCGGGTCGGCGACGAGTGGCTC
The DNA here is from genome assembly GCA_963785075.1 of uncultured bacterium. Classification (GTDB taxonomy): domain Bacteria; phylum Actinomycetota; class Acidimicrobiia; order Spongiisociales; family ZC4RG35; genus JAOUGY01. The sequence goes on from CAWATW010000010.1 coordinate 45,197, forward strand.
GATCCTGTGCAGTTCCGTCAAGACTCGGTCCTCGGCGTACCGGGGTTGTTGTCGGCCGTCCGGAGCGGGACCGTGACGCTGGCGAACGCGATCGGCAACGGGGTGGCCGATGACAAGGCGGTCTACGCCTTCGTGCCGGCGATGATCGAGTACTACCTCGGGGAGGCGGCGGTCCTTCCCAACGTCGAAACGTACCTGCCATGGGAGCCGGACCATTTCCAGTACGTGATGGACAACCTGGATCGCCTCGTGGTGAAGCCGGTGGCAGAGGCCGGTGGCTATGGCATCGTGATCGGACCGAAGGAGAGCGCCGAGACGCTGGAGTCCGTGCGAGCGGCGGTGACCGCCCACCCTCGCGGCTACATCGCCCAAGAAGTGGTGCAGCTCTCGACGCATCCGACCTGGGTCGGTGAAGGGTTCGCTCCGAGGCACGTCGACTTGAGGCCGTTCGTGCTTGCCTCCGACGAGGTGGAGGTGATCCCCGGGGGGCTCACGAGGGTGGCCCTCAGGGAGGGATCGCTGATCGTGAACTCGTCCCAGGGCGGTGGCTCGAAGGACACCTGGGTCCTGGTGGACTGATCATGCTCGCACGACACGCAGAGGACCTGTATTGGATCGGTCGTTACGTCGAGCGGACCGAGGACACCGCTCGAATGCTCGACGTCACCTATCACGGTGCGTTGGAGGCGGGATCCGACAGGTCTGCCATCGACATCTGGTCGGAGCTGCTCGAGGTGCTCTTCCTAGAGGACGACTTCGCAGGCGCCGAAGCGGCGTTGGGGGAGCGGATCGGCCAGCTCCTGATGGCGGACCGGGATTTTCCGGCCTCGATTCCGTCGTTGCTGTCGCAGGCCCGGGAGAACGCCCGGGCGACGCGTGAGTGGCTTTCGGCCGAGACGTGGGAGGCGGTCAACGAGCTCTATCTCCGGCTCGCTCGAACGGACCTCGCACAGGCGGCCGCCACTCAGCCATACGACGTGCTTCGCATGGTGCGGTCGAGGTGTCAGGCGGTGACGGGTGCGGTCGAGGCATCGATGCCTCGCGGCGAGGGTCATCGATTCCTCACCATCGGGCAACGGCTGGAACGGGCGATGATGACCACCCGGCATCTGCGGGTGTGGCGCCGGCGGTTGTCTGGGTTCTCAGGATCCACGGGCTACGCCGAGTGGATCAAGCTCCTGCGCGCCGTTTCGGCCTACGAGGCGTACCTTCGTGATCACCGGGCAGAAATGGACGGCGCACGAGTTCTACAGTTTCTGTTCCAGTCTTCGGAGTTTCCCCGGAGTGTGTTTCACTGTCTCACCGCATGCGAGCGCATGTTGGTGCCGATGGTGTCCGCCGGCTACGGAAGCGATGCGCGTCGCAGCGTCGGCAAGGCACGGTCGATGGTCGAGTTCGCAACGTCCGAGGACCTGGCCGACGTCGAGTTCCTGCACACCCTCGAAGACGCCATCTCGGCTGTCAACATCTCCATCGAGACCGACTTCTTCCGACCCGATGCCGGGGTGCAGATGCACGCGTTCGAGACCTTCTGATGAACATCGCCATCGAGTACGTCACCGAATTCAGCTACGGGACGCCCGTCCGGGAGTCCCAGAACATCGTGCGGGCCTGTCCGCGAGACGAGCCCGGTCAGGCCCTGAAGTGGTATCGACTCGAGACAGACCCGCACGCCCGGATCGCATCGCATGTCGATGCGTGGGGTACGAGGGTCGATCGGTTCGGGGTGCGGGAAGCCCACGACGCTCTCACGGTCCGGGCTTCGGCGGAGGTCGACACCGCGCCACGGCCGGTACCCCCGGAAGGCATCTCCGACCAGATAGACGATCCGTACCGGCTGCGGCACTGGTCGATGCTGACCCGCACCTCCCACACCGAATGGGACGAGTCCATGGCCGAGGCGGCTCGAAGTCTGGTGGCAGGGCTGGAGCGGCCGATCGACATCGTGAGGGCGGTCCGGGACGCCGTCAGCGAGCGGTTCGAGTATCGGCCCGGGACGACCCACGTCGGCATCGATGTGAACGACGTGTGGAGATCGAAGTCCGGCGTGTGCCAGGACTTCGCCCACGTTTCGATCGCGTTGCTGCGTTCGCAAGGGATCGCTGCGCGCTACGTGTCCGGATACCTCTACGCGGCGGATCCGATGCACCCGGGAGCGGTGTCCGAACGCATCGAGACGCAGACGCATGCCTGGGTGGAAGCCGCGATACCGGGTTGGGGATGGTGGCCCGTCGACCCGAGCAACGGGGGGACGGTCGGCGAACGACACGTGGTGATCGGACGTGGTCGGGACTACGACGATGTGAGTCCGATCCGGGGCGTCTACTTCGGCGACAGCTCACACGACCTCGAAGCCGTGGTCCACATGTCGGAGCAGTAGCGCGCGGGCTTGGCCCGCCAGGACCGAGTATCGGGTACTGAGCACACGCGCCGGCTGGTGCCCGATCACCACGGTGCACCGGCGCCTATGCTCCCGGTCGATGGGATCGCCCACCAATTCCGAGCACCCGCTGCTGAAGGACGTGTCCGACTTCACGCTGATCGCGGAGGTCAACCCGCCCGAGTTGCCGACGTCGATCCACGCTCAACTGGAAGGATGTTGGAATCGAGTCCTCGTGACCGACAACCCGTTCGGGACGATCAGGGTCTCCCCGTACGCCTTCGCCGCCAGGATCACCCACGACGTTCCTACGGTGCAGCCGACCGTGGTCGTTTCGACTCGGGATCGAAACATCCGTGCCATCGAGTCGGAGGTTCGCGGCGCGCTCGGCAATGGCGTGCGATCGTTCCTCGTGGTAGTCGGTGACACCGTGCCGGAGGTGGACCACCTGGCCAATCATCACGAGATCGTTCAGCACCTGAGCGAGCTCCGGGAGCGGATCGGCGTCGATTTCGAAGTCGGGATGCCGACCCGGATGCGCCGGTGGCAGTTTCGTCAGCGCATCGAGCGTGGCGCCGACTTCTTTGTGATCGGACCGTTCATCGACCACAACACCGTTGCCGAGAATCTCGCTCGCCTCGAGCTCGGCCCGGATGATCCACCCGTGTTCGCAATGGTGATCCCGCCCGTGAGTCTGATGTGGGTGCAGCGCTCCGAAGGCTTCGGAGCGATCCCGGCGAGTGACGCGATGAAGGCGGCGCTGGTGTCTCGACCCGGGCGCGGGTGGGCGTGGGACCAGACCACCCTCACGGTGGAAGAGCTCGAGCGTCACGGTTCCGCCGGTGCCATTCTCACCGGGATGCGGTTCGAGACGATCGTGGGGGAGGCTGCCGAGTGGCGTCGGTCCCGCATCACGGCGGATGGCCGCGAGTAGTCGATCTCCGGCGCCGAGGGCCCGCATGACTCGACACCAAGAGCACTCCGGTGGTTCGAGGGGTCGACGACCTCCTCGGTCCTGAAGCCTCGTCGGGATCGTCTGTGGCTTCGAGGTCTCGCCGGGCCCACGTCCTGGCCTCGAACCGGGCGACGCAGCCGAGCCCCTGCGGACGGGCGACCGACGGGTTGCCGAAGCCGGTCGGGGTCTGTCCTTCTACAGTGGCGGCGTGGCCGGTGCCCCCTGGTTTGAACTTCGTGAGGTCCTCGATGTGCGACGCGTACCAGCCGCTGGGTTGGCGGCGGCATATCCGGATGCGGTCGTCGTTGTCGACCCGGCCGTCGCGGAATCCGGGGCGCTGGTCCCCTTCGCCGCCAGTTGTCACGTGGTCACAACCGACCCTGGTGAGCCCACAGTCGAGGGAGTCCGCCGGGTGGTCGAAGAGGCTCGGCGGTTTCGACCGCATACGATCATCGCCGTCGGCGGCGGCAGCACGATCGACACCGGCAAGATCGCCGCCACCCTTGTGTGCTCGGCGACCGACGTCTCCGACCACCTGCTTTCGATGACGCCGATGGAGCGTGCAGTGAGGACGATCGCCGTGCCCACCACGGCTGGCGCAGGAGCGGAAGCGACACGGACCTGCGTGGTCAGTAGTGGCGGTCGCAAGACGTGGTTGTGGGACGATGCCCTCCGCGTCGACACGGTTGTGATCGATCCTGGTTTGACTGTCGCTCTTCCTCCCCTTCCCACCATCGCCTCGGGTTTGGACGCTTTCGTCCATGCGGTGGAGGCCTTTTCCAACACCGTGAACGACGAAGTGGCCGACCGTGCCGCCACGACATCGGTTGTCCGGATCGTCGGCGCCCTACCGAGAGTGGTGGCGGTTCCCGACGACGAGAGTGCTCGGCTCGAGATGATGCTTGCAGCGACATCGGCCGGTGTGGCCATCGACCGATGCGGGACGGGGTTGGCCCACTGTGTCGGGCATGCGCTCGCCGCTTTCAGCCGGATGCCGCACGGGCTTGCGGTTGCCCTTGGCCTGAGAGCCACGATCGAGTGGAGCATGGCTGCAAGCGGATCACGCTTCCGGTCGCTGGCCGGGGCCACCGGGCGACGAGAGGCAGCCGGACTCGTCGAAGTCATCGACGAACTGTTCGATCGGGTGGCGTTCGACAGGGTCTCGCGACCGTTTCGGACGGGTCCCATCGATCGGGTTGCGCTCGCCACCGAGATGCGGTCCGTCGAGAACCGACCGATGGCGCTTGCGAATGCTCGACCGCCGGTCGACGCCGACTGGATGGAGCTGGCCACGATGGTCGAGCGGTGGTGGAGTCGCCCTTGAGTGTCATCACCAACATCGAGACCAGTGTCCACAGACTTCCACTCGATCCGCCGTTTCACGCCGCATGGGATCCGACTCCGCGTCTGGCTTTCCCGGTCACGGTATACCGGGTGTACGACGACGAGGGCCGAATGGGGGTGGGTGCCGGCGACGCCATGCGGGGCCTGGTCGACTACGTGGATCTGTTCCTGGGACGAGATCCGCTCGACCTGGGCCGCCATGGGGCAGTCCTGGAGAACATCGCATTCTTCGACGGGCGACCCTGGCCGCTCGACATCGCATTGTGGGACCTTGCGGGGAAGATCCGCGGCGAGCCACTCTGGGCCATGGTTGGTGGCCGGGCGGATCGCGTGCGGCTCTACGCATCGAGCGGATCACACTGGCGAATCGACGAGGTCGAATCAGGTGTCGAGGCGGTCCTCGCAGCCGGTTTCGGGGCCATCAAGTTGCGCATGGGACGCTTGCCCGTGGAGGCAGACCTCGAGATCGTGGCCGCCGTCCGAAATCGTGCCGGGGATCGCCTGGAGATCATGGTCGACTGCAACCAGGGTTGGCGGATGCCCTGGGACACCGCTTCTCCGTGGAGCGTGGAGGATGCGGTGGCGCTTGCGCACTCCCTTCGGGAGTTCGACGTGTATTGGATGGAAGAGCCGCTACACCGGTCCGATCACCGCGGAATGCACCGCATCCGCCAAGAAACCGGCATGCGGTTGGCAGGCGGAGAGATGACCAGGGAGTGGTACGAATTCCATGCGATGCTGGAGCGTGGAAGCCTCGACGTCTTCCAGCCCGACGTGGCGGTGACCTGCGGGTTCGGGCGCCTGATCGAACTGGCCCGCCTGGTCGTCGAGTCGGGCTTCGTGTTCTCTCCGCACACCTGGGGGAGCGGAGTCGCCCTGCTGGCCAACGCCCACCTCACAGCAGGCACGGTCGGCACCACCTATCTCGAATACCCCTTCGACCCGCCTACCTGGACTCCCGGCCGCCGCGACTTCATGCTCGACACGACGCTCGAACCAACGGACGGTTGGCTGAGACTTCCCGACGGCCCCGGCCTCGGCGTTTCGCTCGACGAGGATGCACTCTCCGACACCCTCACCGACCTCGCCACCTACGGCTGACAGTGTCGAACCCAGGGTATTGGTCCGCCATATTGGCGGACCACAGCCCACAGAACCGCCGGCGCCGGTGCGCGACGAGGACCGACCGTACTTGATCCCCGTCGGTCGGAAGCTACGATGAAGTGAACGGAAAGCGCCGATTTGATCGACAGCTTGCGGGCGCTCAAGAAATGCAGCTAAAGCGGCGGTTGCCAACCGCCCGGACCTGTCCCACGACAGGAGTTGCCAGGCGGTTGTTCTCATTGGCCGTCACCCGCAGGTGTTGCACAACAGCGGAGGACCACATGCCAGATACGTCAGAGTCCGAGTGTTCGAGTACCTACGAGCGACTTCTGAACGAGAGGCGTGTGCTGGTCGCCGACGGTGCCATGGGCACGACCCTCTTCTCCCTCGGGTTGGAGGGTGGTGGGTGCCCTGAGATGCTCAACGTGGAGCAACCAGACCTGATCGAGAAGGTCCATCGGCGATTCATCGAGGCGGGAGCCGACGTCATCCTGACGAATACGTTTGGTGGAACCCGCCGACGTCTCATGCTGCACCGCCTCGAGGGACGGGTCGAGGAACTGAACCGACGTGCCGTCGCCATCGCCAGGCGCGCCGCCGACCTCGCCGACCGTGAGGTCGTCGTGGCCGCCTCGATCGGGCCCACCGGTGACCTGTTCCAACCTCTGGGCCCGCTGAGTCACGAGGAAGGTGTCGAGATATTCGCCGAACAGTTGGCTGCGGTCGTTGCCGAAGGCGCCGACGTCATCTGGATCGAGACGCTCTCATCCTTCGAGGAGCTGAACGCTGCGGTCGACGCCGCCACACGATTCGACGCCCCGGTGTCCGCGACATTGAGCTTCGACACCAACGGTCGAACGATGATGGGACTCTCGGCCACCCAGCTCGGCGAGTGGTGGCAACGTCACGAACATCGACCCGTTTCGATAGGCGCCAACTGCGGAATCGGGCCCGGCGACGGAGTGGCGGCCGTCTTCGACATCTCGGCAGTGGCACCCGGTGCCGTAGCGGTGACCAAGGCCAATTGCGGACTGCCTCTCTATGAGACCGATCGCCTCGTATACCCTGTCGGACCCGATCAGATGGGCGAGTATGTCGAGCTCGCGATCAGATCGGGAGCGAGGGTGATCGGCAGCTGCTGCGGATCCACCCCGGATCACACCGCGGCTATTCGGGAAGCCGTGGATCGGGGGACGGATGGGCTGCGGCCCGACCGCGCCGAGATCGAGCAGCGGCTCGATGCCCACGTTCTGTCGACGGCCCCGGCGCGTCGAACCAGCCGACGGCGGGGCTGACCTGAGTGATTCGATGGCCGCGCCGGTTGCGGGGTTCGTTCCGATCGGTTTCGTGATTGTTCACCTGCCTCCGGGAAGGCCACTGGTAGCGGCGTGGTTGTGCGTGGCGACCGTCAGAAAGGCCGACCATGACATCCACCAACAACACGACCGTCACGACGAAGTCGGCCCGCCGGAGGTGGTTCTGGCTCGCGGTCATCCCGATCCTCGCCGTTGGCTGGTGGCTGGGTTCGCCTTTGCTCATCGACGACGTGGTCGACGAGGCGCTGCCCCAGCTCGAATCGGTCCAACAGGGTCAGCCCGACACCGGGGAGCTCGTTGCCCCAGAAGTGGCCCCGGCCGGGAACGATGCAGCAGCTGTTCCGGATACGGCAGCCACCCCGTCTCGAGTTGCCGTTGGCGAGTTCGTCGGGTTCGATGCGGTTCACCAGGGGTCGGGCTCAGCCATGATCTTCGAACTCGATGGCACTCGTGTTCTTCGGTTCGAGGAGTTCGACGTCACCAACGGGCCCGACCTGAGGGTCAATCTCGTTCTCGACGACGGCTCGATGATCGACATCGGCGCCCTGAAAGGAAACGTCGGAAACCAGAACTACGAAATCCCGGCTGACCTCGACACCGACACCATTGCGTCTGTCCTGATCTACTGCCGGGCTTTCGGCGTCCCATTTGCCGCAGCCGATCTCGCCTGAGTCCGCCGCGGTCGACCGGTGCAGCGGCCGCCAATCGTCCCAATCGCGAGATGTGGAGGTGCCCGATGGATGCCGTGCCCGGAGCCTCGTCTTCCTGTGGTCAACCACGCTTCTCGTAACCGCGGAGAACGGATGACGCACCCGCTCCGTTGCGTCCCAACTCGGTCAGGACACCGACTGCATGTCGGCACCCATCAAAGTGAGGTCTTGACTTCAAGTGCACTTGAACTTGTAGCTTGACGTCGACGGAAGGAGCAGGCGTGGACACAGACCGATCGTTGAGCGGATTCAGAGTCGCCGTCACCGGTGGCACGTCGGGACTGGGGTTGGCCCTGGTTCGAGCATTGTCGGAGGCCGGTGCAAGCACCGCGTTCGTCGCACGGACCCCACAGAGCGTGGCCCGGGTTGCTGCGGAAACCGGGACGGTTGGAATTGTCGGTGACGTCGGCAGCAAGAGCGACGTCTACCCGATCGCACTCGAGATCACGGGCAATCTGGGCGGGCTGGACGTGCTCATCAACAACGCCTCGACGCTTGGTCCGGCCCCGCTCCGGCTGCTCTCGGACACGGCATGTGAAGATCTCGAGGCGGCATTGGATGTCAACCTGGTCGGACCGTTCCGTCTGACCAAGGCGTTGTACGGCGCCTTGGTGTCCTCGGCTCGGCAAGGCATCAACGCCTGCGTGGTCAACATCTCGAGCGATGCTGCCATCAGCGCGTATCCGCAGTGGGGTGCCTACGGGGCGAGCAAGGCGGCACTCCGTCACCTCAGCGCAATCTGGCACGAGGAGTCACGCGAAGTCGGTGTCGGGTTCCACTCAGTGGACCCCGGCGACATGGACACCCCACTTCATGCGTTGGCTGACCCGGGAGCGGATCCGGCGAGCCTGAAGCGGCCGGAGGTGGCGGCCGCCGAGATCCTCGACAGGCTCCGGACCATCCTCGGCGGGGAGCCGGCGCGGGGTCTGACCGCATGAAGGCGGCCGTGCACCCCGCCATCGGCGCCCGCAGGCTCCTCGTCGCCGATCGCGACGGCATCCGTGAACAGAGCCGATCCGAGCTGGGGCGTCTGTTCCGGAGCGGGGACCTGGTCGTGGCCAACGACGCGACCACGTTGCCCGCCAGTCTTCGCGGCCGACACGAGCGGACCGGTGATTCGATCGAGGTCCGTCTCGCCGGCTACGTCTCTGGCTTCGATCCCCATCGGTTCCGAGCCGTCGTGTTCGGCGCCGGGGAACACACCACGGCCACCGAACGGCGCCGGTCGCCACCACTGCTGATGGTGGGGGACGGGCTGGCCCTGGGACCGCTCACGGCGATCGTCGAGTCGGTCGAGGACCCTCGCCTGGTGGTGCTTGGGTTCAGCGGTGATAGGGCGCGAGTCATGGCCGGGCTGGCCCGCCATGGCCGGCCGATCCAATACGCCCACGTTCCGACCCCGCTCGACCTCTGGGACGTGTGGACGAACGTCGCGGGCCGTCCGTTCGCGTTCGAAGCGCCGTCGGCCGGTTTCGCCCTCGACTGGGGTGTGTTGACCGCCTGGCTGCGACGCGGGATCGGTGTCGCCACCCTCACTCACGCCGCCGGGGTCTCGTCGACGGGCGACCCGGAGTTGGACAGGCGCCTTCCCCTCGACGAGCCCTACCTCATCCCCGAGCGAACGGCCGAGTCCGTCAGTGGGACGAAAGAGGCCGGGGGCCGGGTCATCGCCGTAGGCACGACGGTGGTCAGGGCTCTCGAGGCCGCCGCAATCGCCCCGGGGCGGGTTCGGGCTGGTGAAGGGATGGCGACAGGCCGGATCGGAGAATCGACCCGGCTGCAGGTGGTGGATGTGCTCGTGACCGGGATCCACGAACCGGCGGACAGCCATTTCGAGCTGCTTCGAGCCTTCGCCGACGACGACACCCTCGAACAAGTGCACCGGATCGCCGTCGACCGCGGGTTCCTCACCCACGAATTCGGGGACACGCTCGTGCTCGAGTCGAAGAAGGCCTCGTAGCCGAGCACAGATGGTGTGTCTTCTGGTGGTTCAGCGGATGCGACGCCCACCGGGTATCAAGGCACGATCGACGTCGCATGGTGGAAACGCCCGAGGAAACCAGGCCGGTCTGGGAAGTGGTCGATTTCGGGCGTCGTAGAATCGACGGGTGATCGGACCGGACTCGTCGCCCGCCGGATTGTCGGCACACGCAGTGCGCAGCCAACAGGTGTGGGATTCCTTCAGCGACGAATACCAGCAATTGCACGGTCGTCAGCTTGCCGAGAGCGGTGGGAACGCCTGGGGAACCGCTCAGCTACCGGAATCGGAACTCCAGGTCCTGGGTGATGTCGCTGGTAGAGATGTGTTGGAGTTGGGGTGCGGAGCGGGTCAATGGTCGATCGCTTTGGCCCGGCGCGGGGCACGGGTGGTGGGCCTGGACCTATCCGGACGCCAGTTGGAACATGCGCGGCGATTGATGGCCGAAGCGGGTGTGGAGTTTGGCCTCGTCCATGCCAGTGCCGAGGACGTCCCTCTTCCAGATGCCAGCTTCGACATCGTCTTCTGTGACCACGGTGCGATGACGTTCGCCGATCCGTACCTGACAGTTCCCGAAGTTGCACGTGTGCTGCGGTCCGGTGGTCTCTTCGCTTTCAATCACCACTCGCCGTTCGAAACCGTCTGTTGGCCCCTGGGCGCTGCCGAGGTGGGGGATCGACTGGCGCTCGACTATTTCGGGTTGCACTCGATCGACGACGGCGAGGAGATCGTCTTCCAGCTGCCATATGGAGAGTGGATCCGTCTCTTTCGAGCGAACGGCTTCGTGGTGGAGGATCTCATCGAGCCCCGTCCGCCGGTCGGTGCAACCAGCACCTACCGCTCCGACGAGGCACTGGCCTGGGCGCGACGCTGGCCCGCCGAGTCATTGTGGAGACTCCGCCGGCAATAGGCCCGACCGACTTCTCAGCCGGGAGAGCAGTCAGATCGACCGGGCCGCGGGCGCCCGGGGGTGCCGGCGGCGATGACCCGAACTCGGCTCGTCACGAGCGAGGCAGGAGCACCCTGGTCCGGGCTAGAGATTTCGAATCGCATGCCAGTGCTCGGGCTCTCGGTAATCCCAGTACTTCGTCTGTTCGATCCGGATCGCGTGTCCGCTGTTCAATCCGTCCTTCAGCGTTCCGTTGTGGATCCGCACGGTCCCATAGTGCACGGGGGCGAGTTCGGCGACGGCGCGGGCGTGCAGCGCGCCGCTACGCCAGGCTTCACGGTCTTCAGGCGCCGTGTGCAGCACGAGATTGCCCCAGTTGCCGTTGGCGAGTTGCATCGACGAATAAGCGAGAATGCCCGGGTAGGTCCTGAATTCGAGCAGAACCGCCGCGTCAGCCGACTCCAATGGAGCAGTGTCCACGCCTTCCCGCCGTTCGCCGAAGAAGCCGACGACGCAGGTATCGCGCCGTTCACCAAGTCGCATCGGATCACAGACCACGGTTCGTCTTCCGAGCCCGTGCACACGCCACGTCACCGGTTCGTAGGGATGGATCGACGTGCGTCCGGCATACAGCTCGCCCATGAGACCGCGAAGGTCTTCCACCATGTAACCGAGAACCTGGAGATCGCTGTCGTACAGGGCGGGAGAGGTGAATGGTCGATCCTCGACGACCTGATCGGGTTCGAGCGATGCTGCGGTCATGTAGCGGATGCTCCTCGTTCCTGTGAGATCACATCGGCACGATACGGCGCCGAGCTGAGTCGTATCGTGGAAGCTGCATGAACAAACGCGAGATCTCGACCTGGACTGGAGCTCGGCGAGGGTGACGTGTCGCGGCATCGCCCACGCTGCTCGATCTCGACCGACGACGCGGGGAAGCGCTAGGCCCGGGTGTTGAGCTGCGCAAACCGGTCGGCCGTTTCCTTCACCCGAGCTCCGACTTCCTCCAGACCGATCCTGCCGGGGAAGCGATAGGTAGGCCCATGGACGTTGATCGCGCCAATGACATGCTTCTCGCCATCGAAAACGGGCGCTGCCACCGACGAGAGCCCCTCGGCGAACTCCTCGTCGACGGCCAGATATCCGAGGGTTCTCGCCGATTCGAGTCGGTCGAGCACCTCGGGAGGATCCACAGCGGTCTTCGCCGTGTAGGCCTCGAGCGGCCGAGACAGGTACCGCTGAACCTCATCGAGGGGCCACTGAGCCATGACACACAGGCCGGCGGGGCCGACGTGCATCGGAACCGCCATCCCGCTGTAGTCGCGGACCTGAACGGGCTGAGGGCTCTCGATCTGAATGAGAAAGTGCATGGTGTATCCCTCGGGCACGCAGAATCCTGCCGCCTCCCCCAGCACGTCGGCGAGCTGCAAGAGGTGCGGACGAACCGCCATGGCAAGACCAGCCGAAGCGTCGCGGGCGCCCGTCAGGGCCGCCAGCCCGTCGCCGATCTGATATGCGGTGGAGTCGTCGACCCGATCGACGGCCCCCGCGGCTTCGAGCGTGGACAACAGTCGAGCCACTGTCGACTTGGGGAGCGACACGGCCTCGGCCAGCTCGGAGACTCCGGCTGGAGCCACCGAGAGGGCGCGAAGGAGAGCGAAGGCGCGCTCAACTGATTGGACCGTTGGCACCCGGCGACCTTACACAGCAGTTCCGCATCGTGGAACGCTGTCAGGTGGGGGAGAGGAGGTCCTCCAGCCAGAGCAGCGTGCTCTCGACCTGATTGAAGGTGAACAGATGGAGTCCCCAGATGTTCATGGCAGGGTCGTCCGAGAGCTGCACGAGTCCTTTGAGCAACTCGTCCGGCGTGAACTGGCCGGGCTTCATCAACTTGCCCATCGCCCGGCGATTCTTGGCGAGGAACTTGAGCGAGGTTCCGACCCCGATTCGGGCACCGATCGTCATGAGTTTCAGGGTGTCGATCGCTCCGGGAATGCCGATCACCAGCGGCAGATCGACGCCGGATGCGCGCCGCTCGTGCACCCAGGACACGATCCTGTCGGTGTCGAAGCACATCTGAGTCGCCATGTACGATGCGTGTGGTTGCTTTTCGAGAAGCGCATTGATCAAGAGCTGATCGGGGATGAACGGATGACCCTCCGGATACCCGGTCACCCCAAGCTCGACGAACGGGTGATCGAGTTGGACCAGGGCCCTGATGAGGGACATGGCGTCGAAGAACTCGCCCGGCTCGGTTGTGTCACCACCCACCACGAACGCCCTCGTGATGCCGACGGCGTCCAGCCGCCGGACGTTGTGGACGAGTTCGGCGTGATCTGCCGTGAGACGAGCCGACAAGTGCGGGATGACCTTGTAGCCATGACCCGCGAGCCGTTCAGACAGGTCGATGGTCGCTCCCATGCCCTTCGCCGGAGACGCGGTCACCGATACGAATGCCCCTGCCGGAAGGTCGAGAGCTATCTTGCATGCGTTCTTCGTCGGGATGATCTCGTAGACCACGCCTTCGAGGAGCTTCCTGAGCCCGTCGATCCCCTGTACATCAGACATTGGAATCGGGGGAGCTCGCCTTGCGTTGCGCAATCCACTCGGTGAGGTGTTCGTCGATGCTCTCGTCGAGCGGCGGGGCTTCGTAGTCCGCCAGCAGCTGCTTCCACCTGGCGTTGGCACGGGCGGCGGCGTCGAGCCCCCCTTCTGCCGTCCACTGCTCGTAGCTGTTGTTGTCGGCGATCTCAGAGCGCCAGAATGCGCTCTCGAAATTGGCGAGCGTGTGGGCGGTACCCAAGAAGTGCTGTCCGGGTGGGTTCTCGAGCATGGCGCCCAATGCTTGCCCGTTCTCGGTGAGGTCTACGCCGGCAGTGAACTGAGCCGCCATCGACGCCTGATCGACATCGAGAATGAACTTCTCGTACCCCATACTCAGCCCACCCTCCAGCCATCCGGCGGTGTGGACGACAAAATTGACCCCGGCTTGCATCGTCGCCATGAAACTGACGGCGCTCTCGTATGCCGCCTGATAGTCGGGCAGTTTCGAAGCGGTGAAGTTGCCTCCCGACCGGAACGGGACCCCAAGACGGCGAGCCAATGCCGCCATCACGAACAGCACCAGCTGCGGTTCTGGTGTCCCAAAGGTCGGGGCGCCGGAGCGCATCGACATCGAGGAGGCGAAGGATCCAAAGATCACGGGCGCACCGGGGCGCACGATCTGACAGAACGCCATTCCTGCCATCGCCTCGGCAAGCGTCTGGGTCGCCGCACCGGCGATGGTGACCGGTGCCATGGCACCACCGAGGATGAACGGGGTGATCAGCGTGGCTTGATTGTTCTCTGCGTAGGCCTTGGCCGAGCCGAGCATGGCGTAGTCCCACGACATGGGGGAGTTGGCGTTGGCCAGCCCCATGATCACGGCGTTGTCCGCCATGAAGTCCTCGCCGAACACGATCTTCGCCATCTCGATCGAGTCCTCGGCGCGCGATGGATGGGTGACCGAGCCCATGAATGCCTTGTCGGTGTACTTGATGTGGCTGTACACCATGTCGAGATGGCGCTTGTTGACCGGCAGATCGACCGGCTCGCAGAGCGTACCGCCGCCGTGATGCAGAGTCGGGCTCATGTACGTCAACTTCACGAAGTTGCGAAAGTCCTCGATCGTGGCGTACCGGCGGCCGCCGTCGAGGTCGTGCACGAACGGACATCCGTAGGTGGGGACGAGGACCATGTACGGATCGCCGATCACGACATTCCTGGCGGGGTTGCGGGCGTGCTGAACGAACGTGGAAGGCGCGACGCCCGCGATGAGCTGCCGGCACATCCCGTTGGGGAATCGAACTCTCGTCCCGTCGACCTCGGCACCGGCGCCACGGAAGATCTCGAGCGCCTCCGGGTAGTTCAGTATCTCGATTCCCACTTCTTCGAGCAGTCGATCGGCGTTGTGCTCGATCAGCTCCAGACCCTCCAAAGACACGACCTCGACCGGCGCGAGGTTCCTCGTGAGGTACGGCGCGGCCTCGAGGGTTCGGGCGGTGCGGGCTGCCTGGCGCCCCGAACGTCCTCCGGACCGTCGGGATCGATCGGTCATCGCGATTCCTTTCTCGTGCGCCTCCGGGGACGGTCTGTCGTGATGGCGGGGAGGGTCACGTGCTTTGACAGGTGGGGATAGGGATACACGGAGCTCGGGAATCCCATCGCCGCCACGAATTCGGATTGGAATGCGGATTCGGTGGCGGTCTCGACCTTCTCGATGCGGGTGGCCAGCTCTTCGATCTCGCGACGTGAGCGGCCCGAGAGAAGCGCCATCATGGCTCCGATTCCCGCCGCGTTCCCGGCTGCGACCACTCGTTCGAGCTCACAGTCGGGGATCATGCCGAGCACCATTGCGTGCAAGGGGTCGATGTGGCTTCCGAACGCGCCGGCGAGCCTCACCTCATCGACGCTCGAGACACCCAATCGATCCATCAACAGTCGACATCCCGCCTGTAGGGCCGCCTTGGCGAGCTGGATGGCGCGGACATCGGTCTGTGTGATTTCGATGAGCGGATCGGCGGTGAGCCGGTAGCTCCGGGTGCGTCCGTTTGAGATGATTCTCGGATGGCTGCGGTCGAGGACCACGCCGTCTGTGGACAAGATGCCTGAGAGGAACATCTCTGCGACGACTTCGATGATTCCCGATCCGCAGATGCCGGTGACTCCGACTGCCTCGATGCTGTCCTCGAAGCCGGGCTCGTCCGACCAGATCTCGGAGCCGATCACACGAAATCGCGGCTCGAGGGTCTCCGGATCGATCCGCACCCGCTCAATGGCGCCCGGTGCTGCCCGCTGTCCCGAAGTGATCTCGGCGCCTTCGAAGGCCGGGCCGGTGGGGGAGGAGGCGGCGAGCAGTCGATGTTTGTTCCCGAGCACGATCTCGGCGTTCGTTCCGACGTCGACCAGCAACTGGATGGCGTCACCTCGGTGGGGACCCTGGGCCAAGGTGGCGGCAGCGGCGTCCGCTCCGACGTGACCGGCGATGCATGGGAGCGCATACACCCGTGCGCCGTGACCGACGGACATGCCCAGCTCGCGGGCGTGGGAGGTGATAGGCCCGGTGGTGGCGAGAGCGAAAGGCGCCGTACCCAACTCGCTTGGATCGATACCGTGCACGAGGTGGTGCATGATCGGATTGCCGACGATCGTCACCTCGAGCACCTCGTTGCGATCTACGAAGGCGACGTCGCAGAGATCACCGACCAGCTCGTCGAGAGCCGTGCGCACCACCTCGGTGAGCCGAGCTTCTCCTCCAGGATTCATCATGATGTAGCTGACTCTGGACATGACATCTTCGCCGAACGCGATCTGGGGGTTCATGCGGCCGGTGGACGCAGCAACAGAACCGGTCGTCAGATCGCACAGGTGACCGGCGATGGTCGTCGAGCCGACGTCGATCGCCACGCCGTAGATGACGTCGCGGAATCCGGGCCACACGGCGACGAGCTCTCGACCGTGTCGGACGGCTGCCGTGACCGACCACTCCCCGGATCGCAACGCATGTTGGAGCCCGACGAGCACGTCCAGGTCGACGTCGAGGTCGACAAGGCCCCATTCCCGCTGGAGCGCCTCCAGCGTCCGCTCGAGATCGCCGGTGGGGCTCGACAGATCGGGCTCCGTCACCTCGACATAGTGCAGACGAATCACCGGGTCGACGGGGAGGCTCGTCACTCCGGCTTCTTTCCGAACGACCTGGCGATGGACCTGACTGTCCGACGGCACGTCGATCACGACGTCGCCGAGCACCGTTGCTGCGCAGCCGAGGCGCCGGTCGGCGCCGAGTGGGCGTCGGCCCCGGTAGTCGAGCTCTCTGGGCCCCCTCTCGCTGAGACGATCGGAGTCGGCCGGGATGTCAGGATTGGCCCCCTGCGTGACCTGGCAGCGGCCGCAGATCCCGCGACCTCCGCATACGGAGTCGAGATCGACCGAGAGCGCACGAGCTGCGTCGAGTATTGTGGTGCCGACCGCAAAGTGTCCTCTTCGGCCGGACGGCGTGAACACGATTTCGACGCTGCCGGTCATGTCACTGCTGCGGTCGATGACTTCACGTTGCGCCGCCCCGACGGCGGTTTCCACGCCTGCGCCCTGCCCCGGAACCCTCGGCCGCCTGGTCTCGATGCTCGCGGATCCATGCCGCGCAGTCCTTGTCGTGGCCGGCAAGGACATCGGCAGCCATGATCGCTCGCCTGATCTCGGGTTCCAGCGGGTTCGTGATCGCAGAAGTCATGCCGGCTCCGATCGCCATCGCCAGGAAAGCCGAGTTGATTCCGGCACGATTGGGGAGGCCGAAGCTGATGTTCGAAGCTCCGCACGTCGTGTTCACGCCCAACTCGGTGCGTAGACGACCGACGAGTTGGAACACCTGTCGCCCCGCCGACCCCATGGCGCCGATGGGCATCACGAGAGGGTCGACCACGATGTCGTCGCGAGGGATGCCGTGGTCGGCGGCCCGATTGACGATCTTTCGCGCCACCTCGAATCGAACATCGGGATCCTCTGATATCCCCGTCTCGTCATTGGTGATGGCTACGACCGCCGCGCCATGCTTCGCCACCAAGGGAAGCACGGCCTCGAGCCGGTCGTCTTCCCCGGTGACCGAGTTGACCAGCGCCTTGCCCCGATAGACCGACAACCCTGACTCGAGCGCCGCCACGATCGACGAATCGATTGCCAGAGGCACGTCGACGAGGTCCTGTACGAGCTTGACCGTTTGCGCAAGGATCGCCGGTTCATCTGCGAGGGGTATGCCGGCGTTGACGTCGAGCATGTTGGCACCGGCAGCGACCTGTGCCAGGGCGTCGGCTTCGACACGACTGAAGTCGCCCGACTTCATCTCCTCGGCGAGGAGCTTTCGCCCCGTCGGATTGATGCGTTCGCCGATCATGACGAAGGGGCGATCGAACCCGATCACCACCTCCTTGTTCGGCGAGCTGATGATGGTGTCGGTCATGAGTCCTGTTCTCTCATCTCGGTTCCCGGACGGTGGCCTGCATTGTTGGCATACGCCCCGAGCACCCGACCGGAGAACCTCGCGTCGATGCGTTC
This sequence comes from uncultured bacterium, assembly GCA_963785075.1. Taxonomy (GTDB): domain Bacteria; phylum Actinomycetota; class Acidimicrobiia; order Spongiisociales; family ZC4RG35; genus JAOUGY01. The sequence goes on from CAWATW010000010.1 coordinate 62,959, forward strand.
GACCTCTGCCGCCACTTCTGCGTCGAGGTCGTCGCCGCAAGGACGGCTCTCCTTCCGCCATTCCTCCAGATAGTCATCGGTCCCGAAGAGGCCGGCTTCCATCGCCGCCCGGTCGATGGCGATTTGGAACCGCTGCGGCAGCTCGAGCTTGGAGGCGCTTCGTCCGGATCGGGCGACCACCTGGGCAGGTATGTCACGCCACGAGATGACTGTGAGGGTGGGCGTGCCGGTGCGCGCCGAACGACTCACGCCAGGTTCTCGTGGCTCGTGAGCCCCGCCACGACGGGGCCGAGTGATCCCAGACCGACGTGATGATGCTCGTAGGTGAGCCCTAGTCGCTGTGCCGCGTCGCGAGCCTTGCGGTCGAGCTCGGGGTCTCGGGTTTGCGCCAGGTAGACCAGTCGTGTGTAGTTGCCGAAGACGAGGTCGCGGAGGTCCGTGCGGCGGTCGAGCCCCAGGCCTTCCCACACCAGGCGATCGAAGTGCCGGGTCAAGTAGTCGGTGAGATAGAAGGTGCCTGGCTCGCCTTGTTGCAGGTCGTGAAACAGATCCCCGGCGAAGAACTCGTAGCAATGGGCGCCATCGAGGCGCTCGACACCGTGGCGCAGGAGCACCGTGTCGAGCAGTCCCCCGGTTCCACAGTCGCCATACGCGACGAATCGGGTGGCGTATCGACCGGAGGCCCGTGTCAGCCGCTCGTCGACAGCGGCCGGGATCGCATCCGGGGTGTTGTGCAGCCGGGCCGGAAGATACTCGACGGTCACGTCCTCGAGACCGTTGGCCTCGATCACCCACTCGAGTTCTCGGGCGAGTGCTCCGCAGGCAAGGATCAGCACCCCGCTTGTCACCTCACTCGACGACGATCGGGTGGACACGTTTCAATCCTCCCCGGATGCCAGTCTTCGGGCGAGCACGAGAGCTTCGGCGGTTTCCGACGCGACGGCGGCATCGCGGCAGTAGGCGTCGGCGCCTATGGCCTGACCAAATTCCTCGTTGAGCGGTGCACCGCCGACGAGGACGATGTAATCGTCCCGCATGCCTCGTTCCACGAGCGTCTCGATGACCACCTTCATGTAGGGCATCGTCGTGGTGAGAAGCGCTGACATCCCCAGGATGTCTGGCTTGTGCGCCTCGAGGGCGGCGAAGAACTCGTCGACGTCGGTGTTGATGCCGAGATCAAAGACCTCGAATCCAGCGCCCTCGAGCATCATGCCTACGAGGTTCTTGCCGATGTCGTGGATGTCGCCCTTGACCGTTCCGATCACGACCTTGCCGATCGTCTCGACGCCGGTCTCCGCCAGCAGCGGTCGGAGGATCTCCATTCCCGCTTTCATGGCGTTGGCAGCGAGCAGAACCTCGGGAACGAACAGAATGCCATCACGGAAGTCGATCCCCACGATGCGCATGCCTTCCACCAACGCCTCGTTGAGCACCCTTTGTGCGTCCCAACCCCGACCGAGTAGGAGGTTGGTGCCCTCGACGATTTCTTCGGCCATGCCGTCGTAGAGATCGTCGTGCATCTGCTCGACGAGCTCGTCATCGGGCAAGGTGGACAGGTCCAGCTCGTCGTCGCTCATGGATCACTCCGCATGTTCATGTGACAGGTGCGTGGCGGGCGCCGTCTTCGTCCGCCGTTCCACGATACGGAACCGTTTTACCATATGGAACGATAGTGGTCTCGCCCCTCGCGTGGTCCCGTATCGAGGGTTTGTGTGGAAGTTTCAGAGTAGTGAGCGGACTGCCTTCTCGAAGTTGCGCACGTGGGCGGCCGCCGAGTCCCGAGCAGCCTCGGCCCGGCCGTCGACGATGTACCCCAGCAGGCCACGGTGTTCTTGGACGTGATCGGCCAACGTGGGCAGCCGATCGGTGAACAGGTGCCAGATCCGCATCGCGAGGTTGTGGTATTGGGTGGCAGTCTCTTCGAGGAAATGGTTGTGCGTCGCCGAATAGATCGCCCGATGGATCTCGGTGTCCACTGCCATCTGGGTGGCGGGGTCGTCGCCACCGAGGTTTCCGGCGAGCTCGCTGAGGGTCGAGCGCTCACCGGAGGTGGCCCGCTCAGCCGCTTTGGCCGCAGCGTGACCCTCGAGCTCCTCGCGGATGTCGGTGATCAGCGCCAGGTCGGCCAGGTTGATGTCGGCGGCGAAAGTGCCGCGCCGCGGGAAGATGTTGACGAGCCGTTCCGCCTCGAGTCGGTTGAGAGCCTCGCGAAGCGGCGTCCGCCCCACCCCGATCCGTTGCGTGAGCTCTGACTCCACGATCGGAGCTCCTGGTTCGATCTGGAGTGTGATCAACAGGTCGCGCACGGCCCCATATGCCAGATCCGCCTGGGAGATCGACCGCCCAGCCGCGGCTTGTGTCGTCATGAGTGTGCCCACCGGCTTCCGATCGCTTGACCCGATTGACACACGAATCGTACACTACTGATATATCAGATCCAAGGAGGAGAGCGGAGTGAGCGACTTCCCAACGCACGCCAAGGTCGTCGTGATTGGAGCCGGCATCGTAGGAAACAGCCTCGTCGGGGAGCTCGCCGAGCTCGGGTGGGCCGACATGGTCCTCCTCGACAAGGGCCCCCTCCCGAACCCCGGTGGATCCACCGGTCACGCATCGAACTTCATCTTCCCGACCGACCACAACAAGGAGATGGCCACGCTCACGCTCGAGAGCCAGCGCCAGTACGAAGAGGCCGGCCTCAACACGATGTGTGGTGGGATCGAGGTGGCGCGGACCGAGGAACGGCTCGAAGAGCTCAATCGGCGTATGACCTCGGCGAAGGCATGGGGAATCGATGCCAAGCTGCTCACTCCGGCAGAGGTCAAGGAACTTGTGCCGTTCATCAACGAAGAGATCGTGCTCGGCGGGTTCTACACGCCGACGGTATCGGTGGTCGATTCGCTGGGGTTCGGCACCATGCGTCGGGAAGGCGCCGTCGATGCGGGGGCGCTTCAGGCCTTCGCAAACACCGAGGTCCTCGACATCGAGACCGAAGCACAGCCGTTTGGGAAGCCGAAGGTGGTGGCCGTCGTCACGAACCGAGGGAGAATCGAGACCGAATACGTCGTCATCGCTTGTGGCGTGTGGAGCCCGCGGATTGCATCCATGGCGGGAGCCACCATCCCCCTCACCCCCGCCGTTCATCAGATGGCCGATGTGGGTCCGATCGACATCCTCCAGCAGACGGGAAACGAGATCGGATACCCGATCGTCCGCGACATGGATACGTTCATGTACGAGCGGCAGTCCGCTGGGTCCATGGAAGTGGGGTCCTACGCCCACCGGCCGATCTTCCATCATCCCGACGAAATCCCCTCCAACGACGAAGCAGCCCTCTCCCCGACGGAGATGCCCTTCACCCAGGACGACTTCGACGAACAACTCGAAGACGCGCTCGAGATCATGGGCGGCATACTCGAAACCGCCGAGATCCGGTACGCGATCAACGGATTGCTGTCCCTGACACCGGATGCGATGCCCGTGGTGGGGGAGACGGTGGAGGTCGAGAACCTGTGGTCGGCGGCTGCGATATGGATCAAGGAAGGCCCGGGGACCGCCAAGATGGTGGCGGAGTGGATGACCCACGGGTACCCACATCTGGTCGACCCCCACGGATCCGACATCGCCCGGCTCTATCCGCACGAACGCAGCGAGCACCACATCCTGGCCAGGTGCGCAGAACACTTCAACAAGACGTACGGGATCGTGCATCCTCGTGAGCAGTGGGGGAGCGAGCGGGGGCTCAAGAGGTCCCCCTACTACGCCCGGGAGGAGGCGCTCGGTGCGGTGTTCCACGACGCCCGAGGCTGGGAACGGCCCCAATGGTACGAGTCGAACCGCGACCTCGTCGAGCGGTATGGGGTCGAGGACCGTCCACATGAATGGGACAGGAGGTGGTGGTCGCCGATCACCAACGGCGAGCACCTTCATCTCCGTGACAAGGTTGGGATTGTCGACCTCACCGCCTTCCAGATCTTCGAAGCGGCAGGGCCCGGGGTGTTGGACTACATCCAGAAGATGACCGTCAACAACTGCGACGTTGCCGTCGGGAGGTCGGTGTACACCCCGGTGCTCACGGAAGGCGGAGGGTTCCGATCCGACCTCACGGTCCTGCGATTGGCCGAGGATCGTTTTCGCATCGTCACCGGTGCCTTCGACGGTGGTCGCGACGAATACTGGTTCCGCAAGAATCTGCCCCCGGACGGGTCGGTCCAGTTCGAGAACCGAACGTCCGCTCTCACGACGATCGGCCTGTGGGGGCCGGATGCGCGCAATGTCGCATCGAAGGTCGTGGAAGGTGACCTCTCCAACGACGCATTTCCATATGGCGCGGTGCGTGATGTCCTTATCGCCGGTGTGCCGTGCACAATGTTCCGGATCTCATATGTCGGTGACCTGGGGTGGGAGATCTACACGGCCATGGAATGCGGTCTCGCCGTCTGGGACGCGCTGTGGGATGCCGGCCAGGAGTTCGACGTTCGTCCGGTCGGAATCGGGGTCTATGGGCTCACCGGACGGATCGAGAAGGGGTATCGCCTGATGGGCGCCGAACTCGAGTCGGAGTACTCGCCGGTCGAGGCGGGGCTCGCCCGCCCCAGAGTCAAATCTGCGGACTTCATTGGCAAGGCCGCCTATCTGAAGTCGCGCGACGAGGAGTCGGCTGCGCTGCTGTGCACCTTGACGATGGACAGCCAGGTGTCGGCGGCGGGCATCAAGCGGTATCCGATGGGCGGGAACGAACCCATCCTCACCCCCGAAGGGGAGCGCATCGTCGACGCCCGAGGTCGGGTGTCCCGTGTCACGACTGCCGGAGCCGCCCCGTCGTTGGGCGAATATCTGCTGATGGCATATCTACCGCCCGAACACGCGGTCGAAGGGAACGGCCTGCGGGTCATGTACATGAACGAGACCTACCCGGTCACGGTTGCACGGGTCGGCTCGAATCCGCTCTTCGATCCGGATGACTCACGGATGAAGGCGTGATGCGGGTCCTGGTGTGTGTGAAGCGGGTACCGGCGCCCGGCGCCAAGATCGTGATATCCGGTGACGGGCGTTCGCTCGACACTGCACATCTCGGATTCACGATGAGCCCGCACGAGGAGTGTGCCGTGGAGGAGGCGGTTCAGCTCGTGGAGAAGCACGGCGGCACGTCGACGGTGCTGACGCTGGGACCGGTCGAAGCGGAGGAGCAGCTCCGGTATGCGGCCTCGATCGGAATCGGATCGGCGGTGCTCGTGGCCACCGACGGCAGCGATTGGGACCCCCAGCGAACGGCAACGGCGATCGCCTCTGCGATCGAGGGCGTCGAGTCCCGCGACGGCGCCTTCGATCTCATCCTGTTCGGAAACGAGTCGGCGGACGCCGGGGGCTTTCAGGTGGGTGTGCGAGTGGCATTCCGTCTGGGACGACCGATCGTCAACGGCATCAAGGGCATCGATCTCGAAGGTGAAACCGTGACTGCCCGTCGAGCGGTCGACGCCGGGTTCGAGGTCTATCGGATGCCGACCCCCGCGGTCCTCGGGGTCCGGGAGGGATTGAACCTCCCGCGCTACCCGACGCTCAAGGGGCGACTCAACTCGAAGAAGGTCGCGGTCGAGGTGATCGAGCCGGCCGATCGTCCCGGACGACAGCGCATGCTTCGATTCGTGCCACCGAAGGAACAGATGTCCGAGACGAGAGTGCTCGGTAACGGTGCAGCAGCGGCTCCGGCGGTGGTCGACGTCCTGGAAGAGCTCGGGGTGCTGTCGTGAATTCCTTGGTGGTCATAGAGCACGATCGCGGTTCGGTTTCCGAGGCGACACTCGAAGCGCTGACCTTCGCCCGGGGGCTCGGGTTCCCGATGCACGCCTTCCTGGCCGGGGGCGACGCCTCCATGGCAGCAGTGGCGGCAGAGTATGGCGCCGAGGTGGTCCACCACGCACAACATGCCATGCTGTCGGACTACGGGCCAGAGACTTGGGGGGCGTCACTCGCCCATGCCGTAGACGTGTGCGACGCCACGGTGGTGATCGCAGCCGGGACCGACCGCGGCAACGAGGTCGTCGCCCACGCGGCATGCCGGCTCGACATGCCCTTCGTGGCGAATGTGATCGCGGCGACCCCCGGCGACCTCGAATGGCAGCTGGACCGCGTTCGATGGGGCGGCTCGTTGATCGAACAAGCGACAGTGGAGGCAGCGGTGAAGCTGCTCTCGGTGGCCCATCATTCCGTCGACCCGACGCCCCGTTCCAGCGAAGGGGCCATCGAGGCGTTCGAACCAGAGCTCGATGCGTCGCTCGCCCGGACAACCGTGGTGGACCGGGTCGTTCTCAGCCAGGGCATCACCCTCGCCACCGCACCCGTCGTGGTCGGTGGCGGCCGAGGCGTCGGCTCGGCCGACGGCTTCGCACCGTTGGAGGAGCTGGCCGGGTTGCTGGGTGGCGTCGTGGGGTGCTCGCGGGTCGTGACGAACAACGGCTGGCGACCACACACCGATCAGGTCGGCCAGACCGGAACACGCATCGCCCCCGAGCTCTACATCGCCTGCGGGATATCCGGCGCCATCCAACACTGGGTGGGCGCCATGGCGTCCAAGTCGATCCTGGCGATCAACACCGACCCCGAAGCCAATATGGTCACCAAAGCCGACTACGCCGTGATCGGCGACCTACACGAGATCATCCCCGCCATCACGGCCGAGATCAGGAAGCGAACCCAGGGTTAAGGTCCGCCAGAATGACGGACTACCGCCCACAGAACGGATTCAGGGGCCCGCGAGGCCCTGACGGAGGAGTCGGCGCGTCTCGTGGACGATGAGGCGCGAACGTAGTGTCACGTCATCCCAGGTGTACCGGAGAATCGTCCAGCCGTGGAGGGCTGCCGACCGATCGCGGCGTCGGTCGAAGTCCATCTGCTCGAACGCCCCGTGCCATCGGCGGGAATCCCACTCGATGGCGAGTCTCGCTTTGGGCCATGCCACGTCGAACCGACGATGTTGCTCCCAGGGGATGCTGAATTCACGCTGCCCTTCCACGATGCCAGCCCCGATGAGAACCCTCCACCCGCGCCGCTCCAGTTCGGTCATCGGGTGAGCTCCTTCGCCCAGCCTCTCGAGGATCCGGCGCATCGAGGCCAACCCCGGCTTGCCGCGCCGCGCGAGTTCAACAACGAGACGATCCAGGTCGGCGAGATCGAGTCGCCGGGCGATCACAAGGTCCTGGATGATTGCCTCGACATGTCGCCAGTGGAGGACCGCGGCAAGGTCGAAAACCGTGCGTGGCACCGTGGTGCATCGAATCCCGCTCGCCTCGGTGACGTGGGCGGGCGCGAGATCATGGGCGCGGCGGATCTGAACTCCGGGAAACCGATGCGTCGTGCGGGTGTGCACGGTGGCTACCGCAAGCGGTCGCACCCGGGGCAGTTCCAGCAAGAACGCAGCCGAGTGGAATGAGGCGATGGCACCTGGGAGTGCGGCCATCGCTGCCTTGAGGTCGTCGATCCAGCCCGCCGATGGAATGAGCCGGTACAGGTCGCTGAAGGCATGGTCGATGCGGCCGTCGGCGACCATGCGATCGATGGTCCGTGGGGAGACGCCTGAGTGGGTCAATTGGCTTCGGGTGACGCACCCGCCCTGCGATCTGGCGAGCTTCAGGAGGTCGATCGTGAATCCCATCCAGACATCCTGGCGATCCCCTGTGACATGATGTCCCCGACCTGACTTCGGGCGGTTCTGTGGGCGGTCGTCCGCCAGAATGACGGTCGTTAACCCTGGGTTCCGGTTTCCTCGTCCTCGGTCCAGAGGCTGGTGAGGGTGGTGGACGGTTCGGGAGCGAGGGGTCGGTGGGTGCCGCGGGGTGGGATCCGGGGAATGCGCAGAAGACGGTAGGCGGCGTAGGGAACCAGGACCCCTGTCGAAGATGCCAGCACGATCCAGAACGCCGATGGGCTCTGCTCGAACGCCACGCCGGCGACAATCGGGCCGACGACCGAGCCGAGACCGTAGGCCATCGTGATGACGCCGCTGGCGGCCACTTGCATGTCCGGGTCGATCACGTCGTTGACGTGGCTGATACCCAACGAGTACAGAGGGAACGAGAGTGCCGTGAAGAGGGCGAAGGCCGTGAAGCTTCCCGGCGACCCGGCATCGAATGCGAGTCCGAGGAGAGCGAAGACCGTGGCAGCTGCCGCTGTCCCGAGGATCACTCGGCGACGGGGGACCCGATCGGACAGCGCGCCGAGTGGCCATTGCAGCACGACCCCGCCCAGCATCCCGATCGCGATCAGGGTTGCGATCTGTTGGAGCGTCAGTCCAGCGGCTATCCCGTACGCCGCTCCCATGCCCATCGACACACTGACGCCTACGCCGCTCACCGCCGATGTGATCGGCCCGAGCGGCGTCGATCTCATCACCATTGCGATGGGCGGGCGACCGACGAGCGGCGGGATGGCTGGTGTCGGCGCCTTGGTCAGCGACAGGGGCACGACCGAAAGCGAGATCAATGCGGATCCGACGGCGAAAGGCAGAACCCCGGCACTACCGGTCTGAGAGAAGAGGAACTGCCCGCCCGCGACGGCCGTGTTCACGACCACGAGGTAGGTGGCGAGCAGCCTTCCCCGGGTCGCGTTCGAAGCGATCGAGTTCAGCCAACTCTCGGCCACGATGTACATCCCGGACAGACACAGCCCGAAGACGAACCGGACCGCAACCCACGTCGGGGCGTTCAAGGCGAACGGAAATACCAGCACCATCACGGCCGCGCTCGACGCGATCGCGCCGTAGACCCGGATGTGACCGACCGAGCTCACCAGGCGAGGTACCGCAACCGCTCCGGCCAGGAAGCCGGCGTAGTGGACCGATCCGGCCAGTCCCACGAGCGTCGCCGAGAACTCCTCGATCCCTCTCACACCGAGAAGCGACGACACGAGTCCAAAGCCGAGCATCAGCACCGTCAGCGTGATGAAGACCGCTCGCGAGCTCGCCATGAGCGAGGACCCGGATGCGGTCACAGGTCTTTGCACAGGCGTCGGGAGTCGTAGATCGCAGCGTGGATGTTGCGGCTCGAAACGGCGTCACCGACACGAAAGAGTTGGAACCCTTCACCGCGAGGTTGTCCCCGACCCTCGAGAAGCGCATCGAGGTCGACCACGCCCCCATTGCACGATTCGTCTCGTAGGTCGAAGTAGAGCTCGGCGATCGGTTCGGTCCCGTTCTCGACGACGACCTGATCGACGGTACGGGTCACCGAGCTCTTCGTGTAGTCGTTCCACAGATCACATTCGAGTCGCCCAGCCGATCTTCGAACCGCCGTGAGGCGATGATCGGGGGTCATCGTCACTCCTGCTTCGTACAGCACCGCCAGATACGAGGGGTATGCGAGGCCCGTCACCTCGTGGCCGACATGCCGATCGGGCGTGACGATCTCCACCGTCGATCCCGCCCCGATCATTCGTTCAACACATGACAACGCATCTTCCGTCCCGTGATCGTCGAAGACGAGCACCTTGCCTGCGGTGGGCGCCGTTGAACCGCCGATGATGTCCCAGGTGGTCGCCACCAGATGCTCACCTTCGATGAGGAAAGACGTGCGAGGCCACCCTCCGGTCGCCACGATCACGACATCCGGGGCGAGCTCTCGGACGCCGTCGGCTTCTGCGATGGTGTTGAGCCGCAGTTCGACCCCGAGGTGGCGGCACTCGGAAACGAGCCAATCGACGATCCCGATCAGGTCCCGCCGTCGATCGGTGGCCCGCGCAGCCAGGATCACCTGACCACCAGGTCGGTCGGACGCCTCGAACAGCGTCACATCGTGACCGCGTTCGGCGCACACGCGGGCTGCCTCCAGACCTGCGGGACCGCCACCGACCACCACGACCCGACGTGGCTCGTTCGCCCTCGGGACGATATGGGGGATCGTCTGCTCGCGCCCGGTGGCCGGGTTGTGGATGCATAACGCGTCGTGGCCGAGGTAGAGGCGATTGATGCAGTACGAGGCGCCGACGCAGGGCCGAATGCGGTCCTCGGCGCCTGTCGTAAGCTTGTCGACGATGTGGGGATCCGCCATGTGGGCGCGAGTCATGCCCACCATGTCGATCAGGCCTTCGGAGATGGCGTAGCGAGCGGTTGCGAGGTCGGCGATGCGAGCGGCGTGGAACACGGGAAGACCCACCGCCTCCTTGAGCGCAGCGGCCACCGGGAGATGCGGGCCCAGTGGCGTTCCGAGTCCGGGGATCACGTGACTGAGGGCCTCGTCGGTCGCGATCCAACCTTTGATCACATTCACGAAATCGATCATCCCGGTCTTCGCCAATGCCACTGCGATCGCGGTGCAGTCCTCCTGGGTGAGCCCACCGGCCCGGTCCTCCGTCCCCGACATTCGCACACCGACGATGAAGTCGTCGCCGACCTCTTGACGGACCGCCTCCAACACCTCGAAGCTGAATCGCATCCGGTTCTCGAGCGCGCCCCCGTATCGGTCCGATCGCTTGTTCGTCAATGGGGACCAGAACTGGTCCACGAGATGTCCGTAGGCGATCACTTCCAAGCCGTCGAGGCCGCCCTCTTTGCAGCGACGAGCAGCATCTCCGAAGGAACGAACCACTCGTCGAATGTCGAATTCTTCCATCTCCTTGGGGAAGCTCCGATGGGAGTGTTCGCGCACCGATGAAGCGGAGATCGTGGGAAGCCACGGTCCGGCGTCCGACACGGTGCGTCGTCCCATGTGAGTGAGCTGGCACATCGTGGCGGCACCATGGGCGTGGACACGATCTGCCAGCTGACGAAAAAAGGGAATGATGTCGTCGTCGCCCGCGTAGAGCTGACCGAACACCGGCGGGGAATCCGGAGCGACGTTGGTCGAGCCTCCGAACATGGTGAGGGCGATGCCCCCCTTCGCTTTCTCTTCGTGATAGAGCTGGTACCGCAGCTTTGGCTTGGCGTCCTCGGCGTAGGCGGGTTCGTGGCTCGTGCTCATCACCCGGTTGCGCAGGTCGAGCTGCTTCAACTTGAAGGGTTGGAGGAGAGGATCGCCGTTCATGGAGGTTCCACTTGGTGGGGAGTTCCCGAATGGTGGAATGTAGTGACGCAGAGCCGGCGTTGCCGGGAGCCATCACTCTCGGGTGTCACGCTCCACTCGGAACCAACGGCGGCACCCGAACTCGTGGAACCATGCCTCGGTGGCGTGTCCGTATGGGTTGGCTTTCATGTAGATCCGGTCGATGTCACGCTCGTGCGCGTCCGTGATCACATCCGGCACGTTCGGTATCTCGCCGTAGCGGAACTCCTCGACCGAACGCCTTCCGCAGTTGGGGCACGACAGCTTCATGAGTGCTTTCTCATTGGGTCCCGGCCGAACCGGCGTCGGCGAGGATCCGGTCGGCTGCAAAGCGGTCGAGTCCGAACGGTGCGATGAGATTGGGAGTCCGGCCGGTGGCGATGAGTTGGGCGATCTGCTCGCCACCTGCGGGGATCGCCTTGAAACCCCAGGTTCCCCAGCCGGCCGACACCAGGAAGCCGTCCACCGGGGTCGTGCCCATGATCGGCGAAGAGTCCGGCGAGATGTCGCAGACGCCAGTCCACTGCCGGAGGATTCGGAGATCGGACATGAAGGGGAGCAGGGTGATCGCTTTCGCCGTGCACGACCTGAGGAACTCGAGTCCTGAACGGTACGAGTAGCTGGGTTGCCGGTCCCACTCGGCTCCCATCAGCATCTCGCCACGGGGGGTCTGTGAGACGTAGAACGCCAGTTCTGCGGACGCCACGATGGGGCCGAAGGTCTGCTGGTAGTGGTTGGTCACGAGGGCCTGCAGGGGATGCGTGCGGATGGGCATCCTCAGGCCGACCATGTCGGTGATCGTCGTCGTCTGACCTGCGGTTGCAGACACGACCACGTCCGTGGATATGAATCCTTTGTCTGTCTGAACTCCGACCACCCGGCCACCTTCGAGGCGAATGCCGGTGGCCGTCGTCCGCTGCAGGACGTCGACTCCTCGATTCGTCGCACCCTCTGCATACGACCACACCACCCGGTCGTGCCGGGCCGTCGATCCGCGCACGTGATAGGAACCGCCGAGCACGGGGTAGCGGCCACCCCCGTCGAGATCCACTTCCGGGACCAACCGTTTGATCTCTTCAGGCTGCAGATAGGTTGTTTCGGCGCCGAAGGCTCGATTCATGTGTGCCCTGGCCCGTTCCGCCCGGATTCCCATCTCCGTGTGGTGCATCCACAGCAGGCCCTTTTCGGCGTGCATGATCCAGCGGTCGGTCTCGCTCTCGAGGCTCTGGTAGAGCTCCAGCGAGTGCTGGTAGAACGCCACCGACTCGGGAATCCCGTAGTTGGCGCGGATGATCGTCGTGTTGCGTCCGGAGTTGCCCGAGCCGATGTACCCGCGCTCGAGCACGGCCACGTTCGTGATCCCATGTCGCGTGGCCAGGTAGTAGGCCGTGGCCAGGCCGTGCCCCCCACCTCCGATGATCACCACGTCGTAGGCGCGTTTCATCTCTCGCCAGGTGAGGGCGACCTTGGCTTCGATGAACTCGTTCATGAGACACACCCTGCTGTCGCCAGGAGCCGTTCGGTGTCGGCGGAATCTCGGTCGGATGAGCTCACAGCCTGGCCTCCAACTCGTGGGCAAGGCTCACAGGCACCATCACGAGAGCGCGGTCACCATCGACCAAGATCTTGACCGGGAGCGCCGCCACCATTCCCTGGGCGACACCGTCGTGGTCCGGGAGCAACCACTCTGCGTTGTGCTGAACCCATTCCACGGCGAAGGAGCGGTCGATCCACAGCCCGGCGAACATCGATTCCGGCTCCACGATGGCGTGGACGTCGTCGACTTCGACGACGGCAGCGCCGATGACGAACACGTCGTCGGGGGCGATGCGCACAGGCTGTGTTCCCTCCGGCCACACCATGCGGTCGATCGCGGTCGGTTCGGCCACGATCCGGATGCCGTGGATCACGTCAGGCACGGGCACGGGAGCCCTCCGGATCGAAGAAGGGTGTCTCCGAGATGTCGACCGATCGGTCGTCGACCATCAGCGAGGCGGGCAGCTCTCCATCTCGAAGTCGGATCCACCCGAGCATCACTGTGTATCCGAGGGATGGAGAGAACCGTGACGATGTGACATGGCCCACGTAGTCGGATCCGGAGCGGATGATCGCGCCCTCGTCTGGCGGAGAGCCGCTCATCGTCAGACCGACGAGGCGCTTGTCGGCCGGCCGATCCATGGCCCGGATCACCGCCTGGCGCCCGACGAAGTCCGGTTTGTCGAGCTTGACTGCCCACCCCATGCCGAGCCTCATCGGGGTGGAGTCGGCCTCGGTGTCCATGCCGACGAGGATGTGGCCCTTCTCGAGCCGCAGCGTGAAGAGCGTGTCGATGCCGTGAGGTTTGACTCCCAGATCGGCGCCCAACGCCATGAGCGTTTCCCACAGCTCGACGGATCGGTCCGCAGGGTGATGGAGCTCGAAGGAGACCTCTCCCGTGAAGCTCAATCGAAAGATGCGGCACTCGATCCCTGCCACATCGGCGACGGCGTGTCCCATGAAGGGTGGCGGGTCGCCGAGCCCGCCACGTCGGATCAACTCGAGCGCGAGGGGACCCGTCACGTTGATCGCACCCCATGCGTGGGTGCGGTCGAGGATGTGCACCCGTGTCCCCCAGGTGCTGGCCCAGTCACGCATCCAGGCCTCGGCAAAGCTGGCGCCACCGGACGTGAATGTCAGGATGAATCGGGCTTCATCGACCCGGCAGACCATGCCGTCGTCGAGCACCGCGCCGGATTCGGCGAGATTCAGCACGTATCGGGATCTTCCTGGCTCGAGGTCTGCGATCCGAGTGGGGTACAGCCGCTCGAGAAACTCGACGACATCCGGGCCGGAGACGATGTATGTGCCGAGCGTTCCAACGTCGCCGAGCGAGACGGCTTCACGAACCGCCCAGTACTCCTGAACGACGTCACCGTATCGCCAGGGTCGCCACCATCCACCGAATCGATCCATCCGCGCCCCCAGCGCAACATGAACATCGTGGAGCGCGGTTCGCCGGAACGCCGGGAGCGAATACCCCGCACAGGCCTCGGCCATGGTCAACTGCCGAGCCAGCGGACGCGCAGTGAAGGACGATGCGGTCGGCGCGCCATGTTTTGCCATGAACGCCCGGATATGAGGCATGCAGACCGCGCCTTGGCACGTACCGGTACCGGCCAACGTCGCACGTTTGATCAGATCGAGCTCCCGGAAGCCTCGGTCCCACACGGACTCGAGGTCCGAAACGGTGACGTCGGAACACGGGCAGACCACACCTGCCGTCGGTGGCGGTGGCAGCCGGTTCAGCCGCGCCGTGTCCCCGACAGCCGTCACGGGGAGGCCGGAACCCATCCTGGCGAGGACGTCACGGGGCATTCGCCCGAGTCCAACCGAGAGCGAGTCGGCTCGATGCGTCGATTCGCCACCGGCTCCATCTCGGACGACCACCGAATCGACTCGATTCGTCCCTTGGATGCGAACGAGCTCGCCTTCGAGCACCGCGCAATCCACGCCCTCGGGCGGCTCGCCGATTGCGACGACGGCGCCGAGATCGACGCCGGCGGAGTGCAGCCGAGTGGCTGCATCGCGGGTGAAGATGCCGGCGAGGTCGTTCCCCGGGCACACGGGGTGGATCTCCATCGACCCCGTGGCTATGACGACCTCCTGCGCCTCGCAACGTACGACACCCTCGGGCGTGCGGACCAATAGCTCGGGTCCTGCGTACACGCCTGCCACGGCTCCGCCGGCCATCTCCTCGAACACGATGGCGGTCCGTCCCTCGGAGCGCAGCCGGTTCGCTTCGGCGACACCGGTCTGACCACCGCCGATCACTGCTGCCTCGACCTCGAGCAGGCGACTCGAGAGCTGACGATCCAGCGGCGTATCCGGCAGAGATGGATACTCCGAAGCGGCGTGGGGCTCGACGATCATTCCCGGCCGGGCGACGGTCCGACACATGCGCGTGTACGCCACGCCGTCGATGACGGCGAGGCAATTCGGACAGTCGCCGGCACCACAGAGTGTCCCTTGGGGGACGATGTGGTTGCGGATGGCCGCGATCAGAACGTCGTCACCGTCGACGAACTCGACAGGGCTGCCGTTCACCACCAGACGCATCGGCTGCGAGCCTAGGCGTCGATTCGATCGTCGAGGTGCCGGAGGGCGCTGTTCTGTGGGCGGTAGTCCGCCAGAATGGCGGACGTAAACCCTGGGTTCGTGGATTCAGTCCAGAGGGCGGGGGTCCCGTCACGCTCGAGCATTCACACAAAGGAACGAGTAGGCGTGCCATTTCGTGGAACGGTTCTGTAGGGTGGCATGACTCCGGGTGGCGGTGAACCAGCGCCGGCATCCCGTCCGGTGGCGGAATGCCGCCGGGAGCCCGATGCGTGCTTGCACGCCGAACTGGTGGGAGAGATACATGGATTGGAACAGACTCGACACCGTCAGGCGGTCGGTCGGACCCCTGCAACGAGATACGGTCGAAGCCTATGTCGGGGGCAAGATCTCCCGGAGAGCCTTCCTGCGGAAGGGCGCAATTCTCGGACTGTCGGTGCCCACGATGAGCATGGTGCTCGCGGCATGCGGCGACGGAGATGGAGACGCCGCTACGACCACGGCCGGAGGCGAGCCCTCCGCCAGCACACCCGCAACCACCGCCGGGGCGGGACAGACCGGCGGCGTCATCCGCTACGCCCATCAACGCCCCGCAACGACGCTCGACCCCGTGCTCATGCAGAGCCTGGGTGCGTATGGCGTCGTCTCGCAGTCGTTCGAGTTCCTCACGACCCTGGGTGACGACGGAGACATTGCGCCGGGGCTCGCAACCGACTGGTCGCCCAACGACGACGGCACCGTGTGGACCTTCAATCTGCGGTCCGAGGCAAAATGGATGGCCGATGGCTCGCCGTTCACGTCTTCCGACGTGAAGGCAACCATGAACCGACTCGTCGAGTCCGGGAACTCGGGTCTCGACGGAGTGATCGGAATGGACGCCGTAGACGACAGCGATCCGGCGGTAGCCGTGTTCCAGCTCGAGGCTGCGAACGGCAACCTGCCGTACTTGGTGTCGATGTTCAACGCTCAGAGTTGCATCACGCCGGTCAGCTACGAGGTCGGCAGCGCGCTCGAGGTGACGCCGAACGGGACCGGGGCGTGGAAGCTGGTCGACTACGACCAGGCCACCGGTGCCACGTTTGAACGGAATCCGGACTGGTGGGGTGGAATGACGCCACTCGACGGTGTCGAGTTCCAGTTCTTCGACGACATCGGTACCCAGGTCACTGCCATCCAGGGTGGATCGGTCGACGCCATCTCGCAGTTCTCGGTGATCGGTGGCGACGCCCTACTCAACGATCCGAACTTCGTGGTGCTTGCGATTCAGGCTGCCACCCACCGTCAGGTGTGGATGCGGACCGACACCGGTCAGTTTGCCGACAAGCGGGTCCGGCAGGCGCTCGCTCTGACGTTCAACCGTGAGCAGATGGTCGAGACGCTGTTCCGCGGTCGTGCGGACATCGGCAACGATCACGTGATCGCACCGTTCTTGCCCTACTTCGACTCCTCGGTGCCACAGCGCACCCGGGACATCGAGCAGGCGAAGGCGCTGCTGACGGAGGCCGGGTTCCCCGATGGCCTCCAGACGACCCTGCATTGCGCCGAGCTCCAAGAGATCCCGCAGCTCGCCCAGCTGATCCAGGCAGGAGCGTCGGAAGCAGGATTCGATCTGCAGATCGAGGTGGAAGGGCTCGACACATTCTACGGAAACCAGTGGTGCCCGCCCGGGGATGACGGTCAGCCCACAGACCCACCGTGCAACAGGGCCGCCGAGCTCGGCATCGTGGACTACGGGCACCGGCCGACGCCTGACATCTACCTGAACGCGGCGCTGTCCACCAACGGTGTGTGGAACTCTTCGCAGTACTCCAACCCCGACTTCGACACGGCATTCACCGAATATTCGTCGGCGGTCGGCGTCGACGAGCAGAAGGCCGCAGCCAACAAGATCGAGACGATCCTCAACGAGGACGTGCCGGTCGGGGTGCCGTTCTTCTACAACTACCTGGCGGGTCACTCGAACCGTTTCCAGGGTGTGTTGCAGTCGGCGCTCGGACACCCCGTGGTGTCCGGGGCTTCGATGGTCTGACGATCGGGACTCGATCCGGGATCGGGCGGAAGAGCCCGCCCGATCCCGGATCCCGGTCGCCCCATGGTGAAAGGCAGTCGCATCGAGAGAGGAACACGATGAGGAGGATGCTGGTACGGCGAGTGCTGACCTCGCTGCTCACGTTGCTGCTCATCGTCACCATCGTCTTCTTCATCAACAACGTGCTCCCCAGCGATCCCGGGCGCCGGATCCTGGGACCGTTCGCACCTCAAGAGTCGGTCGATGCGCTGAACGAGCGTCTGGGCCTGCTCGACCCACTACCGGTGCAATACCTCAACCTCGTCAGGAGCACGATCACCTTCGACTTCGGTGACTCCTTTGCTCAGAACCGTCCGGTGTCGGAAATCCTGTGGCCGGCAGTCGGCCGATCGGCACGGTTGGTCGGCCTGGGGCTTCTCCTGACGATCCCGATCAGCATCGCGGGAGGGATCTTCGCTGCACGAAGACGGGACACCACGGCCGACCGGGCTGTGGTCACCCTGGGGTTGGCCAGCTCGTCGATCCCCGAATTCGTGTCGGGCGTCGTGCTCCAGTTCCTGATCGGGGTGAAGCTCGGGCTGCTCCCCGTGCTGGCGCTCGCTCCGACCGGATCTGGATTCTGGACTCAGATGAAGCACCTCCTGTTGCCGGCGTTCGCGCTCGTCATCGTGTATTTCGGATACATCGCACGCATGACCAGAGCCGGTACGATCCAGGCTCTGTCGGCCGACTATGCGCGAACCGCCGCCATGAAGGGACTGAGCCGTCAAGCCGTCATGCGCGGTCACATCATGCGGAATGCGCTCCAGCCCACGGTGGCGGTGATCGGTGTCCAGGTGGGCTACCTGTTCGGCGGGCTCATCGGTCTCGAGGTCATCTTCAACTACCCGGGGTTGGGCCGCCTCATATTCTTCGCTGCCGGTGACAAGGACATTCCCGTGCTGACGGCCGGCGTCATCGTGGTTGGCGTCATCTACATGGTGTTCACGCTGTTGTCGGACCTTGTGATCGCATGGATGAATCCGCGGGCGAGGATGGAGGTGCACGGCTGATGGCCACCGAGACACCCGAAGCTCCCGAGGTCGGCTCCAACGCTTCCGCATCGGCGGGTGCGCTGTCCGAGCGCCGGCAGGCCCGACGTGAACGTATGCGGCTGCTGTTCAGGCGGCCCTCCTTCATCCTCGGCGCGCTCATCCTCCTGATCTGGATCGTGTGCGCGATCTTCGGCGATGCCATCACGCCGTACGACCCGATCAACGGCTTCGACATCCCGTCGGACGCTCCCAGCGCATCGCATCTGTTCGGGACAGATCAGCTTGGACGCGACGTGCTGTCGCGAGTGATGGCCGGCTCGAGGGACATCCTCACCGTTGCGCCGATCGCCGCCATCCTCAGCGTGATCGCCGGAACTGCGGTGGGTCTGGTGATGGGCTACTACCGAGGTTGGGTCGATGAAGCCCTGAGCAGGATCATCGAAGCCATCTTCGCCATTCCGGTCATCCTCGTTGCCCTGCTGATCATCGCCACCCTGGGGAGCTCGCTCCCCGTTGTCGTGGGTACCGTCGCCGTGTTGTTCACCCCGGTGGTTGCCCGGACCGTGCGCGCCACGGTGATGAGTGAAGCACGCCTCGACTACGTCACCTCGGCGAAGCTTCGTGGGGAGTCGGACATCTTCATCATGGCCCGGGAGATCTTCCCGAACATCGTGTCGGTGGTGGTCGTGGAGCTGACGGTTCGAATCGGTTACGCCGTCTTCACGATCGCAACGCTGTCGTTCCTTGGTGCCGGAATCCAGCCGCCGTCACCCGACTGGGGTCTGTCGATCGCTCAGACCTACTCGCTCATCCAAGCCGGCCAGTGGTGGCCGACGCTCTTCCCGGCACTGGCGATCGCCAGCCTCGTGATCGGCGCCAACCTCGTGGCCGACTCCATCGACGCAGTGAACGCATCATGACGACGTTGCAACCGGAATCCGACACCACGACCGCGGCTCTGGCCGTCGAGAACCTGCATCTCGCATACCGTGTGAGGGGAATTCCCCGTGAGGTGCTGCGCGGCGTCGACTTCTCCATCCGGCCTGGCGAGGCGTACGGGTTGGTCGGTGAATCGGGGTGCGGCAAGAGCACCACAGCGTTCGCCGCCGTGCGCTACCTGCCATCCAACGCAGTGATCACCGATGGTCGGATCCTTGCAGGCGGGCAGGACGTCACCCACATGTCGGCCAAAGATCTTCGTGCGTTCCGCTCACATCACGTCTCGATGGTGTATCAGGACCCAGGGGCGGCGCTCAATCCGTCGTTGCGGATCGGTCGACAGGTCGTGGAGTCCTACACCGTCCTGGGCGTCGACAAGGACGAGGCCCAGGAACTGGCTCTCGATGCTCTGAATCGCGTCCAGATCGCCGATCCGAAACGTGTGATGCAGCGATACCCCCATCAGCTCTCTGGTGGGATGCAACAGCGGGTTGTGATCGCCATGGCCCTTGCGGGGGACCCCAAGCTGCTGATCCTGGACGAGCCCACCACGGGTCTCGACGCCACCGTCGAGGCGGAGGTGCTCGACCTGGTGCGGGCACTGCGTGTCGACCTCGACGCATCGATCCTGCTGATCGCCCACAACCTGGGAGTGATCCGTTCGATGTGCGATCGCGTGGGCGTGATGTACGCAGGCAAGGTCGTCGAGGAAGGCAACGCCGTGGACGTGTTCGATGCACCTCAGCATCCGTACACCGTCGGCCTGCTGCAGTGCCTTCCCCGACACGGCACACGGAAACACGATCGGGCTCTGTTCACGATCCCTGGAACGCTGCCATCGATCGGTACGCCGCTTCCGACATGCGTGTTCGTGGATCGCTGTGTGTTGGCGACCGAGCTCTGCCGGGACACGCCGCCGCCGCAGGTCGAGATCGCCCCAGGCCATTTTGCGCTGTGTCACCACGTCGACCGCATCGACGAGATCCCCGAGCCTCCGCCCGACGACACGGATTGGTCGCTCGATCATCGGGTCGTCATCAAGATGAACGACGTGTCGAAGACCTTCCACCAGCATGGGGTCCAAGTACCCGCGCTGGTCGGGGTCGATCTGCGTGTCGAGAATGGCGAGACGCTCGGGCTGGTCGGAGAGTCGGGATCGGGCAAGTCCACGCTGGCCAAGGCCATCCTCGGTATCCATGCCCCCGATGAGGGCAGTGAGATCACGCTCGACGGCAAGCCGCTGTCTCCCACCGCCGGGAACCGAACGGCCGAAGAGATGGGCGCGATGCAGATGGTGTTCCAGAACCCCGACTCGGCCCTCAATCGCATGTGGAGCGTTCGCCGAATCCTCACACGTACGATCACGAAGCTCACCGGTGCAACCAAGGCAGATGCCAACGAGCGGGCGGAGGCGCTGGCAGCCGCGCTCCGCCTGACACCGCGTCACCTGGACATGCGACCACGCCAGCTCTCGGGCGGCCTGAAGCAACGGGTGGCGATCGCGCGGGCGTTCGCCGGCGACCCCAGGGTGGTGGTGTGCGACGAGCCCACGAGCGCCCTCGACGTCTCGGTGCAGGCGGCGATTCTCAATCTGCTCGCCAATCTCCAGTCCGACGGTTCCACCAGCTACCTGTTCATCACCCACGACCTCGGGGTTGTCCGCTACCTGGCCGATCGGATTGCGGTCATGTACGTGGGCCGGCTGATGGAGGTGGGCACGACCGAACAGATCTTCGCCGGTCCGCATCATCCGTACACGGAGGCTCTGCTCTCCGCCGTCCCCACCGTGGACGGGGCGCCCAAGTTCAGGATCCGGCTAGAAGGTGACATCCCGAGCCCGGCCAATCCGCCGGCCGGGTGTGTCTTCCACACCAGGTGCCACCGGGTGATCGAAGGGTTGTGCGACCGTGAGGAGCCACCGATGGTCGACGTCGAACCGGGTCACCGCATGAAATGCCACATCCCGTTCGAGGAGCTCCGAGACCTGCAGGCGAAGATGGGATCGTTGCATGTCGAACTCGTCGACGACATGGCCGCCCCCGCCACCCTCAAACAGGAAGACGGTGCCACGGCTGTCGCCGATACGCCGGCAGACTGATCGCTTGATCGGCCGACGGTTCCGGTCGAGCGGTCGCTCCGAGTTCGCACAACTCTCAGCAAGCTCGATCGAGGAGTAGGAATGCAGGCGAGGGTCGTCATCATCGGTTCGGGGATCGTGGGCTCGGCGCTGGCCTTGCATCTCAGTCGACTTGGATGGGACGGGATCGTCGTGGTCGACAAGGGTCCGATCGTGCACAACGACGGCTCGACGTCGCACGCCCCGGGTGGGGTGGTGGCACTCGGCCATTCGAAGCTCCTCACCCAGATGGGCCACTACGGCGCCGACCTGTATCGGTCTCTCCCACAGTTCGATCCCGGTCGACGCACTGTGAACGAGGTCGGCGGGCTGGAGCTGGCCGTGTCGGAGGAACGTCTCAGAGATCTCAGACGACTGGCGGGGGAGGCCAAGAGCTATCACGCCGAGGCGCGCATCCTCGATGTCGACGAGACGGTGTCGATCGTGCCCTACCTCGATCCCGACTTCATCAGAGGTTCTCTCCTCATGGCACGCGGGCAACTCGTTGCCTCACCGCACCTGAATGGTGCGATCCAGCGGGCTGCGGGCGAAAGCGTGACGTGGCTGGCGGACACAGAGGTGACGGACGTGACCGTCGCCGGGGGGCGCGTCAGGGGAGTGGTCACCGCGAACCCTGCGCTCCCGTCCATCGACGCCGAGCATGTCGTGATCTGCACCAACATCTGGGGCCCGTTGCTCGGCGACAAGGTGGGCGTGCCGATCCCGCTCCATGCGTACGACCATCAATACCTGATCTCGCCGCCCCTCCCCGAGCTGGCGCAGTTCGATCCGTCCGACCCCGACCACGAGGTCACGTTCCCAACGATTCGCGAGTTGGACACTTTCATGTACTACCGGCAGCACTGGAACTCGTATGGGATCGGCAGCTACCGGCATCGCCCGCGTCGGGTCGCATCTGACTCCATCGGTCGTACGGCCATGAACGAGTTCATCGTCGACGACTTCGTGGGGCGGGCGTGGGAGACGGCCCAGAAGGTCCTGCCGTTCTTCCGCGGGCTCGACCCTGCCTCGTTCCCGACCCGCTTCAACGGCATGTTTGCCTTCTCGGTCGACGGCATGCCGATCATCGGCGAGGCGCGGACCAAGGGCCTGTGGGTTTCGACCGCCTCGTGGCTGACGCACGCCGCAGGCGTTGCCAAGATGACCGCCGAGATGATGACCGACGGAGATCCGGAGTGGGATCCCCGCCAGGTGGACCTCCATCGCTTCCACGGATTCCAGACGACGCCTGCGTATCTCGCAACGGTGTGTGACAAGAACTACGCCGAGGTCTACGACATCGTGCACCCGCGCCAGCCGATGTCACACCCGAGGAATGTCCGCCTGACACCGATGCACGGTCGACACCTCGAGAACGGGGCCGTGTTCACGACCTTTGCGGGGATCGAACTGCCCAACTGGTTCCAGTCGAACGCCGATCTCGTGGAGCGGGATCGAGAGCGAATCCCGGAGCGGACCGGTTGGGCCGCCGAACACTGGTCGCCGATCCAAGGCGCCGAGCACCTTGCGACGCGAGACAGTGCCGG
This sequence comes from uncultured bacterium, assembly GCA_963785075.1. Classification (GTDB taxonomy): domain Bacteria; phylum Actinomycetota; class Acidimicrobiia; order Spongiisociales; family ZC4RG35; genus JAOUGY01. The sequence continues at coordinate 85,743 of CAWATW010000010.1, forward strand.
GCTGTTCGATCTCCACGGTCTGTCGATCATCGAGATCCGGGGCGCCGAGGCTGCCGAGTTCGCCGAGCACCTCTGTTCCAACAAGGTGGCACGTCGGGTGGGTGCGGTCACTTACACGAACTGGCTCACACCCTCCGGAGGTGTGCGGCGCGATCTCGTGGTGGCCCGGGTCGGAGAGGACCGCTTCTGGTGCTTTGTTGGAGAGGGGACGCGTCCCCGAGACTTCCGCTGGATGGAGACGGTCGCCGAGCGCGCTGGATTCGACAGTGTGGCGATCGTGGACATCTCCGACGCCTGGTCGGCGATGGGTCTGTGGGGTCCAAATGCCCGCGCGATTCTCGATCGAGTCACTGCGTGCGATGTCGGCAACGATGCATTTCCCTATTTCACCGCCCGCTCCATCGATGTCGGAATGGCCGAAGCCCTCGCCGTCCGGGTGTCCTACGTGGGAGAGCTGGGCTGGGAGTTGCATACGCCGGTCGACTTGGCGCTCGGTGTGTGGGACACCCTGATCGAGGCGGGGGGCGATCTGGGGCTCGTGCCCGTGGGGATGGGCGCGTTCGACTCGTTGCGGCTCGAGAAGGGCTACCCGGCGTGGGGTGCCGACGTCCACACCGAGTACACGCCCTACGAGGCAGGGTTGGGGTGGGCGGTCAAGCTCGACAAGCGCGATTTCGTGGGACGAGACGCATGTGTGAGGGCTGCCGCGTCAGAGCCGGCGCGGCGGTGGTCGTGTCTCGCTCTCGATTCCGGTGTCGGGTTCGGGTACGAGCCCATATTGGACGGCGAAGAGTGCGTCGGGTATGTCACGAGCGCCAACCACGGGTACTCGGTTGGCCGCTCACTCGCCTACGGGTATCTCCCGACCGGGAAGGCCGTGCCCGGTACCTCCCTCCACGTCGAGTACTTCGGCGAGCGCATCCCTGCGACCGTGATGGCCGGTCCACCCTATGACCCTGCGATGGAGCGGCTCAGGGCGTGAACATCGGCTCACGCCGTGCCACCGCACCGCCTGGTTCCGATTGCGCCCGGCCCATCAGGGCGAGCCGAGCATCGCGAGATAAGGATCGAGTGCGACCGGTGTGACGGCGACGAGGCCATCTACGGGAGCGTTCATGAGCGCACTTCGCATGACGTCAGCGGTGTCCTCATCGACGTGACGTCCGATCGAGAAAGGCGGGGCCGGCCAGTCTTCGGTGCGCATGAGCACCCGGAGGGATCGCAGCGCCGGGTCGGTGGCCAGCCGATGCTCCCACATCGTCGAGTCGATCGCCGCCAGGTCGCCAGTTCGGTCGACGAGCATGTCGATCGACCGTTCGTGCGAGCCCGATGTGAGCACCTCTGCGAATCGGTCAGACAGAGAGTGGATCTGCAACGCCCGGAGCACCACCAGATGGCCAGACCACGAGTCGTGCTCGTTGACCACGAACCTCGCAGTCTGGGCGTCCTCCAGGGTGGAGATCGCAGGCGATCCAGTGACGAGGACGGAGTGATACACGGCTTCCGTCGACCCGGGGAAGACGGGCGCCGCGACGACATCGAGGGGGCACTCGCGCTCCACGATCAGCTCGGCCGTCAGGTATCCGCACATCCATGCGACGTCGGGTGGATCCAGCGGATCGGGCGGTCCAAACGTGAGTGTCACGTCGCAGCCGGTCATCTCGCCGATCCTCGAGGCGATCGCTCGGGCGGGGACCCGTGTGTTGTCGCCGAGGTTCACGACCATCCGGAGCGCTTGCACCTGGAGAGTGTATGGCGGAACTCCCTGTGTCACCGCTACGTTTCTCACCGATGAGGATCTTCAGATCGTGGCCGATCGTTGCCGGTGCCCTGATGTTGTCGGCGTGTGTCGCCTCGAACCCCGACGCCACCCCCACCACGACTCTGGCCCCGGCAGCCGATGTTCCGTCGACGTCCGCCCCGGACACCACGACCACGACTGCCGAGACGACTACGACCACCTTGGACCCGACAGCGGTGTTCCTCGAGACCGTCACCGAGGCACCGTCGCTCACGGCGTTCACCGATGGCGGCTTTCGATCGTGGCAGCGGATCGACGACGCGTGGTCCCCGGGCCCGCTCACCCGATACGTCGAAGGACCATTCGACATCCCCCCGATGGGAGCATCGACGCCGAGCGGGGTCGTCTATGCCAGCCCGGAGGGGACGATCCACCTGGTCTTGGACGACGATGATCTGACCGTCCCGAGCGTTCAGACCGAGTTGTACGACGTCGCCGTCGCGGGTGACACAGCGTTTGCGATCGTGGGCCCGGAGGGCGTTGTCGCGCTCGACACGGCGACGGGCGAGAGTGAGCCGGTCTTCGATGCCCGGCTCCCGGTCGAGTCGGCGTCGTATGGCGGAGGCCAGCTGCTTGTGATCCAGGGGACCGGCGCCGAGGCACTGGCATCGTTGGTCGACAGGCAAGGCCGATCTGCGAGGCTCGATCTGCTCGCAGACGGCAATCCGGTCTCGGCAGTCCTGTCTCCCGATGGCGGCTCGATGTTCTTCTCCACCGACGCGTCCGACGACGGGGTGGTGTACACCCTGGCGATCGGCAGCCAGGGCCCGGCCGCTCCCTTCCCCCTGGACCTTCCGGGCCCGGTGACGAGGCTCGACACCGACGGCGTGTGGGTGGCGGGGATTGCAGGACGAAATGCCTTCCTGCTCGACACCTCGACGGGCGATGTCTTCCCAGGTCCCTCCGACGTTCGTTTCGTCTTCGACCGCACCGATCGGACGTACCTCGGTAGCGGCGCCACGAGAATCATCGACGGACGGTTCTTCGGGTGGGTCCGATCTGCGACACCGGGCTCGATCCAATTCGACGAGGCCGAGTTCCTCACGGGCGACGATGCCGCGGTGGCCGCAGAAGCAGCGGGGGAGGAGTCACCGCCGCCCAACGACTATTTCATTCGCAACACCTCGGAGGACACGTCGCGGATTCCGGTGGCCGAAGGCGTTGAGGTGCGGGTCCAGGCGAGCTATCCGGAGGCCGGCGTCGATTGGGAGAGCGTCACCCGGGAGGTGTGGCTCCGCCTGCTCGCCGGTGATCTCTCCGCCGTCGACTTCGAGTGGTACGGACAGGGCACGTTGCCGTACTGGATCACGATCGAGGAAGGCGAGGCGATCCTCCTCGAAGAGGTGTACTTGCCCTGACCGGTCTGGTCGGCAGGGATCACTCATCTATCACCAGGGGGACACCCTTGTGAACGGCCAGCCCATCGAGTGCATCCTCCGGAGCCACGTAGCAGTCCAGCACGTAGGCGGCCGGCCCGTTGAACGCCACCGTTCGCGACGAGAAGAGTGCGCGTGACCCGGTGATGCGTGTCACCGCTGCCGTGTTCGGCGTGCGCAACCCGATGGTGTGCAAGTAGCCTCCACCAATGGTGCGGGAACGATCGTCTCGATCCTCTCGGAGGGCGGCTCGGAGCGGTGGCGTCCGCCAGCTCGGATGGCGTGATGTCACCAATCCCTATCGCCCCATCGAGGTGCTTCCGGAAGAAGCGATCGACGCCATTCATCACGCGTCGCTGCGCATCCTCGAGCAGACCGGGATGGACTTCCTGCATCCGGACGCCCTCGAGATCCTGGCCGCCCACGGATGCCGTGTGCAGGACGGGACCCACCGGGTGCGGATGGATGCCGACACGGTCTTGCACTACGCCGGTCAGGCTCCGTCGTCGTTCCGCCTGCACGCCCGCAACCCCGCCCACGACGTCACCATCGGTGGAAACCACGTCACGTTTGCGAGCGTTGCGAGCGCTCCCAACTCCTCGTCCCTTCAGCACGGTCGGCGGCCGGGGACCTTCGACGACTACCGGAACTTCCTCAGACTGGGACAAGCCTTCGACATCGTGCATCTCTTCGGGGGATACCCCGTGGAACCGGTCGACCTCCCCCCGGAGACCCGCCACCTCGCCGCCCTCGCCGCCTTCGTGACGCTCACCGACAAGGTCTTTCACGCCTACTCGCTTGGGCGGGGTCGCATCGTGGACGCACTGGAGATAGCGAGGATCGGCCGGGGCTCGACGACCGACCAGCTGGCGGTCGAGCCGTCGCTCTTCACCGTCGTCAACACGTCCTCGCCGCTGCGGCTGGATGGACCGATGATCGAAGGGCTCATCGAGATGGCTCGAATGCATCAGGCGATCGTCATCACACCGTTCACGCTTTCCGGTGCCATGGCGCCGGCGTCGCTGGCCGGTGCGTTGGCGCTGCAGAACGCCGAGGCCCTGGCAGGCATTGCGTTCACCCAGATGGTCAACCCCGGTACACCGGTGATGTACGGCGGATTCACGTCCAACGTCGACATGCGATCGGGATCCCCGGCATTCGGGACTCCCGAGTACACGCGGGCGGCGATGGTTGGTGGTCAGTTGGCCCGCCGATACGCCATTCCCTATCGCTCGTCGAACGCCAACGCTGCCAACGCCGTCGATGCCCAGGCGGCCTACGAGTCTCAGATGTCGTTGTGGGGTGCGGTGATGGGCGGCGCCAACCTCGTCATGCACGGTGCGGGCTGGATGGAGGGGGGCCTGGTGGCCAGCTTCGAGAAGTTCGTCGTCGACGCCGAGATGCTTCAGATGTTCGCCGAGTTCCTGATGCCGATGAAAGTCGACGATGCCGAGCTGGCGGTCGATGCGATCGCCGACGTCGGCCCGGGCGGTCACTTCTTCGGTTCACCCCATACCCTCGAGCGCTACGAGACCGCCTTCTACGACCCGATCGTGTCGGATTGGCGCAACTGGGAGTCGTGGATGCTGGCCGGCGGCGTCACCGCCGAGAAGAAGGCGGAACAGGTGTGTCGACAGATGCTGGAGGAGTACGAACCCCCACCGCTCGACGAAGCGCGCGCAGCGGAGCTCTCCGAGTTCGTCGCCCGTCGTACGGCCGAAGGCGGGGTCGGTTAGCCCCTGATGTCGACGGTGGCGCCGATCGAAGGATCGAGACTCGCCCTCATCATCTCAACCAGGGCAGCGCTCTGCATCTTGGCGGTGTCGAGGACCTGACCGAGAACGGCGACGTCGACCTGTTGGGCTATCTGAGCAGGGGCGACGGCGGCCTGCACCATGGCATCGACCTGGGAGATGGTGGCTGCGTCCATGGGAGCCCCGTCGGCCGTGTCGGGATCCGCTGAAGGAGAAGTCGGCGGAAGACTCCACAGACCGAGTGCGGATCGAAGATACCGGCGTGCTGCCCGGCGGTCTGGCGGTTCGGCGGAGTGGTGCTTCGAGGCGGGTAGCATGGCACTGCCATGTCCGGCACCCCCTCTTTCCGCAATGTGGCCATCGTCGCGCACGTCGACCATGGCAAAACCACCCTCGTCGACGCCATGCTTCGCCAAACGGGTGTCTTCGCCGCGCACGAAGCGGTCGTCGATCGGATCATGGATTCGAACGATCAGGAACGAGAGCGTGGGATCACGATCCTTGCGAAAGCTGCAGCAGTGGAGTGGCACGGAACCCGCATCAATCTGGTCGACACGCCCGGTCACTCCGACTTCGGCGGCGAGGTGGAGCGAGCGTTGGCGATGGTCGATGGCGTGTTGCTGTTGGTCGATGCCGCTGAAGGACCGCTGCCCCAGACCCGCTACGTGCTCTCGAAGGCGCTCGGTCTCGGGCTGCCGGCCGTGGTCGTGATCAACAAGGTAGACCGGGCGGACGCCCGCGCCCCCGAGGTGATCGACGAGGTATACGAGCTCTTCTTCGACCTCGGGGCTTCGGAACATCACATCGAGTTCCCGATCGTGTCGACCATCGCTCGTGAGGGTCGCGCCGTCTCTGGAATCGGCATTCCGGGCGAGTCGGCCGATCTCACTCCGCTGTTCGAGGCGATCGTGGAAACGATCCCGGCGCCCGCAGGTGATCCCGACGCCCCGTTGCAGGCGCTCGTCACCAATCTGGACGCATCCGACTATCTGGGGCGATTGGCCATCGGGCGTGTGGTTCGTGGAACGCTGAAGGCGGGAACCCAGGTCGCCCTCTGCCATGCAGAAGAGGAGGAGCCGCCGATTCGTCGGAAGCCGGCGCAGCTCTTGGGGTTCTCGGGGCTGAGTCGTGTCGAGGTTGCGGACCGGAAGGCCGGAGACCTCTTCATCGTCGCAGGGTTTCCCGAGGTCGAGATCGGGGACACCTTGGCCGATCCGGCGGACCCGGAGGCACTCCCGCGGTTGTCCGTCGACGAACCGGTGCTCAGAATGACCTTCGGCGTCAACACCTCTCCTCTCGCCGGTAGAGAGGGAAAGTTCCTCACTTCCCGTCAGATCAAGGACCGGCTCGATCGTGAGGTGTTGGGCAACGTCTCGATCCGGATCGGCCCGACGAGCTCTCCCGAGGTGATCGAGGTCGCAGGGAGAGGCGAGCTCCAGCTCGCGGTCTTGATCGAATCGATGCGCAGGGAGGGGTTCGAGCTCCAGGTCAGCCGGCCCGAGGTGATCCTGCGCGAGATCGACGGGAAGCCGCATGAGCCGCTCGAGCGGGCCGTCGTGGACGTACCCGACGAGTACGTCGGAACCGTCACGCAAGCGGTCGCACCCCGAAAGGGAACGGTGATCGATCTGCGACCCGGTGATCGCGGGCGGACCATCGTCACGCTCACCGCACCGGCACGTGGGTTGATCGGATTCCGGTCGCTGCTGATGACCGCGACGCGTGGTACCGCGCTGGTGCATCAGCATCACGAGGGATGGGTGCCATGGGTGGGCGACCTCCCCACCCGCCATGGCGGCGCCGTGATCGCCGATCGTATCGGAGTCTCGACCGGATTTGCGCTCGACAACCTCCAAAAGCGGACCGAGCTCTTCATCGGACCCGGCGAAGATGTCTACGAGGGCATGATCTTTGGTGAGAACAGCCGCCCGGATGACATGCCCGCCAACCCGACCAAGGCCAAACAGCTCACCAATATTCGGGCCTCAGGGTCCGACGATGCCATCAAGCTGGCTCCGCCTCGGCGGATGACGCTGGAGACCGCCATCGAGTGGATCGGCGGCGACGAACTGGTCGAGGTCACACCCGAGTCGGTTCGGGTGCGCAAGCGGTATCTGACCGAGGCTGACCGCAAGATCGCGGCCAAGCGGTCCCGGGGCTGACATCGGCCCTTCGGCCACAGGTCAGATCAACTCGCATTCCTCCCAAGGGCGCACGGCATTGAAACGGGCGATCCCATCGGCAGATCGGAGATCGCCAATCGTGATGGTCCCTTCCACGATCGCGCCCCGATCCAGCAGTTCTGCCCGGCGTACCCCTCGGAGGCAACCCGCGGTGTGCGGGGGAGTCAGCCACTCCCCGTCGATGAGGACAGCGATGTTGGCGATGGTCGTCTCGGTGATCTCGCCATCGTCGTTGACGAGGACGACATCATCGGCGTCCGGGTGGCGGGCGGCTGCTTCGACGTAGATCTGGCGAAACGTGGTCTTGTGATGGAGGAACGGATCGGCGCGATCCACGGGAACCCCGTCGATCGCGAGCCGGACACGTCCGATCGGCTCGTGGATGTCGGTCGTCTCGAGCCGGATCATCCCGGAGCGATTCACCAACACGCGGATCCGTTGCCGAGTGTTGGAGTCGACGGAGGCGAGCATGCGGCGCGCTCGATCGACGTCGAAAGGGATGTCGAAGTAGCGTGCGGATCGGGCGGCCCTGTCGAGATGGCGGGACAGCAATGCCACCCCGTGCCCCGGCTCCCAGCACATCGTCTCCAGCAACTCGAAGTCGGCGGTGCGGAACTCGAGGACTCTCGATTTCAGAAGTGCCTCGGCGTACTCATCCTCCGCTGTCGAGTCGTACGTGATCCCACCGCCGGTGCCATACCAGGCGGTGGCAGATCGTCGATCCACGGTCACCGTGCGTATGGCCACGTTGAAGGCCCAATGCGGCTGCCCGGTGCTGGTGGGACCTCCGAATCCCACGGCACCGCAGTAGACACCGCGTGGGCTCCGCTCCAAGCCACGGATGACGTCCATCGTGGCCACTTTCGGCGCCCCTGTGATCGAGGCACTCGGGAACAGGGCCGAGAAGACGTCCACCAGGGTTGTCTTCGGCCGAGGCTGAGCAGTCACGGTCGACGTGAGCTGCCAGACGGTGTCGTACTTCTCGGTGGTGAACAGGTCGGGAACCTGCACGCTTCCGATGTCGGCGATGCGGCCGAGGTCGTTGCGAACCATGTCGACGATCATCAGGTTCTCGGCCCGGTTCTTCTCCGATTCGGCCAGCCAGACACTCATCTTCTCGTCGTCCTCGATGTCGAGGCCTCGACGAGTGGTCCCTTTCATCGGTCGGGAGGTGATGACGCCTCCGCGCCACTCGAAGAAGAGCTCGGGCGAGGCCGACGTCACGGCCCACTCGCCGCTGTCGATCAGGGCGCCATAGCCGGCATTCTGTGAGTGGGTGAGATCGTGATAGAGCCCCAACACGTCGCCGTCGAACTGGGCCGACGATCTGAACGTGTGGTTGACCTGATAGGTGTAGCCCCGAAGGATTCGATCGCGGATCTCGTCGATGGCCTCGACGAACTCGGGCTCGGTGACCGTGGGGGTCCACGGTCCGATCTCGTAGGGCTTCCGCGTGGTCGGCTCCGTCGGGCCTCGCGACCTGAACACGCCGAACCATGCGAGCGGGAGCCGATCGAAGGGACCCGTCGGACCGTCGACCACCACCAGCGCCGGGTCGAACGCCGGAGCCGCTTCGTAGGCCACCCACCCCGCCACCCAATTGCCGAGCTCGACCGCCTGCTCTGCCCGGATGAGCACGTCCTCGACATCGTCGAGGTTGGTCGCAGCGAGCACCGCCACCTGATCTTCCAATTGAAAGGACCGGCGCACGGCCGGTCGCAGATCGTCGAAGCGGGCCCGGATCACGCCGGTGATTCTGACAGGTCACGATCTTGCGTACGTCCGTGCCGTATGCGGCACTGAAATACGCAATTTCGTAGAGTTCAAGCGCGCCGGCGACGGCGGTGGGCGGCGACCGCCTCACGCGTGGAACACGTGGTGGAGCAATGACGACGCGACTTGTTGCGCGAGGTATCGAGGAACACGTCCTGACAGTCGGTGGCGGCGCACACGCCGAACCTGGCAAGACCTTGGTCCACGAGGACGGTGGCGAGTCCCATGCCGGTGACGACCGCCAGCCAACGTGAGAAGGCGTCGCCGCTCGGCTCGAAATGCATGTGGGAGTTGCCCCCGTGGAGTGACACGCGGGGCACGGCGCCGTTGTCGACGAGGATGAGGTTGAGCGCTTCGACAGCTTGGACTTCGTCACTGGCTTCGAACACCGATCGCAACCGACTCCTCAGCCGTGCCACCCGTGGGACGTCGTCTTCCGTAGGAGGCTTCGAGTCGTGGTCCCAGAGCTCTGCGTAACGGGCGAGGAAGCCTTCGATGTCGGCCAGCGTGACGAGGTGATCCTCGCCGATGACTCGCTCGTCCGTGTTGACCAGCTCAACCGCCATGTCGGCTGGAGTGCAACTGTAATGGGAAAAATCCATTTGACTCCTTACGGCCTCGCGCCTACTGTAATGACTGTAACGCACGGAGACCATTACCACAACGGGTTCGAACGACCCGTTCAGAAAGAGAAAGATCATGTCGCACCCATTCGTCCTCTACTACCTGGCAACGGCCGAGATCGAAGAAGCTCATCGGCAAGCCCGGACGGCGGCGACATCGACTCGTTCCGGTTGGCTCAGCCGGTCACGCCGGCGTTCGGCGCAGCCCGCCGAGAACACTTCCGCGATCGTGGAAGAGTCCAACGATCGAGTGCCAAGCCTCGTTTGATCCATTCGAGGGTGGGGTCTCCCGACCGAGACCCCACCCTTCACTTTCTGACTTGGGTGCGTCGGCGCGCGCAACGGGTCGCCCTATGCGTGTACCTCTCGGCCACCGCGGTGATCACAACACGAACGGCTCTGGATCTGCGCCCGCTCGGGTCGGCGGGAGATCGCTCACCTGGTGCGTGCTCGCGGAAGGACCTCGTCGATCGGCGTGACTGCGAGGTCGCCCAGGTCCTGGACGTACTCGTATCCAAAGCGTCCCTTGATGCACAGGTGACCGGATGTGACCGAATGGTCGGTCGGAGATGTCACTTTGACGATGCGGTTGTCCTGGACGTGGAGGTCCAGATTGCACCCGACGCCACAGTACGAGCACACCGTACGGGTGATCGTCTGCTCTCCCCACATCCCTGCCGTTCGCAGCTCATGCTCGGACCGGAACATCAATGCTCCGGTCGGGCAGACACCGATGCAGTTCCCGCAGAACACGCACGCCGAGTCCGTGAGACCCGTGTCGAACTCGGTGGAGATCCGGGCATCGAATCCCCGACCGGCCACCCCGATCGCGAAGGTGTTCTGGGCGTCCTCGCCGCAGGCTTCGACGCACTTGTAACAGAGGATGCACCGGGAGTAGTCACGGACGTACAGCTCGTTGTCGACCTTGACCGGCTGGCGGACCGTTTCAGCCGTAGCTCCACCTGGACGGGGATGGTGTCCGGTGCGGCGCTCGTCCCGATCGAACGTCATGGGGCCTTGCGGTCCGTACCGCTCTGCGTCGCATCCGTATTCACGCATCCACCCCTTCGTCTCGTCGTCGACGAGTGACAGGTCGACGGAGGAGGCGAGGAATTCGAAGACGATCTTGCGTGAGTGGCGAACCCGCTCTGAGTCGGTCGAAACGATCATGCCCTGTTCGGCCAGCCGCGAGCACGAGGGCACGAGCGTGCGGCTGCCCTCGACCTCGACCACGCAGACCCGGCAGACGTTGACCGGCGTCAGGGTCTCGAGATGGCACAGCGTCGGCTGGCCCTTCCCGGTCGACCGGCATGCCTCGAGCAAGGTCGATCCTGCAGCCACCGTGATCGGGGCGCCGTCGACGGTGATGCTCACGGTGCTCACAACAACCCCATTCGCATCGCGCTCAGCACCGCCGACGATGCAGTGTGTCCCAACCCGCAGATCGACGCATCCTTCATGGCGCGGTCCATCTCAACCACCAGCGGGATCTCGGCATGTCCCCCGTCCCGGGCCCGCGCAACCGCTTCCTCCACCCGCACCGTGCCCACCCGACACGGAACGCACTGCCCGCAGCTCTCGTCACGGAAGAACCGGGCGATCCGACCCACGATGTCCCCCATGTCACGGGTGCAGTTGAAAGGCATCACAACGCCGGAGCCGAGGGCGAAGCCGTGCGTGCGTGCGTTCTCGAAAGAGAGGGGAACGTCGAGCATGTCTGGACCGACAAAACTGCCTGCGGCGCCTCCGAGCAACACGCAACGAAGCTCACCGACCACGCCTCCCGCCTGGTCGAGCACACTGCGAAGAGTTGCGCCGAACGGCTCCTCGTAGACGCCGGGCCGAGCGACATCACCCGACAGGCACATGAGTCGGGTTCCCGTGGACTCTCCGGTGCCCATGGCGGCAAAGGCCGCACCGCCGTTGATCAGGATCCACGGCACGTTGGCGAAGGTCTCGACAGAGTTCAACAACGTCGGCTTGCCGAACAACCCTGCCTGGACGGGGTATGGCGGTTTCTGGCGGGGCTCACCTCGATATCCCTCTATCGAGTTGAACAGAGCGGTCTCCTCTCCACAGATGTAGGCGCCCTGACCGCGCCGCACCTCGAGATGGAACGAGTGACCGGTTCCCATGACGTCCCGGCCGAGCAGTCCGGCCGCCTCGGCCTGGTCGATCGCCATGCGCAGTCTTCGGGTCGCCAACGGATACTCACCACGGATGTAGATGTACCCCCGCTCGGCGCCAACGGTGATCGCGGCGATGGTCAGCGCCTCGACCAGGGCAAATGGATCGCCCTCCATGATCACTCGATCCTTGAACGTGCCGGGCTCCGACTCGTCGGCGTTGCACACCACGTACTTCGGATTCGCGGCTTCGTCGCGTACTGCCTCCCACTTGACCCCGGTCGGAAAGGCGGCCCCGCCTCGTCCCCGCAGCCCGGATGCCTTCATCTCGGCCAGGACTCCGTCCGAACCCAGCTCGATGGCTCTTGCCAGGGCGGTGTAGCCATCGCGCGACCGGTACGACTCGAGATCCTCCGGATCAGTGGTGCCGATGTGGCGAAGGAGCCGGTCACCAATCACGTTCGGTGGCGGCGTACTCGTGTCGGTGCCTTCGAGCGCCGCCAGCACGGTGTCTCGGGTGGCCCCGGTGATGACGAGGTCTTCCTGTCCGGCTCGTTGGACGAAGGCCGCCGGTCCACGGTCGCATTGCCCGATACACGGGGTTGCGTGCACGTCCCGGCGATCATCGAGCGAGCCCAACAGCTCGGCTCCGCCTGTGATGCGACACGCAGTGTCGTCGCAGACGTGAGCGACCCGTTCCGGTGCTTCCCGAAGAGCAATGAGAGCGTAGAACGAGGCCACCGAGTAGACCTCGGCAGGCGGGACGTGAAGGCGCCGTGCGATCTCGTCGACTGCGCCCTCGCTCACGTAGCCGACTGCGGATTGAACGGCGTCGAGCGCCGGGAGCAGGTAGTGGCGGAGCGCGCTGCGCTCTGTCCGGACCACTCGGCCATCCACCTCGACCGTCACGGCCGACGGGACCGCGGCGGCCACGGCGGCTACTTCGGCCTCCGTGGCGGCCGCCCCGATCAGCTTGAGATCCACGCGTCCGCTCCTCGCTCGGTCATGCCGTGATTCCGGCCGGCAGCTTCTCGACCCGGACGGCGGTGGCCTTGAACTCGGCGGTTCCCGACTTGGGATCCCAGGCCTCGATGGTCAACGTGTTGATGTCGACATCGTCGGGATAATGGAGCGCCATGAAGCTGAGTCCGGGACGCAGGCCGGGGTCGATTCGTGCCGGTGCCTCGATGTCGCCTCTCCGACTGGCGATCCTGACCCGCTCGCCGACGGCAATGTCGAGCCGCTCGGCATCCTCGGGGGACAGGTCGATGGTGGCGCCGATCCTGATGGGTGAGTCGAATCCACCCGATTGGACGCCGGTGTTGTAGCCGTCGAGGTGGCGACCGGTCGTCATCCGCAGTGGGAACTCATCGGAGAGACGGTCCACCGGGGCCACCCACTCCACCGGTATGAAAGGGGCCCGATCCGCAACGTTGTCCTCCCAGAGGCGGGCGTGGAGGAACTGGCTTCCCGGATGGCCTTCGTCCGGGCACGGCCACTGCAGCCCTCCCATCTCCTCGAGTCGTCGATAGCTCATCCCTCCGTGCGGCGGTGAGAGATGACGCAACTCGTCCCAGACTTCTTCGGCACTCGGCATGCCCCACCCATGACCGAGAGCCTCTGCGAGAAGCGAGATGATCACTACATCCGTCTTCGCTTCGCCTGGCGCCTCGAGCGCTTTGCGGATCCGTTGGACGCGACGCTCGGAAGACGTGACCGTTCCCTCTGCTTCACACCAGTCCGCTGCCGCCGGGAACACGACGTCGGCCATCTCGGCGGTCTTCGTCATGAAGAGATCCTGCACCACAATGAAGTCGAGCGACTCGAGGGCCTTGCGGGTCTGCTGTGAGTCGGCTTCCGACTGCGCGGGATTCTCACCGATCACATACAGGCCCCGCAGCTTGCCCGCGTGCATCGCTTCGAACATCTGGGTCAGGTGCCAGCCCCGCTTGGGAGGAATCGGCGTTCCGTAGACGGCTTCGAACTTGGCACGATCGGCCGGGTCTTCGATGTCCTGGAATCCGGGGAGCTTGTTGGGGAGCGCCCCCATGTCGCCGCCGCCCTGCACGTTGTTCTGACCACGGATGGGAACCAGCCCGGAACCGTATCGTCCGACGTGCCCGGTGAGGAGAGCGAGGGAGATGAGCGCCAGCACGTTGTCGGTGGCGTTGTGGTGCTCGGTGATGCCCAGGGTCCAGCAGATCTGTGCCTTGTCTGCGGTGGCGTAGGCGATGGCCATTTCCCTGATCACGCCGCCGGGGATACCGGTGATCTCCGTTGCCCGTTCGAGCGTGTATTCCGAGACCGTCTTGGAGTATGCGTCGAATCCGGTTGTGGCGCGATCGATGAACTCGCTCTGTGCGAGACCCTCGTCGATGATCACCTTGGCCATGGCGTTGGCGAGAGCGATGTCGGAGCCGACGTCGATCCCGAGCCACACATCCGCCCACTGGGCCGACTCAGACCGACGGGGGTCGATGCCGTAGAGACGGGCGCCATTGCGCAAGCCCTTGAGGAGGTGATGGAAGAAGATCGGGTGCGCATTGCGCGCGTTCGATCCCCAGAGGAGGATCACGTCTGTGTTCTCGATCTCCTCATAGGAACTGGTTCCGCCTCCCGCTCCGAGCGTGGCCACCAGACCGGTGACGCTTGGAGCGTGTCAAGTGCGGTTACACGAATCGATGTTGTTCGTCCCCAGCACGCTACGGGCGAACTTCTGTGCGAGATAGTTCGTCTCGTTGCTCGCCTTCGAGCAACTGAACATGCCCAGGGCGGTGGGACCGTGCTCGGTCCGGATGGCTGTGAGCTCGGCGGCGGCACGCCGCAGCGCCTCTTCCCAACTTGCGGACCGTAGCTCCCCGTTCTCGCGAACCAGGGGTGTTGTCAGTCGTGGACGTCGTGGCACCTGTGATCACCTCCGTTCTGTGGTGCGGACCGTACTCCGCCGGTCCGCCAACTCTCACCAATCGTAGGGGTCATCTCCCCTCGGATGGCGGGGACGCCACGTTCTCGATCCGGATCACTCTTGGCCCGAAGTGATCGGCTCCGAGCCGCCCGCGGCCTATCGGCCCCGGAGGCGTTTGGGATCTGACCGTCCTGGCTCTCGACCTGCGCGTTCGTGCGCGGATGTGGTATTGACCACCTCGGGGGGTCGATGATGTCGTTCCTGAGACGAAGCGGCCTGGCTTCGAGAGAGCGGTAGAAGTAGCACCGATTGCCCCATATGCCTGTAATCCACCTGGGGTTTCGCGAGGCTGATGGCTCGGCGGTTCTGTCGATGGTGGAGGGTGCTCGATATCGCTCCGGGCGTTTGGTGTTATGCGTTGCCCGGTCGAGCCAGATGGTGGGTGCGCGATATTGCTCAGCGTTGTCGGTGATGTGCGGACTCAGCGACACCGCCGTCATCTTGCTGATCGGCCTTGGATCGTCTTACGGGTGCCGGCATCTGCTTTCTCATTGCGTGGATGTCAGGTCAGTCGCAACGACAGCTCTGAGATCAAGCTGCCGTCGAACCCATCAACCGGCTACTCGTGGACCTCGGTTCCCACACCAGGCACCGAGGTCGGCAATGGGTCCGCAAGAGGGAAAGGGTCTCTCGAATGGGTCGATTTGGACATATAGCGATCAGGAAGGAGATCTCGGTGTTCCGCAGGCGTATCAGCGGCAGCCACTGCCACGGAAGGAACCCGTATTCGAGCGGCTCAGCGACGCTTGTTCTGGGGGTCGGACCCCTCCGGAGCCGAGCACCGAGTTGTGAACGCTGTCGTACAAGGCCCATTGGTCTGATCCATTCGACAACGGGCGTTCGTGGCAGTTGAGCCCGGCTGCAATTCGCAACCGGTGAGATCCCTACCCAATCCCTATCCAATCCAGCGCGTCGCGACGACCTTGCTTCCCGCTTCTGCGACGTCGCCGACTGCGTCGACCACCATCCCAATGCCGTCTTCGGCGACTTCGCCGAGCTTTGCCCCTAGGTCTTTGGTGATCGACCATGCATCGAATCCGACGGCTGCGGCACCAGGTATGGCGGTTCCACCTAGATAGAGGAGGGAAAGGGTGCCAACGACCTTGCTCAATGTCGGGGGATCGTCGCTCAACCCCTTGAGTGTCGCGATCACGTCATCCGCCACTGCCCCGTAGTAACGCCCCATCCGCTGGGAGGCCTCGATGAATGGCTTGGCCAAGACGTCCGCTAGAAGGCCGACTCCCAGTGGCGTGAAGGCCGCGAGGATCCAGCTCTCCTTGGAACCGAAATCAGCGGTTGACCCGAGCGGGACCAGGGCGTTCGGACGGGCCGTCTAGCCACACCACCATTGCGTTGGACAGCGCAATTCGGTTTCCGTCACCTTCGGACGCCTATAGGCGGCTCGGTCCTCCAGACGCGGTCAGGACCGTGCGGCGGAGTTGTCTCCGTCGATTTCGAATGTTGGAACGCCCCAGCCGTAGTAGATGGATGCTGAACGGATGCCGAAGATGACGACGATCGGGATCCAGAAGACAAGGAGCTTGGAGATCGGCACCTGAAGCAACAAGACGTAAGAGGCTGCACCCAGAAAAGCCGCCGAAGCATAGAACTGGCCCCCGACAAGGACATCCGGAGTGTCGTTGGCCAGCACATCACGGAGGATGCCGCCGCCGACGCCCGAAATCACGCCAACGATTGCCGCGGCGAGATGGTCGGCTCCGGCGGCGAGAGCGACGTTGGTGCCGGTGACGACGAAAAGGGCCATCCCGGCCGCGTCGGAGATCTGGATGAGCCTGAATCTGCGGAGTTGGTCGAGCGTGCCAGTCCTGGTGAGCGGGATCGTGGCGAGAGCGGTGAGGGATGCAACGATGAGATAGGTCGGGTCATCGATCCAGAACACCGACACCCCGACAATCAGGTCACGAATCGTGCCACCGCCGACAGCGACGATGCTGCCCAGAATGACGACGCCGACGTAGTCCATCCGCTTTCGGCCAGCGGCGAGGGCTCCTGAGATGGCGAAGGCGATCGTGCCGGCATACTCCATGACGGTCTGGAGAATGCCAAGAGCTTCCTTGACGGTTTGCTCAGCGTCGCTGGCCTGGGCGAGAACTGACAAGACATCCATCATGCGGCGAGGGGCACCAGAATGACCGCCGCGCCGACACCGATGGGTGCTGGCGCGCCAACGGTCACTGCAGAGGTCGCTTGGCGCTCCGCCGCTCGTCGGAATGTTGTCATTACACCCCCGTGTCCGCCTTCACGATCCAGTGCCGCTGCCGCGCACGGGTTTGCCGGGGAATACTCCATCGACCGTCTCGGAGTCTTTCACCATGACGGTGCCGTTGACCAGCACATACGGGATGCCGGTCGAGGGAAGGCCACCATCCTGCATCGTGGCGTTGTCCGCTACGGTCGCCGGGTCGAAGATCGTGATGTCGGCATCTTTCCCTACCTGGATGCGACCTTTGTTCGCCATCTGTGGAACACCGTTGTCCTCCAGGTAGCTCGCGATCATGTAGGTCATCTTGGAGATGGCGAGCGAGAGCGGGATGTCGACCTTCTTCTCACGCACCAGGGCGAGCATACGAGCATGCGTGCCAGCGCCGCGGGGGTGACCGTTGACCGAGTCGAAGGCTGTATCCCAGTCGATCGCCAGCTTCCCGGTCTCGCGAACGGTGTATGGGAACGCGTCACTGCCCACGACCGACGACGGGTGCGCCAAGCCATCCAGGACATCCGCCTCCTGGGCGTTGTAGAACATGATCGAGGTCATCGGGCTGGTCTTCACCAGTTCGTCGTACCGGTCCTTCGTCAGCGGCGTCAGAGTCGAGGTCTCGATGATCTCCTTGTAGCTCCGGCCCATGTTGGGCCCGTAGTTCTCAGGAACCAGGTAGTCAGCGCAGACGACGCTTGCGCCGTAGTCGTACGGGTAGAGCTCGGCCAGGACGTGGATACCCTTCGCCCTTGCATCATCGAGCAACTCCAGTGCCGTGTTCGTGTCCCGCAGTGTCTGGGCCGACATGTGTTGGAACACGATCCCGCCGCCGTACACCTCCTGCGGGGCCATCATCTCGAAGAGCGCAAGGAGCCCGCTGGTCGGTGCCATCTGGCTCGAGAACCGGGCGTGGACGAACGACGATTGGCCGTACTTCCCGGCAAGTCTCTGAACGATCACGGACTCCTGCTGAGAGCAACCGGCCGTCATGTAGCCGACTGCATGCCCGACTCCGATGGAACCCTCCCGGAGGCCCTCTTCGATCAGTCTCTCGAACTGCTCGATCTGCTCCGGGGTCGCATGGTCCTTCGACCACTTCATCGTCGTTCGCGACTCTTTGGGATCGCCGAGAGCGTCGAGGAGCATGTCGCCGTGGAACAACTCGGTGTAATCCGGGTTCAGGATGTTCTCACGGATTGGGATCGAGCCGACAGAAGCTCCATAGTTGGTGCGCGATTTGCCGTCCAGTGCGTCGTACCAGTCCGTGACCGGATAGACCCCCATCTCGAGCTCCATGGGCGTCGTCACCCCATCCCTCAGGGCCAGCTTCTGACCGAACGGGTACCCCGCATTGTGGTGATGCATGTCCATGAATCCCGGGCAGACCACGTGACCCGTGGCGTCAATGGTTTCGGTTCCGGCGATCTCACTATCGGTGACGGCAACGATCTTGTCGCCAACGATGCCGACATTGCGCAGCGCATCGAGACCGGTCTCAGGATCGATCACCCTGCCACCGGTGATGACCAGGTCGTAGTGTTCAGTTGACATTCGCGTACCTCGCTTGGTTGCCGGGTTTTCGTTTGTCGCGCTTTGCAGAAGCAGGTTCCTGCTACCGCTGTCGTCCTGGTCGGACGTCAGACCGATGTTCGACGTTCGGGCAGTTCCCTGGGTTCATCTCCGTACGAATCTTCGACGAGTTGCGTGCTGGGAATCGTATCGCGGTTGAACTTGGCGATACCGATGAGGACCAGGACGATCGGTGTTATCCAGAGGAGCACGGCGTACTGCGCGTATTCCATGACGGCGATACCGAGGGTGCCCGCGACGAAGGCGCCATGAACGTTCCAGGGGATGAGCGGTGAGAAGATCGATCCGGAACCGGCAATCGAAGCCGATTCGACATACGGTTCGAGCCGGGCCTGCATAAATCGTTCCCGGTAGGTTGCCGAGCTGAGGATGATCGACATGTAGGGGTCGGCCGTCGCTGCGTTCAGACCAATACCGGTGACCGCTGAGGCGGCGATCAACCGTGCCCCACCACGAGCCCAGGAGAGGAGCGGTGCAAGCAGCCTCCTCAGCATGCCGGTGTGGTCCACAAGCGCGCCAAACGCCGCCGCAACGAGAATGAGCCACTGAACATGCCCCGGTTCGACGGACAGGTCGGTTATGCGGCTTGACGGTCAGAGTGGGTGGTCCAGTATGCCTCCTCTTTCTCGATTGGTGTCATGTAGTCGAGGGTGGAATGAAGCCGGTGACGGTTGTACCAGCCTTCGATCCAGGCGATGATCTCAGCCTTGGCTTGGGCTCGGGTGGCGAACCGGGTCCGATGGACCAGTTCTTTCTTGAGGGTGGCGAACCAGCTTTCGGATGGGCTGTTGTCAAAGCACACGCCGGTGGCGCCCATCGACTGGACCACCCCCAGCTGCGTGCACAGCTGCCGGTAGGCGTCAGAGGTGTATTGACATCCGCGATCCGAATGGAAGATCACGTCGGTGACGTGGCCTCCACGGGTGGCGACCGCCATCTCAAGCGCCGCCGATACCAGCGGGGTACGCAGATGGTCACACAGTGACCAACCGATCACCCGCCGGGAGTACAGGTCGATCACCGTGGCCAGATACAGCCAGCCCTCGGCGGTTCCGATGTAGGTGATGTCGCCCGTCCAGGTCAGGTCAGGCCGCTCGGGGTTGAAGTCCCGTTTGACCAGATCCGACGCGGCGGTGGCTGTGCGGTCGACGATGGTGGTCTTGACTCCGATCCGGCCCGACACCCCGTACCAGCCCCGCTCGGCCATGATCCGGGCCACCCGCTTGCGGGACACCTTGAACCCCTGCTTGCGGAGCCAGCGGAACACTCGGGGCGCCCCATAGGTCTGCTTGGAAGTCTCCCAGATCGCCTTGATCTCTTCGGCCAGCCGACGATCCGAGCATTCCCGTTCCGACGGGGTCCGATCCCGCCAGTCGTTGTATCCGGAGCGGGACACCGAAAGGGTGCGGCACATCTCAGAGATCGACCAGTCACACCCAGGGTCGGCCCACTGCTCGGCGATGAACGAGTAGATCGCCATCACCCGTTCCTCTGCTCGGACGCCGAGAAGTAGGCCACTGCTTTTCCCAGGATGTCACGCTCCCGGCGGACCCGTTCCAACTCGCGTTTCAGCTCGCGGATCTCAGCGCGTTCCTCGACCGTGGGGGCACCCTCGGCCTGCTCACGGGCGTCGCGCACCCAGTTGCCCAACGTCGAGTCGTAGATCCCCAACTCTCTGGCGACCTGGGCGATGTTGCCACCGGCGGCCTTGACCATCTCCACGGCCTCAGCCTTGAACTCCGGTGTGAACTTGCGCCGGCTCCTAGAACCCATACGGACTTCCTTTCCACGTCCCTCAGGACGCAATCATCAGGTGTCCGTCAAACCGGGGCAACTCCAGTTGCCACCGGCGGCCTTGACCATCTCCACGGCCTCAGCCTTGAACTCCGGTGTGAACTTGCGCCGGCTCCTAGAACCCATACGGACTTCCTTTCCACGTCCCTCAGGACGCAATCATCAGGTGTCCGTCAAACCGGGGCAACTCCAGATACTCGGCAGGCTCAAGGGCTCGAGAGGGCACACCGATCCAAGGAGCGATCCACCACTCCGACGCCGGATCTCAACCCAGGTTCAACTGGTGGTCGCAACACCGCCTTGTTGGTCAGAGCGTAGGAGCTGGTCGAGGGCTTCGGCGGGTGTCCGCCAGCCGAGCGTCTTTCTGGGCCGCGTGTTGAGGGCAAGGGCGACGGCGTCGAGGTCGTGGCGGGGATGTCGGGAGAGATCAGTGCCCTTGGGAAAGTACTGGCGCAACAGTCCGTTGGTGTTCTCGTTGGTGCCCCGCTGCCAGGGCGACTGGGGGTCACAGAAGTAGACGGCGAGGCCGGTGTCGATGTGGAGTTGAACGTGCTGGGCCATCTCCGCACCCTGGTCCCAGGTCAGTGATCGTCGGAGCTGTTCGGGGAGGGTGGTGATGACACGGGTGACCTCGTCACGGACGGCTTCGGCGCCGTGGCCAGCGAGCGGTGGCCCGTTCTTGACACGGGGCTGGGTGCCGTGACCGTCTATGGGCGGCAAGTGCAACAGCATCGTGAACCTGGTGCTGCGTTCGACGAGGGTGCCGATCGCCGACCTGTTCAACCCGAGGATCAGATCGCCTTCCCAATGCCCGGGCACGGCCCGGTCGTCGGCCTCGGCGGGTCGTTCAGAGATCATGACCTCGGGAGTGACGAACTTCTTGCCGCTTCCTTGGGTTCGTGCCCGGGGCACTCGCAACGCCCGCCCGGTCCGCAGACACGCAACCAGTTCACGTTTCAAGGCTCCCCGGCCTTGGATGAACAACGCCTGATAGATCGCCTCATGTGAGATCCGCATGGTCTCATCATGGGGGAAGTCGATCCGTAGCCGGTTCGAGATCTGTTCGGGGCTCCACGCTTTCGCCCATCGCCGATCCTCCCGTCGGCCATGACGACGACCGGCGAAACGAACGTCGGGACCCGGAACAAGCTCGCCGTCCGATCGAACAATGGCTCCGGACAGGCGGTCCTGGACGTATTCGCGTAGTCGATCATGAGCGGCCAGCTTGGCAACCTTGGGGCGGCTGGCACGCCGCTCGGCATGCCATTGCGCCGTCGACGCCCGATACATCAACTGGTCGCTGCGAGTCGAAGCGTTGCGGCGCAGCTCCCGAGAAACCGTTGACGGGTCACGGCCGATCCGGCGGGCGATCTCATGCACCCCAACATCCTGCTCATGCAGGATCGCGATCTCCTCACGCTCAGCGAACGACAGATAGCGGCCCGAAACCGGGACCAACTCGAGAGACGGCATGCCGCCAGCTTCGCGGAACCACCTTGCTCCGACCGCCGGCGACATGCCAACCTCGGCCGCAGCGTCCTCGGTCGACAACCCCCTGGCGATCGCTTCCCAGAACCTGACCCGATGCTCGCGCCGGAAAGTCGACGGACGACCCGGCGACCACATCTTGCCCCGCATCTCCCGCACCGCCGCCACCTTCTGATGCTTGAACATGGCCATCGCCAACCACCCCTCGATCGAGGTGTTGCATCGACCACTTGAATCCGCCCAATACACGTCGATGAGGTTCGGCGAAGCGCTGTTCCTTGCCGGGCTCACCCCCTCGATCGGGTCAGTTGGCGACGCCTACGACAACGCCCTCTGCGAAACCATCATCGGTCTCTACAAGGGCGAATGCGTCCGAGCCGACTCACCGTTCCGCACCGGGCCGCTCGTCACGGTCAGCGACCTGGAACGAACGACAGCAGCTTGGGTGCACTGGTACAACAACCATCGGCTCATGCACCGGCTCGGACGCATACCCCCAGCCGAATACGAAACCAACCACTATGCGAGAATCAGTGACGGCCAGCAGGCGTCACACACGAAACGAAGTGCGCACTGAACCCGGGACGGCTCAGCTCGCGCAGGGCGGCCCGGGCGACCGCTTCGGCGTCGATCGGGTCGGACTTACCCACCGTTCTGCTGCCCTGCCGCTCGGCAGCCATCATCTTGGGCGGCACCCGAACGATCGCCTCACCAGCCGCCAGCATGTCACCTTCGAGCCGGCGAGTGAGATGCCGGCAATCCTCCAACGCCCACCGCCTCTCCTACCACTGTCCGGCCCATGACAACGCCGCCAAATGACCTGCCGTTGTGGCCGGCACCGTCTTCACGGCCAACCTACGACCCACCTCGTCCACTGCCACAAACGTGTGTGTCCGCTTGTGCGAATCGCCACCGATCATCACCATGATCTCGTCCCTCTCTGTCGAGACTGCTGCTTCTCGCTCCAGGCTCGGCAGACGGGCACGCGGTTGTTCAGATCAGCACGCTCCTATCAAGCCACGCTGCCGAGCCCTTCGCTGTCTGGCGGGGCCGCATATCGCAGAACAAGCCACAGACGTGCTGGGCAGCGAAGAAACGAGCGAACCCCGCCAGACCCCCTCAGGGTCACACAACCGCGAAGAAAGCCGACGCCGCCAACAGGATCTCGTTGGCCCGTTTCAGCTCTTTGACCTCTTGACGCAGCTGTTTGAGCTCTTCGGTCTCCGAGGTCTTCAACCCTGGTGTGCGGCCGGCGTTGATATCGGCCTGCTTACACCACCCGCGCAGTGTGTCAGCCACGACCCCGACACGGGGGCCGATCCGCAGCACGGCCGCGTTCAACGACAAACCTGGATCCTCATCACGGGCTTCACGAACGAGCCGGATCGCCCGCTCCCTCAACTCCGGGGGATACTTCCTTGGTGCTGGCATAACTCCACCTTTCCGTGGAATCAGAGCCGCTACAAATCCCGGGGTGATTCAACGGAACCCAGTTCCGCAGCACCCCTAAACACCTATCAGGCACCTCGAGGATCGGTCACGGCTGGAGTTCGAGAAAGCCCGCAGCTGCGAAGTCCTGGTCGAAGGCCAGTGCTTCTCTGAGGCGCCGGTCACGCATCACGCGGAAGCTGGTGGCGTCGACAAACGAATAGGCGCGTTCGTCGTGCTTCCGCAACCAATCCCACGCCTTGTCCTCTTGCTCGGGCATGACCCGGTGCAAGGTGAGCCTGCCCTGTTCGCCGAGTGTCTCGATCCGGTCGAGGAAGGCGAGAGCCGTTCCGTGGCCGCCCTTGCGTCGAAGAAACGTCCAGGTCTCGCCGACGATCAGATTCGTCGTGAGTACCTGCTCGGCAGGTCCGAGATGATCGAGCAGTGCCAACGCGTCGCCGTGGCGTCTATCACCGGGAAGAGACCATGCGACCCACCAGCTCGTGTCGGCAAACTTCACGAGTCGTAGACGACCCGGTCGATCTCATCCGCTTCAGCCGTGATGTTTCCCGAGGCGAAGCCGGCCAGGCGACGCCATGGATCTTCCTTCGTGTCGATGCTGCCTTCGGGCAGGAGTGCCGTGATCCCACGGCGAATCAGCTCGGACTTGGATATACCGAGCCGCTTCGCTTCGGCCGCTGCCTCGGCGTCGAGCTCGTCCGGGATCGTGATGGTGATCGTCTTCACGTCGCCAGGATACATCACTGCTGTTACATATACTACATAGTCGACGAGTTGCCACGCGCAACGATCAACAGACCCCGACCACGAACGCACACTTCCGTGAATACTCGGGAAGGCACGTATGGTCGTTGCTATCCCGTGCAGCGATCTGCTCATGGCTGACAGCCTGTGGCTGATGGCTAGAAGAGCCCCACGACATTCCCGTCGTCGTCGATGTCGACCTTCATGTAGGCGGGCGTCGAACCGAGGCCCGGCATGGTGCGCATCTCGCCGAGCAGCGGGTAGATGAATCCGGCGCCGACCGAAGCCCGGACCTCGCGGACCGGCAGCGTGAAGCCGTTGGGTGCCCCCTTGAGGGCGGCATCGTGGCTGATCGAGAGGTGGGTCTTCGCCATGCAGATCGGGAGGTAGCCGAAACCCGCCTTCTCGAAGCCGGCGATCTGATTCTCGGCGGCGGGGGAGTATTCGACCTCGCCCGCGCCGTAGATGTCCTTGGCGATGATCTCGATCTTCTGCTTGATCGACATGTTGAGGGGATACAGGTAGGCGAATTCGTTGGGCTCCTCACAGGCCTTGACGACTGCAGCCGCCAACTCCGTGGCACCGTCGCCACCCTTCGCCCAATGCTCGGCGAGCACCGCATCTGAAGCGCCGGCCGCAAGGGCGGCGTCCCGGATCGCATTGATCTCTGCCCAGGTGTCCGTAGGGAAGGAATTGATCGCCACGACCACCGGAACTCCAAATCGCTTGGCGTTCTTGATGTGCGCCTCCAGGTTGGGCATCCCGGCCTGCAGCAACGCCAGATTCTCCTCGGTGTACGCCTTGTCGAGCGGACGGCCGAGCACCACCTTCGGTCCGCCGCCATGAGTCTTCAGGGCCCGAACCGTCGCCACGAGCACCACACAGTCGGGCCTCAGCCCGGACGTGCGGCATTTGATGTCCATGAACTTCTCCATGCCCATGTCGGCGCCGAAGCCCGACTCGGTGACCACGTAGTCGCCGAGGTGGAGGGCGATGCGGTCGGCGAGGATCGACGAGTTGCCGTGGGCGATGTTGGCGAACGGACCGGCGTGCACGAATGCGGCCTGGCCCTCGATGGTTTGCATGATCGTCGGGTGGAGGGTGTCCTTCATCAACACAGTCACGGCACCAGCCGCCCCGAGGTCCTCGAGTGAGATCGGGGTCCCGTCCTTGGAGTTGCCGATGACCACACGAGCGACTCGTTCCCGCAGGTTCCTGAGGGCCGTGGCGTAGCTCTCTCCATCGACGAGGGCGAGAATCGCCATCAACTCCGACGCCACGGTGATGTCGAACCCGGTCTCTCGGGGGCGCCCTTCGGCACTCCCACCCAAGCCCACGATCACATTCCGGAGTGCCCGGTCGTTGATGTCCATCACCCGGTTCCACTGGAGATTGAAGACATCGATGCCGAGCCGACGAAGCCCGATCCCCTCGAGCGTTTCGTCGGTCATCCTGCTCTCGTGATACCAGCGGGCGTCGATGGCGGCGGCTACGAGGTTGTGAGCGGCGGTGATGGCGTGGATGTCTCCGGTGAGATGGAGGTTGAACTCGTCCATCGGGATCACCTGGCTGTAGCCACCACCTGCGGCGCCACCCTTGATCCCAAAGGTCGGTCCCATCGACGGCTGCCGGATGCACGCGATCGCCTCGTGACCGAGTCGCCCGAGACCCTGGGTCAGACCGATGGTCGTGGTGGTCTTGCCCTCACCGAGCGGCGTGGGCGTGATGGCTGTGACGTCGACGTACTTCCCCTTGGGCCGGGCGGAGATGCGCTTGAGGGCATCGAGATGAACCTTGGCCTTGGTGGAGCCGAACGGGATGAGCTCGTCGGGCTCCAACCCGATCTGCGCTGCGACTGCATCGATCGGGCGAAGCGTCGCTCCACGTGCGATTTCGAGATCGCTTGGGACCGAGGCGGACATCACAAAGTCTCCAGTGGATCGGGTGTAGTCCGAGCCTACCGCCGCGGGGCCCGCCGAGCGGAACGGACCCGGCGTGCGGAAGACTCACAAGCGCCATGTGAACCTGCGGAGGGGGGCGTAGCGCACACCGACGGTCAGCATGTCGTGTGTCGGTACCGGACCGTAGACCCGGGAGTCGGCGCGAGTTGCCTCCATCGCATCGGACAGCACAAACGCCTCACCTTCGCCGACCTCCCACGAACGGGCATTCTCGTGATGCGGAAGACTCCATTCCGAGGACTCCCCGTTGCCATGGGATATGTCGAGGTGGTTGGATTCGATGCGCACGGTCGACCCGCCGCCTGCCACCAAACGCTTCACCAGCCAGCGATGGTGCTCGGTGGGATCGGGGAACACAACGATGTCGCCCGGCTTCGGTCGGCGGCGCCACGCAAGCAGTCGATCACCCGGTTCGAGTGCCGGGCGCATCGAGGACTCGTGGACAACGAACTTCTCCATGGTTCTGGTGGCTCCCGGGCCGGAGTATGGTCGAGAAGACGAGACGAAACGGAGGTATCAACAAATGGGTCTATTCAGTGCCGCAACTCCGGCGTATGCCCACTGCGACCTGTTCTGCGGGGTCTACGACCCGGCTCAGGCCAAGATCGAAGCGATGTCGGTCCTCAAGACCATCCAGAAGTACCACGACTCCGACGACGACCACTTCAAGGACCGCGCCATCCTCATCAAGGAGCAGCGCGCCGAGGAGGTCAAGCATCACCTGATGGTGCTGTGGGCCGACTTCTTCACGGCCGATCACCGCAAGGAGTTCCCGCAGCTCGACGACTTGTTCTGGCGCGCGATCAAGGGCGCCGGCGATGCCAAGAAGAGCCTCGATGCCGCCGTGGCCGAGAACCTGCTCTCGCTCATCGACGAGATCGCCGAGATCTTCTGGAAGACCGAGAAGGCCGGGGGAATGGGCGTCTATCCGCCCTCCTGATCTCCGAACCGACGACAGATCCGAGGGTCGGGCCCTGTGGCCCGGCCCTCCGACGCGTTCAGGCCGCGTCGCGCTCGGCGGCGATGTCGTCGCCGCGACCGGTCTCGAATCTCTGCCGAGCGCGTTCGAAGCGCTCCTTCACTGCGAGATGTAGGCGCTCGGCCCAGGCGAAGTCGCGGGCGAGGACGGCGAGACCGGGGATGATGAGTAGCCAACCGGGTAGCACGGGCATGAACAACCCGACGATGCCCACGAGCAGCAGCACTGACCCGATGACGGTTCGCACCAGCTTGGCGGCGACCTTGCCCGATACCTGCATCGACCCACAATGCCACACCGAGCCGGCTACTGGAATGGGGGACTTCCCTGGAGGAACCCCGGCAATCAGTCGTCGAAGACGTCGGGCTCCAGCTTGGTGAAGAGCGTCCCGATGTTGCCGAATGGGGTCCCGGCCGGAACCTCGCTCCGGCGCCAGCCGTCGATCGCCGTTCCCACCCCGAGCATCTCACCGAGGCGGGCGGCCGTGAACGGAAGATAGGGGCTGAACGCCACCCTCAGCCCTGCGATGGCTTGGACGGCGGTCCACAAGATCGTCCCAGCCCGATCTCGGTCCACCTTCACCACTTTCCACGGCTCCATGGCGTTGAGGTAGGCGTTGACTTCTCCGGCGGCTTCCATCGCCTTCCGGAGGCCGGCGCGAAGCTCCACCGCCGCGATCGAAGCGCCCACGCCGACGAGCCCGGCGTCGATGGTTTCGAGGACCGTCGCGTCCTCTGGCAGCATTGCGCCTGGTGGGGGGAGCGCACCATCGAAGTTCTTCGAGGCCATCGAGAGCACACGGTTGACCAGGTTGCCCCAGGTGGCGACGAGCTCGGAGTTCACGCGCTCGATGATCTGGTCGTCCGACAGGTCGGTGTCGTTCTGCTCAGGAAGCACCGAGGTCAGCGCATACCGGAGCGAGTCCGGTTCCAGCCGGTCTGCATACCAGCCGATCGCTCGACCGATCCCTCGGCTCGCAGAGGCCTTGTCGCCTTTGAACGTGACGTACTGGTTGGCCGGGACGTCGGTGGGCAGCTCCAACCCGCCGTAGCCCATCAACTGGCACGGCCAGATCACGGCGTGGAAGACGACGTTGTCCTTGCCGATGAAGTAGTAGCTCTCTGCGTCCGGGTTCTCCCACCAGTCCTTCCAGGCGTCCGGCGTGCCCTGGATCTTCGCCCATTCCTTTGCGGCCGACAGATATCCGATCACTGCGTCGAACCAGACGTAGATTCGCTTCCCCTCACCGATGGTGTCGTACGGCTCGGGGATCTCCACACCCCAATCGAGGTCACGGGTGATCGCGCGATCCTGGAGGCCCTCCTCGGTGAATCCGATAGCCATGTTCAGGACGTGCTTGCGCCATCCCTCACGGCTCCGGAGCCAGTCGAGGAGCCGATCCTGAAACTTTGAGAGCAGGAAGAAGTAGTGCTCTGTCTCGCGCATCTCGGGGATGGCGCCGGTGAACTTGGATCGAGGTGCGATCAGGTCCGCGGGATCGAGCTGGCGACCGCAGTTGTCGCACTGATCCCCACGGGCCGAGTCGTACCCGCAGTGAGGGCATGTGCCCTCGACATAGCGGTCGGGGAGGAACCGCTGGGCCTCGGGGTCGTAGAGCTGTTCGGTCGACTTGGCCTCGATGTAGCCGTTCTCGACGAGGCGTCGAAACACATCCTGGGTGACATCGTGATGGTTCTCGGTGCCGGTCGATGTGTACAGCTCCCACTGGATCCCCACCTTCTCCCAGTTCGAAAGGAACTCGGCGTGGTAGCGATCGACGATCTCTTGCGGCGAGACCCCCTCCTGATTGGCTCGAACCGTGATGGGTGTCCCATGCACGTCGGAGCCCGACACCATCAGCACCCGGTCGCCGATCGTGCGGTGGTACCGGGCAAAGATGTCTGCGGGCAGGTAGGCGCCGGCCAGGTGCCCGAGGTGTCTCGACCCCGAGGCGTATGGCCATGCGACTGCCACCAAGATGTGACGAGGATTCGGCATGGGGGCATGAGGGTACCCGCCGTGGTGGGCGTCTTCGACGGGTTTGAACGTTGCCGATGGCGACGACGTGCCGCCCCGCCTGCGTCTGGCCGAGGACGAGAGCGCCGAGGTGCAGCCCGACCGCGCAGTGCCGGATTCGAGCCCATCAGGACGCCGATCCGCTGACTCAGACGAACGATCTGTGATACCGACGTCCTGTCGGTAAACTCCTCTCTGCCATGACCTTGTATCAGACTCTTCTCATCGCTCATGTTCTCGGTGTCGTGCTCTGGCTCGGAGGTGCCGTGACAACTGCCCTCCTGCTGAGCCGGGCGCGCGGGGTGGGGCGGCCCGAGCTGCTCGTGGCTCAGGTCGAGAACGCGCGCTGGGTCGACCTCCGGATGGGCATGCCGGCGGCTCTCGTCGTCCTACTCGCCGGCGGATGGTTGATGACCGAAGGCGACTGGCCGTTCGACACAGCCATCTGGATTCACATCGGTATGGGAGCGTTGCTCGCCGCCGCGGGTGTGGCGATGGTCTGGACCGGCAGGTTTCAGCGGATGCTGCTGGCGTCGAGCGCGGCAAGTGGCCCGAGGCTCGATGCCCTCGCCGCCAGGATCCTGTTGGGCAACGCCGCCAGCATCCTGCTGATCCTGGTCGGACTGTGGGCGATGATCGCCAAGCCGGCAGCCGGCTGAGCCGGAATCGGCTGACGGCTTTGACGAGAGCTCGGCATGGGGGCACGGGAGTGCCCGTCGTGACCGGCGTCTTCGACGGGTCTTGCTGGCGCCTCAGATCGGGGACGCCATCCGCGGTCTCCGTTCCGATCGATCTGCCATCAGCACGCCGAGGATGATGAGAAGCCCGCCCGCTACGAACGAGATCGTGACTGACTCGTCCAGCAACACGATCGAGGCCACGGCGGCGAGGAGAGGTACGAGGTACCCCACCAGCGAAGCGCGTGACGCGCTCGCCATCTGAAACGCCTTGAGGATGGCGACGAATGGGATCGCCGTCGACACGACCCCGAGTGCCGACACGAGGAGGCCCTGTTCGGTGGTGAAGTCGAGGATGTCGGCTCCACCGAGTGGCGCACCGACGGTCGCCAGCACGATCAGAGCGCCCACATACTGGGGGACGATCAGTCCCGAAACGCCGGTGACGAGGCTGAACCGACGGTTCATCGCCCCGCCGATGCCGGCGAAACCGACACCGGTGAGAAACACCGCAACTCCGAGCAGGGAGAGCCTGCTACCGCCGGACTCACTGCCGAGCACCAAGACGATGACACCGGCTGTGGCGAGGACCGCCCCGGGAATTCGATCGGACGTGAACCGCTCTCCCTTCACCATCCAGTGAGCCGCTGCCACCGTAGAAAGGGGGATGAAGGCGGTGAGGATTCCCGCCACCGACGACGGCAGAAGGTCGGTTCCAGTCCCCATCAGCACGGAGGGGATCGCCATGTTGGTGATCCCCAGGATCATGCCCAGGCGCCAGGCGTGCTCGACGGGTCTGCCACCGATTGCCATGACCGCCCACACCACCAGGGTCGCCACGATGAAACGAGGAACCATGATCTGCCACACCGAGATCCCGGAGTCGAAGAGGTGCTTCGTGATCGGGAATCCGATGGCGAAACCGGGTGCGGCGATTGCGATCCATGGCCACGGGCTGTCTTTCACCGCCGCAGTGTCGACGGCGATGCTCCGTCGGGCAAGCCGGCGTCACGGGAGCGGTGCCGAGCACCGGGTCACGAATCCTTCGGCCTCCAGCCTCCTCGCCTCGGTCGCAGACGCCATTCGGGTCTCGAGTACGTGCTCGGCCCGCTCGCACTCGCCAGCGAGGGACCACAGCCACGCGGCGTTGGCGGCTCGATACCCGTCGTCGGGATGGAGCGCGGCAACCTCCATCCAAGAAGCGGCAAGCGGGAACTCTTCATTCGCCTCGGCCTCCCAGGCGAGCGATTCGGCGCCGTCCGCGCCGTAGAGCAGAAGACCGGCTGCCAGCTGGGCGTGCAGAGTCGAACCGCTTGGGGCGACCGCCCATGTCAGCCAGGGGCTGGCGGCCACGACGAGAAACACGAGCGAACCGAGTACGAACGAGATGATGTGTGGTGCCTTGGGCGGCGGTTTGGGGATCTCGTAGTCGGGCTCCAGCCCTGCGAGCCGTAGGCGGTCGTGCAGGTGGCCGTGGCTCGATCGGGGGATCACCGCAGGGATGAGCGCAGCCTCGTGTAGCGACACGAGCGCCTCCGCCAGGGCCGACGATTCGTGGCCGGCGTCGACCGCCGCCCTATCGGCCGAATCCTCGAACGACAGACTGCGGCGACGGAGCAACACGAACAGCAGCAGGACCGTCGCCGCCACCAGCATGTACGCAGCGATCCCGAAGCTTCCTGTCACGGGCCGGAGCGCAACGATGGGAATGAAGCCGTACACCTGGGCGCGGCGCAACACCGACATCGATCGCGGCTCGCCCAGGTGGGCCAGTTCATGGAATGTGATGGCCTCCAACTCGTCCGAATCGAGAAGATCGACCATCCGCTCGGAAAAGACGATCACTCCCTGCCACGGATAGGCGAATGCATTGACGACCGCCACCTCCGCCTCCATCACCGTCGGCATCGGCACGCCTGCACGGTCGGCGGCCTGCGCCACGATCGTGCGGAGGGCCGGGCGCGCTTCGCGTCCGAGCCCCAGGTTCATGAGTGCCATCGGTGTTGTCGTCCAGAGATGGGTGATCGCCGAGACCACCGCCAGCCAAGGCACCATCCACCAGCTATCGACCCGGTTGGGTGCCGCCAATCCGGCCATGAGGAGCAAGAGAACCGGACCGAGCCCCAGCAGGACCGCGCCGAAGATCTCCCGCCACGTCGGCGCCGGGGTCAGTAGAACCCCCTCGACCTTCCGCCAACGCCGCAGGGTGGCTCCGATCGAGATCACCGATACCGTCGCCGCAATCACCGGGGGGGACAGGGCGGAGGCCGGCCCGGCGAAGAGAAACGCGCCGGAAGCGGCGACAACCGGCGCAACCACGATCCAGACGACCATTCCCGCCCTTGCCACATGCGCATGCCGGGCTCGTTCCGGCCAGGGCTCGGAGTCGTCGATCCTCGTTGCGTAGTGCGACAGCCGCATCGGTACCGCGAGGTGGACCAAGCCGATCAGGAGGATGGTGTGAAGCATGGCCACCCATGGAATCCACGCAGGGAGAAGCTCCGGGAAGTCGGGGGCGGCCATCATGAACACTCGATCGACTGGATCGAGTGCGGTCTTGAGCCCGACCGTCGTTGGTGGTGGCCGCGTGGAGCGGCCGCTCCTAGAGTCGGTGGATGGACCTCGATGCCCTGGTAGCCGACGCCCGAGCCAGGTATGTCGATGCTCACCCGTTGAGCAGTCGCTGGTTCGAGCGGGCGTCAGCCGTCATGCCGGGCGGCAACACCCGAAGCGTTCTGCACTTCGACCCGTTCCCGATTCGGGTGACGCAGGCCGAGGGCCGGTACCTGCACGATGCCGAGGGACACCGATACGTCGACCTGCTGGGCAACTACACGGCCGGACTGTTCGGACATTCGAACCTGCAGATCACGTCAGCCGTCCACAAGGCGATCGAGCGCGGGGTGAGCCTCGGAGCGCCCCATGAAGACGAGGTTCGCCTGGCGGAGTTGGTCGTCGAACGGTTTCCGTCGGTCGAGCTGGTCCGGTTCACCAACTCTGGCACCGAGGCGAACCTCATGGCCCTGGCAACGGCGACTCATCACACGGGCACAGACGGCGTGGTCGTATTCGATGGGGCATACCACGGTGGGGTGTTGACGTTCGGAGCGCACGGGAGATCGGTGAACGTTCCGCACCGCTGGCGTATGGGCCGCTTCAATGATCTCGACTCGGTGGCGGCACTGTTCGCCGGCGACCAGTCGATCGGCGTGATCCTGGTCGAGCCCATGCAAGGCTCGGCAGGCTGCATCCCGGCGAAGAGCGAGTTCCTCGCAGGCTTACGCGAACTGGCCGACGCCCATGGCGCGGTGCTCGTGTTCGACGAGGTGATGACGTCGCGACTCGGGCCTGGCGGCTACCAGCAGGCGACAGGAGTCCTCCCCGATCTGACGACGCTCGGCAAGTACCTCGCCGGCGGGATGAGTTTTGGCGCGTTCGGCGGACGTCGCGCCCTCATGGAGGCCTTCGGTGGGGCAGGGGCACTGGCCCACGCCGGCACCTTCAACAACAACGTTCTCTCGATGGCAGCGGGCGTGGCGGCACTCGGTGACGTGTTGTCGGCAGACGTGTTGGCTCGCCTCAACCGCCAGGGGGATCGGCTGCGAGACGGCTTGAACGCCGTGTTCGTCGCCAACGCGGTGTCGATGTGCGCCACCGGCCTGGGCTCGATCATCGCGGTTCATCCGGTTGAGGGGCCGGTCGACAGCGTGGATGACCTCGTCGATGGAGACGAGCGGCTCCGCGAACTGTGGTTCTTTGCGTCTCTGGCCGGTGGGTTCTACGTGGCCAGACGCGGATTCATGGCTCTCTCGATCGAGATCGGAGACACGGACATCGATCGGTACCTGGAGGTCGTCTCCGACTGGGCTGCCGGGCTTCACTGATCGAAATCACCTGCTCGGTGTTGTCCGTTCCGATGCACACTTGGCCGATGAGAGACAGACCCGCAAACATCTGGCCGTTCTTCAGGATTCGTCTGAGAGCCTCGAGCCTGGAGCTCGCTCTTCCACTGGAGGCGGACCTGGTGGCTTTGTCCATCGGCGTGACCAGCGCAATGGGCTACCGCCCAACGGGTTCGACGTGAAGGCACCTCGCGATGGAGCGGCGGTATGGAAACAGTTCATCCTCGACCGTGACGACTGGGAGGCGAATCGTTCGATCGATGTCGAGATCACCGGTCTCGATCGCTGTCTAGAACTGCTGGGTGCGAGATGAGCGTCGAAGGTGAGCGCGCGGTTCGGGCAGCCCGCGGATCGAGGCCTGGCCGGTTGGCCGGCGCTCTCTACACTGGCTCCGCATGTCATCTGAGTTCGACGCGCAAGACTTCCGCTCCGCCGCCGGTCAGTTCATGACCGGAGTGACGATCGTCACCACACTGGATGCGGACGGTGTGCCTTCGGGTCTGACCGCGAACTCGTTCAGCTCGGTGTCGCTGC
This sequence comes from uncultured bacterium, assembly GCA_963785075.1. GTDB lineage: Bacteria > Actinomycetota > Acidimicrobiia > Spongiisociales > ZC4RG35 > JAOUGY01. The sequence goes on from CAWATW010000010.1 coordinate 119,696, forward strand.
ACCCGCCGATGGTGCTGTTCTGCCTTGGGCGTGATTCGACCAATCTCGATGCCTTTCAGGCCGGCAACGGTTTCGTGGTTCACGTCCTCGCCGCCGACCAGCAGGACATGTCTCAGCGATTCGCGGCCAAGGGCATCGATCGATTCGACGGTGTCGACTGGGAGCCAGGTCACAACGGCCTGCCGGTGCTCCCTGATGCGCTCGCCACCTTCGAGTGCGACCCGGCATTCGCCCACGACGGGGGTGACCACATCATCTATGTGGGGGAGGTCAAGGCGATGACAACCGCCGACGTCGACCGATCCGCGCTCGGGTACTTCCGCGGTCGCTACGTGACGTCGTCTCCGCCGGAATGATCTAGTCGTCGACGGCGTCGACGATCCCCACCACCACCGCTCGGATAGGAGCGGGGGTCATGTCCACGATCTGGCGGGCGCCGGTGCCTTCGTCGAGTATCAGCACGGTTTCACCCGCACCGGCGTCGACCACGTCCACGGCGATGACGTAGTCACCGGTGGGGTCACCCTCGGGGTCGATGTAGTCGCACAGCAGCAGCCGGCGGCCCTCGAACACCGGTGAGCAAACCGTAGACACGACGGTGCCGGCGACCTTGGCCAGCTTCACGAGCCGGCCACCGGTTCGACGGCGTCGACGATGCCGACGATGGCGTGGTCGACGGGGACGAACGTCTCGGGGAGTGCCTGCGCCGCTTCACGCGAGCCGACGATGTACACCAGTTCGCCCTGCCCGGCCATCGCCACCCCGTCGGCGGCCACGACCTGACGGCCCTTGGGCTCACCGTGCTTGTCGAGGGGCTGGACGATCAAGAGCTTGATGCCCTCGAGTCCGTCGTACTTGACAGAGGCGACCACCGTTCCGGTGACTCTTGCGAGATGCATGTCATTCCCCGATCCGATGGCGGAACTCGGCCGACGCCACGAGGTTCGCATCCATCTCGTCGTGAAGCTGGGCGATGACCCTCGAAGCGACCAGGTGACCGTCCCCCACGCGGCCCACCCCGATCTCGACGGCAGCCTCCACTTCGGCGACCGGTCCACCGAACAACACGTAGCCCTTCCCGCCGAGATCGTCGCCCAGCCGGATCTCTCGAATCACCACCGTTGCACCTTTGACCCCGGCGTCGGCGGCCTCCACCACCGACGCCGTGGTCGTGGTCTCGATGACCCCGAGCGCCTCGCCCCGACCCGGGTTCCGCCGACCCTTGAGTGCGGAGACCACATGGTCGTGAACGTCGGGCAGCAGGATCTGGTCCGTCAACGTCTGGTCCGCCAGCGGGGCTGCCGCCTCGACCGCCTCCTCGACGTCGGCAACCGCCCCTGCCACCAGCACCAGGTAGTGGCCAGGGTGAATGGTCCCTGCATACAGGACGTCGACCGGCGCCCGCTTGACCATGGCGTCGCCGATGGTGATGCCCACAGCGATCGACGACAACTCCATGACCGCCAATGCCGGTTGCATCAGACGATCCTCAAGGCGCCTACGACCGAGATTCGACGCTCTCTCGAGAAGGTGCGCGGTCGGGTGAGCCCGTCGCCGGTGGGGCTTGCGATCGAAAAGGAACTGAAGCCTTCGCCACCATGCCCCAGCCCTGCGTAGTTGGGCCCGTTGGCCACGAAGATCGAGCAGTTGATCGCCCTTGCCATGCGGGTGATGACGTCGACGTTCGTCGAGTGGATCGAGGCGGTATGGCGGAACCCATGCTCTGACCGGACGGCCAGCTCGATGGCGGTCTCGATGTTCGGAACTCGCACCACCGGGAACACCGGCATCATCTGCTCGGTCCACACCAAGCTGTGCTCTCTCGGGACCTCGGCGACGACGAGCTTGATGTCTTGATCGGTGGAGACCCCGATCTCGGCCAGGATTCGTGAGGCATCCTTGCCTATCCAGGCCGGATTGATGACGCCCGGCTTGTTGGGTGCCCCCAACTCCCTGAAGATCACGCGCTCGAGACGCGCCAGTTCGTGTCCCTTGAGCACGTAGGCCCCATGCTCTGCCATCGCTCGGACGAAGCGATCGGCCACCGAGTCGACCACTATGGCCGTCTTCTCGTCGGTGCAGATCAGGTTGTTGTCGAACGAGGCCCCGTTGACGACGTCGCGGGCGGCCTTCTCGACGTCGGCGGTCGTGTCGACCACGGCAGGAGGGTTGCCCGGGCCGGCGCACACCGCGCGCTTGTCGGTCTTCAGCGCCTCTCGGACCACGCCGGGGCCGCCGGTGACCAGCAGGACTCGCACGTCGGGGTGGTGCATGAGACGTTTCGCAGAGTCGATCGTGGGGTCCGGAGTGGCGGTGACCAGGTCCTCTGGTCCACCAGCAGCGACGATTGCTCGGTTGATGAGGCGGATGTTCTCGGCCGACACGCCTCTGGCGTTGGGGTGGACGTTGAACACCGCCGCATTCCCGGCCGACAGCATGGCGATGCTGTTGTTGATGATCGTGGACGTGGGATTGGTGGTGGGGGTGATCGCTCCGATCACCCCGAAAGGCGCCCACTCGGTGACCATCATCCCCTGATCACCGGTCACCGTCGTGGTCTCCAGGTCCTCGGGGCCCGGTGTCTTGGTGGCGACCAGCATGTTCTTCGCCACCTTGTCGGCGGCGCGGCCGATCCCGGTTTCTGCGTGAGCCATGCGGGCGAGCGACTCGGATTGGGCCAGCATCGACCGTCTGATGGAATCGATGATCCGCCGGCGTCCTTCGAGCCCGATCGTCTGGTACCGGCGGAAGGCAGCACCGGCGGCGGCGACGGCGTCGTCGATGTCGGCGTGGATGCCGTCGCCCAGATCGGCGGCGGCAGCCGACTCGAGGGCTCGCGCCGATTCGAGGTCGCCATCGGACACGGAACCGAGCCGAGCCCGAACCCGCTCGATGATCGCCTGAACCTCGTCGTCACGGATCATGAGCCGGCCCGTTCCGACGGCTGGCGAAATCCCCCCTGCTTCGCCTGCGGCGAAGCTGTCCCCCCTACGGGGGGACGTGGGCACGCGAGGCGGTGTCCCCCCGACGGGGGGACAGGCTGCCTGAAGGGCAGCCGGGGGGGATCATGAGTCGGGCGGTCTCCGTGCATCACTTCCGGTACACCTCGGTGCCGCCGACCTCCCAGGTGTCGACGATCGCCATCACCACGGCGTCGACGGGACGCTCGTGGGTCAGTTCCGTCTGGCGAGCCGAGCTCCCGGAGGCGTACAACACGACCTCACCGACTCCGGCTCCGACGGCATCCACTGCGACGACATAGCCTCCGGTCTCGGTGTCGTCGACGTCCAGCGTGCGCAAGAGCAGCAACTTGGAGCCTTCGATTCGAGGTTCCTTGCGGCTGGCCACCACCGTGCCGGCCACGCGGGCGAGCAGCATCCGTTACCCGGCCGACTCGGCCTCGGCCTGCTCCTGGCGACCGAGCGGCAGCACCATGTCGACGTTGAGGTGAGGGCGGGCGATCACGTGGGTCGATACGACCTCGCCGACTCGCTCGGCGCCGCGGGTGCCGGCTTCGAGAGCTGCCTTCACCGCCGCGACGTCGCCGCGAACGATCGCCGTGACATAGCCTCCACCGGTCTTTTCGTACCCGGTCAATTCGACCTTTGCCGCCTTGACCATGGCGTCCGACGCCTCAACCACCGCGGCGAAACCGCGGCATTCGATCATCCCTAGGGCTTCCGCCATGGGGGTCTCCTTCCTCCGTCTGACTAACTGGCTTCTCGACCTTCGAGACCTTCGAGCGCGGCCACCGCCGCTCTCCAACCGACATCGATGTCCCGTTCCTCGCCGCCGAGATAGACCCTGCCCATCGACCCGGATGCCCGGACTTCGAGCACGTTGATGTTGGCGGCCTTCTCGGCCTCGTTGGTGGCGAGGGCCGCGTAGGCAGCGGGCTCACATTCGAGCACGTAGAGCGTCTGGCCGGGTATGAGCATCTGCCCATGCCGCATGCGATTGATCAACTGGGCCTGGTGGTCGTCGACGCGGCGAACGATCTGGCTCGAGAGGATGCGGGGTTTGATGCGGTCCCCCTCTCGGAGGTCGACGGCTCCGAGGATCGACGCCCCCGCGGATCGCGTCTCCGCCTGGTGCGGCGAGTGGATCTCGAGCAGCCCGTAGTACCGCTCCACGATCTGCATACCGGGCTTGACGGCGTTGGACTTGAGCGCCACATCGGTGAGGCGGTTGATCTCGATTCCTGGCGAGATCTCAACCCACAGCGACGCTTCACCGGCGAGCGGGAGGAAGCCCTGGGCAACAGTGCCGAGGAACGCCGCGAACTGCGGCTGGATGCTGTCGAGAAAGACGTACGACCGAAGATCAATACCGCTCGCCACTGGTTCCTCCCTCTCCGGTCACGATGCTCACGCCGGCCGATGCGCCGATCCTGGTGGCTCCGGCCGCCATCATGGCACGAACGTCGTCCACGGTGCGGATGCCGCCGGACGCCTTGATGCCCATCTGCGGCCCGACGGTCTCACGCATGAGAAGCACGTCGTGCACGGTCGCACCTCCGCCACCGAAGCCGGTGGAGGTCTTCACGAAGTCTGCCCGGGACACCTTGGAGAGATGCGAGGCGACGACCTTCTCCTCGTCTGTGAGCATCGCCGTCTCGAGAATCACCTTGTTCAGTCCACCTACTTCATGGCAGGCATCGCTGATGCGAGCGATGTCGTCTGCGACGAGGGTGTGATCGCCTGACTTGAGAGCGCCGATGTTTATCACCATGTCGATCTCACGAGCGCCATCCCGGAGGGCCTGCCGGGCTTCCATGGCCTTGATCTGTGGCACCATCGCTCCGAAGGGGAACCCTACGACCGAAGCGACTCTCACCGACGAGCCACGCACCCGGTCTGCGCATCGGCGGACCCAGGTGGGATTCACGCACACCGATGCAAAGCCGTACTCGACCGCCTCGTCGCAGAGCTTGTCCACATCGGCCGACGTGGCGTCGGGTTTGAGCAGGGTGTGATCGATCGTGTGAGCGAGATCGCGTGGGACGTCGGCGCCTGCACCTCGATAGCTGACACGAGAGGCGCCGTTGTGTACGACCTCCCGGACCTTGTCCGATGATCGGGCGGCGCATGCGCCGTCGCAATCGCAGAAGTCTTCTGTGCCTGCGAGGTGAGCGAGGACCTGTCTGGTGACGGCATCGACGATGGCGTCTCTGTCGGTGGTCACTGGCTACTCCTGAATCGACGATCGATCTCCATGATCTTGTCCACCCTGCGGGCGTGACGGCCTTCCGACCACGGAGTATCCAGCCAGGTCTCGACGATCTGAAGTGCGAGATTCCGCCCGATCAACCCGGCTCCGAGGGTCAGGACGTTAGCGTGATTGTGCTCCCGGCTGTTCATCGCCGATGACACGTCGTAGCAGAGCGCGGCCCGGATTCCCGGCACTTTGTTGGCGACCATCGCCGAGCCTATGCCGGCTCCGTCCACTACGACTCCGTAGCTGCACTCGGCCGATGCCACCTTTTCGGCGACAGCCAAGGCGAAGTCGGGATAGTCGACGGCATCTGACGAGTCAGTCCCGCAGTCCACGACCCGGTGCCCGCGCTCTTTGAGCCGGAAAGCGAGGAAGTCCTTGAGGGGATACCCGCCGTGGTCTGCGCCGATGGCGATGGAAGCGAGGTCATCCGGTGGTGGCGCCTGGGATGCCGGCGTGGTCTCGTGCTCCGGTTCGGTACCGGCCATGAGACCATCCACGACCTGTGCCACCAAGGCACGGATCTCATGCTCGGACGGCATCGGACCTCCGCGTTTCCATGAGCCGATGCTAGATCCCGATGCAATGGGCGTGGCGGGACCGTTGACATTCGGTGTCATCTCCCGGTCACTGTCGCCGGCCGGCGATAGGCTTCGGAGGTGACTGAAGATCCGGCCTTCGTCTGGAACCGCCCCCGCCGACCACGCGTCGCGACCGTCTCGGCGCACCATGCCGAGACGATCGACGACCGGGCGGCCGCCACCGGTCCCGATCCGGCAGATCGACCGGAGGTGGCTCGTGACCTGCTTCCCCGATCCGAGAGTCCCGATGAGCCCAATGCAGTTCTCGTGCCACTCGATCAGTGGTCACGGATCCTGAACCAGCTCGGCAATCTCCACGAAGCGGGTCAGCAACTGGCAGATGCGCGGGAGCGTGCCGCCAAGGCCGAGACGGAGTCCGAATTCCTGCGCGAGCGGCTGAAAGAGATGCGCTCCAAGGTCGAGCTGATGGAGGAGAGGGCCGCCACGCCCCCGCCCGAGCCCGAGCCCGAGCCCACGTTTGGAGTGTGGTTTCTGAGGCGCCAGCTTCAGCGGCGCCGGAAAAGCTGACGCCTCAGGCGTGTCGAGTGGCGTGCTTTGAGCTGCCGACCATGGTCGATGCTGGTTCCCGCCCGGGTCGGCCGCCGATGCGGATCAGTGCTGGCATCGCCGAGCACTGAGGACGAGGTAGGTTGCTCCGATGCCCGTGAGACACCTGCAGATCGACGGTCCGCTCGATCTGCGGCGGACCACTCGACCGCTGGGGCTTGCGTGGGCGGGTCGCAACGAGCTTGGTTGGTGGAAGGCGATGCGGACCCCCTCGGGGCCTGCCACCGTGAGGATCTGGAGAGATCGCGACGCCGTTGCCCTCGAGGCATGGGGTCGCGGAGCCGAGTGGGCCCTCGAGAATGGTGCTGACATGGTGGGGGCGACCGATCTCGGACACTCTTGGACGTCGGACCACCCGACGGTCGCGGAATTGCAGAGAAGACGGCCGGGACAGCGGCTCGGGCGAACCAGGCTGGTCTTCGAGGCTGCTGTGTACGCGGTGGTCGGTCAGAAGGTCACAGGCAAGGAGGCAGCCTCCGGCCTCCGGGGAATCACGCGACGCTTCTCCGAGCCGGCGCCCGGACCGCACCCGACGCTCTGGCTGCCGCCCGACCCGGAGAGGATGGCCGAGAGCGCGTATCACGCATACCACGATCTCGGGATCGAGAAGAGGCGTGCGGATACGCTCCGCAGGCTGGCGATGGACGCGAATCGGGTCGATCGGTTGGCGGATGTCGACGTCGCGACCGCAATCCGATACCTCGCTCGAATTCGGGGCGTGGGGGAGTGGACCGTCAACGAGACGCTGGTGATCAGCCACGGTCACGCCGATGCAGTATCCGTTGGCGACTACCACCTCAAGAACGTCGTGTCGTGGCAACTCGCCGGGGAGGCGCAGGGCACCGACGAGCGCATGCTCGAACTGCTCGAGCCGTTCCGTCCACATCGGGCGCGCGTGGTACGCCTACTCGAGGCGGCCGGCGGGCCTCCACGCCGGGGTCCGCGGCTGACTGTGCGAGGCTTCGAGTCGTTCTGACACCGAGCGGCCCGCTGGTCAAGCCTCGATGAAGTCGGCGATGAGCTCTCCGACCACCGCGGGATCCCGAACATCGGAGTGGGTCGCTCCCGGGAGGGTGATCAACCGGGCGTCCCGGCCGGCAGTCTCGAGATCCGAACCGAGATCGGTTGAGAACGACATCGGAACCACTTCGTCGGCATCCCCGTGCACGAGGAGCAGCCGCAGGTCTGCCGGGGCAGTCTCGACGTAGGTGCGCGGGTTGCCTTCTGCCCACAGGTCCGGCGCCTCGTCGAGTGTGGCGCCGAACAACGTGCTCAGGATCGCGATCCGTGTCACGTCATAAGGCCCGGCGAGGCCGACGAAGCCTTGGACCGGCGGGACTTCGCCGGTGGCGCAATGGAAGGTGTCGGACCCCAACACCACGAGGGCGGCCAGCTGGGCACCAGCGGAGTGGGCGACCACCCACAGGTCATCGGGTGTCGTGCTGTATCGGTCAGCCGCCTCGCGTGCTGCGACGATCCCGCACGCCACGTCCTCCACGATGTCCGGGAAGCGTCCGCCCTGGTCCATGGCCCGATACGTGATGTTGAACGCCACCATGTCCCGCGATGCGAGATCGGCTGCCAGGGGAGCCATCTGGGCCGGATCGCCGGACACCCAGGCACCGCCGTGAACCGTCACCACCACAGGCCAATCCCCGATCTCGGGAGGAGCGAACACCTCGACGCTCGAACTCGCCGTCCGCACCAGCTCGCCGCGAGGCACCGTCGAGGCCGTGGAGGAAGGCGGGGTGTCGCTGGTCGCGGGGCTCGCCGTCGATGCCCCCGAGCACGCCGCAATCAGGAGTGCGGCAACGGTCGAAGCGATCTTCCTCATCCTCGAGCGAGTGTACGAAGCGCTCGAAACTGTGAGAGACCCGCCTCGGTGCCACGTCCGACCGAATGGCCTCGCTCGCCTCTCGTGATGACCGGCGGTGAGTCCGTCGGGCACACCGGGGTTGTCGGGCACGGGCGCAGCCGTTCGGTACGGCAATCGAGGCGCCGCGGTCCGAGGGCTTCGCCGAAGCTGTGTGGTGCACCCGGGCAACGGCCGCCGCTCGTCGGTCCTCCGAGCGCACGGCGCCGAACGCAACCGAAGGTGCCGGGCGTCGAGGTGCCCGAGGTGAGATATGGCACTTCGCTCGGCGCCTGGCGGCGACCTACACGCGTTCGAGAAGCGTGGTCGACAGCTTGGAGGCAGCAGCCTCGTCGACCATCCACACCACCTCACCGTGGGCGCGACGCAACAGTTGAGCAGGTACGGACCCATCGGGTCCTTCGAGCGCAGTGGCCACCGCATCCGCCTTCGACTCGCCGGCAGCGAGCATCAGGACGAGTGCTGCTCGCTGGATCATCTTCACCGTGGCAGTCAGCCGCCAGGTGTTGAGCTGGGGGACTTCGTTGTGAATGAACCAGCGCGTGGTCTCACCCAATGCCTCGGTCTCCGGGAAGAGCGAGGCCGTGTGGCCGTCGGCACCCAACCCGAGCAGCACGACATCAGCTGCCCCGTCAGGCACGATTCGACGCAGATCTGCCTCGTAATAGGCCGCAGAGTCCGCGGCCGTGAGGTACTCGGACCATCGCGGTCGAAAGAAGCGGGCGTCGATATGGTCAACGAGGACCTCCGAAACCATCCGTCCGTTCGAGTCCTCGTGATCGTGAGGCACCCAACGCTCGTCCGACAGCCAGAGATCCACCATGTCCCAGGGAACAGCGGCCCATCGGAGCTGCTCGTAGGTCGATCTCGGGGTCGATCCGCCGGCCAGACCGACCGTCACGCGGGGGCGGTCCGATCCCTTGATGGCCGTCGTGATGGCGGCAGTTGCACCCGCAGCCAGGTCGTCGGGGTTGGGGAAGACGATCACCCTCATGTAGTAAGAGGGTACCCCTGCCGGTACCATCGGATCGTGATTGCCAGGTGAGCGGTTGGAGAGCCGCACTCGTAGCGCTCGTGGTGGGCGGTGGAATCCTGCTTGCCGGATGGATCGTGTCGCGCCCGGCTTCCGACGAGGGGCCCGACGACACCACCGCCGACTCGTCGCCCGTCGAGGTCGACTCCGATCTGGTACTGGCGTGTGTTCCGGCGCTCGAGGTTGCCTGCGAACAGGTGGCATCTGAGCTGGGGATCGGTTTCGAGCGTTGGTCCTCGGGAGATCAGCTTCCCGAGCGAGGAGTGGTCTTGGGCCCGTCCGCCGACTTCGAGGCCGGTACCGAGGTAGGCCCGGTGGTCGTCGAGAGCCCGATCGTCGTTGCGGGGTGGAGAACCCGGTGGCAAGTGCTCGAGCTTGCATGCGGTGACAAGGTCGACGCGGCCTGCGTGGCGTCTTCACTCGGTTCGACCTGGCCGGACCTCGGTGGGAACTCGTCGTGGGGTGACTTCAAGCTCGGTCTCGTCGACCCCACCAGATCGGAGGCCGGCATGCTGGCGTGGTCGCTGTTCGAGCCCGCCCTCGGCGCAAATGGGGACTCGCTGGCTGCAGCGCTCCGCACGGTCGGACGTGATGACGCCCAGCTCATGAGTGATCTCGTGGCATTCGGCGATTCTCGCGCCGATGTCGTCGTGACGACCGAGGTGTCGGTCGCCGGCCAGTTCCAGAACGCCATCAACCGGGGAGGACGCTTCGAGATCGGCTATCCGGATGTCGGTCCATGGATGGAGTACGTGGCGGTGGGCAATGGCCGCGGCAGCGACGGGTTGATCGAAACCCTGATGAGCGAGGAAGGCGCTCGCCGATTCACGTCCGCCGGTGTCCGGCCCGCGGCTGGAGTGGTGGGTCCGCTGCCGGACGGACTCGGAACCCCCGGGGACAAGAGCCCTTCCCCGGATGACGCCACTCGTGCCACACTGACTTCGGTATGGGAGGACATTCGATGAGACATTGGTCGTTGGTGGCGATCTTGGCCCTGGTGGTGTCGGCGTGTCTGCCATTCGGCGACGACGAGCCGACGTTTGGCGATACCGCAGGTCCCGTCGACGTGCCTGATGGGTGCCGGGAGATACCGGCGCACGTCTCCTCCGAGAAGGTGACACTGTTGACCGCTCTCGCCGAGCAATTCAACGCCACCGGTCCTGAGGTCGACGGTGAATGCGTCGGCATGAGCATCTACCGGACCGCGTCTGGACGTGGTGCCTCGCTGCTGGCCGAAGGATGGCCCGAGGATCAGACCTCCGATCCGCCACCGGTGCTGTGGAGCCCGGCCTCGGCCGCCTGGGGTGCCGTGGTCAACGAACGGCTGGCCGAACAGGGGTTGCCGGCCATCACCGGCGACTTCCAACGGATCATGCTCACTCCGCTCGTGCTCGCCATGCCGCGGCCGATGGCGGAGGCGCTCGGATGGCCCGAGGCAGACATCGGTTGGCAGGACGTGCTCGACCTCTCGCAGAACCCCGAAGGATGGGGAGCTGTCGGCCATCCCGAGTGGGGCCCTTTCAAGCTCGGCAAGACCAACCCCAACTTCTCCACGTCCGGCCTGTCGGCAACCATTGCCATCTACTCGGCCGCCACGGGATCGACGGCGCCACTCACCCTGGATCAAGTCGAGTCACCGCAAGTCGTCGACTTCGTGAGAGGCGTGGAGGCGGCGACGGTGCACTACGGAGACACGACGCTGACCTTCCTCGACAACATGCTGCGTGAGGACCTGCGCGGGCGACCGATGACCTACGCGTCTGCGGTCGCGGTCGAAGAGGTGTCTGTCATCGCCTACAACCGTGGTGACCCTGCCGACACGGGCGAGGCCTCGACGCCGCCGAATGTTCCGTTGGTCGCCATCTATCCGGAGGAGGGCACGCTCTTCAGCGACAATCCCGCCTTCATCCTCGACGCCGACTGGGTCGATGACGTCGATCGCCAGGCTGCCCAGATGTTCGTCGACTTCGTCGTCGACGACCCCGAGAATCAGGCATCAGTGCTCGAGTTCGGTTTCCGTCCCGGCAATCCGGCGGTGGCGATCGGCGAGCCGATCACCCGCGAAAACGGCCTCGATCCTTCCCAGCCCGAGACGGAGCTGCAGGTGCCGGATCCCGCAGTGCTCGCCGCTCTCATCGATTCGTGGGAGGTGAATCGCAAGACCGCCCGGGTGTTGATGCTCCTCGATGTCTCCGGCTCGATGGCCGATCTCGGTGGAAACGGCTTCACGAAGCTCGATCTCGCCAAGCAGGCGGTTCTCGCGAGCCTCGACGAGTTCAAGGACGCCGACGAGGTCGGGCTGTGGGCATTCTCGACCCGGCTCGTCGGCGAGGATCAGGACTGGCTCGAGGTGGTGCCGATAGCCCCGCTGTCGGAGAATCGCGCTCAACTCGAATCGAGCGTGCGAGGTCTGCTGGCCGACGGTGGCACCGGGCTCTACGACTCGACGTCGGCGGCGGTCACCTCGGTGCGAGAGAGCTTCGACACGACGAAGATCAACGCAGTGATCCTGCTGTCCGACGGCGTCTGTGACGACTACGACGACGGGTGCAACATCGATCCGCTGCTCACGCAGCTCTCGTCCAACGAGCGCGACCCCGTCCGGGTGTTCCCCGTGGCGTATGGCACGGATGCCGATGTGGACGCGCTCCGTCAGATCGCCGAGTCTTCTCAAGCCCGGCTGTATCAGGCGACCGACCCGAGCACGATCGGTGCGGTGTTCCAACAGGTGATCTCGAACTTCTGATCATGACGCTCAGACACGACGCCAGGGTCCGGAGAGGCAAGCTCCTCGCCAAGGCCACCACATCTCCCGCCGGACTGGTCACAGGCGGGGCGTTGGCCGCCGTCGGGCTTTCCACCGGGATCGGCTGGCCTTGGGTCGTCGGGTCGGCGCTGGCGGCCTGGCTCACCTCCGTCGTGCTGCACCTGCGTGACCCCAAGCTCATATCTTCGCTCCTCGCACCTGACTTCGAGAAGGACCTCGGTGCCCTCGACGCCGAGCACCGGCGCTACATGCTGTCCGGTCTCGAAGCCAGGGAACGGTTCGAGGGCGCCGTCGAGTCCCTTTCCGACACGGAGAACTTCGCCGGGATGAAGGTTCGGGTCAACGATGCGCTCGAGCGCCTGTACGACTCGCTGCTCTGGGCGCAACGGGCGGCAGGCTTCCTGCGAGTGGTCGATGCCGGTTCGATCCGTGATCGGGCGAGAGCGGCCGGGCCCGGAACCAGGCTCGCCCAAGAGTTGGAGGCGCAGCTGGAAGAGGTCGACGATGTGGAGCGCCGGCGATCGGAGATCCTGTCCCGATCCGCCGCCACCGTGACCGGCATCGAGACGCTTGCCGTCAAAGTGGGTTCACTGGCACTCGAGTCGACGGCCCCGGGCGAACTGGGTCATGTCGACGATGTCAGCCAACTTCGGCGCGAGCTCGACGGGTACCTCGCCGGGCTCGAAGAGATCCAGGACGCCCTTCAGACGCTTCCGCCGCAGACCGCTTGAAGCTCGAGGAGACGATGCGGCTCGTCACGGTCAATCTCTACAACGGCCGCGTCGTACCCCGAGATTTCGAGCGGTTCCTAGACGAGTATCGCCCGGATGTCGTCTGCGCCCAGGAGGTCGGCCCCGACGCCGGGCGGATTCTCGAACGCCGCTTCCGGTATGGCGCCGTGTCGCCGTCCCTCGAGTTCGCCGGTCGGGCATTGGTGTCGGTTCATCCCATGCGTGCCGAACCGTTCGCTCTGGCCTTTCGCGGTGGCTATCGAGGGAGCCTCGACCTCGAAGGCCGTCCGACCGACGTTCTGACCATCCATCTCGCGAACCCTCTGGAAGGATTGACCGGTGTTCGCGCCCGTCGAGCCCAACTCGACGGGATCGAGCCTCAGATCTCCACGATGACTCGAGGCGTGCTTGCCGGAGACATGAACGCCACTCCCTGGTGGCCTGCATACCGACGGTTGGCAGCACGATTGACCGACGGCGTCTCAGAGTGGGCCGAACGGGAAGGTGTGCGGGCTCCCCCGACCTGGGCACGATATCCATCGTGGCCTGCGCTCCTTCGCATCGATCACGTGTTCACTCGCGCCCTCGACGTGACTGCTGCCCGGGTTGCCCGAATCGCCGGGCTCGATCATCGGGCGTTGGTCGTGGACCTGGCTCTACCTTCGACACCATGAAGGTGCGCACGCACACAGTGGATTGGGCCGGTGGAACCGTCACGTCGAGGATTCGGGGTGATGGCGGCCCGGTGATGCTGCTGGCGCACGGAGCCGGGACGAATCAGGACCACCCGATGATGGCCTCGCTCGCCGAGCAGCTCGCGGTTCGCGGGCTGACGGTGGTGACGTTCAACTATCCCTATACCGAGGGAGGTAGGAAGGCCCCGGATCGGGCGCCGAAGTTGATGGACTGCCATCGCGACGTGGCTGCGTGGGTACGGAGAGAGTTGGGGATGCCCCTCGTCTTCGCCGGCCGCTCCATGGGAGGCCGCATTGCGTCGATGCTGGCGTCCGACGGGGAACAGATGGTGGGACTCGTGTTGTACGCATATCCGCTCCATCCAGCAGGAAAGCCCGATCGCCTGCGCGTCGAGCACCTCCCGGACATCGAGGTTCCGATGCTCTTCATCCAGGGTGACCGTGACGCCCTCGCCACCGGCGCGTTGTTCGACCGGCACGTCCGTTCACTGCCTTCCGCCGATGTCGTCGATCTGCCAGGAGCAGACCACTCGTGGCGCATCAAGGGCCGATCCATCGATGAGGTCGTCGCAGAGGTTGCGGAATCCTCGGTCGGGTGGATTCGTCGCCTTGCCACATCCGGGTGAATGCAGGCATAATGGGTCGTCTTCCCCTTCCAGGAGTTTTCTGTCATGTCCGACCAGATCACGCTGCGCGCCGAGACGGGTCGCGCCACCGGGAGCCGCGAGTCCCGGCGCCTTCGCCGTGAGGGCAACGTCCCGGGCATCATCTATGGGCGCGGTATCGATCCGATCATCGTATCCGTCGACCATCACGACCTCATGGGGATCATCCAGCATTCGGGAAGCAACGCCATCATCACGCTCGAGATCGAGTCGGAGCAGCATGTGACCATGCCGAAGGTGATCGAGCGGCACCCGTTCCGCAACGCCATTCGCCACGTCGACTTCTTGAGGATCTCGCTCGACGAGGCCACGACAGCCGACGTCCATGTCGAGCTCGTGGGCGATCCGGCCGGAGTCGTCGAAGGCGGGGTCCTGACCCAGTCGGCCGGTACCTTGTCGGTTTCGGCGTTGCCGATGGCGATTCCTTCCTCGATCGAGGTGGATGTGTCCGGCCTGGAGCTCGGCGATTCCATTCGCGTCGAAGAGCTCTCCGCGATCGAGGGTGTGGAGTTCCTCGACGATCCTGACACGGTGATTGCGACCGTTGCGATCCCTCGTGCCGTGGTCGAAGAAGAGCCCGAGGAAGGCCTCGAGGGCGAAGAGGGCGCCGAGGGCGAAGAAGGCGCCGAAGAGGGTGCTGCCGATGAGGCTGCTGAGGAAGACTCGGGAGAGTGACGGCGGAGTGAAGCTCGTGGTCGGTCTCCGAAACCCGGGGGCCGAATACGAGGGAACCCGTCACAACGTCGGCTTGGAAGTGCTCGTCGTGCTCGGCCAACGCTGGGATGCCCGATTCAAGCGCGGCCCCGCCCGTGTCCGTTGCGAAGTCGCGACGGTGCGGATCGACGGGAAGCCCGTTCTCCTCGCTTCGCCGATCTCCTACATGAACGAGTCGGGTGGGCCCGTGAAGGCGGCCCTCTCCTACTACAAGCTCGGACTCGACGATCTGCTGGTGCTCCACGACGACATCGACCTTCCGTTCGGCCGACTCCGGCTACAGGAGGGCGGCGGAACAGGTGGGCACAACGGGCTGAAGTCGCTCGAGAAGTCGCTGGGAACCCGCGAGTTCTCCCGTCTCAAGATCGGTGTCGGCCGCCCGCCGGGTCGGCAGGACCCCGCCGACTTCGTGTTGAAGCGCTTCTCGAGCGTCGAGCGAGGCGAGGTCGATCTCCAGGTCGAGGACGCCGCCGATGTGGTGGAGACGTGGCTGCGGGATCCTCGTCGAGCCCAGGAGCTGGCAGCCCACCGCCAGCCGGCGTGACTCGTCGTCGAAACCGTCACAACCTGCGTAGTGTCCAGGTATGGCGACCTTTGATGCATTCGGGTTGATCGTTTCGGACATGGCGGCTGCCGTCGCGTTCTATCGCAAGCTGGGAGTCGACCTTCCTGATGTCGCAGAGGGCCATGTCGAGGGGGTGTTGCCCGGTGGCATCCGGATCATGTTCGACACCGTGGATGTCATTCAGAGCTTCTCGGAGTGGACCCAACCGTCCGGAGGGCACCGCATCGGCCTGGCGTTCCTCTGCGACTCTGCTGCCGAGGTCGACGAGACCTTTGCCCGCATGGTCGAGTCGGGCTACCACAGCCACGTCGATCCATTCGATGCGCCGTGGGGGCAGCGCTATGCCACGATCCTCGACCCCGACGACAACCCGGTCGACCTGTTCGCCCCGATGTGACCACGACCGAGCGGCGAGATCTGACCGACGTCTCCGGAGTCAGGCCGGCCCGGCACGAGCGGGCAACACCCTTGGTGCCGAACCCATCCTGAGCACCATCTCCAGCGGACCGCGGCGGCGCCAGGTCCGCCACACATAGGCGAACATCATGAAGCCGACGATCAGAACCAGACACAGCACATACTCTTCGGCAGTCGTGGTCTCTCCTCGAGCCGGCGTCCAGTTGATCACGATCGCCTGATAGGCGTAGAACGTCAGAGCCATCTCGCCGAGAAGGGTCAGCGGCGACAAGGCCGCCGCAAATGCGGCGAGCAACGAGCCGCCGATCACAGCCAATGATGCTCCAGTGGAGCCGATCACCCACGCCGGCATCTGCGAGTGCCCTTCTGTGTCGAACAAGCGTTGCCACCGAAACCCGGAGGTCGTGCGTTCGATCGACGATGCGAGCTCGGTGAGCCCTTCGACACCCGCCGATGTCTGTGGATATCGGTCCGCGATCTGTCGGGCGGCTTCGGCCTCGGTCAGCGCCTCCCGCTCTGCGTATCTTGCGACGAGGTCTTCGACCATCACGTTGTCGCCGGATGCCTCATCGAACGTGAGGCCAGAAGCCGACACTTCCTCGCCGATCCATGCTCCCAGCCACGATCCTGCGAACGCCAGCGCAATCCCGACGACGGCGAGCCGGGTGGCGAAGCGAGGTGACTGGAGATCTCGGCGGCCGAGCCACATACCGGTGGCGAGAAACGCCCCGGCCGGGAGCAGCGGGTAATAGCCGGACACGACAAGTGACCACCATGTGCCGGCCTCGAACAGGGTGCGACCCCCCTCCCACCCATCGTACGAGTCGACGAGTGGCGCCCACATCTGTTTCGAATAGGCGCCCAGAAGCAACACGGCCATGGCCGCCATCAGCAACGCCTTGTCCGGAAGCCTTCGCAGCCCGATGGCCACGAGGAAGAACAACGCGTAGTACTGGAGGATGATCGCGATGTCGGTCGTGAACTCCTGGAGGGCGAGTCCCATCGGAAACAGGATGAGTGCGCGTGTCAGGAGGTCGCGATCTGGGGCCGGTGAGCGCTTGGCGAGGAAGCTGATGCCGACGCCGCCCAGAACCATGAACAGCGGCATTGCGCGGCCGTCGACGAAGTCCCTGATCATGCTCCCGAGCCCGAGGTCTCGAGTCGATTCCACGTAGTGGGCGATGAGCATGCCGATCATGGCTACCGCTCGAGCGACGTCGAGTCCGTGAATTCGCCTATCGGTCATCCATCACTGGTTTAGTCCCTTCGCTCTCATATCTGATTGCCGGCGGTCGCTATCGTCGCCCTGGTGAGCGAACTCGTAGGTGCCCTCGATCAGGGAACCACCAGCACCAGATTCATGGTTTTCGACAGTGGGGGAGCTGTCGTGGCCTCCCACCAGCGAGAGCACCGGCAGATCTTCCCGCAGCCGGGCTGGGTCGAGCACGACCCTGCAGAGATCGTGCAACGGACATGGGAAGTGATCGAAGGGGCGTTGGCCGACGGCGGCATCGACGCCGCCGATCTGTCCGCGGTCGGGATCACGAACCAGCGCGAGACCGCAGTCCTCTGGGATCGAGCGACCGGTGAGCCGGTGCACAACGCCATCGTCTGGCAGGACACTCGGACCGGTGACCTCTGCAACCGGTTGACCGAGTCTCACGGCGGTGAGTGGTTCCGGGCCAAGACGGGCCTCCCGGTGGCCACCTATTTCGCCGGCCCCAAGCTTCGGTGGATGCTCGACAACGATCCCGGTCTGAAGGCTCGAGCGACGGCGGGAGAGCTGGCTTTCGGGACAGTCGACTCCTGGATCGTATGGCAGCTCACCGGCGGAACCGTCCACGTCACCGACGCCACGAATGCGTCTCGTACGCTGCTGATGGACCTCGACACCCTGACATGGGACGACGATCTCTGTGCGGCCGTGGGGGTTCCTCGCGAGGTGTTGCCAGAGATCGTGTCGTCGTCCGGGACCATCGCGGAGTGCGTCGGTTCGCTCCAGGGTGTCCCCATCGCAGGGATCCTCGGCGACCAACAGGCGGCAGTGTTCGGGCAAACGTGTTTCGAAGTAGGAGAAGCCAAGAACACCTACGGGACCGGCTGTTTCCTGCTTCTGAACACCGGAACCGAATTGGTTCGTTCCGAACACGGCCTGCTCTCGACGGTCGCCTACAGGATCGGCGATCGACCGCCCACCTATGCGCTCGAGGGCAGCATCGCGGTCGCCGGTGCGCTCGTGCAGTGGGTCAGGGACAATCTCGGGCTCATCGAGGACTCGGCGGACATACAAGCGCTGGCCGAGTCGGTCGCCGACAACGGCGACGTCTACTTCGTGCCCGCGTTCTCTGGGCTGTTCGCCCCTCACTGGCGCTCCGACGCCAGGGGGGCGGTGGTCGGGCTCACGAGATATGCCAACAAGGGTCATCTCGCACGGGCGGTGCTCGAAGCGACCGCGTTCCAGACGGCCGAGGTGGTGGATGCCATGAACGCCGACTCCGGTGTGGATCTCACCGAGCTGAGAGTCGATGGCGGAATGGTGGGCAACGACCTGCTCATGCAGTTCCAGGCAGACGTCCTCGGGGTTCCCGTCGTCCGACCCCGCGTCTCGGAGACCACGGCCCTGGGCGCCGCCTACGCCGCTGGGCTCGCAACCGGGGTGTGGAGTTCACTCGCCGACCTTCGGGCGAACTGGGGCGAGGACCGGCGTTGGGAGCCGGCGATGGGTTCCGACGAACGATCGCGGCTCCTCGGACGTTGGAAGCAGGCTGTGGAACGCACGTACGACTGGGCATGAGGGCCGCCGTGCTGACGCCGCGCAGCCGTGGAACGAATAGTCGGGTCGACCATCGCGCCGACGGAGACCGCGTGCTGCTCGGGGTTGTCCAGGACTGACGGTCCGTTCAGATTCCGATGACCTTCGGAGGGAGCGATCGACTGCGACGTCGAGCGCTGCGCAACCTGACGCACTCGCTCGTCACTCAGGCGGCCCAGCCCTTCGGTGAGCGATCCGATCGAGACGCTCTCCATCGAATCCAGATTCACCGCCGCCCCCGAGGGATCGTCTGCTGGTTCGAGCAATGCCTCGCTGAGGAGAGCCCTGAAGATGGTCGTGCAGGGGGCGACCACCGTTCGGCCAAGCGCGGGATCGCGGCGTCACCCGAGAGGACCCCGACAGGTCGGCGGGGGAACGCCACGGGCCAAAGGGGCCCGTCTGTCTCGTTTCCGGGGCAGTTGGGCGAACCGGTCCGGCAGTATGATCTCTGAAAGAGGTCACACCATCTCCGTTCCAGATCTGCTTGCCGTCAGCCGCATCTTGTTGGTGCCGGTCATCATGGCTCTCACCCTTGGTGAGGGGGTCGAGACGCGTCAGTTGGTGCCCGCCTGTGTTCTCTTCACGATCGCTGCCACCACCGACTTCTTCGACGGGTATCTGGCCCGTCGTTGGAACGTCACCAGCACCCTCGGTGCCTTCCTCGACACCACGGCCGACAAATTGCTGGTCACTGGAAGCCTGTTGGCACTCGTGGCGATCGATCGAGTGTCGGTCTGGGCGGCGCTGATCATCGTGATGCGCGAGTTCGTGGTCATGGCGCTGCGCGGGCTCGTAGCGCTCGGTGGTGGACTGGTCCGTCCGTCTCAATGGGGCAAGATCAAGGCCACATCCCAATTCGTGGCCATCGGCTTTGCCTTCATCCGATTTGCCGAGCCCATCGGAGGCCTCTATTTCGACCAGTGGCTGATGCTGATCGCAGTTGTCCTCACCGTGATCTCCGCCTGGCAATACGTGTCGGGATTCTGGGAGACCGTCAGGGCCGCACGTCGGGGCGCGGCGGTCTGAGCATGCGGGTCTTCATGACCGGGGCTTCCGGCGTCGTCGGAGGCCCGGTCCTTCGAAGGCTCGTCGCCGACGGAAACGAGGTCCGTGCTCTCAGTCGCACTGCCGAGACCGATGTGGCCCTTGAAGCGTCAGGAGCCGAGCCCGTCCGCGGCGACATGCTCGAACCAGCATCCCTGTCATCGGCCGTGGCGGGAGCAGAGGTCGTGTTCCACATCGCCGGCGTCAACGAGATGTGTGGTCGACACTCCGAGCACATGGTTCGCGTCAACGTCGAGGGATCGGTGAACGTGGTGGACGCGGCGCGCCGTGCAGGATGCCGGCGCGTGGTCTACACCTCATCCGCGGCGGCTCTCGGGGAGCGAGTCGGAACCGTGGGATCGGAGACGTCTCCGCATCGGGGCTGGTACCTGTCG
Source organism: uncultured bacterium (assembly GCA_963785075.1). Classification (GTDB taxonomy): domain Bacteria; phylum Actinomycetota; class Acidimicrobiia; order Spongiisociales; family ZC4RG35; genus JAOUGY01. The sequence continues at coordinate 139,769 of CAWATW010000010.1, forward strand.
GAATACGAGCGATCGAAACACCTCGCGGAACGAGCAGTCACGGCGCTGGAAGGTATCGAGATCGTGACGGTCAATCCGTCGTCCGTCCAAGGCCCCGGCCGGGCAACCGGTACCGGAAAGATCGTGCTCGACCTCGCGCGTGGGAAACTGCCGTTCGTCGTCGATTCCACCATCTCGGTCGTCGACATCGACGATTGCGCCAATGGTCATGTCGCGGCGGCCACCCGTGGCACTCCGGGGGCACGCTACGTGCTCAACTCGTTCACGATCGCTCTGCGGGAGGCGCTGGCGCTGCTCGAACAGCATCTCGGCCGCCCTCTGAAAGTCAGATACCTCCCGCGGTCGGCGGTGTGGGTGGCCGGGTTCGCGGGCGAGCTCTATGGGCGTGTGACCCGGCGGACTGCGCCGATCTGTCTCGAGATGGCGCGCACCGTGCTTCACGGGCACCGGTACGACGGATCACTCGCCGCCGATGCGCTGGCGCTCACGTACACCACGCCGGAGAGCGTCTTCGAACGGCTGGTGGCGTGGTATCGCACCGAGGGGCTGCTCGAGTGAGGGTCGTGGTTCTCGAAGAGCACAACCGCCAACTCGTCGAGCTGTTGGAGGATGCCGGGCTCGACGTCGATCCCTGCACACGTCCCGGGGAGGTTCCGGACGCCGAGATTCTGCTCGCAAGCCCGGCGCTGGCGGCTGCCGCCGCCCACAGGATGCCTTCCCTTCGCTGGATTCAGTCGACCTGGGCGGGCGTCGACGACCTGCTCGCCGGCGGACTCCCTCCGGGAGTGGTGCTCACCAAGCTGGAAGGTGTGTTCGGGCCCCAGATGCGCGAGTTCGTGTTCGGCCACCTGCTCGCCCGATCGCAGCGGGTGTGTGAGATCGAGCGACGCCGAACCTGGCACGAAGAGCCGCCCGACGGTCTGGCCGGAAGCAGGATGGGCGTGATGGGGACGGGTTCCATCGGCCGAGCCATCGCCGCCACCGCCGTCCATCTCGGATTGCACGTGGTGGGGTGCAGTCGATCCGGGACGCCGGCCCCCGAGTTCCTCGACGTGCTGCCGATCGAACGCCGCCTCGAGTTCGCCGAGGGACTCCACCACCTGGTGGCGGTGCTGCCCTCCACCCCCGGGACGATCGGTCTGGTCGATCACGACCTGATCGAGCGTCTCGCCCCGGGGGCCACCTTGATCAACGTGGGACGCGGGAACACCGTCGAGGTGGAGGCGGTGATTTCGGCGCTCGGATCGGGCCGGCTGTCGCACGCGGTGCTCGACGTGCTCCCGGTGGAGCCGCTCCCATCGGATCACCACTGGTGGCGGGTCCCGGGCCTCGTGATCACCTCACACACGGCGGCATGGAGCAGGCCGGGGGACGTGGCCGGCTTCTTCGTCACCAACCATGGCCGGTGGACGCGGGGTCAGCCGCTGGTCGGCGTGGTAGACCCCGACCGGGGATATTGACCCGATCGGGGCTCGCGACGTGTCATCCGGAGGAACGTGCCCCCGCCGGTGTCGCCGTCGACCGGATCTGGTCGTTCGCCGGCCACCGGGTGCCGATGCTCAAGACGGCGACCGCCGCCAGCAACCCGACCATCCCCTCCCACCATTCGATCGAGTCACTCCAGCAGGTCGTCGTCTCTGTTTCAGGCCCAGACGACACGCTCGATCCGGATACCACGGAGGTGCCCAGTCGCCACCCCGACGGAGCGTCGGAGTCCGCCGTGATGACGGTGTGTCCCTCGACGTCGGTCACTGCGCAGACCGGGTCGAGATGCGCATACATCAGCAGGGCCGGGATCACCACCGCCATCGCCAGCAAGGGGCGCTTCCACGTAGAGCCTGTGGGCTCGACCGGTCTCCCGGGACGTCTCCGCTCCGCCAGCAACCACAGGATCACGATCACCAGGTGAACAGGAGGGAGGAGCCCCCCGAACAGCGTGAGGAATGACAGTGCCACCGCCGAGTACGTCGCCACCCTCAGGAGCGAGGGTCGGCGATCGAGTGACATGGCGGCCCACGTCGGGGGTGTCACCAATAGGAGCAGCCAGGCGGCCACCTGCCACACGCCTCCCGGGATCTGGCCGTCGAGGTTGATGACGAACAGCACCCCTGCCGCCAACGCCAACATGTAGCCGGCCGCCACCCCGGCGATCACCAGCCGCCGTCCGGCCCGGATGTCTTCATAGGTTCCCATCGCACTCACCTTCCGCACACGGGCAGGGACCAGTTGTAGAAGTCGACCGCCATCAACGAGGCGGATGCGCCCGGGAGGTCGTCGAGGAGACCCAGCACGTCATCGGTCGGTCCCGTGACCACGAGCCACGTCACGCCCGCACCCCGGTCGAGCAATGTCAGGGCGCGCCGCGGGTCGAACGACTGCTCCGGCGCGGCCAGACTCAAAGCGTCGGCTGCGGCCGGATCCTCGAGGTTCGTCAACGCCGACCGCACCCGCTCGCGGGCCGCTCCGATGTCGGCCGGCGAGAATCCGCCACCTCGACTCATGGAGGCCGAGGTGGCGCCAAGCAACTCGCGATCCACCGCCTCGGGCTCGAGACACGTGCTGTAGCCGACGGTCCCGCCTTCCATCAGACCGATCGGGGAGCCCTGGGCGACGGCTCCGAGACCGAAGCCCACCCAGGTCACCGCAGTGTCATGGTCTGGCGTGTCGGCGATCGTCTGCGCCTCGCCGATCGTGAGCGGTTCTGCGAACGTCACGGCCACCGTCGACACCGTCCCGCTCCCCAGCCTCGGCAACAGCGTTCGCGCGTCGCCGCTCGCCCCGAGGTCGGCGTTCACGAAGGGCAGGAACGCGCCGCCGTCCGCGTCTCCGAATCCCAGTGGGCCGATGCGCGCCGACACCACCCCGAGCGGTTGCACCTCGCTGCCGACCGGCAGCGCCAGTGAGACGCTGACGGTCCGCGTGAGTGCCGTGCTCTGGATCTCGAGATCGGTGACCCATCCGCCCGGGTTGGTCATGGTGGCCAGATCGAGCGTCGCTTCGGCGAGCGTCGCCGCCCGCCCGGCACGGTTCACCACCAGCGGCTGCACGACCAGCACCGCCACCAGCCACAGCGCCAGCCACAGCCCGAGCAGCATCAGAGCGGCGTCGATCACCGTCCTCCACGTCGCCCGTCTCACCGACCGCCTGATGGCGTGCTCGTCGAGTTCGCCATTCGGCCCTCTTCCGAGCGTGATGGCCGCCACCCCATCGAGGATCTGGCGGCATTCGGCACAGTCCTCCAGATGCCGGTCGACCTCGGCTCGGATGGTCCGATCCAGCGTCTCGTCGACGTATCCCTCGAGGAGCTCTTGAAATTCTTCGTGAGTCACAGTTCGTCTCCCGGGTATGCCGCACGAAAGGCCAGACGTGCGCGGTGGATCAGCACCCGCGCCGCTCCGGGCGTGATGCCCATCGCCTCACCGACCTCGTATGAGTCGAGGCCGGCGCGATCGGACATGAGGAGCGCCGCTCGCTGCCGTTCCGGCAGTCGGGCGAGGGTGAGTTCGATGAGGTCGTGCTCTTCGACATCCCTGTCACGAACGGCAACGTCGTCGATGAGGTCGCTCGGTGACGGCCGTCGTCGCCGGGTGTCGTCGATGAACACCGTGCGGGCGATCGCGAAGAGCCACGCTCGCGGGCTCCCACCCCGATATCCGGGGAGTGAACGCGTAGCCTTGACGAAGGTGTCCTGCATCAGATCCTCCGCCCAGATCGGGTCGCGTGACATCGCCAGCAGGTAGCCACGGACAGCAGCAGCGTGCTCCCGGTAGAAGGCTTCGATTGTCTGTCGTCCGTCCACACTTCTCCGTTCCTCCTGATTCAAGATGGTTGGTATGTCACAGAGACGGATCGACACGACGAGTTGTTACGCAGGCTCGAGTCGTTCGCCGTCTTGGGCACCGTGACCCCGAGGTCACCGTGTCGCATGGGGGCCGATGCACGACACGTATCATCTGCCGATGGATCTGACCGCGGCGCAGGTGGACGAGTTCATCGCCGCCGAATATCCGTCGTCGCATGCGAGCGGTTATCGATGCGACGATCTCGGCGAGGGGTTCGCCAGGGTTCGCTGGCTCTACGACGACACGACCCTCCGCCCCGGCGGGTTCATCTCCGGTCCGACGCAGTTCACCGTCGCCGACATGGCGCTGTGGGTGCTGTCCTTCACCGTGCTGGGGCTGCAGCCGATGGCGGTGACCTCCGACGTGCACATCACCTTTCTCCGCCCGGCGGTGGGTGGCGACCTCGTTGCCCAGGCGGATCTCCTGCGAGCCGGGAGGACCCGGATCTCGGGCCAGGTGAGGATTTGGGTGGACGGCGCCGAACACCGTCCTGTCTCTCACGCCGTTGGGGGATACGGGGTCCTGACATGAACCCGCCCGAAATCGCCGAGGCGGTGGCCTCGCTCACCAACGCCATTCCCTTCAACCACCTCCTGGGCCTGAACGTCGATCGGTTCGAGATCGACGAGGTTCGGGTGTCGTTCGAGATGCGCCCAGAGCTCGTCGGGAACGTGATGCGGGGGATCCTCCATGGCGGTGTCATCTCGGCCACCCTCGACCTCGTGGGCGGGGTCACGGCGCTCGCCCGGGTCCTTCACGATCGCCAGATATCCAGCGTCGAGGAGGTCGGACCGGTGTTTGCCCGGTTCGGGACGATCGATCTCCGTATCGACTATCTCCGTCCGGGATCGGGCGAGTCCTTCGTCGCCACGGGGACGACCCTCCGGGTCGGCAAGCGGGTGGCGGTGACCCGGATGGAGTTGCACAACGACATCGACGTGTTGGTGGCGGTGGGGACCGGCACCTACATCACAGGCTGAGACATCAGAGCGTCTCGCACGCAGAATCGATGGCTTCGGCCACGCTGCCACCGATCGTCGCCCAGCGTTGGCGGGTGGCGTCATCGATCGGACCGCTCGACGCGCCGTCGAATTGCGAATACTCCGCGTTGAGGTCGGCCCACCGCTGTTCGAGAATCCCGAGGCGATTCTCGTGGATGGCCATGGCGGTGGCGGCGATCGCCAGCTGATCGAGCTCTTGGCGAGCGGTCTCGGGGTCGGGCGCCATCGTGGTGGTAGGCCAACCACCGGCGAGGGCCTCGACACTCCGCTGGGTGGACGCCATCAACTGGTTGAGCACGGATCGCAGCTCCTCGGCGTCGGCCGAGCAGATTGCCGACGGCACCAAGTACTCGATCCCGTCGACCTCGACCGGCATGTCGAGTTCGAACGGCACTCGAGTGGTGTCGGTACGTTCACGACGGGTCGTCTCGGTGGCGGGAGCGCTGTCGTCTGTGGGCACGGTGGTGCTGGGTACGGTTGCCGAGGTGGTCGGTTCGGAGGAGACCGTCGTGGTGGTGGAATCGGACGCCGTGGTGCAACCGGCGGCGAGTCCGAGAATGGTGACGAGGGCGAGTACGCGTCGCAGCATGGATGGAACCTACACGCGCTAGACCAGTGACCGGCGGGGTCCGCGGTGCGTGTGTGCGGCCTCGGCGACTCGCGCGGCAAGTCCTTCCCAGGAATCTGGTTCGCGGGCGAGCGTGAGGCGGATGTGCGGTGCCTCTCCCGGCAAGAGCTGAAACGGCGTTCCGGGTGCCACACCCACCCCGTGTGAAGCCAGGACGACCATGGCATCACGTTCGTCGTCGACCGGGATCCACATGTTGATGCCATGCCGCCCGCCGACGAACACCTCCTTCGACTGGAGTAGCTCGGTGAGTGTGCGCCTCCGGCGATCGTATTCGCGCCCGGCGCGGCGAACGATCTCGGTCGCCTCTGCGTCGGTGAGGAGCTCGAGCAACGTGCGCTGGAGGATCCTCGAGGTCCAGACGGGCCCGAGGAGTCTGCGTTCGACGATGGCTTCGATCACGGCGGTGGGCCCGGCAACCGCCGCCATCCGCAGGTCGGGCCCGTGGCTCTTCGAGTAGCTCCGGACGTGGACGACTCGGTCGGGAAAGCGGGTCGCCAATGTCGCCGGTGGGGCAGTGGCCACATCACCCGACGAGTCGTCCTCGATCACGAAGAGCCGAGGGTGCTGCGAAACGAAAGCCGCCATCTGGTCGAGGCGAGCGGAGTCGGTCGAGATGCCCTTGGGGTTGTTGGCTCGGGGCTGATACACCAAGACGGTCGGATCATGGCTCGATGTCAGCTCCAGCGCCGAGATTCTCATCCCGTGGTCGTCGACCGGAACCGGGAGCAATCGCCCGCCGTGTTCAACGACGAGCTCGGCGATGGGTGGGAAACAAGGATTCTCGACCACCACGCCTGCTCCGCGTCGCAACACCTGGGCCAGGGTGCGGTCCATAGCGTCGATCGCACCGTCCACCACGGTGAGGGCCTCGGGTTGGAAAGGCAGACCACTGCGGATCGCCGCCTCCAACTCGGGCAGCACCACCGGTTCCATGTAGCTACCGGCGGTCTGCGCCACAGCTCTCCGGATCGCCTCGCTGATGTCGGGCAGCAGCGCCGGATCGGGACTTCCCGTCGACAGGTCGAGCCGATATCGGCCCGGCTGTCCCGAGAGCCACGATCGCCTGGAGGCGCCGGAGGCTTCGACGACGAACGAGCCGGCCCGACCGCGTGTCTCGACGACGCCGGCGGCGACCAACTGCTGCCAGGCGGCTGCGACGGTGGTGGGACTGACCGTCAGCGTACGGGCGAGGGATCGCACCGTTGGCAGACGAGTCCCTCCGGCCAGGGTGCCGCGTGCCACCAGTATCTCGATCGACTGGGCGATGCCATCGGCGGTGGACTCGGCAACGGCCCCCGCGATGATCTCGATCGGTGTCATGGCGGCACTGTATCGAAAGGGCTGTTACAGAAAAGTAACAATCGGGCAATGTTCCAGAGTATCTGCGCGCATAGCATCGACCCATGATGGGGCAGCCCCGAGCGGACGGTAGCGACTGCGTGCGACGGACCCGGCCATGAGGTCGCGCGTCCGTTCCATGATGAGCTTCGTCGTCATCGTCGCCGTGTTGATCGCCGTGTGGGAGGGCTACAAGGCGATGGGCGGTGCCACAGGAGGGACGTGGCCATTCACGGACATCGCGCTGCCGATCCGTGCCAACGACCGATCGATGCCCCATGTCTGGGACATCGTCGGCGTGCTGTTCACCGAAGCTCAGCGCGGTCGCGAAACGTTGTTGCTGACCGTGTTGCTGGAGGCAGCCTGGTTCACCTTTCGATCCGCCCTGCTCGGCTTTGTCGTAGGTTCGCTCGTCGGATTCGGGCTCGGCGTGCTGTTCGTGAGGTCTCCCCTCGCCGAACGAGGTTTGATGCCCTACGTGGTCGCTTCTCAGACCGTTCCTGTCCTCGCCATCGCCCCGATCCTCGTGGTGTGGTCGGGCCGACTCGACCTGCCGATCTGGGTTCCGGTCGGAGCCATATCGTCGTATCTGGCCTTCTTCCCGGTTGCGATCAACACGCTGCGAGGGCTGCGGTCGCCGGAGGCGACCTCGGCGGAACTCATGCGGTCATACGCCGCCAGTCCGAGCCAGGTCCTGTTCAAGCTTCAGATTCCGTCGGCGTTGCCCTATCTCTTCCCCGCGCTGAAGGTTGCCGCCACCGCTTCCGTCATCGGTGCGATCGTCGGCGAGCTCCCTGCGGGCATCCGGGATGGGCTGGGCCGTGCCATCCTGTCGTTCGCCTCGTCGTTCTCCAGCGCACCCGAAAAGCTGTTCGCCTCGGTGCTCGTGGCGGCGCTGGTCGGAGTCGGGTTCGTCGGGTTGGTTGCGCTCGTCGAGCGTATGACGATCCCACCGGTGGCGCGAAAGGTGGAGGACGTCACCCCTGTCGTGGCGGGTGCATCGGTATGAACGCACTGGATCTCACCGGCGTCGGCATGGTGTTCAATCAGGGATCGGCGAACGAGGTGACCGCCCTCGAGGACATCGACTTGGCGGTCGCTCCCGGCGAGTTCATCTCGCTCATCGGTCCGTCGGGATGCGGCAAGTCGACCCTGTTGCGGGTCATCGGTGACCTCCTGACCCCGACTTCCGGGACCGCCGTGGTCAACGGCAAGACGCCGCATCGAGCCCGCCTCGATCGGGACTACGGAATGGTGTTCCAGTCGGCCACCCTGCTCGAATGGCGCAAGATCGCCGACAATGTCGAACTCCCGCTCGAAGTGATGGGCGTGGACGCCGGCGAGCGGGCACGGAAGGCGAGAGAGATGCTCGAGCTCGTTCAGCTCTCGAAGTTCGCCGACCACTATCCGTGGCAACTCTCCGGGGGGATGCAACAGCGGGTGTCGATCGCCCGGGCGCTTTCGTTCCAGCCTTCGATTCTCCTCATGGATGAGCCGTTTGGAGCCCTCGACGAAATGACACGCGAGCGCATGCAGATGGAGCTGCTGCGGATCTGGGCGGAGACGTCGACCACCGTCATCTTCGTGACCCACTCCATTCCCGAGGCGGTGTTCCTGTCGAACCGAGTGGTGGTGCTGTCGCCGAGACCGGGGAGGATCGCCGACGTCATCGAGGTGGACCTGCCGCAGCCGAGGGCGTTCGAGACACGTGAGGACCAACGGTTCTTCGAGCTGCTCACCCGAGTCCGGGAGTCGCTGCGAAAGATCGATGTGGGAGACACCGAGTGAGCAAAAAGCTGTCGCGCCACCTGCCGGCGATCGCCCTCTTCGTAGGCGCCCTTGCACTGTGGGAGGCCGCGGTTCGTGTCTTCGACATCCAGGGATTCATCCTCCCGGCCCCATCGGCGATCGTCTCGACGTTTGGAGCCGAATGGGGGGCACTGTGGACGGCTGGCACCGGCACCTTCCTGAGCGCAGTCGCCGGGTTGGCACTGGGCGGTGTTCTCGCCTTCGCCGCCGCGCTCGCCACCGCCCGCTGGCAACCGATCCGCGACGGAGCCATGCCGCTGGCGATCGCCGCCAATTCGACACCCATCGTGGTGCTGGCACCCATCGCCAACGCCTGGTTCGGGCTTCTCAATCCGTTCAGCACGGTGGCGGTGGTGGCCGTGCTGGTGTTTTTCCCGATCATGATCAACCTGGTTCGTGGGCTCACCTCCGCCCACGCCACGCAGATCGAGTTGATGCAGTCAATCGCGGCCACCGATCGAACCACGCTCATGAAACTGAGGGTGCCCACGGCCACGCCCTATCTCTTTTCGGCCCTGAAGGTGGCCGCTGCCCTGAGTCTGATCGGTGCGATCGTGAAGGAGTACTTTGGGGGCCCTCAGGACCGGCTCGGGCAGTACATCACGCTCAAAGCGGGTCTGTTCCAGTTCGAGGAGGCGTGGTGCGCGATAGTGCTCGCGTCGGCATTCGGCATCGCCCTGTACCTCTCGATCGTGCTGGTGGAGCGAAAGGTGATGCCGTGGCACGTATCCGTCAGGAATGCCCCGTGACGCTCGATGTCATCGATGTGCGCCGATTCGAACGCTCGAAGGCGGACGACCTCCAGCTGCGCCTGCCGCCTGCCGGCGGCCGTCGCCCACAATTCTCGGCGGGGAGATCCTGCCGTGCGAACCGCACTAAGCGGAGAGATGAAGGAGACAGATGATGAAGCAAAGCAAATGGCGCCTGTTGTCGTTGATCGCGGCACTGGCGCTGATCGTGGCGGCCTGCGGCGGCGACGACACCGCCGACCCGACCGATGACACCGGGACGACAGAGACGACCGCAGAGGGCTCCGGCGAATTGACACCGATCAGCCTCCAGCTCCAGTGGTTCGCCCAGGCGCAGTTCGCCGGCTACTACGCAGCGGTGGCGGAGGGCTTCTACGAAGACGAAGGTCTTGACGTGACGATCCTCGAAGGCGCCGTCGACATCGTCCCCCAGCAGGTGGTTGCGACGGGTGGCGCCGAGTTCGGCATCGCCTGGGTCCCGAAGGCGCTGGTGTCGAACACCGAGGACGCAGGGCTGGTGAACGTCGGTCAGGTGTTCCAGCGGTCCGGCACGCTCATGGTGTCTTGGGCGGACTCTGGGATCGAATCGCCCGAGGACTGGTCGGGGAAGACGGTGGGCAACTGGGGATTCGGGAACGAGTACGAGTTGACGGCCGCCATCGAACAATTCGGGGTCACCGACGTGAACCTCGTGTCGCAGAACTTCGACATGGAGGGTCTGTTGAACCGAGAGCTCGATGCTGCCGAGGCGATGATCTACAACGAATACGCTCAGGTGCTGGAAGCGATCAACGAGGAGACCGGTGAGCTCTACCAGCCGGAGGATCTGAACGTGATCGACTTCAACGAGGTCGGCACCGCCATGCTCCAGGATGCCATCTGGGTCACCGAGGACTACGCCGCCAACAACGGCGCCACGGTGGAGGCATTTCTGAAGGCGTCCTTCGAAGGCTGGATCTTCTGTCGTGACAATCCCGACACGTGCGTCGAGTACGTGCTCGATGCCGGATCGACCCTCCCGGCTGGCCACCAGACCTGGATGATGAACGAGATCAACGCCCTCATCTGGCCATCGCCCGGCGGCATCGGTGTGATGGACAAGGCGCTGTGGGACCAGACCGTCGAGGTCGCCACCTCCCAGATCCCCGAGCTCGAGGGCGTCGAGATCCCGGAGGGCTCCTACACGACCGAGTTCGCAGAAGCTGCGGTCGCCGCCCTCGAAGGCGAAGGACTCGATACCGTAGGAGAAGGTTTCGAGAAGGCCGACGTCACCGTCACCGAAGGCGGCGAATGAGCCATACGACAATCGTGGGGTGCCCGGTGGGGCACCCCACGCCGAGCTGAGAGGAGGAGGCCATGGCCAACATCGTGCGCTCCGCCATCGTGCAGACCGAGTGGACCGGCGACAAGGAGTCCATGATCGACAAGCACGAGAAGTACGCCCGCCAGGCCGCCGAGCAGGGCACCAAGGTGATGTGCTTCCAGGAGTTGTTCAACGACGCCTACTTCTGCCAGGTCCAGGAGGAGCGGCACATGGACAGCGCGGAGTCGATCCCCGACGGGCCCACCATGGAGCGGATGATGAAACTCGCCAAGGAGACCGAGATGGTCCTGGTGGTCCCGATCTACGAGAAGGAAGACGACGGGTTTCTCTACAACACCGCCGCCGTGATCGAACGCGACGGCACCTTCCTCGGCAAGTATCGGAAGACCCACATCCCGCATGTCGGAGGCTTCTGGGAGAAGTTCTACTTCCGCCCTGGCAACATGGGGTACCCGATCTTCGACACATCGGTGGGCAGGATCGGTGTCTACATCTGTTACGACCGCCACTTCCCCGAGGGGTGGCGGGCGCTCGGTCTGGCCGGTGCGAAGATCGTCTTCAACCCGTCCGCCACCAGCCGTGGTCTCTCGATGTACCTGTGGAAGTTGGAACAACCTGCGGCCGCCGTCGCCAACGAGTATTTCATCGGAGCCATCAACCGCGTGGGCAAGGAGCCCTTCGGCGACAACGACTTCTACGGCTCGTCGTACTTCGTCGATCCTCGAGGGCAGTTCGTCGGCGACCCGGCGTCGGACACCGACGAAGAGTTGGTCGTCAGAGACCTCGACCTCGACATGATCGACGAAGTGCGCAAGGTGTGGGCCTTCTATCGAGATCGTCGGCCCGACGCGTACGGGCCGCTCGTCGCCCCCTAGTCAGAGGTCCGATCACATCCCCAGTAGGTGAAACATGGGAACACACGCCGAGCTGCTGGCTCGCCACAAGCAGGTCCTCCCCAGTTGGATGGCCCTCTACTACAAGGAACCTATCGCCATCGTCGATGGTGACGGTCGTCGCGTTCGAGATGCCGAGGGCAACGAGTACCTCGACTTCTTCGGCGGGATCCTCACCACCATGACCGGATACAACGTGCCGGAGATCGTGGAAGCCATCAAGACGCAGGCCGACAAGATGCTGCACACGTCCACGTTGTATCTCATCGAGAATCAGATCACGTTGGCCGAGAAGATCGCGTCCGTCTCGGGAATCCGGGACGCCAAGGTGTTCTTCACGAACTCGGGCACCGAGGCCAATGACGCCGCGTTGATGCTCGCCACCCAATTTCGGAAGTCCAACCAGGTGCTTGCGGTTCGTGGGAGCTACCACGGCAAGAGCCATTCGACGGTGGCCATCACCGGGCAGAAGAACTGGTCGTCGACCAGTCTGTCGCCGTTCCACGTGACCTACGTCCACGGTGGGTACCGGCTTCGTTCTCCGTTCGGGCATCTCCCCGACCAAGAGTTCATCGCCGCCTGCGTGGCCGATCTCGAGAACATGCTCGAGGTGTCGACCGCCGGAGACGTGGCGTGCATGATCGCCGAGCCGATCCAGGGGGTCGGAGGCTTCGTGACACCGCCCGATGGCTTCTTCGGGGCGATGAAGGAGGTCCTCGACCGTCACGGCATCCTCTTCATCTCCGACGAGGTCCAGACCGGTTGGGGCAGGACCGGAGAGCACTTCTGGGGCTATCAGGCGCACGGCATGACGCCGGACATCCTGACCTTTGCGAAGGGCCTCGGCAACGGCTTGGCGATGGCCGGCGTGGTGGCGACGGCGGAACTGATGGACAGTCTGCCTGCCAACTCGATATCCACCTTTGGTGGCAATCCGCTGTCCACCGCGGGTGCCCTCGCCAACCTGGACTACGTGATCGAGCACGATCTCCAGACCAATGCGTACAAGGTGGGCAATCATCTGAGGAACCGGATCGATGGCCTCGCCGAACGTGTTGAGATGATCGGCGAGGTGCGCGGCAAGGGTCTGATGTTGGGCATCGAGTTGGTGGAACCCGCTTCCGGAGCCCCCAACGTCCCGGCTGCCGCAGCCGTGATGGAGGAGGCGAAAGCCGAGGGCTTGCTGATCGGGAAGGGTGGGCTCTACGGCAACGTCCTGCGAATCGCCCCTGCCCTCACGCTCACCGAAGCAGAGGCGGACGAGGGCTACACGAAGCTCGAGTCAGCCGTGTTGCGAGCATCCGGGACATTCGAGTGATCGTGCTGTGACAGAACGAGAGGAGAGACGATGCGAACCCTGATCAAGAACGGGACTGTGGTGACCCACGCTGGTCGCACCGAGGCCGACGTGCTGATCGAGGGCGAGTTGGTGGTCGCCATGGCCGCCCGCGGCACTCATGGCTGGACCGTCGACAAGGAGATCGACGCCGCGGGCAAATACGTGTTCCCGGGTGGCGTCGACGTACACACCCACATGGAGCTTCCGTTTGGTGGCACCTATGCGTCCGACGACTTCGAGACCGGGTCGCGAGCGGCGGCCTGGGGTGGAACGACCACCATCATCGACTTTGCGGTTCAGACCATCGGGGAACCGATGATGGACGGGTACGAGCAATGGCGTGGGAAGTCAGATGGCAGGTGTGCGATCGACTATGGCTTCCACATGATCGTTTCCGACGTGACCGATCAGTCGCTGAAGGAGATGGACATCCTCATGGGCGACGGCGTGACCAGCTTCAAGCTGTTCATGGCCTACCCCGGGGTGTTGTACTCCGACGACGGCAAGATCTTCCGAGCGATGCAGAAGGCCGCGGAGAATGGCGCCACGATCATGATGCATGCCGAGAACGGAATCGTGATCGACGTGCTGAGGGAGCAGGCACTCCAGCGAGGTGAGACGGATCCGATCTATCACTCGGTCACGCGTCCGCCGATCACCGAAGCCGAAGCCACCCATCGGGCGATCTCCTACGCCGAGTTGGCCGGATGCCCGCTGTACGTCGTGCACATGTCGGCCAAGGAAGCAGTGGCAGAGGTGGCGGCTGCCCGCGACCGGGGCTCGAATGTCTTCGGGGAGACGTGCCCTCAGTACCTCTACCTGGGCTGGAACAATCTGTCCGAACCGGATTTCGAAGGTGCCAAGTACGTGTGTTCGACGCCGGTGCGCAACTGGGAGGAAGACCATCAGGAGTGGCTGTGGAAGTACCTCGCCACCAATGACCTGCAGGTGGTTTCGACCGATCATTGCCCGTTCTGCATGAACGACCATCCGACCTTGGGAACCCAGAAACGGCTGGGCGAGGGTGACTTCACCAAGATCCCGAACGGGCTCCCGGGGGTGGAGGAACGGATGCGGCTCATCTACGACGGTGCCGTCACCGACGGTCGGATGAGTCTCGAGCGGTTCGTGGAAGTGTGTGCCACGACGCCCGCCAAGATGTTCGGCATGTACCCGAAGAAGGGCACGATCGCCATCGGGTCCGATGCGGACATCGTCATCTGGGACCCGGACGTCACCTCGAAGATGTCGGTGGACGTCAACCACATGAATGTGGACTACACCTGTTATGAAGGCAAACAAGTCAAAGGGAAGATCGAACTCGTCATGCAACGTGGCAACGTACTCATCGAAGACGACCAATACCTGGGATCCCCGGGCGACGGTCAGTTCATCAGCCGCGGCACCAACCAGTACCTGATCTGATGTCAGACCTGATCACACACTGGATCGGTGGCAAGCGGTGGGACGGAACACCTGAGAGAACGGGGCCCGTCTACGACCCGGCCACGGGGAAGGTCGCACGAGAGGTGGCGCTCGCCGCGCCGTCGGAGGTCGATGCGGCGGTTGGCGCGGCCAAGGATGCGTTTCTGGAGTGGCGTGAGTCCCCGCTGACCCGTCGACAGGCCGTCATGTTCAATTTCCGTGAGCTGGTGGCCGCGAGAAAACTCGATCTCGCCAAGATGCTCACGTCCGAGCACGGGAAGACGATCGACGACGCACTGGGCGAAGTTCAGCGCGGGCTCGAGGTCGTCGAGTTCGTCACCAACATCGCCCACCTCGTGAAGGGTGAGTATTCGGAGCAGGTGTCGACAGGCGTCGACACCTTCACGCTTCGCCAGCCGCTGGGCGTGGTGGCGGGGATCACCCCATTCAACTTCCCGTCGATGGTTCCCATGTGGATGTACCCGGTCGCCATCGCCTGCGGGAACACGTTCGTCCTGAAGCCATCGGAGAAGGATCCGTCGGTGTCGATGATGGCCGCCGAGCTGCTCGACGAGGCCGGTCTGCCGGCAGGTGTCTTCAACGTGGTGCACGGCGACAAGGTGGCTGTCGACTCGATCCTGGATCATCCCGACGTCGCCGCCGTGAGCTTCGTCGGGTCCACTCCGATCGCCCGCTACATCTACACCAAGGGCACCGCCGGCAACAAGCGGGTGCAGGCGCTCGGAGGTGCCAAGAACCACATGATCGTCTTGCCCGACGCCGACATGGACCTGGCGGCGGACGCCGCGGTGTCCGCCGGGTACGGCTCGGCGGGCGAGCGCTGCATGGCGATCTCGGTGGTGGTGACGGTTGGCGATGCCGCCGATCGGTTGCTTCCCAAGGTGCAGGAGCGCATCGCCGAGCTCGAGGTGGGACCAGGGGACCGTGATGGTGTCCAGATGGGTCCGCTCGTGACTGGCGAGCACCGTGACAAGGTCCGCGGATACATCGATGCGGGTGAAGCGGAAGGAGCGGCGCTGCTCGAAGATGGCCGTGGCCTTCAGGTCGATGGATTCGAAGATGGATTCTTCGTCGGTCCAACCCTCTTCGACAACGTCACCCAGGAGATGTCGATCTACACCGACGAGATCTTCGGTCCGGTGTTGTCGGTGGTCCGCGTCGACCACTACGAGGAAGCCATCGACATGGTCAACCGCAACCCGTATGGCAACGGGACGGCGGTGTTCACCAACGACGGCGGCGCGGCCCGAAAGTTCCAGCACGACATCCAGGTCGGCATGGTCGGCATCAACGTGCCCATTCCCGTCCCGCTGAGCTTCTACAGCTTCGGGGGCTGGAAGGACTCGATCTTCGGTAGCCATGCCATCTACGGGCCTGAGGGCGTGCACTTCTACACGCGGCCCAAGGTGGTCATCAGTCGCTGGCCCGACCCGATCCACCGGGGAGTAGACCTCGGCTTCCCCCAGCACGGAACCTGACATGAAGACGACCTGGACGGGTTTTCGCGCACAAAAGGCGTGGTATCCACGCCTTTTGTGCGCGAAAACCGTCCGAATGGAGGCGGTGTGATGGATTTTGGCGTGGTGTTGCAGACCGATCCGCCGGCCCGCCGGGTCGTCGAGCTGGCGGTGAAGGCCGAGTCGGCCGGGTTCAGGTACGGATGGACGTTCGACTCACATGTGTTGTGGCAGGAACCGTTCGTCATCTATTCGCAGATGTTGGCGGCGACCCGGCGGATGATCGTGGGACCGATGGTCACCAATCCGGGCACCCGCGATTGGACGGTGCTGGCATCGTTGTTCGCCACGCTCAACGACATGTTCGAGGGGCGAACGGTGTGTGGGATGGGTCGAGGAGATTCCGCACTGCGATATATCGGCCGTGCGCCCCGGACGCTCGACACCACCGCCGAGGCCACAAGGGTGATCAAGGACCTGGTGGCCGGTCGGAAGGTGACCTACAACGACAAGGAACTCGAGATCCCGTGGATCGAAGAGGGCTACGAGCTCCCCGTGTGGATGGCTGCCTACGGCCCGAAGGCATTGGCCTCGACCGGGACCCACTACGACGGGTTCATCCTCCAGCTGGCCGACCCGCAGATCGCAGCGTGGACGATCGGGGCGGTGAAGGAGGCCGCAGCCGCTGCCGGTCGTGACCCGGACTCGCTCGACATCTGCGTGGCAGCTCCGGCGTACGTCGGTGACGACATCGGCCACCAGCGTGAACAGCTCCGATGGTTCGGCGGCATGGTCGGGAACCACGTCCACGACATGGTCAAGCGGTACGGTCACGACGACGACTCCAAGGTCCCCGCCGCACTCGCCGAGTACATCAAGGCACGCGAGGGATACGACTACGACCACCATGGCAGGGCGGGGAACCCATCCACCGCGTTCGTGCCCGACGAGATCGTCGATCGCTTCTGCGTGCTCGGGACGGCAGAGCAGCACGTGGCCCGAATGGAAGAGCTGCGTTCGCTCGGCGTCACCCAGTTCGCCATCTACCTCATGCACGACGACATGGAAGGCACTCTGGAGGCCTATGGGCGAGACATCATCCCCAGACTGACGTCGTGACGGGGCCGTCCGGGTGAGCCGAGCATCGGTTGCCTCGGCGGCAGACGGCCCACGGCAGACGGCCCACAGCCAACAGCCCCACCAGAACGTGTGGCGAGACCCATCGCTGCGTTGATCGTCCTCGTCGCCCTGACCGCCGGAACTCCGCCTGGGAGTGTCGCGGGTCCAACGCCGAGGGCACGCCGGTGGAGATCGTGGTCTCCCCGCCGTCCGGTGGCGTTTTGACCATCGATGCCGGTCCAATGGGGGACGATCCTGTGACCGAGTTCCGCTTCCATGGAGAGGACGGGATCGAGGAATCGTGGACTCTGAAGGTCGACGGCCCATGGCCGGTGGAGGTCACCGGCACCGGGACGATGACGGTTCGACCGTGTACCGGTGACGGTCGTTGCGCCATCTACGAGTTCCGTGTGGCGGAGCCACCGGAGGTCAGCGCCGGCCCGGCCGACCGCCTGGCGTAGGGCCGGCCGAAGGCGGCGCGCTCTCCAGAATCACGCCGGCCGGCCTCCGCTCACTCGCCGTATTCCTCGTCTGTGACCTTGCGGGGCTCCCACACGGTGGCGCCACCGGTTGTGAGGGAGAGGTGCATCATCGGAGAGTCGGGCCGGGCGCCATGCCAGTGGACTTCGCCCGGTGGAGCGTAGACCACGTCGCCCGCGGAGATCTCGACCCGTTCACCGTCTGCGTTGGCGACCAGTCCCGAACCCGACACCACATACAGCACCTGACCGTCGGGGTGCCAGTGCCAGTCTGTTCGTGCCCCGGGAGTGAACTGGACGGCGAGTGCGTTGAGAGCGCCTTCCACCTGGCTGAGTGGTCCAAACCACACGGCGCCTGTGAAGTGCTCGGCGGGGCTGGGGGACCAGTGGTGCGTAGTCGCGGGGCGGTGTTCCATCAGCAGAGAATAGGTGGCATGGACCACGCCCTGCCGGGTAGGGATCGCCAGGTCCGACGACGGTCTGAGAATCTCGAACGTGCGAAGGTTCATCCGGCTCGGGTCGACGGCGGCGGCCACCGTCGTGGTGATCCTCGCCTTGATCAGGGTCCAGGGGGTCTTGCTCGTCGTTGCCGGCCGGCGTACTTGCCGTGGGGTTTTCGTCGTGGCCATCAGCAGGTGGAGAACCATGTGATCGCTCCGCGAGTCATGCGGCGCACGGTCGACCTCTCCCAAGCCACCGTGATCGTTGCGCTGATGGCGGGTGGGTCGCCGGCGGGTGTGCTCGGCGCGCTGCTCGCACTGCCGGTCGCCGCCGTCACTCGCTGCTGATGAACCAGTTCGTCCTGCAGGTCCGGGCTCGGAACGTGGCGTTGGGCATCCGCAGAGGGGAATCGCCCGACGGTGGGTCTCGCCGCCCTGGCCTCCCCTGACCCGGCTTCGCCTCACGCCACCCGGTCGAACAGGTATGCGAACGCCGGTTTCGTATACGAAACGCCTCTTCGCCGTTCGTGGAGATAGCTCTTGGTGATCGTCACGGGCGCCTTGGGCTGGAGATGCTCGGTCAGACCGGTGCGACCGATGCGGTACCGCCCCTGTCTCGAAGTCACGACGCCTGTCAGCCGGTAGCGAGGGTCGATCGATGCCATTGCGGCGTCGCCGTGACTCGGATTCACGAGCAATGTGCCGCCGATCCGGAGGTGGCGCGTGCAGTGCTCGGAAACGAATCCGGCGTAGAGCGAGACGAGCAGGTCGAAACCGCCTTCCGGCAGGTTCAGCGTCGTCGTGAAATCGGCACGAACGAATTCGATCCGTGGATCGGTCGGCGCACCAGCGTGTGCCGCCACGATCTCCCGCACACCGGCGTGGTCGGCAAAGAAGCGATCGGCCCGTCGATCGACGTCGACATAGGTCACCGACGAGAAGACGAACGATGGCGCGATGTCGACGAAGCTGCCCGGGTACAGGACCCTCTCGGCAGGCACGACGTCGGCCACCGCCGAGAAGAGCCGCCAGCGATCGCCCTCGTGTTGGTCCTGCTGCGTCCACAGTTGTTTCGTGAGCGCCTCCACGCGGAAGATGGTACGCCGCAGGCAGCGCACACATCGGTGGCGTAGGCTCGGCCGACGCGGCGAAGGGTTGGCATGGGTCTGGGATTCGGCTTGCTGAGCGCACAGTTGAGGCCGGGTGAGAGCGACTGGGAACGGGCGTACGACGAGACGATCCGGCTGGCGATCGACGCGGAACGTCTCGGGTTCTCGTCGGTGTGGACCACCGAGCACCATTTCGTGGACGACGGATACATGCCATCCCTGGCGGTGGTCAGCGGCGCCATCGCTGCGGTCACCTCGAGTATCGAGATCGCCACCGGAGTGATCCTCGCTCCGCTCCATCATCCGATCCGTCTGGCCGAAGACGCGGCCACTGTCAGCCTGTTGAGCGGGGGGCGCTTCACTCTCGGACTCGGGCTCGGTTGGAGTGGGATCGAATTCGAGGCTCTCGGCGCCGACATGCGAACGCGCGGGAGGGCGATGGACGAGATTCTCACCATCTTGCCGCGGGCATGGTCCGGCGACGTGTTCCGGCACGAGGGCCGGGTGTATTCCTTGCCCGAGCTGGCAGTTCGGCCAGCCCCGTCCTCGAAGATCGACGTGCTCGTCGGGGGTGGGGCCGAGGCGGCGATCCGGAGGGCGGCCAGGTTCGCGGACGGGATCTTCGCCAACGTGCCTGTCGAGCAGTTCCTCCAGCAGCTGGACTGGATCCGAGACGAGTGTGATCGGGTGGGACGCGACCTGGCCGACCTACGGATCGTCCACTACTCGGTGATGCTGCCCGGAGGCTCGGAAGCCGAAGCCTGGGAGCGGTACACCGAGCACCTGTGGCAGATGATGTGGAAGTACTCCGACATGGAGGCTTCGGCTGGGCGCTATGGCCCCCCGCCATCGGCCCCGGAGCTGACCACCGAGCAGAGAGGGAAGCTCTTCGGGCGGGCGACCGTCGCCGGAACGGGCGAACAGGTCGTCGAGTATCTGCTCGACATCCGTGAGCGAGCGGGCGTGCCGGTCGAGTTCGCCGCCAGGAGCTTCCTTTCGACCCTGCCATACGAGGATCAGGTCGAGCTCATGGAGCGTCTCGCCACCGAGGTGGCACCACACGTGTGACGGTTTGGATCATGCTGTGTCCCCGAAGTCTGGTCCGCTACCACAGATGACAGACGCCGCCGGCCGGCGCATCGGCCGGATACGCTGCCGACATGGATCGACCTGCCCACCACGTCGACGGAAGTGCCGTCACGTTCGCTCGGATCATGACGCAACTCGACGCCAACATGCTGGGCAACGTCCACGGTGGGGTGATCATGCGCGAAGTGGACTCGGCTGCCGGTACCGCAGCCATGCGCCAGGCCGGCCGCCCTTGCGTCACCGCCGCCATCGACGAGCTCTCGTTCTTCGGACCTGTCCATGTCGGCGACATCCTCACGGTGATGGCCCGTGTCAACGACGTTGGCCGTACCTCGCTCGAGGTGGGTGTGCGGGTCGAGGCCGAGTCGTTGGCGGGCTGAGAACCCCGCCATACCACCAGCGCCTATTTGGTGATGGTGGCGCTCGACGACGACGGGCATCCGACCGAGGTCCCGGAGCTCATCGTCGAGTCCGACGACGACCGGCGACGGCAGCGGCAGGCACGAATCCGGCGTCAAGTTCGGTCCGAGCGAATCGAACGGCTGCGCGCACACGACTGATTCAGAACAACTCGTCGAGCATCCGGTACCAGGCGAGTCGCTCGGGGTCGGGGTACTGCCCGTAGGCCTCGAAGAAGCGAGGCACCGAGTCCGCCCCCCAGTTGTAGCCGATGCTCCTGGCTGCGACGGCCAGGTCGATGTGCCGGTCGCCCACTCCGCTGCGGGCGAGGTCGACGAACCCGGCCCTTTCGCCGACGATCACGTTGGGGAGCGAGAAGTCGCCGTGGACGACGGTGGGCACGAATCGCGCGGGGATCCGATGGTGAAGGCGCCGGAGCAACTGTTCCGGTGTCCGCCCGCGGAACTCGCCTTCGAAGTCGTCAGGGTCGACGAGGCCCGCCTCGATCCTCCGCCCGGCCAGTTCGAGCAGTGCTTGTGGCGACCGGTCCACCGGGTAGGAGATCGAGGGCGTCTCATGGAGCCGTCGCATCGCCGCCGCCACGGTCGAGATGAGCCTTTCCAGATCGTCGACCCACCCCTGATCACAGGCCATCACTCCGGACAGCCCATCGGTGACGAGGTATTCGACGGTTGCCTCCAGATGGAAGGCCACGACCGCGGGGACATCGACGTGAGCCGACAGCCATCTCATCCGCTCGGCCTCGTCGCGGAGCCCATCGAAGTCCGCCGCCGGGGCTACCTTCACGAATCGCCGCCGTCCATCACTTTCGAACACCAGGACCCGAGCCGACGAACGGCCGATTTCCTCGTCGCTCACTCGCTTCCATCCGTCGAGGTGGCGGGTCACGACGCGGGGCAGATCCACGGCGGCGACGCTATCTCCGTAGAGTGAACGGTACGAACCAAGGAGCATTGGTAGATGGGTTTTCGCGCGTTCATGGTCGAGAGGAGCGACGACGGCTGGCGCCGTCGCGTGGTCGAGATCGAAGACACCGAGTTGCCCGATGGCGAGGTGCTCATCGACGTCGAGTACTCGGGAATCAACTACAAGGACGGACTGGCCAGCATCGAGGACGGGAGGGTGGCGCGGATCTCCCCGTTGATCCCCGGCGTCGACCTCGCCGGGACGGTCATCGAGTCATCGGAGCCTTCCATCGGCACGGGTTCACGGGTGATCGTGCACGGATACGACCTCGGCGTTGCACACCACGGCGGCTTTGCGCAGCATGCGCGGGTTCCGGCATCGTGGGTGGTGCCGCTTCCCACCGGCCTCACCGTGGAAGAAGCGATGCTCGTCGGTACCGCCGGGTATACGGCGGCGTTGTCGGTGATGGCGCTCGAGGCGGCCGGCATTCGGCGAGAGGACGGGCCCGTGTTGGTCACCGGCGCCACGGGCGGAGTGGGATCCACTGCCGTGGGGATGTTGGCCTCGCATGGATTCGAGGTGGTTGCCAGCACGGGAAAACCGGATCAGTCCGACTGGTTGACCTCGCTCGGGGCAACCGAAGTCGTAGATCGAGTCGAGTTGTCGACGGACAGCGGGCGACCCCTCGAGTCGCAACGATGGGCAGGGGCCGTGGATTGTGTCGGGGGCGTCACACTCGCTCAAGTGTTGAAATCCGTGAAGTACGGGGGCAGCGTGGCTGCCAGTGGAATGACCGGGGGCGGTGATCTCCCCACCACCGTGTTCCCGTTCATCCTCCGTGGCGTGAACCTGCTGGGAATCGACAGCGTGCAGAACTCCCTCGCTCAGCGGATCGAGGTCTGGCACCGGATCGCCGCCGACCTGCGCCCACCTCAACTCGACACCGCAAAGCGTGAGGTCGTGGGCCTCGACGCCCTGCCCGGGGCGCTGGATCGCATCCTCTCCGGCGGCATGGTGGGTCGCACACTGGTCGACCCGAGCGCCTGACGCCGAGTTGCCGGGAGGGAGGAGAGCCGTGGACACGACGGAACTGGCGATGTTGCTGGCCGACGCCGCCGACGCCATAACCCTGCCTTCCTTCCAGTCGAAGAGCTTGCGGATCTCGACGAAACAAGATGGCACGGTGGTGACGAGTGCCGACACCGCTACCGAAGCCGAGATCCGGCGGCTCCTGGCTGAGCACGCTCCCACCGATGGCGTGGTCGGTGAGGAGCATGGCGTGACCGGCGCCGATTTTCGGCGGTGGTTCATCGACCCCATCGATGGCACATCCAGCTTCGCCGCAGGTAACCCCGAGTGGGCGACGATGGTTGCGCTCGAAGACTTCGAGCGGCTGGAGGTCGCAGTGATCTCGAGCCCGGCGCTGGGCCGGAGGTGGTACGCACGGCGAGGCGAGGGCGCGTGGGCGCTGCGGCTCGGGCCGGTGGGCGGTGAGACGGCCCGCTTGACGGTGTCGAAGGTGGATTCGCCGGGCATGGCGAGAGTGACCGTGTGGCCACCGGCGGCACGCCTGCGACCGCAATGGCTACCCGTTGCCCGCGCGTTCGGTGAGATGGCCGATTTGGTGGCGGGGTCGGTGCGGGGCAAAGAGGTCAAGCCGAGTCGTGACACCGGGTTCCCCAATGCAGGAGTTCTCGTCGCCGCCGGTGCGCTCGATGGCTTCTTGCTCTGTGGCGGCGGCCCGTGGGATGTCGCTCCGCTCGCATTGCTGGTGGAGGAGGCCGGCGGAACCTACTCCGATCTGCATGGTGGGCGGAACCTCGCAGGAGGCGTGGCTTTGTTCACCAACGGGAAGATCCACGAAACGCTGTTGACCTGGGCGACAGACCATCACTGAGGGGCGTCTTACGCGCGTGAACGCGTCTAAGACGATTTTGTCATTCACCCACACTGACTAGACACGGTGACGTGACCGCCCCTCATGGATACGGCACCGGCCTTTTGGTGGTCTGGCCGGTAGTCGCGGTTCACGATCCTCCAACTGGAGGTCGGCGGTCGAGTGTCTCGCCGAACGTCCTACGATCGATGTTTCATGCCTGCTCCCCTCGAAGCCCTCGTCGTCGCATGGAAGGCACGGCACTTCCCGCCCCTCCCCGGCCGTTGGGTCGTGGCTCCAGGGGCGCGGGCATACGCTCTGGCGGGTCTCGCTCACACTGTGAGCGGCCCCCTCTTCGTGGTCGTGTCCGGTGAGAGGGACGCTGAAGACCTTGCAGAGGATGTTGCGCTCTTCACCACTCAGAGCGTGCTGATGCCGGCGTGGGAGACGCTGCCATTCGAACACCTGTCGCCCAACGCCGCCACGATGGCACGTCGTGCTCGCGCCAGGCACCGGCTCCAGACGGGTGGGCGGGGCACGATCGTGGTTGCGAGTGTCCGGGCCGCCGTCCAGCGGCTCAGCCCGTCGGATCCAGACCCACTCGTGTTCGAGAAGGGCAAGGAGTTCGAGATATCGGAGCTGACACGCCGCCTCGCGGCGTTCGGCTATCAGCGAACGGATCGGGTGGAAGCGCGCGGCGAGTTCGCGGTGCGCGGCGGGATCGTGGACGTGTATCCGGCCCAGGACGACGACCCGGTCCGCATCGACTTCTGGGGTGACGAGGTCGAGGATCTGAGGGTGTTCGGGGTCGTCGACCAGCGATCTGCAGATCCGGTGCAGGTTGTCGAGGCCTTTCCCGCTCGTGAGTTCCGACCTTCATCGGGACCGGTGGTGGACCGAGCAAAGGAATTGCTGACGTCGGATCCCTGGAATGCGTCGGTGTGGGATCGTCTCGTCGACGGCAACCACTTCTCCGGCATGGAGTCGTGGATGCCGTGGCTGGCAGACGAGCGAACCATCTTCAGTGATGTGTCGGAAGACACGACCGTGGTCGTGGTCGATCCGGTCCGGTCGAGGGATCGGAGCCGGGACCTCCAGAAGGAAGAGGGCGACCTGGCGGAGGCCCTGGCTCCGAGCTGGGGTGAGGGCGCCCCGGAGGCCGGCGCCCATCCGTCGCTGTTCCTCGACCTCGAGCAAGCCTTGAGCAGGCGACCTACGGTGGAGATGCCTGCCGTGGCGGCGTCGCCCGCGGATGAGGTCCTTCCGGTTCGGGGCCTCGACGCCACCGTCGGCGATGCCGAATCGGTTGCGTCGGCATTGCGTCGGCTCGAGCAGTCCGGGGTCACTGCGGTGGTGGCGATGGACGGTGCGGGTGCAGCCGACCGCGTCGCCCGGCTGCTCGCCGAGGCCGATCTTCCCATCCCCCGACTCGATGAGCTCGAGGAGATACGGACTGCCGTCGTCCCGGTGGGTATTCACCACGGTTTTGTGCTGCCCGAGGTGGGTGTGGCGGTTCTCGGCGAACAGGAGATCGCCGGACGTCGTCGGGCCCACCGGCGCACCGGTTCGAGGCGAAGTGCGGCAACGGGAGCGGAGTATCGCGACCTTCGTCCCGGAGATCACGTCGTGCACTACAAGCATGGGATCGGCCGATTCGAAGGCCTCGTCTCCAGAACGATGGCCGGAGTCGAACGCGACTACCTGATCGTCGCCTACGCCGGCGCCGACAGGCTCTACGTCCCCACGGACCAGCTGGCCGCCGTCACGAAGTACACGGGAGGGGATTCACCCAGGGTGTCCCGGATGGGCGGGAAGGACTGGGCCGACACCAAGGCACGGGTCAGGAAGGCGGTTGCGGCCGTCGCCGAGGAGGTCGTGCGGCTGCATCGGCTGCGGGCGAGAGCCACAGGTCATCCGTACGACCCCGACACCCCGTGGCAACGGGAGATGGAGGCATCGTTCCCGTTCGAGGAGACGCCGGACCAGCTGACGGCGATCGGCGACGTCAAGGCGGACATGGAGTCGGAACTCCCCATGGATCGGCTGGTCTTTGGCGATGTCGGATTCGGAAAGACAGAGATTGCGCTCAGAGCGGCGTTCAAGGCTGCGGCGTCGGGCAAACAGGTCGCGGTTCTCTGCCCGACGACGCTGCTTGCTCAACAACATCACGTCACCTTCTCTGAACGGTTCGCTCCGTATCCGATCCGCGTGGAGGTGTTGAGTCGGTTTCTCACAGCCAAAGAGTCCAAGGCGGTGGTGGTCGGGCTCGCGACCGGCGAAGTCGACGTTGTGATCGGAACCCACCGGTTGCTCTCCGATGACATCAGGTTCAAAGACCTCGGGCTGCTGGTCATCGACGAAGAGCAGCGATTCGGAGTATCGGCCAAGGACAAGATCAAGGCGCTGAAGATCGGGGTGGACGTGCTCACGTTGACTGCCACACCGATCCCACGCACGCTGGAGATGGCGCTCACCGGAATCAGGGAGGTGAGCCACATCCGGACCGCGCCCGTCGATCGCCATCCGATTCTCACCTATGTCGGACCGTACGACGACCAGACCGTCGCCGCCGCGATCCGACGGGAGATGTTGCGCGAAGGTCAGATCTTCTATGTGCACAACAGGGTCCAGTCGATCGAGCGTGCGGTCGCTCGTCTGCGGGATCTGGTGCCGGATGCACGGTACGTCGTTGCGCATGGCCAGATGTCGGAGGGTCAGCTGGAGCAGGTGATGCTCGACTTCTGGAACCGCGAGTACGACGTGATGGTCGCCACCACGATCATCGAGTCGGGACTCGACTTGCCGCAGGTCAACACACTGGTCGTCGAGCGGGCCGACCTCCTGGGACTCGCCCAGCTCTACCAGCTCCGAGGGCGGGTCGGACGCTCGGACCAGCGTGCATACGCCTACCTGTTCCACCCGCCTGAGCAATCCTTGACCGAAGAGGCGCACCGTCGGCTGGAGGCCGTCGGTGAGGCCGTCGATCTCGGATCGGGTTTTCAGCTCGCCATGAAGGATCTCGAGATCCGTGGGGCCGGTTCGGTGCTCGGCGAGGTGCAGTCGGGCCACGTCAGCGCCGTTGGGTTCGATCTCTACGCCGAGCTGGTGGCGGAGGCGGTGGAGAAGCTCGAGGGCCGGAGGCTGGTCGATGAAACCCCGGCCGAAGTCCGAATCGAGCTGCCGATCGACGCCCACCTTCCCGACGACTACGTCGAGGAGCAGCAGCTGCGGCTCGAGGCGTACCGGCGACTTGCGTTGGCGACGACCCACCAGGAGGTGGATGACGTGGCTGCCGAGTGGTTGGACCGCTTCGGCGACCTACCAGAGCCCGCACAGTCCCTCGTCGACATCGCCCACCTCAGAGTCGAGGCGCTGAGGATCGGGCTCGCCGAGGTCGTCAAACTCCATCACGAGGTCCGGCTCGGGCCGGTCGACCTCTCCCAGTCCCAGGAGATCCGCCTCCAGCGCCTGGCCCGCAACGCCGTGCTCCGAGCCGCCGAAGGAGTGATCTTCCTCCCGGCCCCCGACCCGATCCTCCCCGGACTCCTCCACTTCTTGGAGGAGATGTGGCCCGAGAAGAGCACGACCTCGCAAGGTCAGTTGGGGGTCGCGCCTCAGGGTACGACGTAGAACGTTCAACGGAGCGAGCGTTTCGTTTCGCGAGGTGGCATCCGATCTTTGTACTTTGTACTTTGTACTTCGTACCTCGTCGGTTGCCTGAGCGGTCGATGGCCGAGTTGAGCCGCCGACCATGTACCATGTCGATCTCCTTCCCCCTACCGAGGTTCCCTCGTGAAGAACGCATTTCGCTTGTCACTCGTGATGTCCGTGCTGCTCGCCGCCTGCGGCGGCGCTGCAGCTGCCGACAGCGTCGCCGCCACCGTCAACGGAGAGGACATCACTGTTGCCGATGTCATGGCGTTGACCCCGGAGCAGGAGGACTCGGTGATCGCCACCGACGCGTTCCGCACCCAGCTCAACGGTGTCATCATCTCGCTCGCCGTGCTCGATGCTGCCGAGGAGCAGTACGGCCTCACCGCCACAGAGGAAGAGATCCAGACCCAATACGACGAGTTCAAGACGCAGCTGGAGGCCACGGCCGAGACCTACGAGGACGCGCTCCTGGCCAACAACATCACCGACCTCCGCGTTCGTCAAGCCGCCGAAGAGCAGGTCGTGGCCGAGGCGCTCAGAGAGCGTCTCGCCGAGGAGGCGCCGGGGGTCGACGACGCCGACGTGGATCTCGAATTCGAGAACAACGACAACCTCTACCGCAACGCCTGCATCAAGCACATCCTGCTCGAATCCGAGGACGAGGCGCTCACCGTCAAGCAGCAACTGGACGACGGCGAGGACTTCGCCGAACTGGCCGGAGAGTTCTCGATAGAGCCCCAGGCGGCGGAGACAGGCGGCGATCTGGGCTGCTCGAACCTCGCCCGCTATGTCGAAGAGTTCGCCGACGGCGCCATGGCGGCCGAAGTCGGCGTCGTCTCGGATCCTGTCGAGTCCGAGTTCGGCTGGCATCTGATCCTGGTCGACTCGATCGACGACGACGAGACGGTGATGGAGACCATCAGGACTCAGCTCGCATCGACCGGTGAGAGCCAGTTCTTCCAGGATTGGATCAATGAGGCGCTCGCTGCTGCCGAGGTGACGGTCGACGAGCAATACGGAACCTGGGTCACCGACCCGCAGCCAGGTCTTGTTGCACCGGTCGACGAGTCCGATACCGCCGATACCACTGCCACCACTGCCGGATGATCCACATCGTCGGTCTGGGACCGGGGGATTGGGACCGCACCGATCCTCGGACCCGGGACACCTTGCTCGATCCCTCTGCCTCCGTGGTGGTGAGGACGAGTTCACACCCTGCCGCAGCCACCCTCGGGTCGCTGCGGCAGGTGTCGTTCTGCGACGACCTCTATGAGGCTTCGGAACGGTTCGGCGAGGTCTACGACGCCATCGCCGAACGCGTGCTGACAGCGGCCGCATCCGGTGAAGTGGTCTATGCCGTGCCTGGCAGTCCGAGGGTGGGGGAGTTCGCGGTGCGAACCATCGAGAAAGCGTGTGCCGCAGCCGGGCTGCCGGTGACCGTTCACGCCGCCGAGTCGTTCCTCGACGCCGTGTTCTCCGAGCTCGGTGTCGATCCGCTCGAAACGGGAGTCAAGCTCCTCGACGGCCACGATCTACCCGATCCTCTGGTGTTCGACGTGCCGACTGTGATCGGGCACGTGGGTCTGCCCGAGATCCTCGCGGATGTCCTCGTGCAGGTCGACCGGGTGATCCCCGACGACCAAGAGATCTGTGTGCTTGTAGGGCTCGGGGCCCCGGATGCGCAGATCGTGTGGGGACTCCCCGAAGCGCTGGGCGCCGACCTGGCCGGTGGGCGCACCTCGGTGTTCGTGCCTGCCGTGTCGGGAGGTTTGGTCGGGGTGGTTCATGCCATGGAGCGTCTGCGAGCCGAGTGCCCGTGGGATCGCAGGCAGACCCACCTGAGCCTGGTTCGGTATCTGCTGGAGGAGACTCATGAGCTGATCGAAGCGCTCACCGCCTTGCCGTCCGACGAGGTCGATTTCGGCGCATACGCCGACGTGGAAGAGGAACTCGGAGACGTGTTGCTCCAGGTGCTGTTCCATGCGGCGATCGCGTCGGAGACGGGAGCGTTCGACATCTCAGACGTGGCCGAGCAACTACGGCGCAAGCTCGTTCGACGCCACCCGCACGTGTTCGCCGACGTCGAAGCAAACGACGCCGAAACAGTCAAGGCGAATTGGGACCTCATCAAAGCCGACGAGAAGGGCGGGGCGCCGGCCGCCGACTCGGTGATCGGTGGCGTGCCGACCAGTCTGCCCGGGTTGGCCCGGGCGTTCGAGGTCCAGCGCAGGGCGGCAACGGTCGGCTTCGATTGGCCTTCGGTCGAGCCGGTCATCGACAAGCTCGATGAGGAGGCCGCCGAGCTCAGGGCCGCCCTGGGCGATGCCGACCGTGCACTCCACGAGCTGGGTGATGTGTTGTTCACCATCGTCAACGTCGCCCGGCACCTCGACCTCGACGCAGAGGTTGCGGTCAGACACGCCGTACAGCGTTTCGAGTCCCGCTTCCGAGCGATGGAGGCGTTGGGTCCGATGGACCGTCTCACGCCGGAAGAGTTCGATGCTCGGTGGGAGGACGTCAAACGTTCTACGTAGTACGTATTACGTCGCGCGCCATCGATCCAGGCACGGGAGCGGAGTCGTTCCATTCGAATCGCGCGGGGCGCGCGATTCGAATGCGCTCCGCGCGCGTGAGATTCGTCTATCGTTCGCACGACATCAAAAAGGAGGGCTCGATTGTCCACGCAGATCGCCGACATCCGAGCCCGTGAGATCCTCGACAGCCGCGGTAACCCGACCGTCGAAGCCGAAGTCCTCCTTGCTGGCGGAGGGTTCGGACGGGCGGCGGTTCCTTCCGGGGCGTCGACAGGGGCCCACGAAGCGCACGAGCTTCGGGATGGCGGAGACCGCTACGGCGGAAGAGGGGTTTCGCGGGCCGTCGACAACGTCCTGAACACCATCGCACCCGCATTGAAGGGTGTCGATGCAACCCAGCAGGAGCGGGTCGACCAACTCATGCTCGACCTCGATGGAACGCCGAACAAGGCGAACCTCGGGGCAAACGCCATCCTCGCCGTCTCGCTCGCCGTGGCTCGAGCCGCCTCGGCGCAAGTCGGCCTTCCACTCTTCAAGTATCTCGGTGGTCCGTCGGCCCGGGTGCTTCCGGTCCCGTGTCTCAACGTGCTCAACGGCGGCGCCCACGCCGCCAATTCGGTGGACATCCAGGAGTTCATGCTCGTGCCGGGAGGATTCCCGAGCTTCCGCGAGGCGCTCCAAGCCGGAGTCGAGATCTACCACGTCTTGAAGAAGGTGCTGGCCGGCCGCGGTCTCACCACCAACGTCGGTGACGAGGGCGGATTCGCCCCGAACCTGCCGACGAATCGTTCGGCGCTCGAGCTGTTGTCCGAAGCGATCGAAGAAGCGGGGTACAAGCTGGGCGAAGAAGTGGCGCTTGCGATGGATGTGGCGTCCACCGAGTTCTTCCGTGAGGGTGAATACCACCTGGCGGGGGAGGGACGAAGCTTGTCTTCCGGCGAGATGGTGGACTTCCTGGCCGAGCTGGTCGACGACTTCCCGCTTGTCTCGATCGAAGACGGCATGGCCGAGGACGATTGGCAGGGGTGGACCCTCCAGACTTCGCGGCTCGGTCGTCGTCTGCAGCTGGTGGGCGATGACCTGTTCGTCACCAACCAGGAGATCCTCGAACGTGGCATCCGCGAAGGTGCCGCGAACGCAATCCTGGTGAAAGTGAACCAGATCGGCTCGCTCTCCGAGACGCTTCACGCCAT
Organism: uncultured bacterium; assembly: GCA_963785075.1. Classification (GTDB taxonomy): domain Bacteria; phylum Actinomycetota; class Acidimicrobiia; order Spongiisociales; family ZC4RG35; genus JAOUGY01. The sequence goes on from CAWATW010000010.1 coordinate 170,417, forward strand.
GCAGACGGCCGAAGGTGCGCGATACGGCCGCATGGTCAGCCACCGATCCGGCGAGACCGAAGACTCGTTCATCTCTCACCTGGCGGTGGCCACCAACGCCGGCCAGATCAAGACCGGGGCACCCGCTCGCGGGGAACGCACGGCCAAATACAACCAGCTGCTCCGTATCGAGGAAGCGCTGGGAGACCAGGCACGGTATGCGGGATGGGACCCGTTCAGGAGAACACCGTGACATTGATACGCCGCCCGCTCATGGTGCTGGCACCTGCCGTGCTGCTCGTAGTGGCGCTCGCTCTTGCCACCAACGTTCTCCCACTCCGTCAGATCGTGGCGCAACAACAGGAGATCGCGGCCACTCGCGGGACCCTCGATCAACTCATGGAAGACAATGCCGTCCTCGACGCGCAGGTGTCCGCCCTCGACACGCCGATCGAGGTGGAGCGCATCGCCCGTGAAGAGTTGGGCTACGTGAGGCCGGGCGAGACTGCCTATGTGGTGATGGACCCGACCCCGGCCGAGCGTCCGAAGAACGGGGCGGCGGCGCAAACGGATGCCGCCGATCGAGCGGGTGCCGCATCGGCCTCCGACACAGACTCCAGGGGACTCGTGGCGCGGGTTTGGGACTTTGTGACCGGGCGTGACCTCGCCGGCGGCGGGTGACCGACAGGCACATACTCGAAGCCCAAATCGGGCGTCCGCTTCGAGCCGACTCGCAAGTGGTCGCCCGGTGCCACTTGGGTCTTCCCGTGGTGGCGGAGGTGCCGCCGTTCCTCGAAGACGGAACGCCGTTCCCGACCAGTTACTGGCTCAGCTGCCCGCTGGCGTCGACCCGGATCGGCAGACTCGAGTCGATCGGCGGGGTCCGCCGCATCGAGCGGTGGATCGGTGCGGACACCGAACGTATGGCGATGCTCGAGGCGGATCACGCTCGGTACGCAGCGGACCGCGATGCAAGATCGTCGCCGGATCGAGAACCCAGACCAACCGGTGGTGTGGCGGGCGCTCGGGCCGGGGTGAAATGTCTTCACGCCCACTACGCCGATCATGCCGCCGGGAACCACAATGTGGTGGGCGCACTCGTCGCTCCCTGGGTGGAGCCGCTCGACTGCAAGGAGCCGTGCGTGATCGATGGAGCCCGCAACCCGCGATGGCGTGAGCCCAAATAGTGACCCAGGAGAAACCATGAAGGCAGCGGTCGACATCGGCACGAATTCCATGCGTCTCCTCGTCGTGGACGATCAGGGGTTCGAACGAGGTCGCTGGGCGCGGGTGACAGGGCTCGGAAATGGCGTGGATGCGTCCGGGCGTCTCGCGGACGATGCCATCGAACGGACGGTGGCGGTTCTGGCCGAATACGGTCGAATCATGTCCGATGCAGGCGTGGATGCGGCCAGGGCGGTCGCGACCTCCGCCAGCCGGGATGCCGAGAACCGTGAGGACTTCTTCGACCAGGCCGAACGGGCACTTGGTGTCCGACCCGATATGATCCCTGGGACCGAAGAAGCCGCCCTCTCGTTCCATGGCGCCACCGCCGGCGCATCGGGCCGTCCCCCGTATCTGGTCGTCGACATCGGCGGCGGCTCCACCGAATTCGTGTACGAGCGGTCCGGCGAGGTCGTCGCAACCTCGGTCGACATCGGATCGGTACGGCTCACAGACCGGATGCTGGCGGAACGCCCGGTGCCGTTCGACCGGTTCGAGGAGGCGTCCATCCACGTCGAGAAGGCCATCTCCGTGGTCGACATGCCGTCTGCGATCGGCACTTGCATCGGGGTTGCCGGAACCTGGACGAGCCTCTCGGCCATCGCCCAGGAGCTGCCGGCGTACGACCGTGATCGTGTCCACGATTCGGTGGTCACCCGCACCCAGGTCGATCATGTGGCGATGAAGCTTGCGACCATGTCGATCGAAGAGACCGCTGCCATCCCGGCTCTCGACCCCGCCCGTGCCCCGGTGATCCTCGCAGGCATCGTGGTGGCCCGCGAGGTCATGCGGTATCTCTCGTTGTCCGACGTGACCGTCTCCGAGCACGATCTGCTCGACGGGGTGGTGGCATCGCTCTGAATACACTCGTCGAGGTCACCGCCCGGGTGGCGAAAGGGCAGCCGCGGGGGTCTTAAACACCCCTGTCCGAAAGGACGTGTGGGTTCAAATCCCACCCCGGGCACAACAAAAGACCAGGCAGCGGGTCTAAACCGTCTCGACAGATTGGCGCTTGGTCACAGAATGGTCACGAGCCGGGTCGAACACTCGCTTCTCGATGCACCAGGTCGGCCACCCGAGCCGCAGCGTCGTCGTCTAGGCCCTGTATGGCGTGGCTGTATACGTCGAGGGTGAAGGCGACGGAAGCGTGGCCCAGCCGTTCCGACACGACCTTGGGGTGGACGCCTGCTTGCAGGGCCAGTGTGGCCCAGGTGTGGCGGGTGTCGTGGAACGTGATGCGGGTTGAGCCCCATCTGGCGACCCGGCGTTCGAATACTTTGGAGACGGCTTCCGGGTGATAGTGGACGCCGTCCGGCTTGGCGAAAAGCAGGTCGCCGTCGCGATACCCGTCACCCACCATGAGGCGTTCTTCGAGTTGGGCCTTTCGGTGCCGACGGAGCAGTGTGGCCGTTTCCGGATGGACGCCCACCTGTCGACGGCTACGGTCGGTCTCGAGGTCGGAGAACTCAGGTACATGGCGGACGACCCTGAGTTGTCGCACCAACCGTAGACGCCCGGCTTCGAGGTCACAGTCTCGCCATCTCAGGCCGAGAACCTCTCCGCGCCGCATGCCGGTCATGAGCGCCACATGCCACACGACGTAGAGACGGTCGTTGCGGGTTGCGTCCAGGAATGCCGCAACCTCGCTGGCGGTCCAGGTAGTCATCTCGGCGGAGCGGCGTGTCCGCTTGGGGGCTGGGACGAGTGCGTAGTCAGCCACGTTGCGCACTACGGAACCCCGGCGCACCGCATCGACCAGAGCACGATGCAGTATCACATGGCAGTACTGGACTGTCCGGGCGCTCAGGCCACCCCGTCCGTCGCGACGGCCAGACTCGGCCAGCGTGGCGTACAGGTCTGACAGGTCGTCGGGCGTGAGGGCCTGGAGTGGAATGTCGCCGAGTGAAGGCAACAGATGGTTCTGGCGTTTCGCTCGTAGGTCTCCCACGTGCTTGGCTCGACGGTGCCTCGGATGGCAGGGAGCCATCGTTCCAAGTACTCCTGGACGGTTTGGCGACTTCGCTCGACGAACTCGCCTCTATCCACCCTGGCCTTCAGCCGGTCGAGGGCCTGCTGGGCGTCTCGCCGCGTACGGAACCCCCGTCGTCGCACATCATCTTGGGTTCGGTGGTTGACATCACCCGGTTCCCCACTGCTGGGCACTTCGCCTCCTACAACGCCACCGCTCCCATCGAGGCGTCCTCGGGTGACAAGAAGAGACATCGGCTCAACCCGAGAGGGAACCGCAAACTCAATCATGTTCTCCACATCGCGGCGGTTTCCCAGCTCCGATACCCCGGCGAAGGCCGCACCTATTACGACAAGAAGATCGCCGAGGGCAAAACCACCAAAGAAGCGATCCGGGCGCTGAAACGCAGGATCTCAGACGTCGTCTACCGGCGTCTCCTGGCCGACGCCAGACGCCGCCTCGGCTGAACGATCGGCGGGTCCGGGAGGACACCCAGGGACGACTCTGATTCCAGCGTGGCCGGCTCACACCCTGATACACCGGCGCTTCGGATAAGTCACTTCCCGGACCCAAGACCAAGCCTACGACCAACCCTGCCTCCAGGCACCAGGGCCAACCGGTCGCGTCCCAACCCCGGCCAAACATCGACTTGACACAAAGAGGCATCGATATCGAGTACTCGACGAGATGCGCCTTATCGTCCGGGATTTGGCGATCGGGGCGGATGGGAACGTGGGATGCTTCCGAGTATGGCGGATCGCACAATTGCGGATTTCGGCGACGCGCTGGGGGTACGCCTGGCCGGTGTTGTTGGTCCGGCACTGGTGGGGGTGTACCTGCACGGGTCGGCGGCACTGGGTGGATTCCAACCAGGAGCGAGCGATCTCGACATCTTGGTAGTGGTCAACGGCCGGTGGCAGCCGGAAATGCGTGAGGGCGTCGTCCGGGTGCTGCAGGAGTCTCATGGGTCGTCGCCCGGTCGGGGTATTGAGGCGAGCGTGATCAGGGGCGAGGTCGCCCTGGCGGGTGGTCGCCGTATTGACTTCGAGGTGCATGTCAGCACCGATCCCATCGACCGCAAGGTGGTCATCGGCGGGCGCGATCCTGGCGATCCCGATCTGATCTTGCACATGGCGGTGTGTCGCCAGTCCGCTATCGCCGTGCTCGGACCCGATCCGATGGTGGTCTTCGCCGAGGTCGACCCGACCCTGGTCATCAGCCAGATGATCGAAGATCTGGCCTGGGCACTCACCCAGGGTTCGGAAGCATATGCGGTGCTCAACGCCGGCCGGGCATGCTTCTATCTCGAACACCGGATGTTCTGTTCCAAACTCGAAGTCGGCAGATGGGCACGAAACCGATTCGACGCCGTTCAGCTGATCGACAGGTCGCTGGCGGTACAGGAAGGCCGCGGCGACGACCAGCCCCCCTCACCACTCTGCCGAACCTTTGTCGCCGGAGTTGTCTCTGCGCTCACCACCGAGCTCAACAACCAGCGCAATGACTGACGACCGCACTCGTGGGTGCCACTCGGCGCTCTTCGGTCATGGGAGCGTTCTGGTCCGGTATCTGTTGATCGATGTGCGTCGGCGCCGGCTGTCGGGCGACTTGCGATCCTTGGGGCGAGCTCGACTGGTTGGATTCTGCCGAGTGGGGATCCCCGTGATCACCGATCCCCGGCGTGCCAGGCTTCGTGAAGGTAGTTGTCGATTTGGGCTGGACGTGCGCGTCATAGGGGTATCGGCGGCGGTAGCCGGCCATGGAAGAAGGAGATGGATGTGAAGTACTTCGTTCTGCTCGCCGGATACGGTGAGATGCCTTCGTGGGATGAGCTGTCTGCTGAGGAGCAGGAGGCGGGGATGGCCAAGCACGTCGCTTTCGATGAGGCGTGCGCAGCCAGGCCAGGAGTGGAAATTGTGGGCGGGGAGGCGTTGGGGGACGGCTCGATGGCCACGACACTGCGCACTCGGGATCGCGAGATGACGGTCACCGATGGGCCGTTCGCCGAGGCAGCCGAACAGATCGGAGGGTATTACGTCGTCGATGCGCCCGACCTCGACACAATGATCGAGCTGTGCCGGATCCTGCCTGCCTATGACATCGACATCCGACCGGTCCTTGACGCCCCCTGAGCGGACCATCGAGCAGGTCTACCGGGCCGAGTGGGGTCGGTTGCTGTCGCTGCTGGTGGCGCGGACTCGGCGCCTCGATCTGGTCGAAGACGCCTTGGGTGAGGCCTTCGTGCGGGCGGCGGATCGTTGGCCGGATGAAGGGGTGCCGACCAATCCCGCTGGCTGGCTGTACACCACCGCCTATCGGCAGGTTGTTGGGCGGCTCAGGGCCGAAGGTGTCGCCGGACGCAAAGCGCCGCTGCTTGCGGTCCGGCCCGATTGGGCGCCGCCCGACGATGCACACGGCGACCTCGCCGACGATCGACTGCACCTCATCCTGTTGTGCTGTCATCCGGCGCTCCCCAAGGAATCACGCTCGGCACTCGCGCTCCGCCTCGTCCTCGGGACACCGACTGAGCAGATCGCGCGCCTCTTTCTCGTCCCGATTCCGACGATGGCGGCGCGCCTGACCCGAGCGAAGAAGAAGATCGTGGCTGCTGGCATCCCGCTTGGTGCTGCACTCGAGGACGAGCTCAGATCACGTCTCGACGAGGTGTGCCGCACCACCTACCTGGCGTTCACCGCCGGGTACACCCCCGGTACCGGGCCCGACCTGTTGCGAGCCGACGTGGCGGGAGAAGCCGTGCGACTCGCCGCCGTGCTAGCTGACTTTCTGCCCGACGCTCCTCAGGTTCGAGCACTGCTGGCGTTGTTGCTGCTGCAGCACTCCCGGCGTGACGCCCGGCAACGCCACGGCCAGCTGGTGACCCTCGCCGACCAAGACCGCTCACTGTGGCATCACAACGAGATGCGAGCCGGGCTCACCCTCATCGGCAGCCTCGAACCGGGCGAGGGATACGCCGAAGAACTCCGACTCCAAGCCCTCATCGCAGCCGAGCACGCGCGGGCACCTACAGCTGCTGAGACGGACTGGACTGCGATCGCCGGCCACTACGCCGTCCTCGAAGCACGAACCAGATCGGCGATCGTGCGACTCAATCGGACCGTCGCAGTCGCCGAGGCCCAGGGCCCCCGGGCCGGCCTCGATCTCCTCCAAGGACTAGACGAAGCCCTTCCTGGCAATCACCGAGTCGCCGCTGTTCGCGCCGAATTCGCTCGACGAGCAGGCGACATCGCCCTGGGGCGGGCGTCCTACCACGAAGCGCTCGAGCTCTGCACCAACGAAGTTGAAAGAGCCCACATCCGCAACCGGCTCGATGAGCTCCCAGCCGTCGATCGACAAGCACGCATGTGAGCATCCGGGCGGAGTACGAACGTGCAAACGTCGCCACGCTGCGTAGCTCTCTCCATCGACCCCCGGCAAGCGCGTTACGTGCCGATCCCGGACACTCGGCGAGAAGTGCGTTTCTGCACGATATTTGGTGATCGGGGCGGCTTCGGAGGTTCGACATTGCGCATTGGAAGGTCATCGACGCCATGCCAGCCACGAGTGAACATGCCCCGGTTTGAACATGCCCCGGTTCGACGGACAGGTCGGTTATGCGGCTTGACGGTCAGAGTGGGTGGTCCAGTATGCCTCCTCTTTCTCGATTGGTGTCATGTAGTCGAGGGTGGAATGAAGCCGGTGACGGTTGTACCAGCCTTCGATCCAGGCGATGATCTCAGCCTTGGCTTGGGCTCGGGTGGCGAACCGGGTCCGATGGACCAGTTCTTTCTTGAGGGTGGCGAACCAGCTTTCGGATGGGCTGTTGTCAAAGCACACGCCGGTGGCGCCCATCGACTGGACCACCCCCAGCTGCGTGCACAGCTGCCGGTAGGCGTCAGAGGTGTATTGACATCCGCGATCCGAATGGAAGATCACGTCGGTGACGTGGCCTCCACGGGTGGCGACCGCCATCTCAAGCGCCGCCGATACCAGCGGGGTACGCAGATGGTCACACAGTGACCAACCGATCACCCGCCGGGAGTACAGGTCGATCACCGTGGCCAGATACAGCCAGCCCTCGGCGGTTCCGATGTAGGTGATGTCGCCCGTCCAGGTCAGGTCAGGCCGCTCGGGGTTGAAGTCCCGTTTGACCAGATCCGACGCGGCGGTGGCTGTGCGGTCGACGATGGTGGTCTTGACTCCGATCCGGCCCGACACCCCGTACCAGCCCCGCTCGGCCATGATCCGGGCCACCCGCTTGCGGGACACCTTGAACCCCTGCTTGCGGAGCCAGCGGAACACTCGGGGCGCCCCATAGGTCTGCTTGGAAGTCTCCCAGATCGCCTTGATCTCTTCGGCCAGCCGACGATCCGAGCATTCCCGTTCCGACGGGGTCCGATCCCGCCAGTCGTTGTATCCGGAGCGGGACACCGAAAGGGTGCGGCACATCTCAGAGATCGACCAGTCACACCCAGGGTCGGCCCACTGCTCGGCGATGAACGAGTAGATCGCCATCACCCGTTCCTCTGCTCGGACGCCGAGAAGTAGGCCACTGCTTTTCCCAGGATGTCACGCTCCCGGCGGACCCGTTCCAACTCGCGTTTCAGCTCGCGGATCTCGAGCGCGTTCCTCGACCGTGGGGGCACCCTCGGCCTGCTCACGGGCGTCGCGCACCCAGTTGCCCAACGTCGAGTCGTAGATCCCCAACTCTCTGGCGACCTGGGCGATGTTGCCACCGGCGGCCTTGACCATCTCCACGGCCTCAGCCTTGAACTCCGGTGTGAACTTGCGCCGGCTCCTAGAACCCATACGGACTTCCTTTCCACGTCCCTCAGGACGCAATCATCAGGTGTCCGTCAAACCGGGGCAACTCCAGGTCATCTCGAGGGTCTTGTGGCCCAGGAGGGCGGCGACAGCTTCGAGGCGCATGCCTCGGTTGATGGCCTGGGTGGCGAGGGTGTGACGCAACTGGTGGGGGTGGACGTGACCGACGCCGGCGGCTTTGGCGATCCGGCGCACCATGCGGGTGACCCGATGCCGGCTGATCGGGCCGGTCGGGTCGGCGAGAAGCACCCGGTGGCCTTCCCCCCGGTTGCCTGACACCGTTCTTACGCGGCTTGGTCGTGTGTCTTGGTTTGACGATACTGGTCCTCCCATCCGATCGGGGTCTGGTAGCCGAGGCTGGAGTGGAGCCGTCGGGTGTTGTATCGGTTGATCCAGGCGAAGATCGCCCGACGGGCCTCGGCTCGTGTCGTGAAGCTGATGCGCGAGACGAGTTCTCGTTTGAGGGTCCCGAACCAGGCTTCGGCCACGGCGTTATCCCAGCACACCCCGGTCCGTCCCACCGACTGGACCATCCCGGCCTGGTCCAAGACGGCGGCTGTCTCTCCTGCCAGGTATTGGGATCCACGATCCGAATGCAAGATGATCCCTTCCACGTCGCCGGCTCGGATCCCGACGGCCATGTCTATCGCCGACGTGACCAGACTGGCTCGCATGTGGTCGGCCATTGAGTAGCCGAGCACGCGTCTCGAGCCGATGTCCACGACGGAGGCCAGATACAGCCAGCCTTCCCAGGTCGGGATGTAGGTGATGTCCGAACACCACGCCCAATCCGGGGCGCCCGGGGTGAACCGGCGGGCCACCAGGTCGGGGACCTTGGGACGCTCCTCTGTCGAGACCGTGGTCCGCACGAACCGCTTCTTCGGGATCCCCACGATGCCATGTTCCCGCATGAGCCGTTCCACCCGCTTGTGGTTCACGTCCCAGCCTTGGTTCCCCAGTTCCACGATCATCCTGGGCGACCCCACCGTGTCGTCTTCCCGATGGATCTCCCGCATCGTCTCGACCAACCGAACCTCCGCCAGTTCGGTGGTGGTCGGCCCGGCCGCCACCCGGGTCTTCCACTCGTAGAAGGCTTGGCGGGACACCCCCGCCACTCGACACGCCTGCCTGGTCGGGAATCCATCGGCCTTCCGGGCAGCCACCCACCGATAGCGGGTCACTGTCCCGACTCCTTCACCCAGAAGGCCGTCGCTCGTTTGAGTAGGTCTCGTTCCATCCGCAACCGGGCGTTCTCCCGGCGCAGCTCGGCCAACTCCGCCCTCTCAGACGTCGTCAACCCCTCGCGCTCGCCCCGATCGATCCGGGCCTGCTTAACCCAGTTCCCCAGCGACGTCTCCCCAATCCCAAGACTCCGGGCCACGTCGGCGATTGACCTGCCCTCATCGAGCACCATCGCCACCGCGTCCTTCTTGAACTCGGGAGAGAACGATCGCCGTCTCCTCACCGGCTGATCCTCAGTCATGATCCCCATCATCTACCACTCTCTATCGAGGTGTCCGGTCAATGGGGGGAGGCCCACGGTGACGGCTGATGTGTTCTTGGTGGGTGTGTTGGTGGGTGGCGATGTCGTCGACCAGGTGGGGGTGGAGAGGGATGTAACGGTCGTTGCGGAGTTTGCCCACGGGGATGCGGAGCCAGTGGCAGTCACCGATCTGGATCACTGGGTCGGGGTCGAGGGCGCAGAGTTCACCGACCCGCATTCCGGTGCGGGCGAGTAGCAGCACACAGAGCCGCCGGAACGGGTCTGGTTCGTCGTAGGCGGCGCGGATGAACCGGGCCGATTGGGCGTCGTCTAAGAACTTGGGGAGCGGCTCAGGACGGGGCGGGATGTCACCCAACAGGATCGGGTTGCGGCGGGGCGCTTCGGGCCAGTCCCATTCGATGACCCGATCGAAGAAGATCTTCAGCATGCGGAGCCGCTGGCGGATGGTGTTGGTTGCCAGCGGCTTCCCGTCGCGGGTGACCGCTGCAGCCAGATGCAGCTTGTAGTCCTCGATCACAGCCCGGTCGACCTGCGCCACCGAGCTCACCGCCGGTTCCCGATCGGTGAGGAACCGACAGAAGGTGCGCAACGCCAGGTCGGCCGAGGTCACCGATGCCGGCCGCAGGATCACCGCAACCTGCTCCAGATAGCGGCGCATCGTGTCGGTCACCGCCGGGAACGCAGCATCCAAGTCGGTCCACGGGCCATGCCGGGGCTCTCGAGCCGGGGCAGGTGTGGTCACGGGTTCACCTCGCCGAGCTCGGTGACTGTTCTGGCGAACCGGTCGGCGTCGATCCGATCGGCGGCACGGCGGTATTCGTCGGCAAGCCAACTGTTGGCGAGGTGCAGATAGATTCGGGTCGATTCGATCGACCGGTGCCCGGCTTGGGCTTGGATCGCTTCGAGCGACATGCCTGCTTCCCGTAGCCGGGTCAGACAGGTGTGGCGCAGCTCGTGACAGGTGGCATGATCCAGCCCAGCGCGTTGGCGGGCACCCCGAATGATCTGCTCCAACCCTTTCGGCGACAGCGGGCGGCCCCGGTTCGGGCCCTTCAACACCAAGAACACCCGATCCGTTGACGCCTCCCGTGGTCGTTCTTCATCGAGATACGCCGCCACCGTGGTGAAGAACCGATCCGAGATCGGGATCCACCGCGAATGGCCGCCCTTGCCCTCAGCCACGAACAGACGCCGCTCGCCCGGTTTGAGATCTGAGAATCGCAACCCCAGGGTCTCGTTGCGACGCAACCCGCCCAACACCATCGCTTCCACCATGGCCCGGTCCCGCCAGGTGCGTAACGCCCCGAACAGAGCATCGACCTCGACCGGTTCCAAGATCCGGGGCAGCGTCCGAGGAGCCCGCACCAACGGCGCTCCCCGTCCCGAACGACGCGGGGCGCGAGTCGCCAACCCCCGTGGCACCGGGTTCGCCGCCATGTCACCGCGAGCCACCAGGAACGAGAACAGTCCCGACAGCGTCGACAGGCGACGTTGGATCGTCCGGGGTGACATGCCCGACTCGCCGTCGGTGATCCGGATCACCTGCCGGTCACCCCGCTGCGCCGTGATGAACCCCAACACGTCGGCCGTGGTCACCTCGACCGGATCCTTGCCCACAACCGAGAAGAACACCTTCAGGTCATACCCGGCTGCCAACACCGTGTTCGGTCGACCCCGAGCCGCCACGAACTCGAGATACCGATCCACCAGCGGATGCCCCAACCGCACCACCGGCACCACAGACCCGGCCCTCGACTCCACCAGACACGGCATCCAGCTCATCGCCGCCAAGTCTCCCAGAAGCCGGAACAGATCACCGGCATATCATGCAATATCGATCTGATCCCAGATATTGGGTTGCCACTGTGTGTGGCGCGGGGCATCGGTCCGACACTATCGACGAATGTTCGGCGAGCTGTTCGGGCGCAGTTGCAGCTAGGCCGGATTCCAGAGGTGATCGGACGTGGACGTGGTCACGCCCTGGTCACAAACGCCGCATAACAGCCGGGTACAGCGCATCACTGTCCGACCGAGGAGATTCGCGTTTGCGCTGGTCAGGCACCTGTGCGATATCCAGCGACACCGGCCAGAACCCCTGATGTCGGAGTTCGAATCCCACCCCGGGCACGGTGTTGATGCGGCCGGACTTTCGGCCCGACAAACCGTCTACCCGGCCGATGTCTGTCCCGTGGTCCACGCGGGCCGAAACAGGCGCCGGTCCCGCCGGTGCCCGGCTGCGCCGGGCCGTACCCGCATTCAGACCAAGTACTCAGTGCCTGGTGTCCGCGTGCGCGATCTTGCCCAACGCTCGCCACAACGTCGCAAGGATGAGTCCGGACCCGACGAATCCGAACCAGAACGGGGCGGTGACGCCCCAGACACCGGCGACGACCCCACCGACGGCGGCCCCCGCCACCAGACCCGCCTGGACCCCGATCAGGTAGACGCCCGCGATGCGGCCCTGGAGCTCGTGTGGCACCGCACGCTGCCGGATGGCCCGAGCAGTCGTTCCCCAGATCGATGCGTGGACCCCGAAGGCGAACATGACCGCATACGCGACGGCCGCCGTGGTGGTGAGCGCGAAGACGAGGTGGGTCGCCGTTTCGATGATGAGGCCAACCCGCATGATGTCTGCCAGCCTCACTCGCCGTTCCAGGGCCCCATACATGGTCGAGCCGAGGATTCCGCCGCACGCGCTGACCGTCGTCATGAGGCCGAACCCGATCTCTCCAAGGCCGAGGACTTCTGTCGCATACAAGACGAGCACGGCCCAGGCCGCACCGAAGGTCACGTTGAAGGCCACGATCGTGATCGTGAGCGTTCGAATCGCCGCGTGTCTCCACAGCCAGCGGACGCCGGCCGCCATCTCGCTCCGTGCAGTCGAAGTACCCGTGCGAGCGGCGGGTGGGCGAGTGCCGATCTTGGCGATCAGCAGCGCACCGAGTGCCATGCACACTGCCTGGGTCGCGAACGGTGACGCGGCGCCGGCCGCGAACAGCGCGGCACCGATCGTTGGGCCGGCGAGGAAGTTGCCGGTCTCGAAGCCGATCGCGACGCGGGCGTTGGCGATTCCGAGATCCGCGGGAGCGACGAGCGACGGCAGCAGCGTCTCGGTGGTCGTGTCGGCGAACACCTCGGCGGTACCCATGGCAAAGAGCGCGACGAGTGTGATGGGCACGTTGACCCGACCGGTGAACACGAACGCCGCCAAGGCGGCGAGCATGGCCGATCGGAGCAGATCCACGGCCACGATGATCGAACGCCGATCGCGTCGATCGGCGAGCACACCGGCGTAGAGCCCGAAGAGCAACCAGGGGAGCCGTTGCATCAGCGTGGCGAGTGCGACGACCAGCGGGTTCCTCGTCTGGGCGGCGATGAGCAACGGGCCGGCTGCGAGGGCGATGCCGTCCCCCAGATTCGTGAGCCACGACGAAGCGAGCATCCACCGGAACCCGGCGCCAAGGCGGCCCGGCGCGATCGCAGCGCCGAAACGAGCGGCGAGGGAGCGGCCAGAGGTCGTCACCGGCCCATGCTCGCAGCCGTGGCGGACGATCTCAGGGAGAATCGCGAACCCGGTCGGGTGGGGTCAGTTCTCGAGGAGCAGGAAGAGTTGTCCGCCCTGGACCACTTCGGGGGTCCCTGGTCTGAAACGCTCGATCGACGCTGCCTGCACGTCGCCCACGAGCACGGTGCTCGACGCACCGAGGAGATGGGTCACGTCGAGGATGCCGGACGTCTCCCATGTGCCGAGCTCCGGCGAAGGGCGTGCCTGGCCGGACGGCACGGCCGAGCCGTCGACCTCGGCGATCCGGCTGTAGGCGCCGTCCTTCGGGCTCAGGCGCCAGATCGAGGCGTCGCGGCCCGACTCCGATCCGAAGGCCCCGACCTGCGTCGCCGGATCCTCCTGGACATAGAGATACCCGTCGTCGGCCCAATCGAGGTTGTCGGGCGAGCGGATGCCGAAGTCGCCGTAGTCGTCGGCGTCGTGAAGGATCGTGAGGTCGGCTCCCACGGTCGTAGGACGACCGGTCTCGACGGCATCGATGTCGACCAAATAGATGGTGCCCCAGTCGTCCGAAGGGTGGATTGCACCCCGTCCTGTGGAGTTGAACGCCACCAGGCGTCCGTCGGTGGGCGAGGTTGCCACGTCCTCCGGACGGGAGAACATGAAGGCGCCGATTGCCCTGGCCTCGGAACGCAACTCGCCTGCCGACTTGTACGTCCCGTCTGTGTGCGCTGCGTCGATCTGCACGAATCGACCGCCAGTGCGGCTTCCGGTGCCGTTGAACTCCTCGGGTGTCGTCCCGGCGTCTGCGATGTACACGTAGAGCTGACCATCGACCAGACCGTTGCGCTCGAGGAAGTTCCCGCCTTGCACCTTCTCTCCGAGATAGAGATACATTGGGGCAGGAGCGTTGTCGTCGCCGAGAACGAGGCCGGTCGTGTTGCTTCGACCCGTATCGATCGCCGAGACGTTCTCCCACGAACCGCGGCCGAGGTCTGGTGCGGCCCACATCTCACCGGTGGCGACGTCGAGCGCCCACTCGGTGCCTTCACCCGCCTCCTCTCCGACGAAGAAGATGTCATCTACGAACCCGGATTCCCCGGCCGCGTAGCCCTGGGCCGAGCAGAGTCTGCTCAGACCGCCAAAGCTCAGGTCCTCGGCTCCGTCCACGATGTTGTGCTGCGACGAGCCGTCGTTGTCCTCGGGCCGACCATAGATGGTGTCAAATGCGATTCCGGCCGCCGTGATCTCGAGCGTCGCCTTGTCGAGCGTGAACGTGGATATGCGAGCGCCGTCGAGCTCTGCGCCGTTCGCCAATCGGTATGTGGACCCGGTGCCCACCGTGAGTTCGTGGTTCACGAGGAGTTCCAACGTGTCGCCCCGGTCGAATGCGGCGATTCCGTCGAACCTACCCACCGGCGTGTAGTCGCCCGATGACTCGCCGACCGTGAAGAGCACGCGATAGCTCCACTCGTCTTCCGTGGTCATCATTGTGCTTGCGCCATTGCCTTCCGGAGGAGCGACGCTCATTGCATAGATCGCCAACGCGGCGGCCAGGCCCACCCCGGGTACGGCCACCAGCCGGCCTCTTCCCTTCCTCATTTGCTCAAACCACCTGTGGTGTTCGCTGTCGCTCGACCCTCTGCCGGCGCCGGCGAGGGCATCACGAGATGAAGGGGATGGTCGTCACCGTTGCCGTGCGACGATCGCCCCACTCGGTCGTGACCGTGACCTCGGTCCCGGGCTCGGTCGTGTCCATTCGGAGCATCGTGAGGGCGATGTTCCGTTCGAGCCTTGGCGAATGGGCGGCGGCGCGGACTCTCCCGACGTGTGTGCCGTTCACATCGACGGGCCACGGGTGAGCGTTGCCTTCGAGGGGCGGCCCGTCCAGGAAGAGCCCAACGAGTTGCCGCCGGGGGCCACGCGCCCGGATCGCCGACAGTGCGAGCTTCCCGACGAAGTCGGTCTCCCGATCGACATCCAACCACCGCTCGAGCCCGGCCTCGTAGGGATCGGTGTCCCATTCGGTGTCGGCGCGAAACGACAGCAGGGCGCTTTCCACTCGTTCGATGTAGTTCGGTGCGCCCGGGCCGATGCCGAAGGGCTCTCCGGCGTCGGCGACGAGTCCCCAGAGATCTGTTCCTCTCGTGTGGTCACACAGATACAGTTCGAAACCGCCCTGCTTCGACCAGCCTGCCCGGCCAACCCACATCGGAATCCCGTCGACCTCGGTGAACCGGTACTCGAAGAAGTGGATGCTCCGCACCCATTCCCCCAGGAGTCGCGCGATCGTGTCTTCGGCTCGAGGGCCCTGCACGGCCAACGGTGACACGTCGGGTTCCTCGACGGATGCATCGAAACCTCGTTCGAACGCGATCGCCCGACACCACAGCAGCATGTCACCGTCGGCGATCGAGATCCACCAGCGGTCCTCGGCCACGCGCAGCACGAGTGGGTCGTTGATGAGACGACCGTCGTGATCGCACATCGGCATGTACCGGGCTTGTCCGACCCGTGTGGATCTGACGTCGCGTGCGCTCAGGTAGTCGACCAGGCGCCCTGCGTCCGGGCCCGACACCTCCACCTGGCGCTGAGCTGCGACATCCCACATCGACACGCCTTCGATGAGGCGCCAATACTCGGCCGGGGGATCGCCATACGACGTCGGCATGTACATGTGGTTGTAGATCGAGAACTGGGTCACGCCTGCCGTCACCGTGGCGTCGAAGAACGGCGACTTGTGGACTCTCGGCCCGATCGACAGCGAGTACCGACTCACCACCGCACCTCCTCGACGAGAGCGTAGATGTCGCGCACGGGAAGGGCGGAGCCGGCCGGCTCCGCCCTTCCCGTCATCGAAGAGACGCGTGGTCGTTACGAGATCGGATCCAGGGTCCGGGGATCGGCGATCTGCTCCATGAACTCGGGGTAGGCCGCCGTTCCGTGCTCGATACGGTCGAGGCCTGCGATCTCTTCCTCCGCCGGGACCCGCAGGCCGACGGTGGCGTTGATGACCCGGAACACGATGCTCGACGTGATGAAGGTCCAGGCCACGATCGCAAGCGCGCCGAGTGCCTGCACACCGAGGAGACGGACGCCACCACCGTAGAACAGACCGTCACCACCGACCGAGTCGAACAGGCCGACCGCCAGGAGTCCCCAGATGCCGCAGACACCGTGTACCGAGATTGCTCCCACCGGATCGTCGATCTTGATTCGCTCGAAGAACACGATCGCCATCACGACGATGAACCCGGCCACCAGACCGATGACGATCGCAGCGAAGTTGCTCACGTTGGCGGTCCCCGCCGTGATCCCGACCAGTCCGGCCAGCGCACCGTTGAGCGTCATGCCGGGGTCGGGGCGACCGAACACCGGGTAGGCCCACGCGGTGACCATCGCCGCCAGCGCTCCGGCAGACGCCGCCAGCGTGGTCGTGGTGACGACCGACGCGAAGTCGGCGCCGACCGCGGCCAGCGTGGAGCCACCATTGAAGCCGTACCAGCCGAACCACAGGATGAACACACCGAGCGCGCCCAGCATGAGGCTGTGACCGGGGATCGGAAGCGGCTTGCCGTTCTCGTCGTACTTGCCGATACGGGGTCCGAGGACCATGACGCCGGCGATGGCGGCAACGCCACCGGTGAGGTGCACGAGACCCGAACCGGCGAAGTCGACAAAGCCGAGATCGGTGAGCCATCCCTGCCCGCTCCATGCCCAATGCGTGACGATCGGATAGATGAACCCGGTGATGAACGGGGTGTAGATGAGGTAGGCGGAGAACTTCGTGCGCTCTGCCATGGCCCCGGACACGATCGTGGCCGCGGTCGCTGCGAACACCACCTGGAAGAACCAGGACGGGCTCTGTGCAGTGTCCGAGAGGAAGAACGCATCGCCGATACCACCGTAGGCCAGGAACCCGCCGAGGGTGCTGCCGCCGTAGGCGAGGCCGAATCCGACCGCCCAGTAGACGAGAGAACCGACCGCAAAGTCCATGAAGTTCTTCATCACGATGTTCGCCGTGTTCTTGGCCCGGGTGAATCCCGCTTCGACGAGAGCGAAGCCCGCCTGCATCAAGAACACCAGGATTCCGGCCATGACGATCCACAGCGTGTCGACCGACAATGCAACCTGTTCGACGGTTGGCGCCTCCTGAGCGAGCGCGGTGCCGGCCAGCGGTCCAAACAGCGCCATTGCCGAGAGTACGACCAGCGCTCCTGTTCTCTTCCTCATGCTGCCTCCATGTGGTGTTTGGGGATTCCGAGACGCTATGGGCGGGGCTTTTCGCCGTCGTTGCCCGTCTGTTGCCGCCTGGAAGCGATCGCGTTTCGGGTGTGTTTCCGTGGCCGGGCGCCGGTGGCGTTCGGGACGCCTACCGTGTGATTGGCATGACTGCCCCGCTTTCTGACTCACGCCTCGCCAACATCGCTTCTCGCACGATCAGGGACTCGTGGAGCGGCCTGTCGGACCGTTTTCGCATCATCACCCGTCGGGCGAAGCTGCGGTTCGAGGGGCGCGACTGGGAGGGCATGGCCGCCGATCACGTCGAGCGGCTCGATCTCTACTCGCATGTGGCCGAAGACACCGCAGATCGGATCCGGGCCGCCCTCGGTGATCGTCTCGAGGACCGCAATGTGTGGATGGCTATGAAGGCCGTGTATTCCGGGCTCATCCAAGAGCGTTCCGACTGGGAGCTGGCCGAGACGTTCTTCAACTCGGTCACCCGGAAGATCTTTTCGACGGTCGGAGTGGATCCGAGGATCGAGTTCGTCGACACCGACTACGACTCCCCACCCATGGATCCGGTCGCACCGGTCTACGACACGTACGAAGGTCCGGCGGACACTGCTTCCCTGGTGCGCCGAATCATCGAAGCGGCCGCTCTCGATGTGGACTTCGAGGACTTCGAGGGCGATGTAGTCGAGGTGGCGAGACAGATCGACGATCGCCTTCAGCGGGTGGGCGGGCTGCGGCTCGTCGACCGCATCGAGATGGTCAACTCGACTTTCTTCCGAAGCAAGGGTGCCTATCTGGTGGGTCGGGTCTGGTCTGGATCTCAGGCCATTCCGGTGGTGATCGCGATGCTCCACGAGGACGAGGGAGTTGTGATCGATGCGGTGCTCCTCACCGAGAATCAGGTGTCGATCTTGTTCTCGTTCACGAGGTCGTATTTCCACGTCGATGTGACCACGCCGAACTCGCTCGTTCATTTCCTCTCGACGCTCATGCCGCGCAAACGGCGCGCCGAGCTCTACATCTCGCTCGGACACAACAAACACGGGAAGACCGAGCTCTATCGCGAGCTACGACGGCACATGTCGCTGTCGGGCGAGCACTTCCAGACCGCCAGGGGAACCAAGGGTCTCGTCATGGTCGTGTTCACCCTCCCGGGGTTCGATGTGGTGCTGAAGGTGATCAAGGATCGGTTCGGCGAGCCGAAACAGCTCACTCGTGACCATGTGTTGAGCCGCTATCGGCTTGTGTTCCGCCATGATCGGGCAGGGCGGCTGATCGATGCCCAGGAGTACGAGCACCTCGAGTTCCCCATCGCCAGGTTCGATTCCGATCTGTTGGAAGTGCTCCGCACCGAGTGCGCTCGCACGGTCACGGTCGGGGACGGTACGGTCCATCTCGCACACGCCTATATCGAGCGCAGGGTGACTCCGCTCGATGTTTTTCTCCAAGAAGCCTCGCCCGAGGCGGCCGAGGCAGCCATCGTGGATTACGGGTCGGCGATCAAGGAGTTGGCTGCCAGCGGGATCTTTCCAGGCGACATGTTGCTGAAGAACTTCGGAGTGACGCGTCACGGGCGGGTGGTCTTCTACGACTATGACGAGTTGACGACGCTCGACGAGTGCGTGTTCAGGAATCTGCCGGTGGCTTCGTCATACGACGACGAGATGTCTCCAGAGCCGTGGTTCTCGGTGGGTCCCAACGATGTGTTCCCTGAGGAGTTCGCCACCTTCCTCGGCATCCAAGGCAGTCTCCGAGAGGTGTTCCTCGCCCGGCACTCCGACATCTTCGAGGCGTCTGCGTGGCTCGAATGGCAGAACCGGGTGAAGCAAGGAGAGATCATCGAGATCTTCCCGTACGACGGGGATCTGAGAATCCACCAGAGTCACGAGCTGGAACGCCCAAAGACCCTGTGACTTCTGCCAAACGCCCTCCACCACCGTCAAGAGGGTGGGGTACGCTCGGCACGCCGAATCGAGAGGAAGCAATCCCATGGCCGACTACCCGTCTGAGTACGAGTTCGATGTGGTTCTCCGAGACGGAGAGGTCGCCCACGTCCGACCAATCCGTCCGAACGACGGACAGCTGCTGGTCGACTTCTTCGAGACGCTCGGCCCTGAGAGCCGGTACTTTCGGTTCTTCCGTGTCAAGCGGTCGCTCGAACCGGAAGAGGTCGAGTACTTCACGCACGTCGACTACGACGACCGTATGGCGCTGATCGCCCTCATCGATGGTCGAATGGTTGCCGTCGGCAGGTACGACCGGGCGGAGGAGGATCCGGCGATGGCCGAGGTTGCCTTCGCCGTCGCCGACACACAACAGGGGAGGGGGATCGGGACCGAGTTGCTCCAACTCCTCACGACGGCCGCTCGCCAGAACGGCATCACCGGATTCCGTGCTTTCGTGCTTCCCGAAAATGTCCAGATGATGCGGGTGTTCCGCAACTCGGGCTACGAGCTGCATCGCACCATGGAAGACGGGATCTTCAACCTCGACTTCCCGGTCGCCTACACCGACGATGCTCGGAAGGCGGCGGAAGAACGCGAAAAGCGTGCGGGAGCTGCGTCGATACTTCCGCTGTTCTTCCCCCGTTCCATCGCCGTCATCGGAGCCTCCACCCGGCCGGGGTCCATCGGCAACACCCTCTTCCGCAACCTCCTCCACACCGGGTTTGGCGGAACCCTCTATCCGGTGAACCCGACCGCGCAGGTGGTCAACGCCGTGAAGGCCTACCCTTCGGTGGGCGACATCCCCGACGACGTCGATCTCGCCTTCATCGTGGTGCCATCTGAGCACGTGCTCACCGCCGCCAGGGAGTGTGCCGAGAAAGGTGTGCGAGGTCTGGTCGTCATTTCCGCCGGTTTCGGTGAGGTGGGGAGTGAGGGCGCGGCGAAGGAGCAGGCTCTTCTCGAGATCGTTCGTGAGGGTGGCATGCGGATGGTCGGGCCCAACTGCATGGGCCTGCTGAACACCTCTCCGTCGGCCAACGTGAATGGCACGTTTGCCCCGGTGTTCCCACCGGTCGGCAACATTGCGATGTCCAGTCAGTCGGGGGCGTTGGGTATCGCCATTCTCGAGTTCGCCCGCAGGAATCGCATCGGCATCAGTCAATTCGTCTCGGTCGGCAACAAGGCCGACGTCTCCGGCAACGACCTGCTTCTGTTCTGGGAGGACGACCCGTCGACAGATGTGATCCTGCTCTATCTGGAGTCGTTCGGAAACCCTCGCCGGTTCGCTCGCCTCGCACGCCGGATCGCCCGGAAGAAGCCGATCGTGGCGGTGAAGTCGGGGCGTACGGGAGCCGGGAGCCGCGCTGCATCCTCACACACCGGGGCCCTGGCCTCGATGGATGTGGCGGTCGATGCGCTCTTCGGCCAGTCGGGCGTGATCAGGGTCGGCACGCTCGAAGAGATGTTTGCAGTGGGCTCGCTCCTCGCCAACCAACCGGCGCCGAAGGGGCGAAGGGTCGGGATCATCACCAACGCCGGCGGGCCGGCGATCCTCGCGGCGGACGCACTCGAATCCGAGGGTCTCGTGATCCCCGAATTGTCGGGTGAGCTGCAGGCCAAGCTCCGCGAGGTGCTTCCCGCAGAGGCCGCAGTTCAGAACCCGGTCGATCTGATCGCCGGGGCGACCGCCGACCAATATCGTAGGACGGTCCCGTTGCTGCTCGACAGCGGAGAGGTCGACGCCCTGATGGTGATCTACGTTCCGGTCTCCGCCACCGGTGTCGAGACAGTGGCTCCAACCCTCCTCGAGGTGGGAGAGGCCACACAGTCCGACTGCACCCTGATCTCCGTGTTCATGCAGGCCGAGGAAGCCTCCGAGATGCTCGAAGGTGCCACGGTCACCATTCCCAGCTTCCCCTTTCCTGAGGATGCCGCATTGGCGCTCGCCAGGGCGACCCGGTACGGAGAGTGGCGAATCAGCGATCTGGGCGAGATCCCGGAGTTCGAGGATATCGACGTCGCATTGGCTCGGTCGACGGTGCTCTCGGCCCTCGAACGGTTGGGCGGAGAGGCAGGGTGGTTGGAGCCTTCAGAGGTGGACTCGCTGCTCGACGCGTTCTCGATCCCACGACCTGCGTCCACCCTCACGACCACGGAAGAAGAAGCGCTCGATGCCGCACGTCGGATCGGCGGCCCGGTGGCGATGAAGGTCGTGTCGTCCGAGGCGCTCCACAAGTCGGATGTCGGAGGTGTCTTGCTCGACGTCGAGGGTGACGCCTCGGTGTCCGCCGGGTTCCGTTCGATCGCCGAGGCCGTGCCGAATCGTGACGGGATCCTGGTCCAGGAGATGGTTCAGGGCGGTCACGAGGTGCTCGTGGGGATGACCGAGGACCCCAACTTCGGCCCGTTGATCGTATACGGGCTCGGAGGTGTGTACGTGGAGCTACTCAAGGATGTTGCATTCCGCCTTCATCCGCTCACCGACCGCGAGGCGGAGAAGATGATGCATGAGATCAAGGGAGCCAAGCTGCTCGAGGGGTACCGCAATCTCCCGGAGGGCGACGTTCCGGCGGTGGCCGACGTGCTGCTCCGTGTTTCGGCGATGATCACGGCGGTACCCGAGATCTCGGAGATGGACCTCAATCCATTGCTGGTCCTGGAGCCGGGTCAGGGTGCGCGCGCGGTGGATGCCCGGATCCGAATCGAGCCGCTCGATCCGGGTTGGTTCCCGGAGTTGGTCGATCTCCCCGGAGTGGCAGGCGCCCGGCGCGACAGCGATTGATCTTGCGGCTCGGGTCCCGCCGGCCGTGTGCGCTAGCCTCGGTGACCCGAGATCGAGGAGCCTGAGAGATGTCCCTGGCCGAGTTCAGCACCGAAGGTTCGGTCGCAGTCGTTCGCCTGAATCGCCCGCCGGTGAATGCTTTGTCGGAGGAGCTCTCGAAGGATCTGGCGGTTGCGTTCGACCGCTGCGCCGACGACAGCATTCGTGCGGTAGTGGTCACCGGCGAGCCCCACTTCGCTGCCGGCGCCGACATCAAAGGTTTCGGTGCCGTCTACGAATCCGAGGGTGAGGAGAAGCTGGCCCGGAGCCTCGTCGAGGCAGTCTGGAAACTCGAAGGGCTGGACAAGCCCACCATCGCAGCCGTCCGCGGATACGCGCTTGGAGGCGGGCTGGAGCTCGCCATGGGAGCAGACTTCAGGTATCTCGCCGACGACGCCAAGGTCGGTCAGCCCGAGATTCTGCTTGGGATCATCCCAGGGGCCGGGGGCACGCAGCGGCTTCCGAGGATCGTCGGATATCAGAAGGCGAAGGAACTGGTCTACACAGGCCGGCACATCACCGCCGACGAGGCACTCGCAATCGGACTCGCAGACAAGGTCTTCCCCACCGACGAGCTCTTCGGGGCTGCCATGGCCGCCGCCACGGACATGGCCGATGGGCCGACGAAGGGCATCGGCGCTGCCAAACGCGCCATCAACGACGGCTGGGGCAAGCCCATGCGAGAGGCGATCGAGATCGAAGCGGCCGCCTTCAACGATGCGTTCTGGACCGAGGACGCAAAAGAGGGCATCGCCGCATTCATCGAGAAGCGCAAGCCCGACTTCCAGGGCATGTGATCGCCGTCTGACATCCGATGTCAGAACTCGATCGTCACGCGACCCAGGTATCTCCGCCGCCGGAAATCGTTACAGGTGCCCTGCGTTGCATGGCGGATGTGACGCAGCGACTGTCGCCCGGCAGGTGTCCTGTCGCGTGTTGATGGGACGCGTCAATGTGGAATCCCCCCTGGCTGCCTGCGGCAGCCTGTCCCCCCTTCGGGGGGACACAATCGCCGGACACAACCCACGGTTGACGAGAGGAGCATCCAATCAGCTTCCCACTGTTCGTGTCCCCCCGCAGGGGGGACAGATTCGGCAACGGCGTAGCCGTGGACGAATCAGGGGGGATTTCATGTGGTGTTTGGATCGAGTTGGCGCAGCAAACCGTTCGGGACGCCGCAGTCGGGGTCTACTCCGATGACGACAGTCGCTTCTCGCTTTGCAGGTGGGTGGAGTCGAGTCCGGCGTGAGGGATTCGTACCACCGTCATGCCGACTCCGGGGGATCACTATGGCGCCCGCGGCGGCGAAGGGTGTCGTATCGTCCCGCCGATGAGTCTCGAATGGGAGCAGGTCGTCATCGATGCCCGTGACACGGTGTCACTCGGCCGGTGGTGGGTCGAGGCGCTCGGATGGGTCATCGTCAACGACGACCCCGACGAGTTCGAGATCCGTCCCCACCCAGATCGTCTTCCGGGGATCATGTTCCAGTTGGACGCCGAGCCGAGACAGGTCAAGAACCGGCTTCATCTCGACTTCCGCCCCGACGATCGGGACGCCGAGGTCGAGCGACTCATCGAGCTCGGGGCCTCCCGGGTCGACATCGGACAGGGCGAAGTCCCGTGGGTGGTGCTCGCCGATCCAGAAGGCAACGAGTTCTGCGTGCTCGGAGAACGCCGGACATCGTCGTGAGAGCCGGTGCTCGGCGCGACGTCAGGCCTGCTCCAGGCGTCGCTTGAGGCCGTGGAGGTTGCGGCGCCAGATCCATCCGAGCACCGGCTTGGCGAAGAACGCCGTGACCGGCCCACCGAGGTGGAGCGGGAAGGTGAGGTCCTCGGTCCAGCTGAATCTGGTCCCGCCCGCTACGGGCGCGAGCTCGAATCGACCCGTGCCGGTGACCAGACCGGAGTGACGGACTCCGATCGAATGGCCCTCGCGCCACTCGGTGACCTCCATGACGTCGTTGGTGCGAAGTGGACCGACCACGGTTGCCACCTTCATCTGGGTGCCGACACCGGAGCGCTTCTCCGAGAGGAACTCGATCGACTCGGCGTCTGCCATCCATTCGGCGTGTGAAGCAAGATCGGCGGCTTCGTGCCAGACCCGCTCGAGCGGTGCGGCAATGTCGACATGCACTGTGATGTGTGCCATGACCACAGCCTATGGGTCAACTCTGGTTTGCGGCAATCGCCGTAGCCATCGCTTCGGCGATGAGCTCGAGGTTGCCGACACGATCTGCCAGGTCGAAGGCGGTTGCGGCGACCATCAGTTCGTTCGCTCCGAACTGTCGTGCTGCCCCGAGCAGGGCGGTCGCCACCGATGCCGGATCGCCTGCGACGTGATTCGTGGGCATCGCCAGGGCCCGCTCGAGTTCGGGGTGCCTCGCAGCGTCGTCGGGTGACACCATCGGCTGATGGCGACCCGTGCGGATCCCGAGTCGCCGGAGACGCGATGGTGCCGACAACCATTCCGCCCTCTCTGTCGTTTCCGCGGCAAGCGCCGACACGGTGACGATCAGATACGGCTCAGGCAGCTGTTCGGTCGGATGGAACTCGCTGCGGTACACCTCGGTTGCTACCCCGGTTCCTCCCATGTCGAAGTGGTGGGCGAAGGCGAACGGGAGACCGAGCCGTGCGGCGAGTCGTGCGCTGAAGTCGGACGAACCGAGCAGTCCGATCCAGGGGCTGGAATCGGCCACCGGCGTTGCGCGTACCCGCTGCCAGAGTCCGTCGGCGATCCGGATGTCACCGAGCAGCGCCATCAGCTCGAGCACGTCACCGGGGAACTCCTCGACTGTCTCGACGACGCCACGCCGAAGGATGGCCGCAGTAGACCGGTCCGAGCCGGGCGCCCTGCCCAGACCGAGATCGATCCGGCCCGGATGAAGCGCCTCCAGCAACGCAAACTGTTCTGCGATCGCCAGCGGCGAATGGTTGGGCAGCATGACGCCACCAGAGCCGAGCCGGATTCGCGAGGTGTTCGCCGCCAGATGAGCGATGAGGACGGCCGGGCTGGTACTCGCAACCGTCGGCATGTTGTGATGTTCGGCCACCCAGAACCTGTGATACCCCAGACGGTCGGCCGCCTCGGCGAGGAGCGTGGTCTCGCGGAGCGCGCGAGCGCTGGTCGACCCCACGTTCACCGAGGCGAGGTCGAGCACGGACAGGACGGGATGATTCGGACTCACGGCGCCAGCTTGCCACACTCGTCGACATGATCGATCGGACCCTCAAGCGCGTCATCGGCCAGATGACCTACGGCGCCTACGTCGTGGCGTGCCGGTCTGCCGACATGACCCGGGCGTATACGTCCACATGGACCTATCAGCTCAGTTTCGAAGACCCCGTAGTGGCCATCTCGGTGTCGCCCAGGCACGACACGTACCCGCTGATCGAGCAGGAAGGGTGGTTCACGGCGTCGATCTTGGCCGGGGACCAGATAGAACAGGCGCAGTACTTCTCCTATCCGGGCCACAGGTTCCGGTACGTGGGGGATTACCTGGTCGACGCCGACGGATTCCCGGTCGTCGACGGATGCATCGGATGGCTGCGATGCCGGGTCGAGGATTCCATCGAGGTGCGTGACCACAGGCTGTTCGTGGCGGTGGTCGAAGCAGTGGGGGAGGGGCGCCTCGAGGCGCCGGCGTTGACGTATTCCTCTCGCAAGGGGTGGCGAATCGCAGACACACCGGCCCGCCGCCACGGAGAGTCGATTCGCGATCGCCTTCTGAACATGCTCGACGAGACCAGCTGATTCGGTACTGCCCCGTATCCTGGCCCCAACTGGTAGGAGAACCACATGCAAGCCACATCGATTCGATCGTTCGGAGCAGCCGAGGCCTCGGCCGGAATCGTCGGGATGTTCCCCGACATGAAGCCTGCGCCAGGCAACAACCCGATCATGAAGGGCATTGCCGCCTGGGTGAAAAAGGCGCTGGACGATGCCGGATTCACGGGAACACTCGGGTCTGTGGCGGTGCTCGCCATGCCGGAAGGCGGTCCGCTGGAGCGGGTTGCATTCGTCGGACTGGGCGATGAGCTCGATCTCGAAGGTCTCCGTCAGGCAGCCGGCATCGGGCGAACGGCACTGGCAAAGGCCGACGCGCTCGCAACCGCGCTCCATCAGGTCCCGATCGATGGGGCACTCGGAGCCGTGATCGAAGGCATCGGCCTCGCCGACTACCGGTTCGAGACCTACAAATCCGAAGCCGATGATCGGCCCGGTATCGCGGTGGAGATCGTGGGTTCGACCCCCGACCTGGACGACGCCGTGCATCGGGCCAGTTCGATCGTCGATGCCGTCGATCTGGCTCGCGACCTCGTGAACGAGCCGGCGAAGAACAAGGCCCCGCTCGCGTTCGCCGATCGGGTCGGCCGCGTGGCGGCCGAACACGGCGTGGGTGTCGAGGTATGGGACGTCGAGCGTCTCGAACAGGAGAACATGACCGGATTGCTCGGTGTCGGTCTCGGATCGCACCGGCCACCCTGCCTGCTGGTTCTGACCCACAAGCCACGCCGTCCCAAGGCGCGCCTTGCGCTTGTCGGAAAAGGAATCGTCTTTGACTCCGGCGGCCTGTCCCTGAAGTCCGCCGACTTCATGACGAACATGAAGGACGACATGGCCGGTGCCGCGGCTGTGGTTGCGGCGGTCATCGCGATCGCACGACTGGGTTTGCGAATCGAGGTCACCGGCTACGCGGCTCTCGCCGAGAACATGCCCGGCGGCAGAGCGCAGCGCCCCGGTGACGTCCTCACCATTCGGAACGGCAAGACCATCGAGGTCCTCAACACCGACGCAGAGGGGCGCCTGGTGCTGGCAGATGCGTTGACCCTCGCTGCCGAAGCGAGCCCCGATCTCATCGTCGACCTGGCGACGCTGACCGGAGCCTGCAAGGTGGCCTTGGGGCCCAAGATCGCGGGTGTGTTCGCCCGCGACGACGCCGCTGCGACCGCCGTGCTGGACTCGGCTCGAGCGGCGGGTGAGCGCATGTGGCACCTGCCGATGCCGTCGGACTATCGACCGATGATCGATTCCGACGTGGCTGACATGAAGAACACGGGCAGCGGTCGGTACGGGGGCGCCATCACGGCCGCACTGCTGCTGAACGAGTTCGTCGGCGACGTGCCGTGGGCTCACGTCGACATCGCCGGTCCTGCATTCGTGGACGCGGCCGAGCACTACATCCCCAAGGGTGGCACCGGCTTCGGCGTCCGAAGCCTCGTCGAGCTCGCCGAGACGATGGCCAGGTGATCGACGAGCAGCTCGTCGAGCTGGAAGGCCCGATCGGTCGGTGTAGCTCCGCCACAGCAACCCGGATCGCGCGTGTGCTCGCACGTGGACGTGCCGGCTCCACGATGCCACCTCCACGCGATGGGAGTTCCGATTCGATCTCCCCAGCCGGCTCTCGGTTCTCGATGTCGTCGTGACATTCACCTGGAACGAGGACGCCCGGCGATTCGGCGGGGCAGTTGCGTCCATCTGTCAGACACCGTTCCCGCCGCCCGGAACCGAGCTGGAACGAATGGCAGTGAATAAGGATCGGTCCACTTCTGACGGGGCCGCGGACCACTGATACCCGATACTCGTAGCCGCTGCGACAATACATGGGTGCTCTATCTCGATCACGCCTCCACGACACCGATGCGCCCCGAGGTCTGGGACGCCATGGCGCCCTACGCCACCGAAGTGTTCGGTAATGCCTCTGGCTCGCACGGCGTGTCGCGACGCGCCAAAGACGCTCTCGAGGGCGCGAGGGAGCGGGTTGCGGCGATGATCGGAGCCAACGCTCGCGAGATCGTATTCACCTCGGGCGGCACCGAGGCGGACAACCTCGCGGTGAAGGGGACCGCCTTGCGAAGGGATGACGCGACGATCGTGACCTCCGCGATCGAGCACGAGGCCGTGCTCGAGGCTGCGGCGTTCTGTGAGCGTCGGGGATCGAAGGTCGTGCACGTCGGCGTCGATTCGAGAGGCCGCATCGACCCCCGGGAGGTCGCCTATGCCGTGGACCCGGACACGGCCGTGGTCTCGGTCATGCTCGCCAACAACGAGACGGGAGTCATCCAGCCGATCGCGGCATTGGCCCACGCCGTCGGCGGACGTGCACTCGTGCACACCGACGCCGTTCAGGCCTATTGCACCCTCGACGTGGATGTCGGGGAGTTGGGGGTCGATCTTCTCTCCCTGGCCGCCCACAAGTTCGGGGGCCCCAAGGGCGTCGGGGTTCTCTTCGTGCGCGACGGAGTGGCGATGGAACCGACTGCTCATGGAGGTGGCCAGGAGCTCGGTCGCCGGTCGGGCACCTCCAACGTGATGGGCGCCGTTGGCATGGCAACCGCCATGGAATTGGCCGCTGCACATCGGCATCGAGTCCGTGTCGACACCGCAGATGCCCGACAGCGGTTCGTCGACGCACTGGTCGGATCCGGGGTGGCGGTGCCGACCGTCGATCTGGAGACGACGCTGGTCTCGCACGCCCATCTTCGGTTCCCGGGCGTCCGGAACGAATCGCTGCTGGTGCGGCTCGACCGCGCCGGTGTCGCGGTATCCGTCGGGTCGGCGTGCTCGTCGGGCGCCGCCACCGTGAGCCACGTGCTGGCGGCGATGGGCCTCATCTCCGAGGAGGCCCGCGAAACGCTTCGATTCTCGTTCGGGTGGACCACCAGCCCGGAACAAGGGGACGAGGCGGCCGCCACGGTCCTGGAGGCCGTGGAGGCCCTCCGATGACCGCCGTCATGCTCTCTGTGGTGCCCGACTCCGCCGGAGCCCACTCATGACCACCGTGCTGGTTGCCATGTCCGGCGGAGTGGACTCGTCGGTCGCGGCTGCCCTCGTGCTCGAAGAAGGGCCACGACGTGATCGGGGTCACCATGAAGATGTGGTCCGGGCCCGATGGTCAGGCACCGACGTCGGGGTGCTGCACGCTCTCGGACACCGAGGACGCCCGCCGGGTGGCGGCACAGCTCGACATCCCGTACTACGTGCTGGACTACACCGACCGGTTCCGGGAAGGGGTGATCGACCACTTCGTCGATGACTATCTGCATGGCCGTACCCCGAACCCCTGTGTCGAGTGCAACCGCACCGTCAAGTTCCATCACCTGCTCGAGCAGGCCGACGATTTCGGCTGCGAGACGCTGGTGACGGGCCACTACGCCCGTATTCGCACCGACCCGAGCGGGCGGCACCATCTGCTCCGCGGCGCCGACTGTGCGAAGGACCAGAGTTACGTGCTGTCGATGCTCGGACAACGCCAACTTGCCCGGACGCGTTTCCCCGTCGGCGAGATCGACAAAGCCGAGACCAGGTGCATCGCAGCGGAATTGGGCCTCCGAACCGCAGACAAGTCCGAGAGTATGGACATCTGTTTCGTCGCCGGCGGCGACTACCGCGCCTTCCTTCGCTCGGTGGCACCCGAGAGTGAGAAGCCGGGCAACTACGTCGACATCGGCGGAAGCGTGTTGGGCGAGCATCGCGGCGTCGCCACCGTGACCATCGGCCAGCGCAAGGGACTCGGAGTTGCGCTGGGCGAGCCGCGCTATGTCGTGGATGTCGATCCCGCCACCTCCACCGTGGTTCTCGGCAGAAGGGGCGATCTGGCGGTCCGAGGCGTGACGCTCACCGACCGGACCTGGGTCCACGATCCGAGATCGGAGGGTGACGTGGTCTCGCTCCAATATCGCGCCCACGGCGATGCCGTACCGGCCACGTTGACCCCCGGTGGTGCGTCGTTCCACGACGATCAGTACGCGGTCGCACCGGGGCAGACGGTGGCGCTGTACGAGGGTGATCGAGTGCTCGGCAGCGCCATCATCGAGTCGACGGTCAAATGATCGATCCGGTGCCGAGCCGCGTGGTCCTGGCCGGGGAGAGCGCTACCGTCACGGGCGATGACGGTGAGATCTAGGGGCGTGCTCGGGGTGGTCGGCGCCGGGCAACTGGGCAGGATGATGCAGCAGGCGGCCATCTCTCTCGGAGTGCCGCTTCGATTCCTGGCAGACGCGGACTCCGACCCGGCGGTCCTGGTCTCGAGTGACCACGAGCTCGGGTCGGCGATGCACGACGTCGATCTTCGCCGGTTCGCCGACACCTGCGACGTTATGACTTTCGAGCACGAGATCGTCGATCTCGAGGGGCTCGAAGACATCGAGCGCGGGGGAGCGACACTGCGACCGTCGCCATCGTCCCTCCGGGTCGTCGCCGACAAGCTGGGCATGAGACGAGCGGTCGAGTGGGCCGGGCTTCCCGTTCCCGACTGGCAGCCCGCCAAGACGCTCGACGATCTGATGGGGGCCGCCGAGCGGTGGCCGAGGTCCGTCGTGAAGCTGAGTCGTGGCGGCTACGACGGACGTGGAGTGTTCGTGGTCGACGGAGTCGAGGAGATGCGACTGCTCGGCGAGGAGTTCACGAGGAAGCGGGTGCCGCTGCTCGTGGAACCGCTCCTCGAATTCGATATGGAGCTGGCGGTGATCGTGGCCAGGTCGCCCGACGGAAACATGGTCGCCTACGACCCAGTGGTCACCCGTCAGGTCGACGGGCAGTGTCGCCAGGTCGATGTGCCGGCCCATCTGCCGGCGGAGCTCTCGACCGAGGTTCAGGAGATCGGACGAAGGGTGGCCGAGGCCCTCGGGGTCGTCGGGCTGGTGGCGGTCGAGCTCTTCGACGTCGACGGGACGTTGCTGGTCAACGAGCTTGCCGTGCGACCGCACAACACCGGACACCACACGATCGATGCCTGTGTGACATCGCAGTTCGAGAACCACATCAGAGCGGTGATGGACCTGCCGCTCGGCGATCCTTCGCTGAAGGTGCCGGGGGCCGTGACGGTGAACGTCGTCGGGGATGCCGGCTCGACCGATCCACGGTCGAGACTGGCCGGGGCGATGGCGATGGATCCGGCCGCCCGGATCCACCTCTACGAGAAGGAGCCTCGCCCGAACCGTAAGATCGGTCACGTCACCGTTCTGGGACAAGACCTCGCTGAAGGCGCCGGACGGGCATGGGCGGTGGTCGAGGCACTCGGCGGCGACGTACCCGAGGAGGTCAGAACGTGAAAGTCGCCGTCGTCATGGGCAGCTCGTCGGATCTCCCGACTCTCGAGCCCGCGATCGAGACGCTGCGCAGCTTTGGCGTCGACTTCGAGGCGCGGGTGGTATCGGCACATCGGACGCCGGAGCAGATGATCGAGTTCGGCAAGTCAGCGGTTGACCAGGGTTTCTCGGTCATCATCGCCGCCGCCGGCGGAGCCGCCCACCTGCCAGGGATGCTCGCCTCGGTCACCCGGTTGCCGGTGATCGGCGTCCCGGTGCCCATCACCGCCCTCGATGGCATGGACGCCCTGCTTTCCATCGTCCAGATGCCGGCGGGGATACCGGTGGCCACGATGGCCATCGGCGGGGCCACCAATGCCGCGTTGATGGCCGTCCGCATCCTCGCCCTCTCCGATCCATCCCTGGTCGAGAGGCTCGCCGAGTACAAGACGGCGTTGGAAGCGAAGGCCGCCGCCGGCGACGCCGAGGTGCGAAGGACCTCTCGGTCGGACTGAAACGATTCGGGGCCCCGAAGGGCCCCGAATCAGGTGCGTGTCTCTAGCGGTGTCGCCATACGATGCGACCCCGGCTGGGATCGTACGTCGAGACCTCGACATCGACATGATCACCCGTGAGGATGCGGATCTTGCGGCCACGGCGCATGCGCCCGGCAGCTTTCGCCATCACCTCGAGGCCTCCGTCGATGCGGACCCGGAACACGGCGTTGCGTTCGACGCCAACCACCGTGCCCGACATTCGGACATATTCGTCCTCGTCGCTCACCAGCGATCGCGGCCGCGGTCGTTGCCGCGGTCCCAACCGCCGCCGCCGCCGCCACCACCGCGATTGCCACCACCGCCGCCACGGTTGCCTCCACGGCCACCGCCACGGTCGGCGCGAGGACGAGCCTCGTTGACCGTCAGCCGACGACCGCTGGCGTCGGCGCCGTCGAGTTCCTCGATGGCCTTGCGGCCGTCGTCATCAGACATCTCGACGAAACCGAAACCGCGTGAGCGGCCCGTGTCTCGGTCGAGCACGACGTCTGCCGATTCCACGGCACCGTGGTTTTCGAACAATTGCCGGAGTTCATCCGACGTGAATGTGAAGGGCAGGTTGCCCACGTAGAGCTTCATCTCGCTCCCTTTCCGATCCGGTCCTCACCGGATTCGATACCAACCCGAGCGAACGATCCAGCTGCGAGCTGCGACGTTGGAACGTCGGGCTGCACGTCGAGACGAAGCACGGACAGCACTCCACCGTGGAGTGCCGTCTCGATGATACCTTGATTGAGACGCGTTGTGGACGTTCAATCGGTCAGAGCAGATTCGAGTGGCGTGCGGAATCGGGGAACCACCACATGGTCGCCGAGCCAACCCTGTAGCGCTTCGATGCGATCGTCGATCAGAGCCCTCGCCTCGGCGCCGATCGGCTCGAGGATCTCGATGACGATCTCCCCGCCGGAACGCTGTGCCCAGCCTCCGACCACCCGCCCGTCGACCCATACCGTTGGTCCGGCATTGCCGTTTCGATCGAACAGCCGGCGCCCGTGCTCGCCGAGATACCAGCCTCTGTCCTTCCAGGCCATGGTGGTCGGGTCGAGTGACGGCAGCAGCGCAGC
This sequence comes from uncultured bacterium, assembly GCA_963785075.1. Classification (GTDB taxonomy): domain Bacteria; phylum Actinomycetota; class Acidimicrobiia; order Spongiisociales; family ZC4RG35; genus JAOUGY01. Next base: position 203,067 of record CAWATW010000010.1, read on the forward strand.
CCACGACTCGGAAGAGCCGATCGGCGCGCCGTCGCCGGCTGCCACGAAGCCGGTGACACCCCCGAGGTCGACGGGTTCGGCCCCGGACGAGTCGAGAGCCGTTCTGGTCACGCGTTTGCCCCAGCCGGTCCACCAAACCAGATCGTCGAAGGTGCCGGGGCCGAACGACGAAAGCCACCTGCGCACGAGGCGAACCCGAGCCTCCTCGGTTGTGTACATGGCATATGCTGCGGGAAGCCACCGATCCCGCAGAGTCCAGGCATACACGCTGGATCGCCACGAACCACGAGGGCTCGACCGCACGATGTCCCCCTCCACCGCCATCTGGAACAACACACGGGGGCCGACCCCGTAGCTGCCGGCTCCGTATTGGAATCGGAGGTCGAGTTCGGGAACTGCCCGCCTCAGCTCGTCGGCGTACGCAAGGTCGTGCTCCCGGAGGTGAGTGATGACCCCCGATCGTGCGCGCTCGAACCACTCGGCGACCTCTCCCTCGACGTGAGGGTCCACCATCTTGAACAACCGGGCGCGTTCCCTCACCGCAACCTCGAGGCCGGCTGCGGCCTCGAATACGGGGAGATCTCGGGTAGGGATCACCCACATGGTCCGACGCATCGCATGGATGCGCACGAGGCTTCTGTCGACGTACAGAGCGCGGTCCAAGTCGTCGGACGACATCGACGGGCATCGGGCCTGCACCGACAGGTAGACGGTCGCGGGGTCGCTCGAGTGGAGGGCCACCATCGACTCGGCCACGTCATCCGATGTCTCCGCAGGATGCGACAGTCGGTGTCGGAGCGCAAGACGGGCTCGGCGCTCGTCCGTGTCGATGGTGCGGAGCGTCACGGCATCCGACGATAGGCGGCGGACGAGGGGATTCTGTCGCCGAGAGCTGGCATCATCCAATCTCGATGAACGACACAGATCCGATGATCCGTGCCTCCGAGCTCCGTGAGGCGCTTCGCGAACACGCCCACCGGTACTACGTCCTGGACGATCCCATCGTCTCCGACGCCGAGTACGACGAGATGATGCGCGAGCTCCAGGCGATCGAGGAGTCTCACCCCGACCTCGTCACCCCGGACTCTCCCACCCAGCGAGTCGGCGCTCCGCTCACCGGTCTGTTCTCCCCCGTGCAGCACCGGCGTCCGTTGTTCTCCCTCGACAATGCCGAGTCCGAGGAAGACATGATCGCTTGGCAACAGCGGCTCGAACGCCAACTCGGTCGCGAGCCCGAGGGCTATTCCTGCGAGCTCAAGATCGACGGGCTCGCCGTGGTGTTGACGTACGAGAACGGCGTGTTCGTTCAGGGCGCAACTCGTGGTGATGGAACGACCGGTGAGGACATCACCGCCAACCTCCGAGCGATCGATCAGATCCCGCTGCGGCTGCTGGGGGACAACGTGCCCGCGCTGCTCGAGGTGAGGGGCGAGGTCTACATGGACGACGCCGCGTTCGAAGCGCTCAACGCGGCCCAAATCGAGAAGGACGAGCGTCTCTACACCAATCCCCGAAACGCAGCCGCCGGTGGCGTTCGGCAGAAGGACCCGTCGGTGACCGCCTCCCGAGGGTTGGGCATCTGGATCTATCAGGCCGGCATCATCGAGGGCGGCCCTCCGCTCGCCCGTCACTCACAGGCCATGGAGTATCTGCGGCAACTGGGGCTTCGCGTCAACCCGGCGTCGTCGCGGGTAGAGACCATGGATGCAGTGATCGAGTACATCGGTGGGGTCGAAGGCAGGCGCCACTCGATGGGATACCAGATCGATGGTGTCGTGGTGAAGGTCGACTCACTCGAGGAGCAGGATGCTCTCGGATTCACAGCACGAGCACCGAGATGGGCGATCGCCTTCAAGTTCGCACCCGAGGAGCGCAACACCACGTTGCGCAACATCCAGATCAATGTGGGTCGCACAGGAGCCGCGACACCGTTCGCCGTCTTGGAGCCCGTGTTCGTCGGAGGCGCAAACGTGGGCATGGCCACGCTTCACAACGAAGAACAGGTCCGGCTGAAGGACGTTCGGATCGGCGACACGGTCATCGTGCGGCGTGCCGGCGACGTCATCCCAGAGGTCCTGGGTCCCGTGGTCGCTGCCCGAACCGGCGATGAGGTGGTGTGGTCGATGCCCTCGGAGTGTCCGTTCTGTGGGAATCCGATCATCCGCCCCGAAGGCGAGAAGGTCGCCCGTTGCACGGGCGGTCTGGCATGCCCGTCGAGGCTTCGGGAATGGCTCTTCTACTTTGCATCGCGCTCAGGGATGGACATCGAAGGACTGGGCTACAAGACGATCGACATGCTGATGACCGAAGGTCTCATCTCCGACCCGGTGGACATCTTCTTGCTCCGACCCTCACAGCTGGAGGGTTTCGAAGGGTGGGGGGACACGTCGATTGCGAATCTCATGTCCGGCATCGACGCAGCGAGAGACCGCCCGATCGCCCGACTGATCATCTCCCTGGGGATCCGGCATGTGGGGCCGGCGGCCGCCAAGGAGTTCGCCCGGGTCTACCGGTCGATCCCCCGCTTGCTCGATGCGACCGAGGAAGAGCTCACGGCCATCGAGGGCATCGGCCCTATCATCGCATCCGCCTGGGTGGAGTGGGCCTCCGATGACGAGAACCGGCGACTCGTCGAGCGATTTCGTGCTGCGGGTGTGCGAGTGGAAGATCCTGAACCGGAGGGCGGCGATCGGGTTTCCGATGCGCTTTCGGGCCTCACCTTCGTCGTCACGGGCACGCTCGAGAACTACACACGCGAGGAAGCGGAGGCCGCCATCGCCGCTCTCGGCGGCCGGGTCACCGGCTCGGTCTCGAAAAAGACCACGGCCCTGGTTGCAGGCGAGAGCCCCGGCGGGTCGAAGCTGACCAAGGCCGAGGCTCTCGGTGTGCCGGTCATCGATGGGGCGACGTTCGATAGGGTGTTGAGCGAAGGCCCCGCCGCACTGGAAGCGTGATCACACGGGCGCTTCCCGGTCGTTTGGTGCCGGCGCCCCGTCCGCGAGCCCCTGCGGATCGTTGGTGTCTTCGTCGTCCGGGGCCAGCCAGTAACCCACGGCGAGCAATGCGAGCCCGATACCCGCGAACAGGCCGATCCTCACGAGCGGTGCGGCGGCCGCGGTGTCGATCACGAGCAGCTTCGCCACCGCCAACAGCACCACTCCGATCCCGATGTTCCTGACCAATCCGTTCTCGGAGAGGCGACCCCAGATCAGGACCCCGAAGCCGATTGTGGCCCACACCGCGGTCACCAGGCTCGCCCCTTGCGGCAACCCGCCGAGTGAGGAGACCGCCCACACCATTGCGGCGGGCAGCGACAGGGCCGCGTACACCCGGGCGAACGTCCCGTGCGGTTGTTCCGCCTCGCGGATCGCAAAGGCCACGGCGGCGGCGAGCAACACGACGAGCCCGGTCAGGATGTCTGCCTCCGAGAAACGCTCGTCAGAGGTGAGAGCGACCACGAGGATCCAACCGAGGCCGGTGAAGGCTCCGAACAGATGGCCGAGATCGGCCAACGCCGGCACGCGGGTGCGCACGCCGGCCAGGATCATCGCGGCCGACTGAACCGCCACGGCGAACAGAATCCAGCTTCCAGTCAACGATCCGATCCAGCCCAGAGCGCCGGCCACGGCTGCTGGGGCAATCTGAGCTGCCGAGAGGGTGGCAGCTCGGGGTCGGAGCCAGGCGAACGCCGCGAGGTGAACGACCGCCACGCCGAAGGCGATGGCTGCCCACACCGGCTTGCCGAGGTCGAAGTCCCACACGAAGAGCGTGGCCACGAGTGCCACCGGCGGAATCGCCACAGTGGCGGCGACAGGAACGATGGTATGGACGACGCGGTCGGCGGAGGGTCGCATCGCAGTCGACACTGCGGCACCGCACCCGAACAGCCACAGACCGGCCACCGCCACTTGGAGTTCGGCTGGTCGCTCGACTCGACTGAACAGGGAGGCGGCGAGTTCCACTCCGATCACGGCGGCCACACCGACGATCGACGCCCCGAACAGCCACACCCAGCGGTTTCGAAAGTACAGGACCGACGCAACACCGAGGACGGCGACCAAGTAGCCGGCGTCCCCAGGGAACGTCTGGATGGTCCCGCCGATCACCACCGGGGCGGAGAGTGCGCCTGTCACACCGGCGATGGCGAGGGCCTCGGACCGTTGACGAAGCGCCATTGCGACGACACCGGCGGAGACGGCGACGAGCATCAGGAACGCACCGGTGCCGTCCGTCAAGGCATACCGTTGGTGGGTGGCGAAAGCGGTGAGATAGAGAATGGCACCGCCACCACCCTGGAGCGTGTTGCCGTATCCAGGCCGCCGCGGGGCGATCTGGACGCCGGCAACGATCATCGCAAGACCGGTGCCAGTCGCCATGCCGACTTTGGCGAGGTCGCCGATCCACCCCTGTTCGAAGGAGTAGCGGAGGAAATAGGCCACTGCTGCCAGCACCAACACGAGTCCCAGCCGAAACATCGCTTTGGGCGTCAGCAGATACGGAAGACTGCTGTTGGAACGTTCTCGTTCCGTGGGCGAACCGGTCATCGTCACTCCCTGGTCGATCATCCACCAACAGGTTCGGTGTTCGTCGACCGGCAGGACATGGGGGGATGCCCCCGAATCGACTCAGGGGGAGTTCAGGGTGTCCGGCGTCGGAGACCGGCGCAACGAGTCACTGCACACGGAAAGACCACTCGAACTCACCACGCAGCGGTGCGCCGGTGATACGCAGCCACTCGACGCGGATGGTGTGGTCGCCCGGCTCCCACGCCGACATGACCAGGCTCGTTGGACCGGGGCTCCAGCGGTAGACACCGGTAGCGTCGGCGTAGGCCAGTTCGTTCTCCGGGATGGCGAAGCCGTCCACGAAGATGACGGCTTCGTAGCCGATCTCGAGGTCGACTTCGATGGTCGTCTGTCTGATCACCGAGTTGTTCGGCAGCGGGAACACCTCTTCGATGGGAGGCGTCAGCTCCGTCACGCCGCCTTCCGGCGCAAACACGAAACCGAGCGCCGCGATCGCGATCGCAAGCCCGCCCAATCCGATGTATGTGAGCCGGTACCGCACCTAGTCGAGTGTACGAGCGCCACGGCGTTTCACGGAATGCCGGTACCGTGCGCTCGATGCGTCACAATCCCGTCCTCGGTGGGCTCGGCTCCTACGCGATCGGTGAGATCCAGAACCGTGTTCGGACCATGCGCGAAGCAGGCGCCGACCTGATCGACTTCTCCATCGGCGATCCGATGGAGCCCACGCCGCCCGAGATTCGGGAGGCCGTCGGAGGCGCCATCCCGATCGTGTCCCAGTACCCCACGGTGCGCGGCCTCGGCTCCCTTCGTGAGGCGGTTGCCGGATACGTCCGGCGCCGCTTCGATGTGGCCATCGACCCCGACACCCAGGTTCTGCCCACGAGCGGCTCCAAGGAGGCGATCTTCTCGACGCCCCTCGCCTTCGTGGATCGGGTACGAGGCGACGCCGTGATCTGGCCCACGCCGGGGTACCCGATCTATGGGCGTGGAGCGTTGCTCGCAGGGGCCGAAGGCCATCCGGTCGTACTCGGCGACGATTTCGTGTTTCGGCCCGAGATGGTGGATCCGGAGTCCTGGGCTCGGGCTCGCATGGCCTGGATCTGCTCGCCTCACAATCCTGCCGGCTCGGTGATGTCCGCGAATGAGATCGGCGGCTTCGTGGAAGCGGCGCGGGCATCCGACACGCTCCTGTGCTCTGACGAGTGTTATGTAGATCTCTACGAGAGCGAAGCCCCCGGATCGGTGCTCCAGGCGGCCGGGTCCGACGCCAGGGGGGTGCTCGCATTCTTCAGTCTGTCGAAGCGATCCGGCATGACCGGATACCGATCGGGGGCGATCGTCGGTGATCCGGAGGCGATCGCAATCCTCGCTGGATTCCGAACGTCGGTCGGCACGGCATCACCCGAGTTCGTGCAGGCAGGAGCAATCGCTGCCTGGACCGACGACACACACGTTTCGGACCGTCGTGAGATCTTCGCTGCGAAACGGGCGGTGCTTCGGCGAGCCTTCACGACTCTGGGGCTCGAGACCGTTGGCTCGGTGGCGGGGATCTACCTGTGGGTGCGTGTAGGCGACGACGTCGCCGTGACTGAACGGCTGCTCGGGGCCAACATCGTGGTTTCGCCCGGTCGGGCATTCGGGCCGGGGGGTGAGGGGTACATAAGGCTGGCGTTGGTACCGGCCCTGGCAGACTGCGACCAAGCAGCAGAGGCGGTGATCACATGTCTGAGCGAGAGCTGATCGAAGCGGCGTACGCCGGTGAATCCGACATCGAAGAGGCGCGCATGGCGGTGGAGGCCACTATTGCTGCCCTCGACTCCGGTGAGATTCGCGTCGCTGAGAAGGTCGACGGTGTCTGGACCGTCAACGACTGGACCAAGGAAGCGATCCTCCTGTATTTCCGGCTTCGCCAGATGGAGACGATGGAGGTCGGTGTCTTCGAGTTCCACGACAAGATCCCTCTGAAGAAGGGCTTGGCCGAACAGGGGGTACGTGTCGTTCCCCCGGGCACCGTTCGCTATGGCGCCCACTGCGAACCGGGCGTCATCGTGATGCCCGGCTACGTGAACATCGGTGCCCGGGTCGGGTCCGGATCCATGGTGGACACGTGGGCCACCGTCGGCTCCTGTGCCCAAATCGGTCGGAACGTCCACCTCGCAGGGGGAGTCGGGATCGGCGGCGTTCTCGAGCCACCCAACGCCCGACCTGTGGTGATCGAAGATGGGGCATTCATCGGGAGTCGATGCATCGTCGTCGAAGGCGTGATCGTCGAGGAGAAGGCGGTCCTCGGAGCCAACACGACCATCACCTCGTCGACGCCGATCATCGATGTGACAGGTACCAGCCCCGTTGAGCATCGCGGACGCGTCCCGTCGGGTTCGATCGTGGTGCCGGGTACTCGCCCCAAGGAGTTCCCGGCGGGGACCGTCGATCTCCAGTGCGCCTACATCATCGGTCATCGATCCGAGCGACACGACGAGAAGCTGGTTCTGAACCAAATGCTGCGTGATCTCGGAGTTCAGCTGTGACCGCTCTTTCGGACAGCCTTGCCTGGCTCATCGACATCCCGTCTGAGACCGGCGACGAGGCGGACATCTGCGACGCGGTCATCGGACGGCTGACCGAACGGGAATGCGGCGACGTGATTCGGGTCGGCCATTCGTTCGTGGTCGGAAGGCGAACCGGCAAACCGATGGTGGCTCTCGTCGGCCATCTGGACACGGTGCCATCGCAGGGCCAGGATCCCGCCTACATCGATGGTGGCAAGATGTTCGGGCTGGGCGCGGCCGACATGAAGGGCGGCCTCGCGGTGATGGTGCACCTGCTCGAGGATCCGGCCCTCGCGAACGGTCCGTACGATGTGGTCGGCGTGTTCTACGAGGCGGAGGAGGGGCCGTCGGCAGACAACGGTCTCGAGCCGGTGTTGCAGCAGGTCGATTGGCTGAGCGACGTCGAGTTCGCCGTGGTGCTCGAACCCTGCGACGGGGAGATCCAGATCGGCTGCAACGGTTCCATCAATGCCGAGGTGCGGTTCATCGGACGATCGGCCCACTCGGCACGGCCCTGGTGGGGTGAGAATGCCGTGACCAAGGCAGGGGAGTGGCTCACCGCGATGCATTCTCGCCGGCCTGAGCTCCATGTCATCGGCGGTCTCGAGTTCCGGGAGGTCATGTCGGTCACCCGAGCGGCCGGAGGGATCGCCAACAACATCATTCCTCCCACCTTCACCTTGAACCTCAACTATAGGTTTAGCCCAGATAGAACGGTAGATGACGCTATTCGGCATCTGAGAGCGGTGTGTGACGGTGCCGACGAAGTCGAAGTCATCGACACTGCCCCAGCCGGTCCCGTCGACGTGGGCCACCGGCTCGTGAAGGCGCTGGCAATGGCCTCGGGAGCGCCGATATCGTCGAAACAGGGCTGGACCGATGTCGCCCGACTCGGCGTGTACGGCATTCCTGGCGTCAACTACGGCCCAGGTTCTGCCAAGCAGGCCCACCAGGCCGTGGAGTACGTCGAACTGGTCGAGGTCGATGCCGTCTACCACGCGTTGCGCACGGTGCTCACCGGCGGGGTGTCGGAGGCCTGAGCCTTCGACACCCCGACCTGTTCATCAGTCCCCGGCCACGGCAAACAGCCAACGTCCATCGGTGGCGACGCCGACTCGATAGCCGAGGTAGGCACCCAGCGGGCGCATGGACTCGACCTCGTCGGCGGAATAGATGCCGGCTTCGACCAGGGCCGCCCAATCGGTGTCTCCGTTGGTCTGTGCCACCGCCGGCCACACCACGTATGTCGGGTCGCCTTCCACCTGTGCCGGTTCCATCTGGGTCACTGCCAGGAACTGATCCCTCGGATTGATGCCGAGCAACCGTGTCTCATGGACCCAGCTCTGCCCGATGCTCGCGCCGCCGCCGAAGGAGAACGCCACCCCGTCTCGTGTAGCCATTTCCGACAGCGTTTCGTAGTCACACGCCGCCGCAGCTTCCCGGATGGCGTTGATCGTTTCGCCGACGAGGCCGTCGATCCCGAGCGGAGCCACCGTGACCGGGTCGCAGGGAATCGCACCGGTACCGGATCCGAGGTTGGCACCGTCGGCGATGTCCAATGGTTCGACCAGTGGAATCACCGCTGGGCCTGCCACCACACCCTCGATCGGCGTGGCCATGCCACCCTCGACGACGACCGGGGGGTCACTCGTCACCACCACCGAGTCGTCGCCAGTCGACCTGACACTCCAACCTTCTGCGTGGCTCTCGACCACCTCTTCGGTGTCGAGGTGAGCGGCGCGGACGATCGGATTCCCGGCTCGGAACAGCGCCATGAACACCGTCCGGCCGGACGGTGACAGCGTCGCTGCGGTGATGGGACCGTCGGCGTTGCACGAATACGCCCACTCCGGAACGTTGGGGCCATCACCGCCGAAGATCGGGAGAGCCGTGAGCGTCGAGCACGAACCGTTGCTCGACACCACCAGCAGCCCTGTCCGGGCCACGGAGACCGAGGTCACTTCCCATCCGTCTTCGCTGTGCAGCGATGAGAGGTCGGCCACCTCGGTGGGAGCCGCCGCTCCGTCGACCGGAATCGAGAACACCCGACTGTCGTTGCCGAGCCAGTGTTCGCTCCGGTAGTACAGCGTCCCGTCCAGCACCACGATCGGAATGAGCGGAACCGAATCCACGACGGGTTCCGCCAGGACCTCCGGCCCCGTAGCTCCCGGTGCGAGGCGCAAGATCGAGCCTTGGGGCCACTCGACCGGTGTGACGGTGTGGGTGAACAGGATTCCGCCCTCCCCATCGGGAAGAGCCGCGCTGATCGCCTCGTAGTACGTGTCTGCAGTGAGTGTCGACGCCTCCCCATCGAGCGATGTGATCGTGACTCCCCGATCGTCTGCAACCAGGTACCCGCTCGGCACAGCATCCGGTGACGATGGCGGAGGCAACGGGGTACTGGAGTCGACGGGCAAGGTGGTCTCGACCGGGGGCTCCAGCAGGTCGCCGGTCGCCACCGGAGGCGCCTCGCCCTGGAACAGCATGCTCGACACAGCCACGAACCCGGCCACGGCGGCGAGCCCGGCAGTGGTCATCGCCACACGCGACGTGACCTTTCGTCGGTGTCCACGCCGTTCCACACCCTCGAGGGAATCTGGCGGCGTGGGGATCCTGCGCGCCTGATCATTCAGATGCTGGTGAAGTCGGTCTTCCAGCCTCATTCTGCAACCTCCAAAACTTCGCGCAGCTCTCGCATCACGCGATGGAGCCTGCTCTTGACGGTGCCCGAGGGCATCGAGAGAATTCGTCCGATCTCGTCGTAGTGCATGCCTTCGAGGTGCTTGAGGACGACCAGTGCCCTCGAATCGACGTCGAGTGCGCCGAGCGCACGCTCGAGATCGATGTCAACGAGAGCATCGTCCGAGACACGATCGGGTGCTTCGATCCCAGATTCCCGGCGGTTTCGGCGCAACCGAGAGGTCGCCCAGTTGAGCGCAACGCGATACACCCATCCCGTCGGGTTGTCGTAGCGTTCGACGGCTCGCCACCGCTGGTACGCCCGAACCATTGCCTCGTCTGTTGCCTCGGACGCAAGGTCTCGGTCCCTCAGGGTCAGGGCCAGCACCCGGAAGATGTGGTCGCGTTCGTTCCGGTAGAACGCTTCGAACCGTGCAACCGATCCACGGTCGGTGCGCTGCATCGTCATCTCATGCATTCGGTGCGTCTTGTCATGTGGAGAAGACGCACCAGCGGGAGAATCGTTCGCTCGTATCTCAACAGATTCAGCCGGGGGCGGGGGATGTCAGGTCGACCGTGAGCTGATGGATCGCCGAGCCCGATGTCGCCCAGTGTGGCCACAGCACGAGACCGGCCCCGTCGACCCCAGGGCGGATGAACACGGAGCATGGCGTGATGGTGGTCAGTACGGTCTGATGTGTGCCGTCGGCGATCCGGATCTTGTGCCCGGCGATGGGAGTGGGCTCGGTGATGTCGAACCATTCCGATCCGTCGACTCGAAGTCGCGCATCGGAGCTGAGGTTGAGCTTCAACTCCGGACCGATCCGGCCGGCGGGCATCGCTTCGAGCCGGTATTCGATGTCGATGACCGTTCCGTGAACCCGGGTGCTGATCGAGATCGAACCGTCGTCCACGGCGCCCGTCAGTTCGAGTTCCACGGTTCCCCCGCGCAGCTCCGTCGTCCGCGCCTCTTCGAGTTCGATCGGTCGAGCCTCCAGCCCCTCCAGGTCGGAGGAGAATCGGCACAACGTCCACCCAGGCTCTCCTGAGATCGCCGATGCCGGCCACGCCGGTTGTTTCATGTCGAGGGTTGGGATCGCACCGGACCGGTGGGGAGCCACCACCATCGACAGGTGTCTCAGCTCGACGTGGACTTCCTCGCCGCCGTCGACATCCCAGTCCAACCGCGACACCTTCCACCAGTCTTCTCCCCGGCGTCGTTCCCCGTCGATCGCAGCACGCGCCTCGATGATGGCCAGATGTGCGGCGTCTACCTCGTCGTCGGCGAAGCCGCGGGCCCGTTCGGCCTCCAACACCGCACGCTCCGCCTTCGCGCCCAGCCTGTCAGGCACGCGCGTCACCAGGCGCACGAGTTTTCGGTGCAGCACGAAGCGATCCGGATCCTCGGCGTATCGGGCCTCCCAATCGTCGAGACGAGGGCGTCGCCGACCCTGTGGCCGATGCGACGCGAGGTATGCGGTCACGGTCGTGAGATCGCTACCCGGTCGTCGTTGGATCGACTGCGCCACATCGTCGATGTCGTCGAACGCGACTTCGATTGCTGCGGCGCCGTCGGCGGAGTCCGGCGTATCGCTCTCGAGGATGGTCCTGGGATGCACCGGGATCACAGGGAGCACGGCGTCGAGATGAGCCACCACGCCGGGAGCGGGGGCATCGAGAGTGTGTGCATCGAGCAGCAGGGCCTCGACACCTGCCCGTCGGAACGACCCCGGAAGGTGGGTTGCCCAAGGCCCGGTGAGCCGCAGCGGGCCAGGCGTGACGCCCAGGTCTGCGTATTCGGTGGCCTCCCGCTCGATCTGGCGTGCGATCTCACCCTCGGGAAGCAGCGGGAACCAGGGCTCCGAATACCCGGTGCGAATCCACTCGACCCGACTGGGGTCGAGCGACGGGATCTCTTCGAGTCCAAACGGGTGACGTACCGACAGAGCGATCGGGTAGGCGGCCCGTCCAACCATCTCCAAGAGGCGACGAGCAGCCTCGCCCTCGTCCGGCACCCGGGCCATCAACACGTAGTGCATGATCGAACGCTACCGCCTCGCCATGGCCAGCCAGAGGAGAAAGGCCGGGATGAGGATCCACGCCGATCGAGGACGCACGAGAATCGCCACTGCGGCGGCCGCCCCGATCACGAGCCTTCGGGGGGAACGTTGGGTGATCTCGGGCCACGCAAACCACAGGGCGCCCAGGAGGATGGCAACCCTGAGCGAGAAACCGGCTGCCGTCGCAGAATCGAAGAGCCACATTGCCGCGGCCGCAAAGACCACGGTCATCGATGCGAGAACGGCGAGCAGATGGCGGGCGTAGGCGGGCATCGGCGGGCACGATACCGCTGGCTCCTACACTTCCCTGTCTCATGCCCATCGACATCGACATCGCTCACGTCGCCCGTCTCGCTCGCCTCGAGCTGAGCGAGGAGGAACTCGAGCTGTATCGGGAGCAACTCGGGGTCATCCTCGATCATGCCGCCACGGTGCAAGGACTCGACACCTCGGGTGTCACGCCGACGGCCCACCCGCTCGGATTCGTCAATGCCTTCCGGGACGACGAGATCGAGCCGTCGCTCGACCGGGACGAGGTCCTCGCCCAGGCTCCGGCGTCGAGGGATGGGTACTTCGTGGTTCCCCCCGCTCTGGAGGGCGCATGACCTCTCCCGCCGACCTCACCATCGCACTAGCCGGCGCGGCCATACGCGCCGGCGACCTCTCGGCGGTGGATCTCACCGAGGCGGTGCTCGAACGGGCGTCGATGACCGAGGCCAACGTCCACGCCTATCTCACACTCGACGCCCAGGGAGCACGGGATGCGGCCAGGGCCGCCGATGCACGAGTTGCCCACGACGGGCTGATCGGGCCTCTCGACGGTATCCCCATCGCTCTCAAGGACAACATGTGCACCCGCGGGGTCGAGACGACCGCCTCGTCGAAGATCCTCGCCGGATACAAGCCGCCCTACGACGCCACCGTGGTCTCCAGGCTCCGGGCGGCCGGCGCGGTTCTCACGGGCAAGACCAACCTCGACGAGTTCGCCATGGGATCGTCCACTGAGAATTCGGCCTTCGGCGCTTCGACGAACCCCTGGGACCCGACCCGGGTACCGGGCGGATCGTCGGGCGGATCTGCGGCCGCCGTCGCCGCCGGGTCGGCGCTGGGAGCGCTCGGATCCGACACCGGGGGATCGATCAGACAGCCGGCGTCGCTGTGCGGGGTCGTCGGGATGAAGCCGACCTATGGCGCAGTGAGCCGGTTCGGCTTGATCGCCTTTGCCTCGTCACTCGACCAGATCGGCCCGTTCGCCAGAACGGTCGAGGACGCCGCGATCCTGTTCGACGGCATCTCGGGACACGACCCGAAGGACGCCACGTCGTACCGTGGGGATATCGCCTCCGGCGTTTCGGACCTCGGCGTCGGCGTGAAGGGACTGCGCGTGGGTGTGGTCAAAGAGCTGGGCGGCGAGGGGTATCAGCGCGAAGTCGAGTCCGCATGTTCGGAGATGATCGATTCGCTGTCCGACGCCGGAGCCGTGGTCAAAGAGGTATCGCTTCCCACCGCGGACGAGGCGTTGTCGGCGTACTACCTCATCGCACCGGCCGAGTGCTCTGCGAACCTCGCCCGTTTCGACGGCATTCGCTACGGACTGCGCGTCCCCGGTTCGACGACGGAGGAGATGATGGCGAAGTCGAGGGCCGAAGGGTTCGGTCCAGAGGTGACCCGCCGGATCCTGCTGGGCACCTATGCGCTCTCCGCCGGCTATTACGACGCCTTCTATGGCAAGGCGCTCGCTGCGCGTGCGCTCCTTCAGGCCGACTTTGCGAGGGCATACGAGGAGGTGGACGTGCTGGTATCTCCCACGAGTCCCACGACCGCGTTCGAGCTCGGCGACAAGACGCAAGATCCGCTCGCCATGTACCTCTGTGACGTGGCCACGATTCCGTGCAACCTCACCGGACATCCGGCCATCTCGGTTCCGATCGGTCTCGACGATGCTGGGCTTCCAATAGGGTTCCAGGTGATGGCACCGGCACTCGGTGAGAGGGTCCTGTTCCGGGTGGCGGGAGAAGTCGAGCGCCTCGCGGGCTTCGCCGCCCGGCCCGAGATGCTGGCGGCCCTCACATGACCCCCCCGACCCGTTTTCGCGCACAAAAGGTGCGCTATTCACGCACTTTGTGCACCAAAACCCGGCTGGAACGGGGGATGTGATGAGCGGGATACCGGCGGGATGGGACGCGGTCATCGGGATCGAGGTCCACGTGGAGCTGCTGACGAACTCGAAGATGTTCTGCGGATGCAAGGTCGGTTTCGGAGACGAACCGAACGTGAACATATGCCCGACATGTCTCGGTCTGCCCGGGGCGCTGCCGGTGCCCAATCGTAGGGCCATCGAGTGGATCAGCAGGATCGGCTTGGCCCTCAACTGCGAGATATCAGAGACGTCCGTCTTTCACAGGAAGAACTACTTCTACGCCGACCTCCCCAAGAACTACCAGATCAGCCAGTTCGACATCCCGGTCTGCCACGACGGGTGGCTCGACATCGCGGTCGACGATGAGATCGTGAGAATCGGGATCGAGCGGGCGCACCAAGAGGAGGACACCGGCAAGTCCTTGCACATGGGTGGGGGCGGTCGGATCCACTCCGCCACCGAGACGATGCTGGACTTCAACCGATCCGGTGTTCCGCTGGTCGAGATCGTGTCGAAGCCCGACATCCGGACGGCGGCCCAGGCGAGGGCCTATGCACAGGAGCTCAGGAACGTGATCCTGGAGCTGGACGTGTCGGACGCAAAGCTCGAGGAAGGCTCGATGCGCTTCGATGCCAACATCAGTGTGCGGCCCGTCGGCCAGGAGGAATTCGGGACCAAGGTCGAGATCAAGAACATGAACTCGTTCCGATCGCTCGAACGGGCCGTCGCCTACGAGATCGTCCGGCAGGTCGACGAGATCGAGAACGGTGGCACGTTGATCCAGGAGACCCGACACTGGGACGAGGAAGCCGGGGTCACCCACGGCATGCGCACCAAGGAAGGCTCGTCGGACTACCGGTACTTCACGGAACCGGATCTGGTTCCGATCGTCATCGATGCTGCTTGGCGGGAGGAGATACGGGCCACGCTTCCCGAGCTGCCTGCGGAGCGCCGGAGCCGATACGTCGATCTCGGGGTGGACACGCACAAGGCCGATGTGCTGTCGGCGGCCGATCCCGGGATCCGGGCGATCTTCGACGACGCCGTGGCGGCCGGCGCCGATCCGCAGATGTGCTCGATCTGGGCCACGGGCGAGGTGACCGCCTGGCTCCGACGTGAAGACCGGACGATCGACACGACTCAACTGACGGGCGTCGCACTTGCGGATCTCGTGACGATGATCGAGGCGTCGGAGATCTCCGCGTCGGCCGCCAAGGACGTGCTGGACGGCGTGATGAGGGGTGAGGGCGGTGCTCGCGAGGTGGCCGAAGGCCGAGACCTTCTCCAGCTGTCCGACACGTCGGCGATCGAGGGCGCCGTCGACGACGTCCTCGCTGCCAACCCCGATGCCGTTGACCGGTACCGCGGCGGTGAACAGAAGGTCGTCGGGTTCCTCGTCGGTCAAGTGATGCGGGCGACGAATGGCAAAGCCGATCCGAAGATCGTCAACCAGTTGCTCGCCGAGAAACTCGCATGACAGACACCCAGAGGGTCGATCCGCCATTCGATCTGTCGGCATTTGCTGCCGTGATCTTCGACTGCGACGGAGTCATCGCCGATTCGGAACCCGTCTCCGTCGACTCTTGGGTCGACGCGACGAGAGAGCACGGACTCACGGTCACTGCGGAGGAAGTGGAGTCGTTCATCGGTAAGACCGAACACGACCTGGCGCTGCACTTCGCCCCGTTGGCGGGCGTCGAGGTCGAGTTGATGGAGGAGACGGCCAAGCGAAGCTTCCTCGAGATGGTCGATCTCAAGGGTTTGGAGACGTTCCCCGACGCCATCGCGCTGCTGGAGCATGTGAGGATGCTCGGACTGCCGTTCGGCGTCGGCTCGAACAGCGTGAGATGGCGACTCGACTGCGGTCCTGAAGGGCACCGGGCTGACCGAGGAAATCCCCATCAGCGTGGCCGGCGACGAGGTTCCACGTCCAAAACCGGCACCGGACGTGTATGCCGCAGTCGCCGCCAGGCTCGGCGTGGCGCCGGCCCGCGCGGTGGTGATCGAGGACACGCCGACAGGGATTCGCGCCGCCAAAGACGCCGGTTGCACCGTGATTGCCATCTATCGGGGTGCGGTCGAACGGAACTTGCTCTCGGACGCCGACCTGGTCGTTGACGGACTGTGGCCGGATCGACCGTAGGCTGATGGTATGAACGGTTCCGACCTGTCGTCTGTCGTTGCGGTGGTCTTCGTCTGGATCATTCCGGTGGCTGCCGTGGGAACGCTGCTGTGGCTATCCCGCTCGCGTCGCACCGGGGTTCGCTCTCGACACCAGCCGTGACATCGGCCCTCGAGATCCTGGTCTCCGGCGTCGGACTGCTGATCGGGATCGTGGCCGCCATCTGGCTGGGCGTGGACCGCCGTTCGGTCGGAACGCTGGCGTTGACTGCAGTGATCGGCCTCGGAGCCATGACGGCTTTCTCGGTGGGCGGTCGATCGTTGGCGACAGGGCTCGCAGTCGGGCTCGTTGCGCCTGCGCTGTGGTGGGCCCGTCGACCGACGTCGGAACGACGAGCGCTCGTGCTCTTCGATCGACGATGGAGACGTCAGATCCTCGTTGGTGAAGTCCTGACTCCACGATGGTGGTGGTTGTGGGCGCTCGCCGCGACCGGCGCTCTCGTGGTGATGTCCACCACCGGCGGGCCGTGGAGATGGATCGCTCCGCTCGCCTTGGCCGGGACGGTCGTGGCGCTGATGGCGCCGAAACCTCCGGAGGCGCCCTTCACCACCCCGAGCGTCGGAGACGAGGTTGCGCTGATCACCGTCGACGACCCAGACGGCATCGCGGTCGTCGGCTCCGCCGTCGCGTCGTCGGTTCCGGGTGCCTCTGTGGCGCCGTGGCCGCCTGTGGTGTTTCGCGGCCTCGTGGGATGGAATCTCGGACTGGGTCTCGATCCGGAGGAAGCGGCTTGGGCCGCCCAGCTCGCGGTCCGGATGCGACTCGACCAGGTGCTCGCAGATCCCGAGGTGGTCTTGGACCTGGAGCAGGCTTTTTCCCTTTCGGTGTGCAGGGCCATTGCCACGACCTCCGTCGCCGTCGTCATCGAGTTCGACGGCGGAGGCCTGAGCCCCTCCACGCTGCGAGATGTCGCGTCGATGGTGAGAGAGACCCGGACGGGTCGACGGATCGCCGTTGTGTGTCGAGGGGCCGAGGCGGGACGTCGGTTTGTCGGGCGCGTCCGATCGACACCCTGACCAACGGCTACGCTCGCGCACGTCATGGAACGTCTCACGAAGATCGTTGCGACGCTCGGTCCGGCGGTGGCTTCACCCGAGAAGATCCGGGAGCTCGTCCGCGCCGGAATGGATGTCGCGCGGCTCAACTTCAGTCACGGTGATCATGACCTGCACAGGAACTTCGCGTCGTGGGTGCGGGAGGCATCGGCTGCAGAAGGCAGGGTCGTCGCCGTGCTGCAGGACATCCAGGGCCCGAAGCTCAGGGTCGGCTACTTCCCCGATGGTTCGATCGAGTTGGACAACGACGATCGGGTGGTGGTCCGCCCGGGCCGCCAGATGGCGTCACCGGGAGAGATATACCTCGACTACGAGTATCTCCTCGATGACGTGCAGGTCGGTGAAGAGATCCTCCTCGCCGACGGGATCATCCGCCTCGTTGTCCTCGACAAGCATCCGGATCGACTCGACACCCGGATCGTGCAGGGAGGAACCCTGTACGACGGCAAGGGTGTGGCTTTCCCGCACACCGATCTGCGGGTGACGGCCATCACGGACAAAGACCGTGTGGATCTCGAGTTCGGCCGTGAGATCGGCGCCGACTTCGTGGCCGCCTCGTTCGTTCGGACGGGCGCCGACATGGAGGAGATCTCGGAGTTGGCGGGTGGCACCCCGATCATCGCCAAGATCGAGCTCGCCTCGGCCTACGAGAATCTCGACGAGATACTGGCTTCGGCGGCCGGCGCAATGGTGGCCAGGGGTGACCTGGGGGTTCAGATGCCCTTGGAGCGTATCCCCTTGGTGCAAGCGGACATCCTGAGGCGGACCAACACTGCCGGCCTCGTGTCGATCACAGCGACCGAGATGCTCGAATCCATGACACATGCCCCCCGGCCCACGCGAGCCGAGGTGACCGATGTGGCGACGGCGGTGCTCGCCGGCACCGATGCGGTCATGCTCTCGGCGGAGACCGCCGTCGGTGACTACCCGATCAAGACCGTAGAGGCCATGGCTCGGATCTGCCGCACCGTCGAAGAAGCCAAGGAATCCTGGGCATCGGTGGAATTCATCGAGGTCGGAAATTCGTTTGCCTCTGCGGTGGCGCGGGCATCGGTGGCTGCGGCCCGCGACCTCGACGTCACCACGATCGTCGCATTCACGGAGTCGGGTAACACGGCTCGTCTGCTGTCGAAGTATCGGCCACCGACACGCATCGTGGCGTTCACGCCGGAGCGGCGAACGCTCCACCGCATGGCGCTCTATCGGGGCGTTCAGCCCCACCCGTTCGGCAGGCGCGACTACACCGACGTCATGATCGCGGCCGCGGAGAAGTTCCTCGAGAAGGAGGGGATCTGCGAGCGCGGTGAGCCTGTCGTGATGGTGGCCGGCATCCCTCCGAACATCCAGGCATCGACGAACCTGATGAAGATCCATGTGATCGGCGAACGAGATCGCGGCGCCCTCTCGAAAAAGGGCGGTCGAAGCGTTCCTGAGATCGGCTCACCTCCTCGGGGTTGACGACGCCGGCGTTCGGCCCGACTAGCATCCCGCAGCGCATGGGACAGACCATCGAGATCAACGGAACCGCCGTCATCGATCACGTGCTCGTCATCGACACGGATCGGAGCCTGGCCGGCCAGGACGGGGAGAGCTACAGCGGCGTGGAAGCCGCCCGGTTGAAGAATTCCTTCCCGGCCCGGCTCGCCGTGAGGTTGTTCGAAGGAGACGCCGAGGTCGACCATGTCTTCGTCATGTCGAACACGGTTTCGGTTCGGCGCCCATCCGGCTGGAACGACACCACCATCGACGACGCGTCGGGCGTCGTATCGGGTTTCTTCCGTCACTACGGCTGAGCGTCAGCCGTCGGACCCCGTCGTGGGTGGGGAAGTGGAAGGGGGAACGCTCTGCGAGGTCGTCGTGGCGGGCGCCTCCGTCGTGGTGGTGGTCGGCTCCGGGCAGGCGAGCGAGGTTCCCGGCACCATGCACGGATGCACCTCGATGATCTCGCGGCGAGGTGAGTAGACCGCAACCCATTCCTGGGTTTCCTCGGTGCCTCCGACACTGATCGTCCGGGTGACGCGAACGCTCCATCCCGATGCCGGACTCTGCACCGTCACCTGACGATCCACGGCGAGGTCGGGATTCCCGCGGTATTCCGGTTCGCCAGGTTCGCGGGGATCGAGTCGCTCACTCACCGTCGCCGAGACCACCCTCGCCTTGGGGCCTCCTTCGGCCAGCACCTCCTGCTGCAACGGGCCACCCACCGGATACGCGAGGGCGACGGCCCGTCCATCGTTGTCGCCGTAGAACCGGACTGTGATCGAAGTGTCCGTGTACGAGGTGTCGATCAGCACCGCTGCGTCGGAGTCGTTTCGGAAGATCAGCTCCGGCGCCGGCCATGAGATGGTGGCTTCGATACCTTCCGGGTATCGGGAGAAGTAGAAGCTGTGGGGCTTGTGGTCGACGTCTTCGTACCCACCCCAGAACACGGCGTTGTAGAAGGTCGTGGCGAACTGGCTGACTCCGCCTCCAACGGTCTTCGTGAGCTCACCTCCCACGATCGTCCCGTCCTCGAGGTACCCCTTCTCCTCGGTCCGAGGGCCGACGTACTCGTTGATCGACAAGGTCTCGCCGGGTCGCACGATCGCTCCATCGAGGGCGTCGGCGATCAGATGGATGTTGGTGACCCGGTTCTGGCAGCAGTCGTGATAGGTCGTGAACTGTGACACCAGGTGCCTCACGCCCAGGGCCTCCAGCTCTTCGGTGGTGGTCTCGGGGTCGGCACCCTCCACGAACGGCAACGTCCCGGTCCGTGAAGCTGATCCTGCTGCAATCTCGAGTGCATCCGCCGTGGCTTCGGCATCGATCACGGTCCCGGGCCGACCGGGCACGATCCGCACCTGGAGCCCATCGAGCTCGAAACCGGCGTCGACCGGCGCTTGCTCGACGTCGCCGCGCACGGAGTCGAGCCGGGGGGCGATCATCTCGGGATCGAACCCGATGTCGAGCCCGGCGGGACTGGCCTCGGTCGTCAGCGCCGCAGCCATGTCGTCGATGTCGAACGCGATGCTCTTCTCGCCATCTTCGGAGCGGAGGGTCACGGGGGCCGAGAGCCACAGTCGGGCCCGTGCGACAGCCTGGTCGACGTCGGCGTCGCTGAGGATCGGTTCGACTGTGGCCACCGGAAGTCGGACCGGTTCCGACACGTCTGCCGTCAACGAGTCGAGGACCAGCGACTCCGCGACCGACCGATCGATCTGCTGGCCGGGCTTTGGATAGGCAGGCGTGGGCGTGGTGCCATCCAGTTCGACGGCCCCAGGAAATGGTGGATTGCCGACCAGATCCACATCCCATATCGAGAGGATGGACTCGACGGCCTCGCCGTCCACGGTCGCAATGGTCGGCAGCACTTCGGTTTCGCCGAAGTGGCGCATCCACCACCTGAACTGGTCGGAGAGGTTGCCCTGTCGACCGACTCCCAGCGCCTCCTCTGTGAGCGTCTCGATGTCGAACTGGAGGTCGACCTGGTCGGGTTGGAGCGTGGTGGAGGTGTCGAGGATCTCGAACACAGCGGGTCGTGCACGAAGGGTGGCGGCGGCGGTGGCGAGGGCTTCTTCGACCTCCTCCGGTCCGAGCCCGCCGAGTTCCACGCCCAGAGCCCGGACATCGCCGAGAACGGTGCGCCCGGCCACACCACGGGCGAACGCAAACGAGCCGACCGTGATCAGAGCAACGGCGGCGAGCGCGAACACTGCAATGCGAAGCGGTGGATAGGACTTCACGGAAAGAGCTCGATTCCCCTCGCCGTCATTGTAGGGGTGGGTGCGGCATGACCGGCCGAGCGAATTGCCGGGGACTCAGCGGGATGATTAGCACTGGGGATGAGGCCGTCATACTCTCGTCGCATCGACAAGGACGGGAGTCACGACATGAGGGTCCTCATCACCGGGGCGTCTGGATTCATCGGGCGAGCCTTGACCGAAGGCCTGCACGCTGCAGGTCATGACCCGGTGGCGCTTCGTCGGGGAGCGAGCGGATCGAGCGGCCCGTCCTGGGGTCCCGACGCCGGTCGGATCGACGCCGACGCGATGACCGGCGTGGATGCTGTCGTCCATCTCGCCGGCGAGTCTATCGGCGGGCGATGGACGACCGCCAAGAAGCAGGAGCTGGTCTCCTCTCGAACGGAAGGCACGGAGCTCATTGCCTCCACCGTTGCCGAAGCCGGCGTCCCGATCCTCATCAGTGGATCGGCGATCGGGTACTACGGGGATCGGGGCGATGAGGTCCTGACGGAGGAATCCGGTCCGGGTGCGGGCTTCCTCTCGGACCTGTGTGTGGTGTGGGAGCGCGCAGCGCAGCCGGCGGTGGACGCCGGGGTGCGGACGGCCTTCATCAGAACGTCGCTGGTGCTCGACGAATCCGGCGGGTCATTTCCGCGCATGGTCCTGCCATTCAAGCTCGGGGCGGGCGGACCTCTCGGCGGCGGTGACCAGTGGTGGGCGTGGATCACCCTGGAGGACGAGGTTCGCGCCATCATTCACTGTCTCGAGAACGACGTTGCCGGGCCGGTGAACCTGGCGGCACCGAATCCGATCAGAAACGCCGACTTCGGCAAGGAGTTGGCGAGGGCGCTGCATCGACCCGCCCTGCTGCCCGCTCCTGCGGTCGGGCTGAAGCTCCTGCTGGGATCACAGTTCGCCGAGGAGGTGCTCCTGGCCAGCCAGCGTGTCGTCCCCTCCGTGCTCGAAGCAAGTGGCTTCGAATTCGCCCACCCGACCGTATCCGAGGCGTTCAAGTCGGTTTTCGGCGATTGAGGAGCTGCGCCCTGGGGCGGGTCATCCGACATGCCGCTCCAAGGGCAGAACCTGGGCTGCCGCTTCACCTCGTCGGATCTCGCTCGACGCATCGTCGACGACCTCGACGAGGTCGCGGCGCATGTCTTCGAGTGAGTCGCGAACCTTGTCGACGGAGGAACTGATCTCCGTGAGGGTCCTGCGGTTCGTCGAGAAGCGCTGAGCCATCAACCGAAGCCGCTGCAACCGCTCTTCCACCACTCCGAGGTCCACTGCGGTCCCCGATCCTCCTCGAGCCTTCAAGGCCGCCTGAGCCCACCGGATGGCGACCTCCACCATCGTGCCTTCGCCGTCGTCCACGACGAGAATGCGGTCGCCGTAGACCGCAAAGGAGCCCACCTCTCGGGGAAACGCATCTTGGGCCGAGACACAGACCGCGATCGTTCCGTCTCGATTCGCAAGTGCGCGATCGAGCTGGGTGAGGATGCTGTCCTTTCCGGTCAGGGCCAGCGCCCTCACGTTCTTGGCTTCGACGACGATCCGTCCGAGACCGGGGACTTCGATCACGAAGTCGCCGACCATCGCTTCCCCGGCGAGGGCGCCCGAGGATCGTGACGTCCTCTCGACGATGGCTCCGATGGGCTTGGCGATGGCACGCAGCGCCTCCTCGATCCGATCCTCGAACTCGAAACCCTTGGCGGTGCCGCGTTCGGCTTCCTGGCGCCGCCCGCGATCGAGCGCCATGGAGTCCCGAAGCTCCGAAAACCGTTGTTCGATGAGGGTCGACAGGTGTCCGATTCCACCTGTGTCAGAGGTCGGATCGAGCACCGATGTCAGACGCTGTTCGAGTGCGCCACCGGGACCGAGCAGATCTCGCAGATGGTCGAGCAGGCGACCGGTGTGGCTCTGTGAGGCCTCGGGATCGACCTTCTCGAGAAACGAATCGCGCCAGGCGCCGAAGTCGGCGACCGTTCGGGCCACCATCGATGAGCGCTGCTCAGGATCGAGAGATGAGGAGAGCACACGGTGCGCCTCGTCGAGCATGCTCCTGAACCCGGAGCGCCGCCTCGTCTGTGGCGCGCTCGACCGACCGGGTGACCCGCAGATCGACTTCCGACAGGTCGAACCCGAGTCCCATGGTGGCGAGACCGCGAGCGCCGACCGTGAGGATTCGTTCGGTCGTCGCCACCCGTTCCTGATCGTCGCTCCGAGTCAGAAGTCCGACGAGCACGGGATCTCGCACCCGAAGACGGTCGATGATCACTTCTGATCCTGTGACATCTACGAGGGGCTGGCCCCTCTCCTGGGCGTCGGGAGCGGGTCGGGGAGTGGTGTTCGACATGGATGTGACGGTACGGACCGGGTGTGACAGATTTCGCGCCTTTTTGGGCCGTGGCCGAAGGCACGTGCCGGAACGCCGGCGGGTGGTGTCGAGTGGGCCTTCGTATCTGCGACAATTCCCCACCTGTGCCACCCGAGATCGCCCCGACTGCCACGCTACGCGCCGAGATCGACCGCCTCGCCGACACGCTCGAGGAGGTTCGGTTCGACCTTGCGGTGCCCGACCAGGCGCGCCGCAGGCTTGGCCCTGCCCAAGGGTCTGATCTCGCCCGCCGGTACCTGCTCCGGCGGTTGAGAGACCTCGACGGACCGTTGACCGTCGTCGTGTTCGGCCCGACCGGTGCCGGCAAGTCGACGCTGGTGAACTCCCTTGCCGGTCGGACTATCTCGGAGCCGGGCGCGTTGCGGCCGACGACGAGGAGGCCCGTCGTGTGGGCGCACGAGCGCAACGCGGAGAGGGCCCGGGCGATCGAGGGTGACCCGGTCGTATCTCTGGACGATCACCCGTTGCTGGAACGCCTCACACTGGTGGACACACCCGATCTCGACTCATACGTCGCCGAGCACAAAGAACTGGCCGAATCGGTGCTCCGCATGGCCGACGCCGCCATCTTCGTCACGACACCGCAGCGGTACGCCGACGCCGTGCCATGGGGTGTCGTGCGGGATCTCGTCGACCGGCGGATGCCGCTCGTGATCGTGGCCAACCGGCTCTCGAGGCGCTCGTCCGGCGCGGTTGCCGATCTCACTGCTTTGCTTCGTTCGCACGGGCTCGACACTGCCCGCCGTGACCACATCATCCAGATCCAAGAGCATCGTCTCAAGGGCGACGGCAGGCTTCCGAAGGCTGCGGTCGAACGCGTCAGTCTCGAGCTCGGAGCGGTGGCCCAGGACAGGGACGCGGTCGTGGCACGGACCGTTGCCGGTTCGGTGGCAGATCTCGCCGGCGACGCTCGCATGGCCGCCGAACACATCCGGCGCCAGTACGAGGAAGGTGTCTCCTTCTGGGAAGCGGCGAGGCTCGGCTTCGAGCATCAGATCGACGAGATCGAGCTGCATCTCGAGCGGGGCGATCTGGTGCGTGGGGAAGTCGTCGCTCGCTGGCAACGGATGATCGGCGTGAACGACCTGGCCACGTTGATCACGCGGGGCTGGGCCCGGCTGCGGGACGTGGCGCGGGGTGGGAGCCCTCTCGAGCCGGACGCAACCGAGCGGGTCGAGTCCGAGGCCCGCGACGAACTGGTGGATCTCGTGCTGGTGCGCGGGCAGCGGGCCACGACTGCAGCCGCCACCGCCTGGGAGATCGAGCCGGGGGCGCGTGCACTGATCACCCCCGAGCTACGCCGTGTGGGCGCCGGCCTGGAGGAGGAAGTCCAGCATCAGGTCGACGAGTGGCTCGCCGGCATCATCGGTTTGATCCAATCCCAGGGGGAGGGCCGATACCGGTTGGCGCGTCTGGCGTCGGTTGGGATCAACGGCGCCGCCACCATGCTGCTGCTCGGCGTATTCGCATCGACATCTGGGATAACGGGCGCCGAGGTCGGAGTGGCGGCCGGCGCCGCCGCAGCACAACAGGCAGTGCTGGAGCATCTCTTTGGTTCGGCTGCGTCGACGGCGCTCGCCAAGCAGGCTCGAAGTGACCTCGCCGAGCGGCTCGCCGTTGCATTGCGGGGCGATGCGGAGCGGTTCCACGGGGCAGTGGTGGCGGCAGTCGACCCGCCTTCGCTGGCCGACCGTCTCGTCGACCAGGCCGATGCGATGGCACGCGCCGCCGGGGACCTCGGTTATGGCTGAGCTTCGAGACGCCATCGACATGTTCGATCGGCTGGTGGCCGCCGCCGCCGATACCGCACCGCAAGCAGACGTGGAGCGCGCCGCCGCAGTTGCCCGGAGGGTGAGGAGTCGTCGCGGTTACGCCGGCTCCACGGTGGTGGTGGCCCTGGCCGGTGGTACCGGTTCTGGCAAGTCGAGCACGATCAACGCCCTTGCCGGAGAGGAGGTCGCTCGCAG
This sequence comes from uncultured bacterium, assembly GCA_963785075.1. Classification (GTDB taxonomy): domain Bacteria; phylum Actinomycetota; class Acidimicrobiia; order Spongiisociales; family ZC4RG35; genus JAOUGY01. Next base: position 228,345 of record CAWATW010000010.1, read on the forward strand.
CGGAGCCCTCCGGCCGACGACCTCCGACCCGCAGGCCTGGATCCCCGCCGATCCCGAAGCCGGACTCATCCGCCTTCTCGACGACGTCGGGATCACCGAGCGTGTCGGACAGGACCGCTTCGATTGGCTCGCGGTCATCGATCTCCCGGACACCGACTCGGTTGTCATCGATCATCGGCAGACGGTGGCTCGACTGCTCCCCGAGGTCGACGTGGTGGTGTGGGTCCTCGACCCCGAGAAGTACCAGGACCGCGTCTTGCATCGTGATCATCTGGCGGCGTTGTCGGATTACGGCGACCAGTTTCTCTTCGTGCTGAACCAGATCGATCGGCTCACGGACACACAGGTGCCCGAGCTCGTGGCCGATCTCCGACGATCACTCGAAGCCGATGGGATCGTGGAGCCTGTGATCATTCCCACGGCAGCGGACCCGGCGGTCGGTCCGCCGATCGGGATGGACGATCTGGTGCTGGCGCTGCGCGGGCTGGGAGAGACCAAGGCGGTGATTCATCGCAAGCTCGTGAAGGACCTCGAGGTGGCAGCGCGTGAACTGGCGCTGGCGGCGGGAGTCGAGGGTGGCCGGGGCACCGGCTTCGCCGCCGAGTGGGACAACGTCGTGAAGGACGTGTCGACCAGGATCACCGACGATGTGGCAGGCAGGCCGGTGCTTCAACGGGCAGCTCGAGCTGGTCGGTCGTCGCATCGGGCTGCGATGTCGCTGCTGCGACGGAGACGCAGTCCGGGCACGGTAGAGCTGTCGCGCCGTCCGAACTCGGGACCGGGCTCGCTCGCCGCGATCCGACGGCTCGACTCCTACGTGTCGGATCTCGCCGGCCGCGTAGAGGGCGATGTGGCGATCGCAGTGAGGGCCGTGGGCGGCGAGATAGACGAAGCGGTCCTGGCTGCGGTCGATGCGGTTGCCTTCGGAGAGACCGTGTCGATTCCTGCGCCCCCCGGCTGGACCGCGGGTGTGGCGTGGTTCCGGCGGATCATGGCCCTCGTGGCTGTCGTAGGCGGTCTGTGGACGTTCGACGTGTTGCGGTCTGGCGACCCGCTGCTCGTGCCCGTTTCCGTCACCCTCGGAGCGCTACTCGCGGTCGTTCTCTCGGGCGCGATCGGCGCCGGTGTCGGCGGTCGAGACGCTGTGAAGGTGGTGTCCGATCAACGAGAGGCGATCACCCGGTCCGTCTCAAGAGAGATCGACCGGCGTCTGGGTCGTCCGCTCCGGGAGGTGCTCAGGAAGCGAGCCGGTGTGGCGGCCGCCCTGGCCGAATTCGAACTCGTGATGGTCGAGCTGGAGAACGGCTGAAGCCCTCACCGACGGGGGCGTGGCACGGCCAGGGATATCGCATGTTCGATGAACCTAGCTTCGAGTGTCACGATCCCTCCGTAGATCTCACCGTCGGCCTGCATGGTCGTCGGATGACCCGAGCTCACCCGGAACGATTCGACCGCCGACCAGATCTCGAAGCCTTTGACCGACTCGAGGCCGCTCCGACCCATGGTGGCGCGCATCATGGACGGTGCCCTCCTCACCCGTAGCTGATCGACCACGAGCAACGTGATCGGATCGGGAGCGTGCGGTGACAGCCGCATCGGGGCACGTCCGAAGTACGTGTACGAGGGCCGGAACTGCGCCATGGCTCCGATGGCGAGGGTGGATCGTTCGCCTGCGTCGATGCGGAGCTCGGCGACTCGGTGTCCGATCTCCTTGCGGACCTGTGAGATCGCCGTCGTGAAGTAGTGCAGCGGCCCGAAGTCGCGTTTGCGTAGGGGATTCGACTCGGCGGCCTTGACGATGTCCGCGTCGGCCCCGACCCCCAGGGAGAACACCACGTTGCGATGGAGCGGACCCGAGGAGGTGTTCGCGGTGACCTCCAGCACGGGAATCGGCATGAACGCCGGATCCTCGGCGAGCATCCGGGCGGCCGACACCGCCCTCACCGGGATGTCGACTTGGCGGGCCACGACGTTGGCAGTACCGCAGGGGATCACGCCCAGTTTGGTCGAGCTGCCTGCGAGGGATTGTGCGACATGGTGGATGATGCCGTCACCGCCCATCGCCGCAACCATGTCGACGCCGTCTGCAACGGCTTTCCCGGTGAGTTCCCTGGCGTGCTCCGCCGAGCTGGGCCACACCGCTTCGACGTCGAGTGACTTGCCCAACGCCGCCACCACCCGACGGTGGAGTGGACGGGAAAAACCCGACGACGCCGGGTTGGCGACGAGAAGCACAGTCGACATCCGGTGCAGGCTACCGTGTCGGGCAATGACACGAACCGGTGGTGACCACACCCCCGCATCGCCGCCCTCGGTTGCGAGGTCGGGCCCGGGCGCCGAGCTCGAGCCGGCCCCTTCTGTGCCTTCCACCGCACTGCAGTCACTGATCGTCGACGAGGGTGTGGGCACCATGCTGGGCATGGCCATCGGCGATGTCGCCGCTCACCGTGATTCGTATTCGTCTCGCACTCAGATCGGGACGATCATCGCCTATCACCTTCTCGAATCGGGTGACATCGATCGATCGGCCCTGGTCGAAGCGATCGTGGAACTCGGCCGGCCCGAAGACAGCGTGCTGACCGATCCCAGCCCCGAGCTCTCGGCGTGGATTCGGAGTGCGGTCGACGGGCTTGCGCTGGCGACGGCGATTCCCTCGTCGGAGGTGGCGACACGGGCTGTCCCGATCGGTGTGTGGTTCCGCGACGACGTCGACCGCCTGGTCTCTGCAGTGATCGAGTCGGTGCTCATCGAGAATCTGGATGCGGTGTCGGTGGTCACGGCCGTTGCCGTGGGTGGCGCCGTTGCGGGGTCGACCTTGGCCATGTCCGGCTGGGATCTCGTGCTGGCCGCTGCCGAGACCGTCGATCGTGGGCTCGGGGCCATGTCGGATCGCACCGTCTCGAACTTCGATCGTGCCGCCGGCGTGTCTCGGGGGTTGCGCGGAGTCCGTTCGATGATCGATCAGCCGATCGAAGAGATCGTTCACGCCCTCGGTGACCTCCCTGATGCGATCCGGCCACCGTTGGCCGCGATCGTGGCTTCGGCAGACCCGGCCGGGACTCCGCCTTTGATCATCGAGGCGGCGGCCAAGATCGGCGTCGACGCCGCCGTGGTCTCCGGCTCGATCCTCGGCGCCCGACTCGGTCTGAGGCGGTGGCCATGGCGGGTTCCGAACGAGACCTGGTTCGCCGAGATCGGAAGGCGCCTCGTTCGTCATGAGCGTGAGGTTCGTGACCTTCCGATACCGAGATCCGTGGAGGCCAGAATGCAACGGGACGCGCCCGTCGACCCGGTCGGTGAGATCACCTGACGGTCAACCGAGGTCGTCGGACCACTCGCGCCATGCGTCGTCCACCCCATGCAACACGATCCACCCTGCAGCGATGAACAGGCCGAGTGTTCCGAGCGCGGCGGTGCGGCCCCACTGCAAGACGTCCACGATCAGAGCCCACACCAACGGGCCGAGCACGGTTGCGAATCGACCCACCGTGGCGTACAGACCGTAGAACTCACCCAGGTGCCGAGGCGGTGCCACCCGAGTCATGATCACCCGGTCGGAGGCCCACGTTCCTCCCAGTGCGAATCCGCCGACGGCGCCGATCAGCCACACCAGACCGGTGAGGTCGGCGATCGCCGCCGCCACCCCGAGCCCGATTGCGCCGACCCACATGGCCAGGACGATCTGCAGCACCCGCTTGGGTCCGATGCGTTCCACCATGGCGCCCCCCACAAAACCACCGAAGATCGCCGTGAGGATGGCGATCGCCAGCAGGTTGCGCGAGCCGGCCCGATCCAGACCGAGTTCTTCGATGGCGAAGATCGTGAGGAAACCCCCGATGAGGGTGTTGATCGCATCGGTGTACAGAAAGCGCGAGATGAGGAAGCGCAACAGGTCGGGATACTGCGCGGCACGGCGCCACGAGTGGGCAAGGTCCACCACCACCTTCCGGAGCGCAGGGGGAGGCGACGTGTGATGCGCCGGCTCCCGGATGAGCACGAACGCCGGAATGGAGAACACCAGGAATCCGAGTGCGAGCAGGCGAAAGGCGGTGACATGGCTCCAGCCCATGACGTCGAGCGCCACTGCGCCGATCCCCAGCCCGATGAACGATCCGACGTACCCCACTCCGACGCCGATCCCCGAGACTCGTCCTTGCGTCGCCGGTGTGCTCACGTCCGGCAAGAGTGCGTCGTACAGCACAGACCCGGTGTTGACTGCGATGAGCGCAAAGCCCAGCGCGATGAAAGTGACTGCGATGGGTTCGAGGCCGAGCAGAGAGGTGGCGGCTATGGCAGCCAGGGTCGTTGCCATGAGCCCTGGCACGCGACGTCCGATCGCATCGCTACGAGCGCCGATCCAAGGTGCCAGGAAGATGACGGCGATCCCCGCCGACGCCACCACGATCGACAGCCGGCTGTCGGGTATTCCCCGGCTGGTGAGCCAGTCGGGGAAGTAGAGCCCGACCACTCCGAGGGCGAAGATCGTGTTGGCGAGATCGTACGTGACCCACGCCGCAGTCGCCGATCGTGCCGGCCCGTCTGCGGCTGGTGACACCCGGCTCAGAAGGTCACCGCGACGGAGATCAGCTCTTCGTGCCCGAGCAGACCGGCGGTGGCCTGGATCGCCCGGTTCGCTTCGGGCAACGGGAACTGGTGGCTCACCAGATCATCGATCCGGGGATCGGTTTCCAGCTGCGTTGCAGCCCAGCGGTAGGCGGACGTCGAGGCTCCGAGGGCTCCGCGAACTGCGAGTTGTTTGGCCACGATCACGTCCGAGAAGAACTGGGGAAGAGGGCGGTTGCCCTTGGTGGAAGCGAGAACGACCGAGCCGCCCGACCGCACCAGGTCGAACGACGTGTATATCGCTTCGGGATCGTCTGATGTCACGTCGATCACGATGTCGGGCCGGGTTCCGAGACTGTTGGCGACGGCGACGCCGAGGTCCTCCACCGACACATCCACCGTGAGATCGGCACCCATTCGTCGGGCGAGATCCAGACGATCGGAATCGACGTCGAGCCCGCTCATCCCGATCCAGCCGGCCCCAGCCGATTGCGCTGCCAGCAGGCACGCCAGCCCTCGGGGCCCGGGGCCCAGTATCAACACGCTGTCTCCCGGTTCGAGATTCGGCAACTCCACCGCCCACGTCCAGCCATGGGCGAGCGGATGGGCGAAGGTCGCGACTTCTGCCGGGGTGTCGTCGCCGATTGCGTGGAGCCGTGCATGCGGGTCGATGTAGAGGCGCTCTGCCAGTCCACCCCAGAGCCCCGGCGGCTCGGTCGATGGGAGGCTTCCGTACACGTTGTGCGGGCGGCGGAACGTGCAGGAAGCGAGTCCGTTGAGACACGAAGTACATCGTTCGCATCGGATGACGGGCTCGATGAGGACCCTGGTGCCGATGGGGAGAGTCACGGAGTCGTCGAGGTGTTCCGCAATGCGGCCCACCACCTGTTGTCCCGGGATGAGCGGGTAGACGAGGTCGCGTCGATCACCGCGCCAGGCCTGCACTTCGGCCCCGGACAGGCCGGTCGCTTCGACGGCTAGCCATCCACCGGTCGCAGCCGAACGCGCCGACAGACGGGTTGCGGCGAGCCGGCGAGGCTCCACCAACATCATCGCCTTCACGTCAGACACGGCCACCCCCGACCCTTGGCTTCCCCCCACCGAAGATCAACGCAGCAGATCTTGGACGCGTTGCAGCCCTCTCACCAAATCCGTTTCACCCAGCGCATAGCTGAAGCGTGCGTATCCCGGTGCACCGAAGGCTTCACCGGGGACGGCTGCAACCTCGGCTTCGTCGAGGAGGACCGCGCACAGGTCCATGCTCGATTCGATCCGCCGCCCGGCGATCTCGGTCCCCAACATGCCCCGGAAGTCCGGGAAGCAATAGAAGGCCCCACCGGGTTCGACACATGTGACGCCCTCGATGGAGTCGAGCATCTCGTGCATGAGGTGACGCCGGTGGGCGAACGCCGAGCGCATCTCGTACACCGGCTCCATCGGTCCCGTGAGAGCGGCCAGTGCAGCCCGCTGGCTCACGTTGGCGACGTTCGAGGTCGCATGTGATTGCAGGTTGGCGGCCGCCTTCACGACATCGGCGGGCCCGATCATCCATCCGACCCGCCATCCCGTCATCGCAAACGTCTTCGCCACGCCGTTGACGATCACCCAACGGTCTTCGAGCGCCGGCGCCACCTCGGGCAGCGATGTGAAGACGGTGTCGCCATAGACGAGGTGCTGATAGATCTCGTCGGTCATCACCCACACACCGTTGGCGCCCGCCCATTCACCGATGGCGGCCGTCTCGTCAGGCGTATAGACGGCGCCCGTCGGGTTGGATGGTGAAACGAATACGAGGACCTTGGTCTTGTCGGTCTTCGCAGCTTCGAGCTGGTCGACGGTCACCTTGAACCCGGCATCGGACTCGGTCGAGATCGGAACCGAGACGCCACCGGCGAGCTGAACGGCTTCGGGATAGGTCACCCAGTACGGGGCCGGGATGAGCACTTCGTCGCCGTCGTCGACGAGAGCGGCGAAGGTCTGGAACACGGCCTGTTTGCCACCGTTGGTGATGAGCACCTGCTTCATCGGGTCGACCGCAGGGCCTCCGTCGCGCTCGGTCACCATCGCCACCGCGTCTCGCAGCTCCGGGAGCCCGGCGTTGGCGGAGTACTTGTGGTTCTTCGGGTCACTGCACGCCAGCTCGGCGGCTTCCACGATGTGGGCAGGCGTCGGGAAGTCCGGTTCGCCCGCTCCGTAGGAGATCACGTCGCGGCCCGAGGCCTTGAGCTCACGGGCTCGGTTGCTGATGGCCATGGTCGCCGATTCGGCGATTGCTCCGACCCTGTGCGAGATACGCGCCATTGTGCTGGGCTCCAGATCGACTTGGCGCGACGTTAGCGCCGGGTGATGGGGGCTCAGTCCGGGTGAGCCGCGAATCGCAGCCACGCCGATGGCCGGTATCGGGTCGTCGACCATGTCGTGAGTTCGGCGATCGGATCGAGTAGAGCCACCGGTGATGTGCCGGTCGCGGCGAGGCATTCGACACCACGTTCGGTCGTCCACAGCCCCTGGGCCGACCAGGCTGCCACCGGGATCAGACACCGGGTCGCTGTGGCAGGATCACCCACCTCCGTGATCGCACCGAGGTCGTCGAGGCCTCGAGCCACGGAGCCCGATGCCACTCGCACCAAGGGGACCTCAGCCTTCATGCTCGAGATCGACTCGATAACGGCTCTCGTGGCTCGGCCCATCGACAGGACCCCGATCGACTCCGCTTCGACGAGGCGTAACGCCAGATGATCGATCCAGGCCGTGTCTCGGATCTCCAGGCTCACATCGTGGAGGCTCTTGCCATGGACCACCACGGATTCGGCCAGCCACAGAGCCGGGGCAGTGTCCGATCGTGCCTCGGACACCTCGAGCAGCGTCGACGTCCGGACTCCATCCGGCAGCTCCCTGAGAAGGTCGACCAACTCGAGGAGCCGGCTACGGACGTCTGACCACGGCGCCGACGCCAAGGACGATATGGCGGGATTCAAAGCGAGATGAGGTGGGATGCCCGGGTGGGCACCCCACCGGTCTCAGGCATCAGTTTCCGTCGACAGCGTCCTTCGCCGCGTCGGTGGCGTCTTCGGCCGCATCCTGGGCGGCATCGGCTGCGTCGGTGGCGGCTTCGGGCGCTTCGCTGGCACTGTCGGCAGCGTCCGCGGCAGCTTCCTTGGCGCTGTCGGCGGCATCGGCGGAAGCGTCCTTGGCGTCTGCGGCAGCTTCCTTCACCGAGTCGGCGGCGGCCGCGCCCTCGCCTCGCATGTCGCCCACCTTGTCCTCGACCTTGTCCCAGGCCTCGGTGGCGGCTTCCTTCACCTTGCCGGCGGCTTCCTTCGCCTCACCGACGGCCTTGTCCATCATCGGCTTGGCCTTCTCGCCGAGTTCGCCGGCTTCTTCCTTCACCTTTTCGACCATCGGCTTGGCCTTCTCGGCAAGGTCTCCGGCCTCTTCCTTCGCTCGGCCGAAGAGCTTCTTCAGCGTGTCACCTAGTCCCATGGGTTCTCCATTCGTTCAGCTCCCTTGACGCGATGTTAGTTACGGGCTGATCCGCCCACGTCGAGGGGACGGGCCGGTGTTCCGATTCGAGAAGATTCCGTGACGACCCGATGACATCCGGCTCTGGGAGGCGGCCGTAGGTGACAGGACAATGATCGTTGGAGGATCGAGGAGGGCATTGTGACCATTGCAGGCGACTCGAACACGAGACGGAGTGGGCCGGGCATGCCACGTTCCGGGGGTGTCGGGGTTCTGGCTGCGCTCGAGGGAGTCCTGTTCATCATGTGGAACTTGGTGGCCACCCCGTTCATCGGAAGGCGGCGCCTGAGGTGGGGGACCGTCGGAACCGAGGCACGCGATCCGCTGCCCGGTGACGAGTTGGTGCCCACGCCCAAGTGGTCGTACACCCTCGGAGTTCCGGTGGATGCGCCGCCGGAAGCCGTCTGGCCGTGGATCGCCCAGATCGGGCAGGGCCGTGGCGGGTTCTATTCCTATCAGGCGCTCGAGAACCTGGTCGGATGCAAGATCACCAACGCCACAGAGATACTTCCGGAACACCAGTATCCCGCGGTCGGGGATCCAATCCATCTGCATCCGACCGCTCCTCCATTGCGAATCGAGGTCGTGGATCCGCCGAAGGCCCTCGTGCTGGTTGGATCGCCTGTCGATGTCGGCGCCGAGGAGAGTTGGGGCATGTCCACATGGCAGTTCGTCGTCGAACGCGATTCCGGTGGCGGCAGCCGGTTCCTGACCAGGGGCCGCTACGACCACAGCGCCGACTGGAAGAGCCGCCTTGCGTTCGGGCGCTTCCCCATCGAGGTGATCAGCTTCGTGATGAGCCGCAAGATGATGCTCGAGATCAAGCGGCTCGCCGAGCACAGGGCATGAGGGGTCGGTCCGCGAGTGGTCCGGCGACTCTGGAAGTGGCGATGGCGCACCTTGGGGGATGACAAGGAGGAACGTCACCTCTTGTCGGTTGGATCCTCCAGCGTGGCCGGGTCCCCGCCCTCGGTCGGAGGTCAGGGCAGTGACTCAGGTGGCGAAGACATGCGGGTTCAGGAATTGCCGTCCCCACAGCCGGTCGCGTTCCGCAGCGGTGAGTTCGGCCCCATCGCACACGTCCTGCCACTGGTCGCGGATCGTAGTCACGAGTGAGTTCACCAAATCTTCGCTCTCCGGGCGATCGAGCAGATAGAGCGGAGCGGCGTCGATCAAGAGGGCCAAGCGCGCATCCCGGTTGCCGTCCCCGTCGAAGGCCATCGCCTGGGAGGCCGCCTGTCCTGAACGCGCCTGGGGGCAGATGTCGTAGGCCGGCGTGAGTTCGAGCTCCGTTCCGACGAATGCGGCGTGGTTCCGGCCGTGATCGTCGGTGTTGCCGCACAGCATGTTGAAGGCGATGCGTCCGAACAACTCCCGGAGCGCCGCCTCCGGGTCGGCGAAGCCGGCCCGGATCTTGTGCGTCAGGTCGGCATACGTGGCGAATCTGCCCTCGGGGAATGGCGACAGCCCGAGGATGGTCAGCGCCGACACGAGCCGCCGGCGCCCACCCTCGGGCGTGCGATCGAACCGCTCCACGAGGAGCGCACGTCGCCCTGCCGCGGTCGTCAGCTCGACCGGCGCAACCGAGAGACCGGCACGGCGCGCGAGCTCCATCGCCACGTACTCGCCCTGCACCACCGGGTACGTGTCGTTGGTCGACGAGAACTTGGCTATCAGCTTGCGCGGCCCGTCATCGATCAGCGCCTTTGGGCGGGCTCCGCCGATCGACGTGCCTCGGAGTAGCGCCGCTTCGAGATCGGCGTTCAACGGCTCACCTTGCTCGATGAGTTGCGACGCAAGGGCGAGCTGGTCGAGGGTCGCGTGTCCCGCCTCGCGGGCGACGTATGTGTCTGGGGACAGCTGGAAGTCGAGGGCACCTATCTTGTCCGACCCGGACTCCAAGAGATAGGTGAGATCACCGAGCTCTGCTGCCAGCTCACCGAGGCGATGGTTGACGAGGCGCCGGCCCCACGCATCTGGCATGGCATCTTCGATGCACAGGGGAACGCCCGGCGCCTGGGCACTGGCCGGGTACTGATATCCGCGTCTCAGCGGTAGTTCCTTCTCGAAGATCGGAACGCCATCCGGACGGTCGAGGTAGGAGCGGGCATACACGAACGCGATCCGAGCGTCGACGCGGTCGAGACGTCCACACACCACCGGCTCGAAGGATCTCGGGAGCCAGATCCATACGAATGCGCTCTCCGGCTCAGAAGTCATCGTCGACCTCGGCTGCGGTCGCCCGGGCCGCCTGCGGCAACAACGCCAGCTCAGCCGAGACCCGATCCATCTGGCGACCTCGCACGGTCGGGTCGGCGTCGAACAGCGACACCCCGACGAGAGTGGCGGCTTCGAACACCGTCCCGATCGCGACGGTGGGATCGCCCCGCTCGACCTTGATGATGCTCGGATGCGAGACGCCGACCCGCCGAGCCAGCTCGTCGATCGACCAGCGGCGCCGCAACCGCCGCGCCCTGATCGAGGCGCCGAGCAGTTGGAGCGCCTCGGTGGTGAGCGGAGAGAGTACCGACCTGGTCATGAATTAGAGTTTAGTCGAAGTCGTTTCAGCTAAACGATAGTTTCGTGTGATTCATAGGCGATAGTGATCGATCACGCGACCGCTGGGGTCCAACAACAGCGCCGAGTCGCCGCCGTTGTTCCAGATCGGCCCGTTCGAGCACCAGGCGAGCGCCCCTGAGGGCGGGTTGCATCCGCTGACGACTTCGACCGTCTCGTCTGGCTGGACGGTCGTGCCTTCGGGGAACACGAACCGGTTTGCGGTCGACTCGTCGCGCAGCACGAAGCCCGAGATGTCGACGGATGTGTCACCATCGTTCGTGATTGCGACGATCTCCTCGTCGAGAGCGTCTTCGTCCGGGCCTGGTGGATCGGCTTCGATCCGCACGATTTCGAGCGCCTCGGGAAGCGGGCCGCCACCGCAGGCCTCGGCCGACCACAAGCCGACTCGATTTCGCTCCGCCAGCTCCTCGGCGTCGATCAACTCATCCTGGAAAGCATTGGGGTCCGAATAGGCGATTGCCAGTCCTGCCGAGACCTGGTGGCGGTTGACGTACTCGTCGCCGGCGAACACGTGGGCCAGCAGACGGCCGAACTGGTCCCGCCGGTCGGGTTCGAGCCCCAGCACCGCGACGTCTCCCACGAGCTCGGCGAGCGACTGTCGGCTGTCGTCGCCGAGGCATTCGTCACGTTCTGGGGCGTTGATCCCCAAGAGCCGGACCCGTTCCTCGGACCCTTCGAAGAGAACACGGATGGAATCGCCGTCGTCGACCCGCACCACCTCCACGTCGACGAGGTCGATGCCGCCGCGGTCCGGAGGCGGGAGATTCTCCGCAGAGGACGGGGTCCGGGTCGTGGTCGGCGTCGAGGCGGGGCTTCGCTCCAGCTCGGCACAACCGCTCGACAGAAAGGCAATGACCGTCGCTGCCGCCACCATCTCACGAGGCCGCATCGGCCGCCTTGCGAGCTGCGATGTGGATGAGATCCCACACTCCCGAGAACGGGGGAGCGTAGGCGAGGTCGGTCCACGAGAGCTCTTCGGCGGTCATCTCGTTCCAGATCGCGGTGGCGAACACGTCGATCCGCTTGGCAGCGCCGCGTCCTCCCACCACCTGGGCGCCGAGCAGCCGTCCGCTGCCTCGCTCCGCAACGGCTCGGATGGTCATTGCCGATGCCTCGGGCCAATAGCCGGCCGTGGTGGTTCCTCGGGCGGTGCCCTCGACCGCGTCGATTCCCCCGGACTCCGCATCGGACAGGCGGAGACCGGTCGAAGCCACCTCGGTCTCACAGATCTTGGTGATGGCGGTGCCGAGCACACCGGGGAATGTCGCATCCCCACCACCGAGATTGATGCCGGCAATTCGACCGGTCTTGTTGGCGATCGTGCCGAGATGGAAGTTGACGGGTCGGCCGGTGAGTCGATGCATGGTCTCGGCGCAATCGCCTGCTGCGTAGACACCGGGCACGCTGGTTCGCTGGTGATCGTCCACGGCGATCGCGCCGGTCGGTCCCAGGTCGATGCCGGCAGCCGCCGCCAACTCGACGACAGGGCGGCTCCCGAGTCCCATCACCACGATGTCGGCGGGAAGAAGCTCTCCACCTTCGCAGCCGACGCTGACCACGTGGTCGGTCCCGTTGATGCAGGCGACACGGGTCTCGGTGATCACCCGGATGCCGATCGCCTGCATCGATGTGATCACGTCGCCACTCAGGTCCACGTCGATGGTCCGTTCGAGCACGGAGGGACCCGAGGTGACGACCGTGACCTCCCATCCCCGATGTCGGAAGGCTTCGGCCGCTTCCAGCCCGATGTACCCGCCGCCGATCACCACCACCGAGCCCGTCTGGGAGTCGACTGCATTTCGAAGGTCGCGGGCGTCGTCCAGCGTTCGGAGTTCGTGGACCCCGGCCAGATCGATGCCTGTGATCGTTGGACGGATCGCTGTCGCACCGGTCCCGATCATGAGTAGGTCGAACGGTGTCTCCGAGTGCTCGTCCTCAACCAGATCGTGCACCGATACCACCCTGCGCTCGAGGTCGATGGAAGTGACCTCGGTCCGGGTGTGGACCTCGATCGCCATCTCGGCGAATCGCTCGGGAGTCCTCGCCACCAGTCGTTCCAGCGGATCGACGTATCCGGCGACGTGATACGGCTCGCCGCACGCCGAGTAGCTCACCCATCCGCTTCGTTCGTACGCAACGATCTCGAGTTCGTCGGGGGAACGGCGCCGGCGGGCTTGGCTGGCGGCTGACATGCCGGCGGCATCGCCACCGACCACCACCAATCTCACCCGTTCATCTCACGCAGACGCTTGAGCTCCTGCTTCTCTGCAAACCTCTTGCGCTTGCGGCGTCTCAGGAAGAGACCGAGAACCTCGTCGAGGATGATCGTCACCGCCACCACTCCGATGATGATCAGAGCGAGGGGATAGCTTCCCTCCCACACCAGGAACTTCAGGGGGACATCGCCGCTGCTGTTCTGAACGGTGAAGACGACCAGGAGAATGGCGATGATCAAGAACAGGATGAGCCCGAATGGGATCTCGGTCCGTGCATTGATCGGGCGCGGCATCTCCTGTTTGGTCGGCGCCGGTTCGGACACCTCTACGGTGTCGTCCTCGGACAGGTCGTCTGCCGCCGGGTCGCTCGTCAAAGGCTCCAGATCGCCTTCGGCCTCCGGGAATCCCTCGTCGTTGTTCATACTTCGAGCTTAGTGAGGGCAGAGTCGGATCCGCATCATCCGGCCGATCCCCCGGGGGGCTTCAGTCGACCGTGTCGGCGTCGGCGCCGTGGAACGCCCACCGCTCCTTCGAGCGTCGTGCTTCTGCGATGTCCACCTTCGAGAACAGGAACAGGCCGAGCACGAAGAACGCCACCAACGAGAGGATGGCGGGCCGGCCCGACCCGGTTGTCGAGCTGACCACCGCGAAGATCAGTGGGCCCCACACCGCCGAGAACTTCGAGAAGACCGAATAGAAGCCATAGAACTCGGCCGACGCCTCTTCGGGAATCATCGATCCGTACAGGCTCCGGCTGAGGGCCTGGACACCGCCGAGGACCACCCCGATCACGACTCCCGTGAGGATGAACGGGATCGACTCGCCTCGAGGGAGGAAGTAGGCGACGATCGCGACGCCGACCCATACGACGAGGTTGATCTGGATCGCCCGGCGGATGTCCAACTTGGTGGAGACCCATCCGAACAGCAGTGCGCCCCCGAACGCCACGAACTGGACGACGAGGAACGTGATGGCGATCACCGTCGTCTCCAGCCCAAGCGTGTCCGAGGCGTAGGCGGCGGAGACGTTGATCGTCGTCTGAACCCCGTCGTTGTAGAGCATGAAGGCGACCACGAACAGGAGGAGCTGGGGAAAGGCCCTCAGCTTGGCGGCGGTGGCGAAGGTGCGGACGAAACCGATGCCCGCCATCTTGGCGAGCGATGAACGTGCCACGACATGTCGCTCCGAGGTCCGGTTCATCCGTGAGGCGATCGCGATCACCGAGACGATGAGGGCGATCATGAACACCCCGAGCAACAGGTCGAACCACACCGGCTCGGTCGCCTGCGTCAGACGCCACCACCAGCGCGCCGATACCGAATACGAGCAATGCACCGAGCATGGCGATCCCGGTGACCAGCGAGCGTGGAACGAGGACCTCATCGGGAAGCTCGTCGGCATCGCCGGACTCATCGAGCCGTGAGAACGCAAACGTGGCGAATCCGGCCCACCACAGTCCTGTGCCGGCAATCCCGAGACGAGCGGCGAGAGCGCCGTCCGGGGCGAACTGGATGGCCAGGATCACGATCAGGAGGTACAGCCCTCCACCGATGTAGCCGGTGGCGAAACCGCGTGAACTCACCTTGTCGATCGTGTCGGGAGTGCTGATGTCGGGGAGGAACCCGTCGTAGAACACGTTTGCGCCGACGAACCCTGCCTGGGCGAGCATGAAGACGCCGAGGGTGTAGAGCACGTTTCCGGTGGTCGCCAGGACGAGCGCCGTGGTGAACAACGCTCCGCCATAGGCGAAGACTCTCAGGAACCGGAGCTTCGACGCAGAGAAGTCGGCGATCGCCCCGAACACCGGCATCGCCAGGAACAGCAGAAGTGTGCCCAGCCCCACGGCCAGGGCCCACAGGGTCTCGCCGGACCGTCCCTGCCATCCTTCGTCGCCCACGACCTCCGATGCGAAGTACGCAGGGAGTACGGCTCCTGCGATCACGGTGGAATAGGCGGAATTCGCCCAGTCGTACATCGCCCAGCCGAAAATCGTGCGACGGTCGTTCTTCGTGACGCTCACTGCTGGGTCCAGCCTTGGGGATAGCGTGGCGTGGATCGTACCCTGCCGTCATGAACGTCTCGCGGATCAGCTCGGTTCGGTATTGGGGTTTGTTGGCTCTGGCCGTGGGTTTGGCGGCATGCGGAGGCAGCGGTTCCACCGTCGACACCACGTCACCCGTCACCACGCCTCAGGCATCCACCTCTACCTCCGACCCCATGACATCTTCGACGACGGATGCTCCGGGGACGGCGGTGACGACGACCGGGCCGGCCGAGACGACATCGACAGAGGCGATCGAACCACTGCAAGGTCTCGCCTATCAGTCGGTCGCCTCCGGGCTCGACTTCCCGATCGTGCTCATACCCTTCCCGGGAAGCACCGACATGCTTCTCGCCCAGAAAGCAGGTCGCGTGTTCCGGATGACGCCGGCCGGCGACATCACCGAAGTGCTGGACATCGGCGATCGGGTACGCAACGAAGGCGAGCGAGGCTTCCTGGGCATGGCCGTCCATCCCGATGACCAGTCACGCGTCTTCATCCACTACTCGGACGGCTCGGGTGACACCACCGTTTCCGAGTTCGCCATGGCGTCCGACGGCACGATCGATCCTGCGAGCGAGAAGGTGGTGTTCACGGCAAGCCAACCGGCCGGCAATCACAATGGCGGATGGATCCAGTTCGGACCCGATGGCGCGCTCTACCTGGGACTGGGCGACGGTGGTGGCGCCAACGACCAGTTCGGGAACGGCCGCAACGACGAGACTCTGCTCGCCGGTCTCGTCCGGATCGACGTCGGCTCCGGCGAAGCCACCAAGTTCGCCAAGGGACTGCGCAACCCTTGGCGGTTCTGGATCGAGGGCGATCTCGTGTACGTCGCCGACGTCGGCCAGAACGCATACGAAGAGGTCTCGGTCGCTCCGCTCACGGCCGGGGTGGACTACGGCTGGTCGGCGATGGAAGGTCTTCACTGCTTCGGTTCCAGCTCGTGCGAAGAGGAGGGCCTGCTGCTCCCGGTGATCGAAGTCGAGCACGGCGACGCCGGCACCTGTTCCATCACCGGTGGAGTCGTCTATCGAGGTGCGGACATCCCCGAGCTCCAGGGGCATTACTTCTTCTCGGACTACTGCGGGGGCTATCTGCGTAGCTTCCTGTTCACGGAACCAGGGGTCACCGATGTGACCGACTGGACCGATTCTGTGGGGGCGCCCGGATCGGTGGTCTCCTTCGGCTACGACGGTGCCGACAACATGTACGTCCTCACCACCACCGAGGTGTTGCAGGTCGTCCCGGTCAGATAGAGAAGAGGCACGCCGCCGGCAATGCTCGGAAGCGGGGCGCCGGACTGGATACCCTCCGCCGCCGATGACCACTGCGCTGTTCGCCCTTGCCGCAGCCCTCTCGTGGGGCACCACAGACTTCCTGGGTGGCAGGGTGTCGCGTTCGGCGCCACCGCTGGTCGTGGTGTGGGGGACCGGGGCGGTGACGACGGTGCTCATCGTGATCGTCGGAGCCGTGATGGGGATTCCGGACGGGATCGGAGGAGCGCTCCTGTGGGGGTCCGCCGGCGGCGTGACCGTCGCCATGGGTGCGATCGCGCTGTACCAGGGTCTTGCTTCTGGTCGAGCCGCCGTGGTGGCTCCGACCGCCGCCGTCGTTGGGGCAGCGTTGCCTGTGGTGGTCGACCTGGCGAGAGGAGTCACGCTGTCGCCACTCACCCTCACCGGCATGGCGATTGGAGTCTTGGCGATCTGGTTGCTCACCGGAGGCGACGCCGGCCGGATGGGCGGCAACGGCCTCAAATATGGCGTGATCGCCGGCCTCGGTTTCGGCTCGATGTTCGTGTTCCTCGGGCTGGCCCCTGACAACACCGGGGTGTGGCCTGTCTTCGGGTCCAAGGCTGCGTCGGTGCTCCTCACGAGCGTGCTCCTGAGTGCACGGGGGACCCGCCCCGGCCAGCTCGCACCCCACCGCGGTCTGGTGTTGGCGATCGGGGCGCTCGATGCCCTCGCCACGACCGCATACCTGTTCGCCACCAGAGCCGGACTGGTGTCGGTGGCAGCGGTGATCGCCTCCTTCTATCCGGCTCCGACGGTTGCGCTGTCTGCGATCTTCCACGGTGAGAAGCTGCGCGCCAACCACTGGCTGGGTGCCGGCCTGGCACTGGTGTCGCTCGGGATGATCAGCGCATGATCGCCGAGCTGCTGGCGCTCGGTTCGGCGTTCTCGTTTGGCTGGTCGGATTTCTCCGGCGGCGTCGCCGCCAAACGCGCCCCGGCCACAACCGTGGTCTTCTACTCACACGTCGTCGGGATCGCACTGGGTCTGGTGCTTGCGATGCTCCTTCCCGGATCGCCGGTTCCGGGGACGTGGGCGGCGGGAGGGCTGGCCGGTCTCAGCGGGGCCGTCGGTCTCGTGGCGCTCTACCAGGGGCTGGCCAATGGACGGATGGCGGTGGTGGCGCCGGTTTCGGCGCTCCTGTCGACGGGTCTTCCGGTGCTGTACGGAGTGGTGACCGGGGAGCGTCTCGGTACCGCCGGCTGGGTGGGCGTGGCGGTCGCGCTGGTGGCCATCGTGCTCGTGTCGGTGAACGGATCCATCGCTGGGTCGGGTCTCCGAGAGGCGATCGTGGCCGGGATCGGGTTCGCCGGATTCTTCCTGGCGCTCTCCGTCACCACCCTCGGCGAGGGCCTGTGGCCGCTGGTGCCCGCCCGGATGGCGTCCCTGGCGCTCCTCGGGGTGCTGCTGGTCACGCGGACAGGCACGGCAAAGCTGCCTCGGGCTGCGCTGGTGCCGACGGTGCTGGCCGGTGCCGGTGACATGGCGGCCAACGCCCTCTATCTGGCGTCGGTTCAGCGAGGGCTCTTGACGTCGACGGTCGTGTTGGCCTCGCTCTACCCGGTGGTGACGGTGTTGGCGGGCCGCCTCGTGCTCCGAGAGCGAGTCGCCCCCCTGCAATGGATCGGAATCGTCGCGGCCGTCGCAGCCGTGACATTGCTGGCCGGATGATCGAGCGACCGGTGAGTTGTGCCATGGCCTGCCTCGTCATTCGAGGGTTCCGCACCTTCACCTGATCGCACCCTTGGAATCGCACGCATCGGTGATCGGAAAAGGAGCAGCGTGGATCCGCGCGTCTCGAGCGCCACCGAGATGTTGGGGCATCTCGGCCTGGGTATCGGGGCCGGCGACGGGCCGGCGTTGATCGGGTCGAACCCCACCCGCTCGGACTTCGATCGAGACTACCCCTTGGCCTCGACCTGTTCGAGGATGGCGTCGATCAGTTCCTCGCCGGCGGCACCCTCGGGGTCGAGATCGCGCAGTTGATCGATCGTATCGAGCTGTAGCTGGATCCGCCGGCAGCCGAGTTGTTCTGCGATCGCAAAGAACTCGTTGACCGAAATGGCCTCGATCTTCTCTCGCAACTCCGGCTGCGAAACCCGTCCACCAGAGCGATCGGCAAGCGCGTCGAGTTGGTCTGCACCTTCGCTCACGACCGCGATGAATGTGTCTGTGAGCCTCTCGCAGTCCCTGATCTCGTCGAGCACCGAATCGAGGTCGAAGTCTTCTCCGATGTCGATGGGTAGGTCGACCGCCACCTGTCCGCAGCCTGCGACGACCATGGTGGTGATCGCCGCGAGAACGGTGCGAATTCTTCTGCCCCACATGGCCGGTCAGTGTACGAGACCGCAGAAAGTCGTGCGGTGGGCGGCCGTAGGGGCGGTTCGGGGGGTACGGTTGCACACATCGAGTGACGGGAGGAGCTCCATGCGACGCGTGGTGACGTTGTTGGCCGTGATGATGATGTTCGTGGCGATGCCGGGGAATATCGCCGCCGCCACCGAGCACGAGGGCGACGGTGCCCCCGAGCCGGAGTGGTTCATCGACGAGACGAAGCTCCCATTCGACCCCGTCCCCGGATTCGAAGACGCAACGCTGCTGTGGGGCGTGAATCGCGGAGCGGGGTACCGGATCGAGGTCCCGGCGAACTGGAACGGCTCGCTGGTGATGTGGGCGCACGGCTATCGCGGCACCGGGTTGGAGCTGACGGTCGACAATCACCCGCTTCGGGAGTTCCTCGTTGCCAACGGGTACGCCTGGGCGGCGTCGAGCTACTCGTCCAACGACTACAACGTGGCAGACGGCGTGGTCGACACGCGTCGCCTCCTGCAGCTCTTCCGACGGGAGATCGGGCGGCCCGAGACCACGTACATGACCGGTGCCTCCATGGGCGGCCACGTCACCGCACGGTCGATCGAGCAGTACCCCACGGCCTATGACGGTGCGATGCCGATCTGCGGCGTGCTCGGCGACTACGAGCTCTTCGACTTCTTTCTCGACTTCAACCTCGCCGCACTCGAACTGGGGCTGGGCGACTCGTACTACCCGATCGACGACGCCGCGTTGTACGCCGGTGTCCAGGTGCCGGCCATCAAGGCGGCGCTCGAGGCGGCACCCGGCTCGTGGCCTGCTGCGCTCAACGCCGACGGTGAGGCGTTCAAACAGCTGGTGGAACTGCGCTCCGGTGGCGATCGCCCGAACTTCGACGAGGCGTGGTACTTCTGGAACAGCTTCCCCGAGTTTGCGACGGGACCGGGCAACTTCCTGTTCGACCTCGGTATCGGCGACGGCACGGTCGCAGGGAAACCGGGAATCGTGGCCGACAATCGCGGGGTCGTGTACCAGCTCGACCTCGACCCGGCCCTGAGCGACGCGGAGACCGAGTTCAACCAGAACATCGCTCGTGTGCGTGGTGAACCCTCACTCCGCCTCTCCACCGCCCTCAACCCCATCCCGATCGTGCGTGGGCGCAACGGTGTTCCCGTGCTGACGCTCCACAATCTGGGCGACCTGTTCGTTCCGTTCCACAACGAGATCGAGTACGCACGCGACGTCGCCAAGCGCGGTGACAGCGATCTCCTCGTACAACGGGCGATCCGAGGGGTCGGGCATTGCGACTTCACACCGGTCGAGCTGGTGACCGCGTTCGTGGACCTGGTGGCATGGGTCGAGTACGGCGTCAAGCCAGATGGCGACGTGGTTCTCGATCCTGCGGTGGTGGCTTCGGACGACTACGGATGTGAGTTCACCGATTTCGCAACCGAGGATGGGCACGTGCTCGCCGCTCCATGCCCAACCGGCTGACATCGGCGACCACCGCCGGCGTCGACACACCTTCCACCTCGGGTACCGTGTTTGTCGCGATGCGCAACTTCTTCTTCGACACCCCTGATCTCGTCTCGATCTTCGACCGCCTGGACCTGCGTGAGCCGGTGCGAATCCTCGAACGCGGCTACACCGAGACCGATGAGCACGATCTAGCCCCGTCGACGTACGAAGAAGCGATGGATGCCTACCGATCTGCGCTCGAGCTCGTCGGCGACCTCGCAGCGAACGTGATCGCTCCACGATCAGCAGGCATCGACGAGGAAGGAGCATCGCTCGTCGACGGCGAGGTGAGGTATCCGACCGGTGCCACGGAGGCGTATCGGCGCATCGCCGAGAGCGGGATGGCGGGGGCACTGCTGCCACGTCGATTCGGTGGGCTCAACTTCCCGGCCACCGTCTACGTGATGATGATCGAAATGGTGTCACGAGCGGACGCCTCACTGATGACGATGTTCGGCTATCAGGACATAGGGGAGGCAATCGCCCACTTCGGTCCGGAGGAAACGGCTGCGCGTCTGCTGCCCCGCTACGCCGCCGGCGAGACGATCGGTGCGATGGTCTTGACGGAGCCGGGCGGAGGTTCCGACCTGGCTGGGGTCAGGACGGTCGCCCGACAGGATGAGGCCGGTCAGTGGCGCCTGAGCGGCACGAAGCAGTTCATCTCCAACGGCAACGGCGGACTCCTGCTCGTCTTGGCCAAGTCGGAGCCGGGGGTGGATGGGATGTTTGGTCTGTCCTTGTTCGCCTCGGACGGCACCGGTGTGACCGTCTCGAGGCTGGAAGAGAAGATGGGCCTTCACGGATCGCCGACCTGCGAGCTCGTGTTCGACGATGCACCTGCATGGCTCGTGGGGAAGCGGCGCATGGGCATGGTGCAGACCATGTACACGCTCAATCACGCCCGGTTCAGCGTTGCCGCCCAGGCACTCGGGATCGCCGACGCCGCCTATCGGATGGCCGCCGCGTACTCGCACGAACGGAAGGCGTTCGGGCGCCCGATTCGTCGGTTCCCAGGCGTTGCTTCGATGCTGGCCGACATGGCCACGACCATCGAGGCGTGTCGTGCGCTGATCTACGACGGGTGTGAGCGGCTGGACGTCCGGAACAAGCTGGAAATCGAGATCGATCGGGTGAAGGAGGTGGGCGGGGACACCTCCGACCTGAAACGACGGTTCAAGCAGGCAGCCGCCGAGGTCGACCTCCTGTCGCCCGCTGTGAAGGCCATCGTCAGCGAGGCCGCCCAGCGGATCTGTCTCGACGCCCAGCAGATCTTCGGCGGCATGGGGTACATCCGCGAGACCGGCATCGAGCGGCTCGTTCGAGACGTGCGCATCACGACGATCTACGAGGGCACAACCCAGGTTCAGATCTCGGCGGCACTCGCCGGCGTGCTGGCAGACACGATGGGTCGTGCGATGGCGGCGAACGGCGCCATCGAGTCCGGGCTCGAAGATCTCTTCGATCGTCAGAAAGAGCTCGGCGTGGCGGTGACCGAGCTTCGCGAGCTGGTCGCCGGCATGGGCCCCACGGTCCGCGAGGCGGCAGCCCGGGATGTGGTCGAGGCCTATCTCGGCCTGTGGGCAGCTCATCTGTTGTTCGAGCAAGCTCGGGTCGATGAGCGCAAGCGAGCCGTCTGCGGTCGATGGGTGGCGCTCACCCTCGCAGACGTCCGTGCGGCGGTCGAGCGGCTCCGATGCGGCGTTCACGCGCTGGACGACTTCGACTCCATCGTCCACTGAGCGGCAGCCCCTGCCTCCGGGTCCTGCCGTCGAAAGTGCCTCTCGACCCTGGTCTCCCAGTCGCGCCACCGAGAGCGTGGCAGTTGGACCGATGCTGCTCATCGGTCGAACAACGTGGGGGAGAAGGGGAGGAGGATCGCATCATGGCTGATCGGACCACGGCCCGCCTCGTGGGGGTGCTGTTCATCGTCGGTACCGCAGCCGGCATTCTCGCCGGCGTCGTGCAACAGCCGCTGCTCGACGCAGACGGCTACCTCGTCGAGGTCGCCTCCAACGAGGGCCGAATGGCGACCGGAGTGCTCCTCGAGCTCGTCATGGGTCTCGCCATCATGGGGATCGTCATCGCTCTGTATCCGGTGTTGCGCAGATACTCGGAGCGCATGGCACTCGGCTTTGCGGTCGCCCGAACGATCGAAGGGGTGACCTACGGCCTCAGCATCATCGCAGCGTTGACCGTGACGTCGGTGGGCCGTGCCTTCGCCGACGCCGGTGCGCCTGCCGGTTCCGACTTCGAGACGGTCGCCGGAACGCTGCTCGACGCCCGCGAGTGGAGCAACTACGTGTTCCAGATCATCGTGTTCGCTGTCAGCGCCATCTTCCTCAACGCCGTGCTGTACAGGGCGCGACTCGTCCCTCGCTGGCTGGCCCTGTGGGGGCTCGTCGCATCCATTCCCTATCTGTCCGTCGGAGTACTGGTCATGTACGGACTGGAGCCGTTCTCGACCGCGCAGGTCCTGCTTGTCGCTCCGCTCGCCGTTCAGGAGATGGTCTTCGCATTCTGGCTGATCATTCGGGGCTTCACCATGCCTCGCACCGAACTGGTTCGCGAGGCCGAACGCGAGATGGCATTGACCTGACGCGCCGGCACAATGCCGCGTTCTCGTGACCGGGTGTGCCGACCGATCGGGGATGGATGGACGGCCCGGTGCGTGCTCGCCCGGCGCATGGTTGACCGATCGGAGCCGCGAGGTGGCGCCCACCTTCGGCCAGGGTCTGTGCAATCCCATCTGAGTGCCGGGCCAGCGCGTAGGATGACCGGATGAAGATCCTCATTCGGCTTGCCATAAACGCGGTCGCACTCTGGGTAGCCGCCACGTTCATCCCAGGCCCTCCGGGCATCGAGTTCGCCGACGACAGTCTCGTGACGTTCCTGATAGTGGCAGTGGTCTTCGCGCTGGTGAACGCCTTCATCAAGCCGATCGTCCGGTTGCTCTCCCTGCCGGCTCGCATCGTCACCCTCGGCCTCTTCGGTCTTCTCATCAACACCGCGATGCTGGCGCTCACGGCCCTCATCCTCGAACGGCTGACCATCGACGGTTTCCTGTCGGCCTTCATCGGTGCGCTCGTGATCTCGGTGGTCAGCCTGGTTCTCGGCTTCTTGGTGCCCGACGACGACTGATGCCGCGTCAGCTTCGATAGAAGAGGACGCCTGAATCCTCGAACACGCCGATTCGCCCGTCGAGCCGGAGGTGTTCGAGGTGCGAGACGGTCTCCCGCAGCGCCAGGCGCTGTTCCAGTGGGGTGAGGTGCGGTCGATACACCTCGCCCATGACGCTCCACGCGGTCGTCGGCCCCAGTCGGATCACGTCCAGCATGCCGTCGAGGCGCCGTTCGTGATGGAGCGCGATCTGTTCGCATCTGGCGGTCCCCCGCTCGACCACGGTCCCGTGTGCCGGGTATGTCAGGCCGACCTCGAGGTCGATCAGCATTCTCAACGAGCGCAGATAGTCACCGAGCACGTCATCGGCGAGTTCGTCGTACATGATCACGGGCGTGATCCTGGGCAGCACGTGATCGCCGGAGAACATGATCCCGGTACGAGAGTCCCGCAGGCAGATATGGGACTGCTCGTGTCCGGGTGTGTGGAGTACCTCCAGCCGGCGTCCTCCGAGTTCGACGGCGTTGCCCTCGACGACCACGACGTCGGGTGCACCGAGCAGCGGCATGTACGCAGGTCGCGGGCCGATGTCGGCGACCGCGATCAGCTGGTCCGGCGGAGTGCCGTGGCGAACGGCCAACTCGCGTGTCCTCGCCTCGAGTGCAGGCGTGTCGTTGTAGCGCGCGAACAGGGTCGCCGCCCGCTCGTGCATGAGGAGCTGCCAGCCATGGTCGGCGGTGAGGCGCGGTGCCATACCGACGTGATCGGGATGGAGATGGCTGACGATCAGGGTGTGGACCGCGCTTGGGTCTATGCCCAACACCTCGAAGCCGCTCATGAGCCTGTTGTGTCCTTCGGGCCAGTCGACGCCACAATCGATCAGCACGACCCCGTCGGATCCGCATACGACGTACGCGTTCACCCAGGCAGGGCTCCGAAACGGAAGGGGGAGCGGTATCACGCCGATCCCGTGACCGAGATCGGCGATATCGGGCAGTTCCCGGTTCACCCGTGGACCGACTCCTTCACGACGAACGTGACGTCGACGATCACGTCGAAGCTCGTCGGAACGCCTGCCGCATCCACCGTCCCGCTCACGTCCTTGAGGTCGAACCGCGTGATCTCCTCGATGGTCACCGCCGCCCGAGCGAGAACCGTCCGTACTGCGTCTTCGATGGAGTCGGGCGAGCTCCCGCCCAACCGCACGGTCTTGGTGATGTTGTGTGCCATGCCGCCACCCTATCCACGAGTGCGCGTCGTGGTCCGGCACGACAGAGTGCTCAAGGTCGGGGACCGTGGCGACGATTCCTTTCGGTACCGATCTCTACCCCACCGAGGAGTGCATGCGGATCCTCAACCGCATCTGGCTGGCGGCTGTTCTTGCGCTCGTGGCGACGAGCGCTGCCATACCGATGGCCACGGCAACACCGGTGGAGGAGTCGCCGCAACGCGAATTGGTGCTGCGCTTCGAGGACGGAATCGTGCCGGCGGGCTCGACCGATCGGGTCGAGGCGCTGGGTGGTTCGGTCATCGCGTACTGCGCCGGCTCGAGGCCTGGTGGTACGCGCCGATGCCGCATCGGCATCGGAGTTCGAGACGCTTCCCGGGGTGTTGGCGGTGGAAGTGGCGACAACTCGAGAAATTGGCAGTCGCCCGGGCACCGCTCCGGTCGACGGCATCTTCACCATCAAGTTCGATCCGGACTCCGATGTCGGCGTTCTCTCCGAGGCACCGGGTGTCGACGTCGTCGAGTCGACCGAGGATGTCGCCCTCGTCTCAGTGGATCCTCGCCGCGCCGAGGAACTCGCGGCAATCCCAGGTGTTGCGGCGGTGGAGCCGTTCGTCATCCGTACGGCACGGAACGAGGCCGGAGGGGGAACGATCATCGGCTCGGCCGCCGCCGAAGTGGCCGGATTCGACGGAGCCGGCCAGATCGTCGCCATCGCCGACTCTGGCCTCGGCGGCGGTACGGCGGCCACGGCGCATCGCGACATCCCGGCTTCGCGTATCGAGGTCGTCCGCGACTGGCCGACCGCCGACCTGCCGACCTGCTGGGACGCCACTGCCCGATGGCTCGGTCGATGTCGACACCGGTCATGGCACGCACGTGGCCGGCTCCGCGGTCTCCGAAGGCGGCCCCGGTGGCGAAGGACGTGGGACGGCACCCGGCGCGTCGCTCGTCTTCCAGTCTGTGGAGGATCTTCTCGAGATACTGCCCGGATGCGGTGGTCCCTTCTCCGGGTACTTCTTCGCCGGCATCCCCTCCGACGTCGGACTGCTGTTCGATCAGGCATACGACGACGGTGCACGAGTCCACAGCGACTCGTGGGGTGTGGATGATGCCGGCGCGTACTCGATCGACTCGGCAGGCATCGACGACTTCGTGTGGGAGCACCAGGACATGACGGTGGTGGTCGCCGGTGGGAACGCCGGCGAGGACGCCAATGCAGACGGTGTGGTCGACCTCGGTTCGATCGGCTCGCCGGGTACGGCCAAGAATGTGATCGCAGTCGGCGCATCGGAGAATGTGCGCCCAGGCGGCTACCAGTGCGATGCCACATTCTCCGGTGCATACCCGTTCTCCGACTGTTCGGCCGCCGGCGCATTCAACGACACCGGGATATACGGCTATCTGGGGTTCGGGGCCGCGCCACTGGCGGCGGACGACATGGCCGGCAACGCCGAGCAGATGGCTGCGTTCTCGAGTCGCGGTCCCACTGATGACGGACGGATCAAGCCGGATGTGGTCGCTCCTGGAACATGGATCCTGTCGACGTATTCCGACCTGTTTCAGGATGGCTACGACGCTGGGCCCAACCCGCAGAACGGGCTCTACCAGGCACTCGGGTGGGGTTTCCCGTACGACGCCTTCTACAAGTACAACAGTGGGACATCCATGGCGGCCCCGCTGGTCGCGGGATCTGCTGCGATCATCCGCCAGTACGTGGACGACGTGACGGGGGACGAGGCGAGCGCCGCCTTGGTGAAAGCGTTGCTCATCAACAGCGCCGTCGACCTCGCCGATGAGAACAACGACGGCACAGACGACAACGACATTCCGATACCAAACATGCACGAGGGCTGGGGACGCGTCGACGTGGCGGAAGCCGTCGACGGTGGTCGCGTCTGGTTCGACGCTCGGGAAGCCGTCACCGATCTCGACGCGACCTTCGCGGTCGAGAGTGCCGGAACCGCACCACTGAAGATCACGCTCGTGTGGTCCGACCACCCATCATCGGTGTCGGCGACCACCAACCTCGTCAATGACCTCGATCTGGTCGTGACTGCTCCCGAGGGGACCACGTACCGAGGCAACCGTTTCAGCGGCGGATGGTCCACGACCGGTGGCACCGCCGACCGTCTCAACAACGTGGAGAACGTCTATCTGCCTGCTCCCGATGCCGGCACGTGGAGCATGGAGGTGCGAGGTCACAATGTCCCGTTCGGCCCCCAGCCCTACGCCCTGGTGGTTGACGGAGCCACTGCCACGGTCGACACATCTCCGGCAGTCGCGATCGTCGACCCCGTCTCGGGGTCGACCCTGCAAGGTGTGACCGGCATCGAGGCAGCGGCGTCGGACGACGGCTCGGTGGCATCGGTCCGGTTCTCGATCGGGTCCAGGGTGCTGGGCACCGACACGGACGGCACCGACGGCTGGACGATGGAGTGGGACACACGCACCACCGGAGAAGGCTCGAGAGTGGTCACCGTCATGGCCACAGACGACACGGGCCGGACTGCGTCGGACTCGGTGACCGTCACCGTCGACAACCCGGATCCTTCCGGATCGATCTCCTCGCCCGCAGAAGGTGCATTGGTGTCCGGTCTGGTTCCGATCGACGTGCTGGCCTCGAACGCCGATCGGGTGGTGTTCACCGTCGATGGAGTCTCTATCGGAGTGGACGACGATGGCGACGACGGGTGGGGGGTCGTCTGGGACACGATCGGTGTCGCCGAGACCGTCCATCGCATCGTGGTCGCCATCGAAGGGAATGCCGGCCCCGATGTCACCCTGTCTCGGTCCGTCGTGGTCGACAACCTGGGCGCAGGGGGGACCTTCGTGGACGACGACGGGAATGTCCACGAACCTTCGATCGAGGCGCTCGTGGCGGCCGGGATCACGCGGGGATGTAGTCTCGCCGGCGCCTCTGAGGCACGATTCTGCCCTTCAGACCCTCTGACGAGAGGCCAAATGGCGGCATTCCTCGTCCGCGGGTTCGGATATCCGACGTCGAACGGCGATCGATTCGGCGACGATGACGCGTCTGTGTTCGAGGGTGACATCGAGGCACTGGCGGCCGCAGGGGTCACGCTCGGGTGCAACCCTCCCGCCAACGACCGATTCTGTCCCGATGACCTCGTCACGCGTGGCCAGATGGCGGCTTTCCTGGTCCGAGCCCTCGATCTGCCTTCCGTAGCCGGTGACCGCTTCATCGACGATGACGGTTCGGTGTTCGAGGTCGAGATCCAGGCGCTTGCCGGCGCCGGCGTCACGCTCGGGTGCAACCCGCCGGCCAACGACCGGTACTGCCCGGAGGCTCCCGTGTTGAGGGATCAAATGGCGTCGTTTCTCACTCGAGCACTGGGTCTGACGCCGCTCACGCCGTAGCCAGAATGCTGACTAGCCACTCCGGCATCGCATTCATCAGTTCTGGCATGGTCTCCGATCGCATCTACAAATAGTGGTCAGACCGTCACGTACCGTGGCGGCGGGGCACATGGGATGCAGAGACCCGCGTACCGTATTCGGTCACCTTTGGTGCGCGGCGAGCAAGTGGTGAGACCGGCCCTCCCCTAGGAGACAATCCACGGGAGGCATCGTATGAAAGGGCTGGGACTGCGGAGAGTGGGGGCGCTCTTCGTGTTTGCTTCGCTCCTCGCGTCGATCACGGTGATCGGGGCGCCAGGAGCACTTGCACATCATCCTGAGGTCGGGGCCGAGTCGCGTTGTGCGGCCACGCCGGTGATCGACTACCTGGCAACCTCGTGGTCGTCGGGTGCGAAGGGTGAGAACGCCAACATCGGCATCTACGTCGACGGCGTCTGGCAGGTGTCGGGTGCATTCACGGGGGCCAACGGCTACACCTTCTCGGGAACGATCGATGCGTCGACGTGGGCAGGCCAAACCGTCACCGTGATGGCAAGAGCCGACGGCCCGTGGGGCAACGGCAAAGCTGCGGGCGACTCCCGTTCGACCTCGGTCGCCGTGGCCGACGGCTGCGGCGAAACCACCACGACGACAGGCTACGAGACCACCACCACCACGATCCCCGGCGCCTATGTTCCGGGCAATCCGACCTGTGTGGATCTCGGCTACGTCAGTGGGATCAAGTCGGATCCACCCGGCGTCGACGAAACGATCGACGGTGTGCTCTTCGACTACGACGGGCTCCGATCGGTGACCGTGTCGTCGTCGAGTGTCTCAATCGACGCCGTGATCGTGAAGGGCGGCAATGGTGCGCAGGTCTACACCTCTGACTTCGTCGACCTCGTCGCACCTCTGAACAACGGCGGTCAGCGACCGGACATCTCGCACGTGACTGCGTGCGTGGACTCCTATGAGCCGACGACCACCACGACGGAGCAAGAGACCACCACGACGACGAAGAAGGAGACGACCACCACCACGCAGGCGACCACGACCACGACGCAGGCGACGACGACCACCACCAAGCCGGTTGGCGACGCCGTCGTGTGGGTGAACGTCGGTCGGTGTGAAGAAGTCCGCGGCGAGTCGTCGACACCCGTGTGGATTCGAATCGAGCCCGCCGGATCGGCGAGCGTGACGCTGAGGACGCCCGAAGGGCCGATCGTGTTCACCGAGTCGGGCTCGGTTCGCCTTGGCCCGGGCCGCTATTTCTGGGAGGCGACAGCCACCGAGGGCTACGAGCTGACAGGACGGACGGAAGGCAGTTTCCGCACCGCGTACTGCAGCACCACGGACACGATGGTTGCCGTCGTGATGGGCCACTGCGTCTACGACGCTGAGGCTGGAGTGTCCCTCACCGATGTCACATTCCGGATTGCACCGGGAGGCACCGCGACCGTGCTGCTCGAAGGTCCCGGTGGCCCGTATGAGATCGACGGTTCGGGCGAACGCCTGTTGCTGGCACCCGGTGTCTACAGCTGGGTGGCGACGGCGGCAGACGGGTATTCGATGGTCGGTCCCGCCGAGGGAGTGTTCACCATCGGGGACTGCTCTCCGCAGTGCACGGCGCTCATCGGTGATGCCGTCTGGATCGACATGAATCCCCGCAACGGGATCCAGGACGAAGGTGAGGAGAGGGTCGCGGGAGTCGCCGTCGAGCTCCAGAATGAGGACGGAATGACGCTTGCCGTCACCTCGACCGACGAGAACGGTCACTACGAGTTCACCGATCTGTGCGAAGGCGTCTATCGAGTGCAGTTCGAACTCCCCGACTTGAAAGGGCTCGTGAACGAGGCATGGACGATCGAGGGCGCCGGCGATTCGCTGGTGGACTCGAATGCAGACGCAGGTGGGCGGACCACGCTCATCTCACTTGCTCGAGGAGCGGAGGACCTCTCATGGGATGCCGGTGTGGTGGGGGAGAGCGTGAGCCCGACCACGGTCACCACGCTCCCGTCCACGACCTCGACCACGGCGCTGGTGACGACCACCACCGTGGGTGACACGACTACGAGCACGGTCGCCCCACTGGTCAGTACCACGACGGTGCCGCCCGTGACGGCCAGCACGCTGCCGTTCACCGGATTCGAGATCCAGGCAACGGCGATGCTCGGACTGCTGGTCCTGGCAGGTGGCGGTGCGCTGTTGATGGCGGTCGGACGTCGACCTGAGGAGGGCGATCCAGACAGCATTGGAACCTGGTGATGGGCGCCTCCCGACACTGAGTTCCAACCAGAGGGCCCCCGCAGTTGCGGGGGCCCTCTTCCGTGTGCAGCCCGTCACGGATGCGCTCGAGCGGTGGGCGGTGTCCACAACCCGAACGTGCTTCCGTCCGGATCTGCGACATAGGCGAATCGGAGTCCGTTGGGCGTCGATTGCGGATCCACGGCGACGGCTCCGCCGGCCTCCGTGACGGCGATGCAGGCAGCATCGACATCCTCCACCTGTACGTTGAAGACGGTCATCGGAGGATGGTCCGGGCCGTTCGATGCGATCCCGCCACCGATCGGCGCCGACTCGCCCATCCCGATCATGTCGTACCCCGGCATGTCGGACTGGAAGCTCCACCCGAAAACGTCGCCGTAGAAGGCTCGGGCTCGCTCAGGGTTCGGGGTGTGGATCTCGAACCAGGTCACCGGATTGCGGGTCGTGGTCTTGGTGCTCATGAATGCTCCTCTCTGTGGCACCTCGGCACACCATCCACAACGAGACCGACAGCGTCCTGTCGGTGTTTCCTCGATCACTCGAACGTCGCTCGTCGCTCCAATCCGGCGATGTCCACGGCGGGAAGCTCTCGTTCGGGCGCCGTCTCCCTCGTCAGTGTGGCGTCTGCGATCCGATCGAGCCGGAACACCCTCGAGTCGTCCCTCAGCCGGCACCAGGCGCTCAAGTACCAATGGCCTGCCAGGCCCACGATGGCGATCGGTTCGATCGAGCGGCGGCTGTGAACGCCGTCCTTGTCCTCGTACCGGATGTTGAGGACGCGCCGGTCCACGATCGCCTGCTCTATCACTCTCTGGGAGCGGCCCATCGGATCGGCAGTGGGCTCGTACCTGAGCAGGCGAGACCCGAGCTCTCGGGCCTTGCCTGCGGCCTCGTCCGACATCGCCGTCATGATCTTGGTGAGTGCGGAACGGGCCGACTGGGGGAGGGGAGTGGCGGTTCTCGATCCCAGGGCGGCCGCCACCGCAGCGGCCTCAGCCGGGGTGAAGTTGACCGGCGGCAATGTTCGGCTGCCGTCGAGACGATATCCCCCACTTCGCCCCGTTTCTGCGTATATGGGGACGCCGGCCTCCTGAAGCGCAAGGATGTCACGCTCGACGGTCCGGCTGCTGACCTCGAACCGATCGGCGAGCTGCCTCGCAGACAGCGGAGCTCCAGGTGAGGCCCTGAGCTGCTCGACGATGGCGTACAGACGATCCGTCCGGTTCACGGTCGGTTCATGATCTGATCGGCGGCACGAACTCCGGACACATACGCGCCGTGCACCGTTCCGAAGTACTCCGGGACGGTGTGTTCGCCGGCAAAGTACAGCCGATCCGATGCCTGGGACCCCAGCATGGTCATGTCGGACGGGGTCGCCCCCACGGGGATGTAGCTGTACGAACCGCCCGACCAGGGATCGCTTCGCCAGTCGGTCGCCGTCGACGCCACCGGTACCGGGATGACTCCCATCATCTCTACCAGAACCTCCAGCGCTCCTCGATCCGACCCTCCTCGGTGTCGGGGACCTGCGGTGTCACGGCCGGATTGTGGAAGGCGACGAGCACGGGGGCTCCGGCGTGGTCGGTCATGTCGACCCACGCGGGGAAACGGTGGTCGCTGCTCACGTAGGTGATCCGCCGGATGTCTCCGGGCCAGAACGCATCGTCGAATCTGATGGCCACCTTCTCGAGGGTGGCCATGTCGAGCCGCGGAGGCTGCCCGCTCGTGACCATGGATGGCGGGCGAGAAGGCGATGGCTCCTCTCCGGAGGACTGCGAGCGGGACGCTCACCACGACGGCATCGGCCCGGTGAGCGCTCGTGGTTGTGGACACGATGGCGCCGCCTGGCCCGCCGTGTTCGATTGCCAGCACCGCCTCGTCGAGGCGCACATCGAGCCCGGTGGCCAGATGGTCGACCAGGGCTCGGTAGCCGCCGACGATCACATCGTTTCCGCCCGGGTGAAGTCGATAGGCGGCCGACCCCTGGAGCGAGACGCGGTCGGGCGGGCCCCCGATGTTCAGAGCGGCCTCGTGCCATGCGATCCCGAATCGGGCCACATCGGCGGCCGCACCCTTCAGCCTCCGGTCCGCTGCGTACCAGTCGGCCGCCGCCTCGTATCCGGCCTCGCCGACCGCCTCGAAGGCCTCCATGGGATCGAAGTCGAACCGTGTCGACGCCGAGGTAGAGGCGATCGTGGGCGACGCCCAGCCGCTACCTTGCACGAACACCGCCGAACCCGTGCCCCACACTCCGTCGTTGCGGGTGCTCAGCCCGGCTGCCCGCACCGCATCGCTGAGTGGGTTTCCGTATGGCCCGTGGATCCAGGAGGCACCGAGATCCACGGGCGAACCGGCCAGGTCGAGGGTGTGGGTCCGGCCGCCGATCCGGTTCCGCGCCTCGAGCACCGTCACATCGACGTGGCGGTCGGCGAGCAGACGGGCGGCGGTTAGCCCGGCAATCCCCGCTCCGATGACCAGGACATTCATGGGTGCGAGCGTAGAGAAATTGCGACCCGACCAGCGGCAGGCGCCGGTACGGTCCTCGGATGGACATCGCCTCGCATTCCGGCAGCGAGCTGACCTCGCTGTTGCTCGCAGAGATGCGTCGCCGCTCGGTGGCTGTGACACCGGCCACGGTGCTGGCCCGTCACGACGACCGGTTCACACGCAGCTCGGCTGCGTCTCCTGCCGCGATACGCCGCATCGAAGGGGTGCTGGCCGCTCATCTGCCAGACGGTGTAGAGGAACTGGGTCTTGCACCGTTGGCCCCGTTCGGCGCCCACGCAGCGGTCGCCGACGTCGACCAGAACCGCGTTGTGTCCACCATCCGCGGCAACGAGGTGGCGGCGGACCCGACGGTGGTACTCGCGGTCGAGGCCGCGAGACGCCGGCGTCGACGAATCGACACCGACTCCAAGGACGCCCGCATGCTGCATCTTGCGGCGTTCCAGCGAGTGACGAGAGCTCAGATGTTCGAGGGTCCGCGGTCCTTCGCCCACTTCGCCGTCTCGGGTCTTGTGACCGCCGGGCGCGACATCGGTGACCGGGCGTTCGAACGCCGTGCGCTCGAGGCCCACACGGCGCATCTCGCAACCGCGCTCCCGGCGTTGGGTTGTCAGCAGGTCGAGATCCTGGTGACCGACTTCACCGACGGATCGCTCGGGCCGATTGTCGATGAGTTGTCACGGAGGTGGAGTGGTGGGCCGGTGGCGGTCACCGCGTACCCCGACCGCACCAGAGCGCAGAACTACTACACGGATCTCGCCATCGAAGTTCACGTGATCGTCGGCGGCGAGCGGTTGGAGGTCGGTGACGGGGGCATGGTCGACTGGACGCAACGGCTCGTCGCCAGCGAGAAGGAACGGGCGATGATCTCCGGTCTCGGCGTGGAGCGCCTGGCCCTCGCTCTGGACTGAGCGGTTCTGCGAGAGATGGCGTGATACCACGTCGCGAAATCCTGGCCCATGTGTCGAACGTATGTTCGATAGAGTGGTTGTCGTGGGAGGGACACATTCGTACGCCGAGCTGCACTGCCATACCAATCACTCGTTCCTCGATGGTGCATCGCATCCCGATGAACTCGTCCAGACCGCTGCCGAACTGGGCTACACCGCGCTGGGAGTGACCGACCACGACGGGTTCTACGGGTCGGTGAAGGTGATGATCGCCGCCCGTGACATCGGCATGCCGGTCGTGTACGGCACCGAGATCGGAATCCAGTCTCGTGTCTCCGATCACGTGCCGGCGCCTGATCCCTTCGATCGCGCCGAGAATTGGGACAAAGAGCATCACGACAGTTGGGACGTGCGAACCGAGTCGGGATGGAGACGCGGTCGCAAGAAGCGGATGCACGGCACCAAGCCGGTCGATCTCCCCCCGACCGATCATCTCGTGCTGCTGGCCGGATCGCCTTCTGCGTATTCGATGTTGTCCCGTCTGGTGACAAAAGGGCAGCTCCGCGGCGAAAAGGATCGAGCCGTACATTTGTGGGACGATCTCGCCGAAGTCGCTTCGAGTCCCGACATCGTGGCGCTCACCGGATGTTGGCAGGGTGCCGTCCCGCGGGCAGCGACTCGAGGCGATCTCGCCGCCACGATGACCGAAGCCGCCAGGCTGCGCGAGCTGTTCGGGCCGCGACTCCACATGGAGCTCTGGCACCACGCAATGCCCGAAGACGATCCCCGCAACGACCTCATGTGGGAGGTGTCACAGCGGCTTTCGATTCCCGTGGTGGCCACCAACCAGGTCCACTATGCCGATCGGCGTGACGCCGATCTCTCCGAGGTGCTGGCCGCCGTCGCAGGACGTCGTGACCTGAATGAAGCCCTCGGGTTCTGGCCGGCGACCGACGAGCGCTACCTCAAGACACCGGAGCAGATGGCGCGCCGTTTCGCACGGTACCCGGGTTCGGTCGACCGGGCCGTACGGCTCGGCGAGCGGTTGGCGTTCGACCTGAAACTGGTGGCACCGAACCTTCCTCCTTTCCCGATGCCCGGCCATTTCCGGAACGAGATGGACTATCTCAGGCATCTCACGTACGAAGCGGCCAGGGAGATCTACCCGGGAACCGGCGACGGTGGTATCGATCGATCGGCCCGACACCGCCTCGATCACGAGTTGGGGGTGATCGAGCGGCTGGGGTTTCCCGGATACTTCCTGGTGGTCAAGGACATCGTCGACTTCGCCCGCTCCCAGGACATCTACTGCCAGATCCGTGGCTCGGGTGCGGACTCGGCGGTGTGCCGGTGTCTCGGACTCACACGGGTCGACCCCATCCGCCTCGGTTTGCCGTTCGAGCGCTTCCTCTCGGAAGAGCGTGGTCGCCCGCCGGACATCGACCTGGATCTCGAGGCGGAGCGCCGTGAGGAGGTGATCCAGTACTGCTACCGGCGTCATGGGCGTCAGCGCGCCGCCATGGTCGCCAACGTGATCACATACCGGGCCCGCTCGGTGTTG
Organism: uncultured bacterium; assembly: GCA_963785075.1. Taxonomy (GTDB): domain Bacteria; phylum Actinomycetota; class Acidimicrobiia; order Spongiisociales; family ZC4RG35; genus JAOUGY01. The sequence continues at coordinate 263,316 of CAWATW010000010.1, forward strand.
CGCGACGTCGCCAAGACTTTCGGGTTCACCCAGGCGCAGGTCGACGGATTGTCCAAGTTCATCGACAGCTACCACACCTCCGATCTCCGGCTCGAGGCGCCGCTGCCGCATGGGCTCACCGCCGACCTCATCTACGACGTGTGTCATCGGATAGATGGGTTCCCCCGACATCTCGGCATCCACTCCGGTGGCGTTGTGATCGCCGACCGTCCACTACATCAGGTGGTCCCGATCGAGTGGGGTCGGATGGAGGGTCGGTCTGTACTCCAGTGGGACAAAGACGACTGCGCCGCCATCGGCATCGTCAAGTTCGACCTGCTCGGCCTGGGGATGCTCAACGCCCTTCACCTGGCTGTCGACTCCATCGAAGAGGCCCACGGAGTTAAGATCGACCTCGCCACCATCCCTCAGGAGCCCGACATCTATCGGGCCCTCACCGCCGCCGACACCGTTGGTCTGTTCCAGGTCGAGTCGAGGGCGCAGATGGCGACGCTACCTCGGATGAAGCCCACCACCTTCTACGACCTTGCGGTGGAGGTGGCGCTCATCCGGCCTGGTCCGATCCAGGGCCAGTCGGTGCACCCGTATCTCCGACGGCGCAACGGCGAGGAGCCGATCAGATACCCCCATCCATCAACCATTCCCATCCTCGAGAAGACCCTCGGTGTTCCGATCTTCCAGGAACAGCTGATGGAGCTCGCCAGGGTGTGTGCCGGATTCGACGGTGGGCAGTCTGACCGTCTGCGGGCGGCGATGACGCACAAACGATCGGACCGGGAGATGGCGAAGCTCCGCGATGAGGTCTATTCCGGGATGGAGGGTCAGGGCGTCATCGGTGCGGCTGCCGACGAGATCTGGGAGAAGCTGCAGGGTTTCGCCCATTTCGGGTTCCCCGAGAGCCACTCGGTGAGCTTCGCCTACATCGTCTACATGTCCGCCTGGCTCCGGCATCATTGGCCTGCGGAGTTCCTCGCCGGCCTCCTGAACGCCCAGCCGATGGGCTTCTACAACCCCAATACCCTGGTCCAGGATGCCCAGCGGCATGGAGTGATCGTGCTGCCTCCGTGCATCAACGCCTCCCAGCACGACTGCTCAATCGAGCCGGTGGACGCGGATCCCGACGATGTCGTCGAGTACCTGGGTGGAACGTGGCGGCGGGGGAGAGGCGCTCTCGACGACGAACTGCGCTCGGCGGTGGCGATGCGTATGGGGCTCCGATACGTTCGGAACCTCGGCGAGTCCGAGGTCGCCCGTATCGAGGCGGCAAGGCAGTTGGGAGGCGAGTTCCGTTCTCCCGCCGACCTCGCCCATCGCACCGGGCTCCCCGTCGATGCCTACGAAGGACTGGCGGCATCCGGCGCTCTCCAGGCGATCGGCCTCGGACGGCGCGAAGGGATGTGGGTGGCCGGCGCCTTGGCAGAGATCGATCCGGAGCGGCTCCCGCTCTCACCAGGGGTCGACCCGCCGCCGATTGCCGAGATGGACGAGCTCGAAACCCATCTCGCCGACCTGTGGGCGGTCCAGGCGTCGACGAGCCACCCCATCCAGTTCGTTCGCTCGCAGCTCACCGATCGAGGATGCGTGCCGATCGCCGACGTGCTGTCCCTGCACCGTATGGCGCGCAAGGTCAGGGTCGGGGGTGTGGTGACCCATCGTCAGCGACCGGGCACCGCAGCCGGGGTCATCTTCTTCAACCTCGAAGACGAGACCGGGCTGCTCAACGTGGTGGTGCTGCCTCCCGTGTGGGCCGAGTACAAACCGATCGCCCGTCGCATCCCGGCCCTCATCGTCGATGGCATGGTCGAATACCGCGACGGGGTCACCAACCTCGTAGCCCGCTCCTTCGAGCCCATAGAAGTCAAGACCGCAGGGTCACGCGACTTCCGGTAGGGACTCTCCCGGCACGTGTCCCGTCTCGATGTGACTTCGAATTTCAGAATCCCCCCTGGCTGCCTCCCGGCAGCCTGTCCCCTTTGTGTCATGGTTGGGGTGGGTGATGGTCTTCCCGGGTTGGCTCACTGTCCCCGTGTCCACCCTTGGTGGGTGTGACTTTCGCAGGGCTTGTCGTGTCCCGGGAAGGCCAGTCACCGTTCAGGATCGTGTGACCTGATAGAAGTCCCTCCGCCATCGTGTGTGTCGACAAAGGGCTGTCCACGTTCCTGGCGTCACCCGTCAGCAACCGCAGGGTCGTGAAAGGAGACACAGGATGAAGCCTATAGCGATGGGCTGTGACCCGCATTTGGACACGTTCACGGCGGCAGTGATCGACGAGTCTGGCCGGCCGATCGATCAGCGTCGCTGTTCGAACACCCCGACCGGCTACGCCGAAGCGGCCCGCATGTGCCGCCGTCATCACCTGGTCACGGTGGGAATCGAGGGGGCGTCGGGTCATGGCCGTCCCCTCGCCGCCTATCTAGTGCAACACGGTATCGAAGTGATCGAGGTGACGTCTCGGGTCACCGCCGCCGGACGAGACCGAGCCGGCAAAACCGATCCCGGTGACGCAGTGGTCGTGGCCCGGGCTACCGCTGCGGACCGGGGACACAAGTGGCGACACGACCCTGCACTCGAGGCGCTCCGAGTGCTGGTCCACCGTCGGGACAGTCTGGTCAAAGCCCAAACCGGTGACATCAACCAGCTTCGTGCCCTCCTGGCCGAAATCGACCCCGACCGGGCGGCACGGATGCGACGGCTCCGTTCCAAAACCGTTCTCACCCAACTCGGCCGAGTCCGATACGGCGGCAACCCCCACCGGGTCACCATCGCTGCTGTGATCCGACAGATCGCCCGCACCTGCCTCGACCGCCGACACCACATCCACCAGCTCACCACCCACATCACCGAGCTGTTACCCGCCGACGGACACCGACTGGTAGAACACATCCACGGCTGCGGCGTCATCACCGCCGCCACCCTCATCGCCGAACTCGCCGGCACCGACGGGTTCGCGACCGCCGCCCGCTTCGGGTCCTGGACCGGCACCGCCCCCATCCCCGTCTCCTCAGGCCGAACCGACCGGCACCGGCTCAACCGAGGCGGCAACCGTCAAGCCAACCGGGCCCTCCACACCATCATCATCACCCAACTCCAAACCGGCGGCGAAGCCGCCCACTACACCCACCGGCGCATCACCGAAGGCAAAACCCGAAAAGAAGCCATCCGAGCCGCAAAACGCCACCTCGCACGACGCATCTGGAAACTCCTCAACACCAACAACTTGACATAGAAGAGCCCTGCGGGGGGACACAATCGCCGATCTCACGGCACTGTTGACCAGTGGAGCACCGGATCGGCTTTCCACGGGTCGTGTCCCCCCGCAGGGGGGACAGATTCGGCGGAGCCGAATCAGGGGGGATTTCTTGGTCGGGTGAGGGTCGAGTTGGCGGTGCAACCCCTCAATCGGCGGGCCAGAGCTCGATGGCGCGATCGGCGGCGTCGAGGATCGCCCGCGCGTCGACGGTGATCCTCGTCTCCTCGATCCCTCTGTCCTTCCACTCGGTCACGAAAGTGATCGGACCGGGAGGGGGGAGCGGCCACAGCCACAAGTCCTGCGCCGCCTCCGACTCGGAGCCGTGACCGCCATGGAAGCCAACGTGTCGCTCTCCGCTCGGCATGTGATGTCCTGCGGCATCCTCCCACCGGAACCCGTCTGCGAGCAGCAACCCGACCCTGAGCATGCCCGGGCTCCCTGCGCCCCGATGATGAGGGCGCAAGAACAGATCGTGCAGGTCGCGTTCGAGGCGATCGCTCGGAACACGCACGGTGAGCCGGATCCGGATCAGTGTCCCGGTCGGATATGCGTCGAACGGGCCGACGCTGAGGCAGGACTCGTCGGTGTGGAACACGATGTGGTGCGCGTCGTCGATACCCGGGAGCCACCCCACCGGCGGTCCCGCCCAGGGAGGCTGGATTCGGACTTCGGGCTCGGCCTCGGGGATCTCCGGGATGGGCTGAAAGAAGGACACGGCTCGATGCTATCGGTCCGTCTCGGCGATGAGCTCCTTGGCGAGCCTGCCGGCATCGCTGTCGTCGCCGGCAATCCGGCGGAGAAGGTCTTTCGACTCCGGCGCCTCGATGTCGCTCAACACGCGCACGAGCATCGTGGAGGGTTTCGCCGTCTGTAGGTGTTCCTCGATGAGGTCCACCGAGCGATCGCCTGCCTGTACGAGCGCCATACCGGCGAGCGTTCGTTCGTTTTCGCCACCCTCGAGGCCGTGGATCAGTACGCGGCCCGCCGACTTCACAGCGACCCTCCGCCACGTGAGCCCTGCGGCCACGAGCCCGATCTGTCCGGCGACACTCATGCGGAAAGACTACGTCGGGTCGACGTTCAGAGGACCGCCCAGAGGCCGTGGTCGTCCCAATATCCGGGCTCGTGGACCGAGGCGTGATCGAACCAGCCGTTGCGGTGCTCGTCGGCAGGTCGCTGTCCGGCCGGAAACCGCTGCCCGCCTCTGTCGAGCAGGATCACCAGGTCGAGCTTCACTCTGATGTCGATCAGCCGTGCCACCATGCCCGGGTCGGGCATCCATTGATCGTGGACGGGCCATCCCATCAGCACGAGCCGGTCGAAAGCAACGCCCCGCTTGGTGGCGAGGTTGGCGACGGTTCCTCCGTGGCTGTGGGCGAAGAAGTCCGGCACGCCGAGTCCCTGGTCGCCGATCCAGGTCTCGAGCTGGCCGGCGGCGGTCCGGCGGGCAGTGTCGCTGTACCCACCTGACCATCGAAAGCTCATGTCGTGCACATCGAGATCGGGTCGGTTCGCCTTCAGAGACTCGTAGAAGTCGCCACCGGGTTGATACCACGCCTGATCGGGGGCCCACGTCCCGTGGCTGATGACGGCCGTATTCGATTCACGGTTTCGTTTGGCGGATGGCGGCGACTCGGCGACGTGCTTCTGCAGCTCGGGGTCGTCACGATCGATTCTGCCCAACGCCGTCCTCGCAACCTCCCGGATCGTGGCATCCGTGGATGCCGCGCCTTCTTCGAGAATTGCCCTGATCCGCTTGCGCAGTCGAGTGGTCTCTCGGGCTCCGGCGGCCGCGGCCACCCTCACCAGCAGGTGAGGGCTCAGCATCCCGGCTTCGAAAAGGGCGGCGGCGTTCTCCGTATCGGGCTGGTCGTACAAGCGATTGACGGTGGTTGCCATCTCCTCCTGAACTCGCTCTGGGCGCTCGGAACGCAGCTCGGTCTTGCTCATGCCCAGCCGGCTCGTGGCTTCGGCGACTCGGAGCCGTCTCTGTCGTTCGAGCGGCCGCAACGGTGGGAGTTCGAACGGAACCCCTTCGGTTTCACGTTCGAGCTCTGCCAAGAGCTCATCCGAGATTCCCAGGACTCCCGCTCGCGCTGCCAGGAGCAGCGCCGCCTGTGAGGCGGCTGCCGACTGTGTGGTCTCGCTGTCCTGGGCCGCCACCACCTCGAACGCGTACCGAGGGTCGATGGGCTCCAGTCGTTGATACATGGGAACCTCCTCTGGACGGACCGGGGTCGGCGTCCGGTGATACCGGTATTCAACCTACGCCACCGGCCGGGTGCTGGTCACTCGAACCGGGGCGACCCGACCGACGCAATGCCCGAGCCGGGCGGTCGGCAGCTCGGATGGACCGGCTCTCAGCGCGATTCGAGCTGCCGCACCGATCGGAGGACAAGTCCGATCCCGCCGAACAGCAACACCAGCACCAGGATGAGTTCGAATGCGGTCATTCTCTGGAACCTGAACTCGACGCTGGCTACAGCTCCGATGATCAACGCCAGCAGGGACCCGATGGCGAGGAGCCATCCGTACCACTTCTCGGCGTCATAGAAGATGATGGCGATGCCGATGATGAACGGGATCAACACCATTCCGCTCGTCACCCCCACCCGACCGAAGCCGAACAATCGGCCGCCGAACCAGCTCACCACCTGAAGGGAGTTCAGGAACAGGTAGAGCCCACCGATCGACATGGCGGTGCCGAGGAGGAACTGGGGAATCCCGCCGGGCTTGCCGCCGGCACCTCGATCGGGGGTGAGCGGTGGCTCGGTCATTCAGCCGCTGCAGGCGAGGTTCGACCAGCTTCCGCTCATCTGATAGACGATCCAGGCGGCGACGGCGGCGTTGGCGTCCGGGTTGGTGATCTCGGCGGAGGAGTAGCCGGCGAGCGGGGCGTTGGTCGACCACTGCTCCGGTGTGAGTTGGAACAACCCGGCGGCCCCGGTCTCGCTGTGTTGGTAGCCGGGATCGAAGTTCGAGGCACACCAGGCCGATCGAATGGCTCGGCTGACGTCCTCCGGCTCGAACGCTCGCTCCACGATTTCGCGGACCGCCGACTCGTTGAGGATGCTCGAACGGAGGAACGTGGTGCTCGTACGGTTCGACTGTGCGGGCTCGCCCTGGGGGATCGTCGTGTCAACTGGCGCCGACTGAGCCTGGGAGACGACGCGACCGTCGGACATGAAGGCGAATGCCATGGCCGAAGCGGCCCCGGCGTCGGCGCCGAGGTCCGGTGCGTACGTGGTCGCCGGCGAATCCGTTGGGGACGGGGCGTCGTCGGACGCACTGAAGTTGGCGAAGCCGACGACGGCGAGCAATGAAACGAGGATCCACGTCGCCACCAGGACGATGCGATGCACTCTCATGAACCTCCTACCGAAGCCACCGACCGGGGGGAGCCGATTCACTGCGGTCGCTGGAGCATACGATGCCATGGCGGCCACCGGCAACCCGGTATCAGGAAACATCTTCCAGATCGGACCTCGCCTTCATCGGAGCTCGCCGACCACGGACCACGCGATCATGAGCTGACCTGCGTAGTAGAGCGGCAATCCGAGCAGTCGGTTCCAGATGGAGCTCTCCACGAAACGCTCGCGCGCGACGAACAGGTCGGAGGCCGCGAACGCCGCCGCACCGAAGATCACCAGTGGCTGCCCCGATCCCGCAGCGGTGATCACCATCAGTGCGATCACGATCACGTACACGGGAACTGCGATCGAGAATACGTCCGTGAGGTGGGGACGGAGCCAGCGCAAGGTCACACTCGAAACCACGAGCATCGCCACGGTCGCGATGAATGCAGGGATCGAATCCACCCCGTCGCGGGTGAAAGCCACGACATACGCGATGTGGCCCAACAGGAAGCTGCCCAGGCCGGCGAGAAAGGGCGTTGTCGATGGGGACAAGAGGAACACGTCGCCTGCCAGCCCGAGAAAAAGGCCGGCCAGAATCCAGACCGAGCGGGACCCGGTCTCGAACCCTTCGAGCACCGGAACGAGGATGAAACCCGCCGAGGCGAGAGGCTTCGCAACGAATCGCCGGCGGCTCTCGGATCGTTCGGCGAACAGCAGCCACGTGGTCATCGCGACCGTGAGGACGGTTCCGATCACGCGAAGAGCGCCGTGACCATGGCGTCTGCCACGTCGACCCACGCGGGTTCGGTGGGATCGAGATACTCGAAGTGACCGCCATCTCGCCGGATCTGGAGGGTGGGCGTTTCGCCCGCACCTTCGAGGGCCGCAGCAAGCAGCTCGGCATGCAACACGGGGACACGATCGTCGGCATCGCCGTGGGCAACGAGCAACGGTGCCCCGATGGGTGCCATCTCAACGGGCGAGAGCTCGTCGACCGATCCCGCACCCACGTATGCGGTGGCTGCACCGTCGCCGGTGCCGTCGGCCATCGCCTGGGCAAGGTCGGCGACGCCGCCCAGAGTGGCGACCAGTACGGGCGGGCGTCCGGCGTCTGTCATTGCCTTGGCCGCCGCGATCGCGAGTTGTCCTCCTGCCGAGTGTCCTGCGATCGCCCATCGCTCGTCATCGACATCGGGATGACCGAGCCCGGCGTGGATCGCAGCAACGATGTCGTTCACGGTCGCCAGTCCGCCGCCACCTGTGCCGACCCGCCGATACTCGACGTTCAGACTTGCGAGGCCGCGTCTGGTTGCGTCGACGGCGATTGACTCGGTGATGTCCCGTGTCCACATGTGACGCCAGAAGCCGCCGTGCACCAGAACGAGCAACGGCGCGGTGGCGTCTCCCGGCAACCGGAGGTCGGCGAACTGATCCGGCTCCGATCCGGTGACCAGGCGCTCTGACGGCATGGCGCTGCGGTTGATCAGGTGGAGCAGCCCCCATCGATAACCGTCGATTCCTCTGCCATAGACAGTGTGCACGCATGCCGGCCGGACCACCGAGACCCGACGCCACGATTCGCGTTCCTCGACGTTGGAGATGTGCACCTCGACGGTTGGTATCTCGACGGATTCGATCGCATCGTGGAGTGCATACGACGTGTGCGTGAACGCCCCCGGATTGAAGACGATCCCGTCGATGGTGCCCCTTGCAGCATGGATGCGATCGATCAGAGCACCCTCGTGATTGCTCTGGAACGTCTCGACCGACTCGATGTCGAGGTCGCCTGCCCAAGTCCGGAACATCGACTCGACGTCGCCGAGTGTCGTGGTTCCGTAGATGTCGGGGCGCCGAGTTCCCAACAAGTTGAGGTTCGGCCCGTTGAGCAGCAGGATTCGCATGTGTGTTCAGGCTAGGAGAGCTGCGTGTGGCCGGCGTCAAATCGCTGCGACGTTGGGGAGATGAGTCGTGGACAACCGTCGGCCCATCTCGGCGACCTCCAGCGAGATCGTGGCGGTGCCGACACTCGCCACCCGTCCCACCTCCTCGAGAATCGCAGCTCTCACGGTGTCGAGGTCGACGCCCGGAAGGGCATCCTCGAGGGCACCTGCCGTCGATGGATTCCATTCGATCCCCAGCGCTGCGTAGACGGGATCCAAGACCGAGCGCAACCGAGCGGAGTCGGAGACCACGACCACGCCGCCGATGTGAGCCGCGCCGCGCACGAGTCGTTGCCCGACTCCCATCACCTTGTATGCGCCTGCGACGTTCACAGAGAATGCGCCCGGGCAGTACTCGCCAGTCACCTCGCCGATGCGGGCGTCGGCCCCCAGCCGTCTGAAGGCCGCCGCCATCAACTCCGCCACCCGTGAAAAGCGTTCCTGCACCCCGGCCCTGGGGTCGACCGCGGGTATCGCCCAGGAGAACCCCAGCGTGCCGTCGTGGAACACTGCCGCCCGCCCGCCGGCCAGCCGTTCCACCGCCACAAAACCCAGGTCCCGGGCCGCAGCCACCGCCTGGCGGTAGCCGGGAGACACCGCGTCGCGGCGACCGAAAGCGACGACGTCTGATGTCTCATGGAGGCGAAGGGTCTCGGGCATCTCCCCGGCGCCGACCGCCAACGCGATGGCGTGGGAGAGCCCGGTGTCGACCGGACCGGCCCCGTCACCGGTGACATCGACGAGCTGGATGTTTCGCGGCGGCAGCAAGGACATGATGCCGATCACGCTAGACGGTGCCCGGCGTCAGGCCACTCCTGTCGCGGCAACCCAGGATGGTGCTTGGACGTTGCACCCCCAGGCGGCCACAATGAGAAGCAATGGGGAAGATGTCCGGTAGCCGAGTCGCCGCTCTGGCGGCCTTGATGGTGGCGCTCGCCGCCTGTTCCGAATCGTCGTTGGCCGATCTCGGGCAGCGATCGTCGGGTTGGATCGGCGACCCCACGGGCGGAGATGCCATCGAGGCCTCCGACAACGGACAGCCCCAGGTGGTTCGCAGTGTCGAGGTCTCGTGGGTGAACGACGAGCTGACCGACACGGTGCCGCAGGGCGAGCCACAAGAGGTCCTCGCGCAGATCGTCGCACGGACCGAAGGGCCGGAGCGGTACATCCAGGCGACGCGGCTGGAGATCGCCGCCACGCTGCCCGGTATGGCGTTTCCTGACCTCGTACCACCCGAAGTCATCGCGATCTCGTCCCAGATCGTCGTGTCCACGACCCGTGACCGATTGGATGATGAGGTCTATGCGGCCTTCGGGCTGTGGACCGTCGAGCCCTACACCCGATCCCGCAGTGTTGGGCAGCGGGGCACCTTCATCGTGGCCGGCCCGAACCCCGACTCTGCCTGCGATCGGTTTGCGGCCGGCGCTGTCGCCTCGTGCACCACGGAAACGATCGACGGTCTCGACATCGTGCGTATCGACGCCGAGTCTGGACAGACGTGGATCTGGGAAGACGACACCTATGAGTACCAGCTCTACCTCCGCGGGTCGCTCGAGAGCAATGAAACCGTCGCCGATTTCATGATCCGCAACGAGGTGCCATTCGTGACGGTTGCCGATCCCAACGCCCGCGTCCTTGGCACCACGCTCACGACGGGCGAGGAGCCCGCCGAGGGCTGACGTCGCCCGAGTGTCTCGGCGGCGCCGGTAGGCTCGCCCACGGGCATCCTTAGGACGGACACATGTTTCACGGCGGCGGGTGGTACAGCTACCTCCAATACGACGAAGATCAAGACCGGCCGGCCGTCGACCGCGCTCTGTTGCGACGCGTCTGGTCGTACGGCACCCCATACCGGTCCGCACTCCTGGGTGTGCTCGTCACCGTGCTCATCATCGCCGGCCTCGGTGTGGTTCCGCCGATCCTCATCAAGCAGGTCGTCGACGTGGCCATCCCCGACAAGGACCTCGGCCTTCTTTCTCTTCTCGGCCTCGGCATCATCGGCGTGCCGCTCGTCAGCACGCTGGTCGGCGTCGGCCAGCGGTACTGGTCGTCGACCGCAGGCGAAGGCATCATCTACGACCTCAGGCGGCAGCTCTACGATCACCTGCAGGGAATGTCCCTCCGCTTTTTCACCGCCACGAAGACCGGCGAGCTCATATCCCGCCTCAACAACGACGTGGTCGGAGCCCAGCAAGCCATCACCGGCACGTTCGTGTCGATCCTGTCGAACATCGTTTCGGTGGTGGCGATCCTCGCCGTGATGATCGGTGCTGACTGGCGGCTGACCGCCCTTGCGCTTCTCGCGCTTCCGTTGTTCGTGTTGCCCGCCCGGCGGGTGGGGAGGCTGCTCCGGAGGGTCACCGAACAGCAGATGGAGCACAACGCTTCGATGTCGGCGATCCTCCAGGAGACGTTCAACGTGAGCGGCGCGTTGTTGGTGAAACTTTTCGACCGCAACCGTGACGAGTCCGCGAAGTTCGGTGTGGAGGCGGCCGCGGTGAGAGATCTCGGTGTTCGGCGGGCGATGATCGGTCGGTGGTTCTTCGCCGGTCTCGGGTTGGTGTCGGCGGCCGGCACCGCGGTCGTGTGGTGGCTCGGTGGCTATTACGCAATCCAGGGCGATCTGAGCGACGGCACGCTCGTGATGTTCGGCGCGTTGGTGGTGCAGCTCTACGGGCCGCTTTCTGCGATTTCGAACTCGCGTGTCGAGTTCGCCACATCCCTTGTGTCGTTCGAGCGAGTGTTCGAGGTGATCGATCTCGAGACCGATCTCCCCGACGACCCTGCCGCCGTCGAGCTCGAAGGTGTAGAGGGCAGGGTGGAGTTCGACCACGTCTACTTCACCTACCGGTCGAGCGAGCCAGAGGGGCTGGAAGGTGTCCGACGATTCCGTCCGTGGGGCGGTGGTCGACCCGATGAGGGAGATGCGCCGCTTCCGACCGCCTCGTCGAGGGAGTGGGCGCTCGAGAACGTCGACTTCGTCGCTCAGCCCGGCCAGCTCGTGGCGCTCGTCGGTCCCAGCGGTGCGGGCAAGACCACGATCAGCTACCTCCTCCCACGTCTGTACGACGTCACACGAGGCCGGGTCATGGTCGATGGGTTCGATGTTCGCGAGGTCACCCAGTCGTCTCTCGCACGGTCGATCGGCGTGGTCACCCAGGAGACCTACCTCTTCCATGACACGATCGCTGCCAACCTGCGATACGCCCGACCCGACGCCGATCACGATCAGCTGGAGGCGGCGTGCAGGGCGGCCAACATCCACGAGTTCATTGCGTCGCTGGCTGGTGGCTACGACACGATGGTGGGCGAGCGTGGATATCGGCTGTCCGGCGGTGAGAAGCAGCGGATCGCCATCGCCCGCGTGATCCTGAAGGATCCGCGGATTCTGGTGCTCGACGAGGCGACTTCGCATCTCGACACCCGGTCCGAAGCGTTGATCCAAGACGCGCTGGAGCATCTGATGACCAACCGCACGTCGCTCGTGATCGCCCACCGATTGTCGACCGTTCAGGCAGCAGATCTGATCCTCGTCATCGACGAGGGCAAGCTGGTCGAGTCCGGCACTCACGAGGAGCTCCTCGATCGGCGCGGGCTGTACGCGACGCTGTACGAGACGCAGTTCCGCGATCGAGAGTCGGTGTGAGCGTCACACGGGCCGACATCCGAGACGCAGCAGAGCGGATCTCGGGACTGGTGCGTCGGACTCCCGTGATGGACGTCGATCTCAACGGTGTCGCCGTGACGCTCAAGCTCGAGCTCCTTCAACACACCGGATCGTTCAAGCCGAGGGGTGCGTTCAATCGTGTGTTGGCCGCCGGAGACCTTCCAGAGGCGGGCCTGATCACAGCCTCCGGCGGGAATCACGGTGCTGCAGTCGCGTTCGTCGCGCACTCACTCGGAGTGCCCGCTGAGGTGTTCGTGGCTGAGGTGACTCCCCAGATGAAGCGCGATCGCATCGCTGCTCTCGGGGCGACCGTCGTGATCGGCGGACACCAATATCCCGACGCCCTCGAGGCGAGCCGTCACCGTGCGGCGGAGTCCGGGGCGCTGGAAGTGCACGCCTACGACCACGAGCTCACGGTGGCGGGGCAGGGAACGATGGGTCTCGAGATCGAGGACCAGGTCTCCGATGTCGACACCGTCGTGATGTCGGTCGGAGGCGGCGGCTTCGCGGCTGGCAGCGCTGCCTGGTTCTCCGATCGCGCACAGATCATCTGCGTGGAACCTCACGGCTCCCAGGCCTACGCCGCGGCGCTCCAGGCTGGACACCCGGTCGACGTCGACATCGATTCGATGGCAGCCGATTCACTTGGTGCCCGCCGGATCGGGGCGGTGCCCTATGCCTGTTTGACCGCCGCCGGAGCCGAGTCGGTGCTGGTCGACGACCCGGCGATCCGTGCCGCGCAGCGTCATCTGTGGGATCGGTTCCGACTCGTCGTGGAACCGGGTGGAGCGGCCGCCACGGCGGCCATCCTGTCGGGCGCATTCGTTCCGGCTCCGGGCACGGTGACGGTCGTAGCCGTGTGCGGAGCGAATGCCGACCCACTCACCGTCATGTGAACGCGATCACCGCTTGGCGTGGTCGATTGCCTCTCCGACGACGGCTTGCCACAGATCGATGTCGTCGCCGATCAACTCGCCCACTCGGTCCTCGGAGAGCCTGGCGATGAGTGCACCTGTACGGTGGTCGGGCATCGCCACGAACCCGTTGCCGGCGGCGCGAACGCACGGTTGCCCCATGATGGTTCCGCGTTCGATCGCGCCCGCCGCGAGGTGCTGTTCGGCGACTTCCCAGAACAGCTCGGCGCTCATGCCACGTACTCGACGAGCCAGCTGTGAACGCCGGCCGCCTTCGCCAGCTGGTCGCGGCAGAACGTGATGAAGCCCGGTCTGGAGACTCTTCCCTTTGGATCGGCGCGCCATCGGACCTGCAAGCTCTTGTGGCGGAGCAGATCTGCGCGCGGGTGATCCTCGTCGTAGGGCGCCGGAACCCGCTTGAGCACCCGGCCGACGACCTCCGCTCGTTGGTACCGAATGAGCCTCCCGACGGCGGCGGCGAGTTCTTCCCCTTCGGTTGCGATGGCTTCGCGGACCGCCGCCATTCTCTCGCTCGGGAATGGAGCACCCACGGCGAACCCGACCTCCTCTGCTCCGACTCTCACGTAGAGCGTTGGGGCGAGACGGCGGTCGGCGCCCTCCCAGAATCGAAACAGCAGGAAGTCTTTGTAGGGGGCAGCGGCCGGATTGAACCTGAGATCGTTGTTGATGGGGGAAATCGACTGGTTGGTTTGGGCGGCGAACTGGATTCCCTCTGAGATGGAATCCCTCAACGCCGGACCCAGCTCGTCCACGAACGCCTTCGAACGCTCGACGATCTCCTCTCTGTAGAGCGTCGAAGCCTTCTGAAACGCATCGCGGTCGTAGGTGGGTAGTTGGCCGAGTAGCTCGAGCCCTTGGGTGCTGAATCCTGTGAAAGACATGGATCGAACCTATCTCTCCGGTGTGACAGAACGCCGACGATTGGCAGACCCACATTTCGACATGGGCATGGTCGCTCGGTGCTCGGACTTTCGATCCAAAGGCCCCTGGCGTCGGAGGTTCGGCGGCCGCATGGTGGGATGCTCTGTGTCGTAGGAAGGGAGCGTCATGAAGCTATTGATCGGTGACTACTTCACCGAGATCACCGCCAACACGACCGCGGGCGAGATCACCCTGCCCGACGACTACGCCGGGAGCTGGTTCGTCCTCTTCAGCCACCCGGCTGACTTCACGCCTGTGTGCACGACGGAGTTCGTGGGATTCCAGAAGCGGTCCGAGGACTTCGCCGAGATCGGCGTGAAGCTCATCGGGCTGAGCGTCGACTCGGTGGAGGATCACAGAGCCTGGATCGCGTGGATCAAAGACAATCTGCGCGTCGGGATCGAGTTTCCGGTGATCGACGACGAGGACCGTGCCGTGTCGATCGCACTCGGAATGTTGAGAGACGACTCGCTCGACACGGTCACAGCACGTTCGGTGGTGGTCGTCGACGACCTCGGAATCGTGCGAACGATCCTCGAATACCCCAAGGAGATCGGTCGCAACCTCGACGAGGTGTTGCGTGTCGTCAAGGCGCTGCAGTTGGTCGATGCCACCAAGATGAACACGCCTGCCAACTGGCCTCGAAACGAGCTCGTGGGTGACAAGGTGATCGTGCCTCCGAACATCTCGCTCACGGATGAGGACATCGAACGTGACGGCATCACCGTGCTGTCGGACTGGTTCCGCTACAAGGAACAGCCCGTCTGATTCCGGGTTGAGGGAGAGCACCGCCGAATCGGCATGAGACCCGTTTCTCACGACCCCCGGGTCAGGTCTTTCGAGAGGTTCTCGGCCAACAGCGCATCTTCCGGTGACATCAGGAGGTGGTCGCCGTCCTGGGTCAACCACAGTCCCGGGGCGGCGTGGATCCAGCGGCGAAACGGGAGAGATCGCATCGCCTGCTTGCCGCGCCGGGAGTCGGGCCGATAGATCAGGACGGCCTCCCCGGGGGCATCGAGCCCTGCGAGCGATGCCTTGAGATCGAACGATCCGAACAGCAAAGCCAATGCGTCCGCCGGTTCGAGCGACTCCAAGTCGCTGGACAACCAATGGGCCTCGGCGGTGTCAGGGCACAGATCGAGGGTGAGTCCTGCGACATCGATGCGTTCGTGCATGCACGCGTCGCGTGCCCGCCGATCGAAGTCGAGGACCGCCGTTTCGGAGGCGGTAGTCGGCCGGCCGGCGGGCCTGCGGCGGGCAATGGGGAAGTCGAGA
This sequence comes from uncultured bacterium, assembly GCA_963785075.1. Taxonomy (GTDB): domain Bacteria; phylum Actinomycetota; class Acidimicrobiia; order Spongiisociales; family ZC4RG35; genus JAOUGY01. The sequence goes on from CAWATW010000010.1 coordinate 278,660, forward strand.
ACGTCCATGCCCAGAAGGTATCTCGCGGGTGTGACAGAAAATGCATCCGGCCGGTACTGCAACGAGTCTGGGAGTATGTCCCGATGGCGAACCACCGATTCCTCGTTGCGGTGATGCTGCTGCTGGCGGCATGTGGGACAGAGGAAGCCGGGCCGTCGTCAGCGGTGACGTCGCCGGCAATGCCAGAAACGACCATCACAACCACGTCACAAGCGGCGCCCGCATCGACGACGACCGGGGAGGAAGCCCCCGAGGCCACGAGGTGTGCCGACGTGCTGGGCGTCGAAGTCACACCGGCCGGGCAGGGCGTCTACACGTTCGACGTCACCGTCTCGTCGCCAGACATCGGCTGGGAGAAGTACGCCGATGCATGGGAGATACGCGACCCGGAAGGCAACGTCCTCGGGGTCAGAGAGCTGGCGCACCCACACGTCGACGAACAGCCGTTCACGCGATCGCTGTCGGGCGTCGAGATCCCGCCCGATGTCCCCGCGGTCGTGGTTGCAGCCCGAGACTCAGTCGAAGGGTTCTGTGGCGTCGAGGTGACGGTCGACGTCGGCTGAGGCAGGTCTGGCGTCCTCGCGTTGGTCGGTGGGCTCCTCCGTCCGATGTCCCGGGACCAACAGCAGCGGACACTGCGTCCGCTCCATGACCTGAGCCGACACGCTGGTCCACGCTTGTTCTGTGAACAGCCGGCGTGTGGCCCCCATCACGATCAGGTCTGCATCGACGAGCGCGGCGGTCGAGACGATGGCATCCACCGGGTCGGGGCCTTCGACGAACTTGACGTCCGGATGATGTCCACGAGACCGGAGAGCTGCGATCACCGGCTCGACGGCGCGTCGCCCTCGTTCTTCGAGATAGGTCAGCGCCTTCATCTCGGCCGTGTCCGTCTGCCAGGAGGCAGTGTCGAGGAACGAACGTCGTTCTTCATCTTCCATGGATTCGAGGAAATGCCGAGGAACCTCGATCACCGTCATCACGGTGAGCTGCCCGGTGTCACCCAGCAGCGGTTCACACAGGTCTGAGACAGGGCCGGGCGGCAGGACCCCTGTCGTGGCGATCAGGATGTGCACCCGGAGAGCTTACGACTCCCGGTGCCGTACGGTGGTGTGCAGGTGACGGTGCGTGAACGCGGCCGGTACCGTCGACTCGAACGGAAGGACGGAGATGGATTTCACACTCGAAGACGAAACGGTCAACCGGGTCACGTGGAAGATTCCGAACGCACTCGCACTGGTCGGATCGCGATCCGGCGAGGAGTGGAACGCGATGACCACCTCATGGATCACACAGCTGTCCATGGAGCCGGTCCTGATCGGAGTCGGCGTCGACAACAAAGCCGTGACGCATCGGCTCATCACCGACGGCGGATCGTTCACCGTGAATCTGTGGTCGTCGGAGGACACCCGGCCCTTCGTCAAGTTCTCGAAGCCGGCGACTCGTGACGGGATGACGCTCAACGAGCGTCCCGTGGTCGAGGCGGCCACCGGCGCTCCGGTGTTCGAGGAAGCCATTGCCTGGATGGATTGCGAGGTCCGTCAGGCGATCGACTTCGGTACCCATACCCTCTTCGTCGGGGAGATCGTGGCGGCCGGGATCAACGACGACGAAACCCGACCCGCCGCCATGAGCGACACCCGGATGAAGTACGGCGGCGTCAAGCGCGGCGGGCACTGAGATATTCAGGCGGACTGTGATTCTCAGGCGGACTTTCGGCCCGGTGAGGTGACCGCCCGGATGATGTGGGAGCGGTGGGAGGCGCCGGCCGAAACAGACGCCGGTCCGCCTGGGCTGCCGCACGCGTGGCAGATCTCGCCAGAGTCACGGTTTGAGGGAAAGGCGGACTTTCGGCCCGCATTGTCGACCGCCCGGATGATGTGGGAGCGGTGGGAGGCGCCGGCCGAAACAGGCGCCGGTCCGCCTGGGCTGCCGCACGTGTGGCAGGTCTCGTCGGAGTCACCGTTTGGGGGAAGGCGGACTTTCGGCCCGCTCGATCGACCGCCCGGATGATGTGGTGGAGGTGGGAGGCGCCGGCCGAGACAGACGCCGGTCTGTGATGTTCAGGCGGACTTTCGGCCCGGTGAGGTGACCGCCCGGATGATGTGGGAGCGGTGGGAGGCGCCGGCCGAAACAGGCGCCGGTCCGCCTGGGCTGCTGCACGCGTGGCAGAGTAGAACGCCGACGAAATGACGCCCGTAGGTCTGACCGAATTGAAGGTGTGTAGAGACAGGAGCATGTTGTGGACGCGAGAGTCGAAGGACAGGTGGCTTTGGTCACGGGCGGAAGCCGGGGCATCGGATGGGCGACGGCGTTGGAGCTGGCTCGATCCGGAGCCGAGGGTGTCGTGATCACGTCACGCAGACCGGACAACGTGGGGCAGGCGATCTCCGAGCTGGTCGAAGCTGGTGTCGCCGCCGACCGGGTTCACGGCATCGCCGCTCGGGCCGACGTGGACGAGGATGCAGATCGCGCGGTCCTCGAGACCGTCGAGCGTTTTGGAGCTTGCGACATCCTCGTGAACAACGCGGGGACCAATCCCGCCCCTGGCGGGCTGATGGATGTCGACATGGGGGCGGTCGACAAGACATGGGCCGTCAACCAACGGGCCCCACTGGTGTGGGCTCAGTCCGCCTACAGGCATTGGATGAAGGATCACGGCGGATGCATCGTCAATGTCGCGTCGGTTGGTGGAATCCGTCCGGCCCCGATCCTCGGGGCGTACAACGTTTCCAAAGCGGCACTCATCCATATGACTCATCAGATGGCGTTCGAGCTCGCGCCGACGATCCGCGTGAACGCCGTGGCGCCGGCTGTCGTGAAGACCAAGCTGTCGGAGCTGTTGTGGACGACGGATGAGGAAGGGGCGGCATCGACCCACCCCCTGAACCGGCTGGGCCAACCCGGCGAGGTGGCGCAGGCCATCACATATCTGTGCTCGGATGCCGGATCCTGGCTGACCGGCGTGGTGCTGCCCGTGGACGGCGGTGTGACCGGAGCAACCGGAAGCCTGGGTTGATGCGACCGCCGGTCCCGCTTGCCGGTAGCGAGACGGGTGTGCATAAGGTGACCGGGTAAGCGCCAAACCTAGGGGGTCACATGCGCGTGAAACGCAAGCGTCCTGCAGCAGTCATCGTTCTTGCGATGATGGTCGTAGGGCTTCTCGGGGGAATCCCCGCAGCATCCGCTGCTCCGGGTGACTACGCCACCGTTTCGGTTGTCCACGGTATTCCAGGAACCACCGTCGACGTCTATGTCGATGGCGAGCTCGCCCTCGACGACTTTGCTCCGGAGGAGATCGCCGGTCCGCTGGCGTTGACCGGAGAGACACACAGCGTCGAGGTCAAGTCGTCGGATGGATCTGCTTCGATCATCGGTCCCGATGACTTCGATCTGACCGGTGGCGGAAACTTCACCATCGTCGCCCATTACGACACCGACATGAGCCCTGTGCTCACGGCATTCCAGAACGACTACGAGCCAGTCGATACCGGTATGGCCCAGGTGGTCGTTCGGCACGTGGCCGATGCCGGCACTGTCGACGTGATCAATGCGGCCGACGACGGCGTCCTGGTCTCCGAGCTGAGCAACGACGGCGAATCGGCATCTGTCATGGTGCCCGTGGGCTCATACGACATCGAGGTCGTGGCCACCGGAACGACCGAGCCGGCCCTCATTGCCGGAACGGTCGACCTTGCCGAGTACACGAAGTACTTCGTGTATGCGATCGGAAGCGCCGACGACGACTCGCTCACATTGGTCGTCCAGCCGTGGTCGGGTTTCACACCTGACTCGGAGTTCAAGGCGTTGCTGTCAGGGAGCAACGAGGTGCCCGCGGTCGAGAGCGCAGGGGCCGGTCTTGCGACGTTCAGCGTCACCGAAGAAGGTACGCCCGCCATCGACTACTCGCTCTTCGTCTACGGTCTGACTGATATCGTCGGTGGTCACATTCACGTGGGCGCAAGCGACGAGAACGGCGGAGTGGCGGTCGACCTGCTCGACGGGGTCACGACACCGGTCTCCGTCAACGGTCTGCTCGTGGAGGGCAGCATCACGCCCGAAGACATCCTCGGTCTGCCCGACCAGGGCTTCGATGGGTCCTTCGCAGAGTTGGTTCGTCTGATGAGGGTCGACCCGTCGGCCCTGTACGTGAACATCCACACCGATGAGTACGCCTCGGGGGAGATTCGCGGACAGATCGAGTCGCTCGCAGTGCCGACGGAGCCGGCGTTCACCGACACCACCGGAAACGTCCATGCCGCCAACATCGAGTTGATCGGCGCAGCCGGAATCACCCGAGGGTGCAATCCGCCCGACAACGATCAGTACTGCCCGGAGGACTCGATCACCAGAGGCCAGATGGCTGCGTTCCTGCGTCGCGCCTTCAACTTGCCGCCGTCGTCGACGGATGCGTTCACCGACGACGACACATCGGAGTTCGAGGGTGACATCAACGCGATTGCGGCCTACGGGATCACCCAAGGCTGCAATCCGCCCGACAACGACGAGTTCTGCCCGGACGATCCGATCACTCGTGGCCAGATGGGAGCATTCCTGAAGCGGGCGTTCGGATTGGCGTCATCGAGCGCCGACCAGTTCACCGACGACGACACGTCGGTGTTCGAAGGCGACATCGATGCCATCTTCGAGGCCGGGATCACACAAGGCTGCAACCCGCCCGACAACGATCTCTACTGCCCGGAGGATCCGGTGACGAGGGGTCAGATGGCGAGCTTCCTCGCCAGGGCGCTGGGCTGGGGTTCCTGACCCCGGATCAGCGTTCGATGAGAAGGGCCGCCCGATCGGGCGGCCCTTCTTCATGCAATGCAGAACTCGTTGCCCTCGGGGTCGCCCATGATCACGAAATAGTGATCGGCCCCGTCTGTGGAGCGGACGATCGAACCGCCGATGGCGACGAGCTCGGCCACTCTGGCGTCGACCCGCTGCCGGCGTTCCTCGATCGGGACCGTTCGCCCGCCACCCACGTAGATGTCGAAATGAAGCCGGTTCTTGATCGTCTTGGCTTCCGGGACCGGTTGGAACCAGATGTTCGGACCTTTGCCCTCGGGATCCTGGAGCCGGTCGCTTCCGTCACCCGACAGATCCAACTCGTCTTCAGGAACGCCCACCGAGATGTACCAGTCGTTCCAGGTGGCGAACCCATCGGGTGCGGGCCGTGGCTCATACCCGAGAACCTCCGCCCAGAACGGCACGAGCGGGGTGGGGTTGTTGCAATCGATGGTGATCTGCCAGTCGGTCATGCGCCGAGAGTACGCCTCTGGTGTGACAGCTCGCCGAACTGCCCGAGTTGTCGGTATCGCCTGGTAGCTTCGCGCCATGACCCACCCTGCTCCTGATGCCGACCTCGCCGTCGCCTATCTGGACGGTCGAGTCGACCCTGCACCGTTGTTCGATGAGGCGCAACGCCTCCGCGACGAGGGTCGCGGCCGGGTGGTCACCTACAGCCGCAAGGTCTTCATACCGCTCACCACCTTGTGTCGGGACGTGTGCACCTATTGCACGTTTGCCAAGCCACCCGGTGCGGGTGGCGTGTACCTGGAACCCGAAGAGGTGTTGGCGGTCGCCGAGGCAGGCGATGAACGGCATTGCACCGAGGCGCTGTTCACCCTCGGGGACAGGCCCGAGGCACGCTGGTCGCAGGCGCGCGACTTCTTGGCGGCCCACGCCCACACCACCACCATGGGCTACGTCCGCGAGATGTCCGAGCGGGTGTTCGCCGAGACCGGTCTCTTCCCGCACGCCAATCCCGGTCTGATGTCCGACGACGATTACGCGGCGCTGCGGCCGTCCAATCCCTCGATGGGGATGATGCTCGAGAACGTCTCGCCGAGGCTGATGGAACCGGGAATGCCACACCACAGGGCTCCGGACAAGGACCCGTCGCTACGCCTCGAGGCGATCACCGCTGCCGGCCGTCAGAAGGTTCCTTTCACGACCGGGATCCTCGTGGGCCTGGGTGAGAACAACACCGAGATTGTCGACTCGATCCTGGCGATCGGTGAGCTTCATGCCCGGTACGGACACGTTCAGGAAGTGATTGTCCAGAACTTCCGGGCCAAGGCCGACACTCCGATGCGCCGATCCGCCGAGCCGATTCCGTCCTGGTTCGCTCGGGTGGTGGCCGTGACCCGGTGGCTTCTCGGGCCGGAGATGAACGTGCAGGTTCCACCGAATCTGACCGAGCAGTTCGAGGCCTATCTCGATGCAGGCATCAACGATTGGGGCGGAGTGTCGCCGTTGACGATCGACTGGGTGAATCCGGAAGCTCCGTGGCCCCACCTCGACGAGCTGACTCGTCGCACCGAGACCGCCGGTTTCGAGCTGAAGCCGAGGCTCCCGGTCTATCCCGAGTACATCGATGCCGACTGGCTCGATCCGGGTGTGCTCGCGAAAGCCCTTCGATCCACCGACGACAGCGGATACGCTCTTGCGCCACAGATGGAGACTGCACCGTGACCGTGACGTTCCTGCGGGTGAGGCCCGCCGAGACCCTCAACCCGATCCAGGCGTCGACCCGTCGACGCGAGGGCACCACCACCATCGAGATGCCGGTTCCCGATGCGGCTTCCGTGTCGGCGGCGGCGGACGCCAAGATGCTCGTGGTGTCGGTCGGAGTTGGTGATGCCGCACCAGTGGCGTGGGTGGCGGATCCCGCCGACGCGCTGGCGCTCCTGAAGCGAGGGGTACCGGGTTGGAGGATCACGGTGACCGACGGCGACGATCACGACGCGGTGCTCGACGCCGTCGCACGCAGTCACGCCGCCTTCCTGAGGACCGGTCGCTCCAATGTCGCCGGCGCCGCCGAACGTGTGGATCGCCCCGGCCTCGATGTCGTCGTGTCGGTGTTCGTCGACGACGTCGAACAGGCAGTCGCAGCGGTCCAGGCGGGCGCGGCGGACCTGTTGCTCCGTGACTGGGACGTCGAGCGAATCGGCGAGTTGCGCACCGCCCTCGGTCATCGACCGTTGGTGGAGCGGACGGCGCTGCCGGTCGGCGTCGAGATGGACGATGCCAGAGCCGGGTTGCCCGCCGGCGTGTTCACCGCGTGGTGCGCCCAGGTCGACGCCTCCGGTGCGGCCCGCCCCCGTTACAGCTGGGCACCGGGCATGGACGAGGAGCCTCCCGTCCCCGCCCATCGGTTCTCGGCGGAATGGCCCGACGCCGGCTGGATCGGGGGAGTGGCACCCTCCGGTCTCGAAGGCGCCGGGTCCCTTCGACCGATTCTCGAGCGCTCGCTCGACGGGACCCCGCCGACCCGTGAAGAGCTGGAGTTGCTCTTTCGAGCTCGTGGCGATCAGGTCGACGCCGTCGCCTTCGCGGCCGATCGGCTCAGAGAGCGGGCCGTGGGTGACACCGTCACCTACGTCGTGAACCGCAACATCAATTACACCAACATGTGCTATTTCCGGTGTGGCTTCTGCGCCTTCTCGAAGGGTCCCCGCAGTCTCAATCTCCGCGGCGATCCGTACCTCATGGGGATACCCGAGATCGTGCAATGGTCGAAGGAGGCGTGGGACAGAGGTGCCACCGAGGTGACACTCCAAGGCGGGATCCACCCCGAGTTCACCGGCGACTTCTACGTCGGTGTCGTAAAGGCGATCAAAGCCGAGTTGCCGAACATGCACATCCACGGGTTCACTCCGCTGGAGGTTTGGCAGGGTGCAGAGACGCTCGGCATCTCGGTCGACGTGTTTCTCGAGCGTCTTCGAGACGCCGGGCTCGGGACATTGCCCGGCACCGCCGCCGAGATCCTCGATGACGACATTCGGCTGCATCTGTGCCCCGACAAGATCCGTACATCGCAGTGGGCAGACGTCATGATCAGGGCGCACGAGTTGGGCATGGGCTCGACGGCCACGATCATGTTCGGCCACATCGACCATCCTCGGAGCTGGGCCAACCACTTGGAGGTCATCCGCCAGATCCAACGGCGAACCGGCGGGTTCACCGAGATGGTGCCGCTGTCCTTCGTTCACATGGGGTCACCGATCTTCCTGCAAGGAAAGGCGCGGCCGGGGCCCACCTGGGACGAGGTCGTGCTCATCCATGCGGTATCACGGATCGCGTTCGACGGGTTGATCCCCAACATCCAGGGCTCCTGGGTCAAGCTCGGAATCGACGGTGCCGCCCGTCTCCTCGATGCCGGATGCAACGACCTCGGTGGGACCCTGATGGGTGAGATCATCACCCGCTCGGCCGGTGCCGCCCACGGCCAGGAGATGACTCCGGCCCAGTTCGAAGCCGCCATCCTCGCCGCCGGCCGCACCCCGATCCGCCGCAACACCGTGTACGAGCCACTCGTGGGATCAGAACCTCAGGGTTGATCACGCCTCCCCAGGGCAATCCGGGAACTCGACCTGGCGCTGGGGCACGGTTGTCGTGTCGACGCGGGCAGCGTGCATCGGGTGAATGGATCCCGGGTGTGACCTCGCCCGGATCGCCCCTTGTTCGTATGCGCCGTCGCATACTCTTTCGGTTCTCGCGGGTTTCTGTCACAGTGTGGATGTAGCATCGAACACATGTTCGATACTGTGGAAGACGCCTCGAACCGCGAATCTGACCTCATCTTCGATGGTCTCCTTTTCGAGGACCAGATGTCGGCCTGGGAATGGACCGAGCTGGACGACGATGCGTTGTACGAGCTGACCAAGAAGATCTACGACGACCCTGCCACCTGGGCGCCGCCGACCCCCCAGGAGCTCGTCACGTCGTTGCAGGTCCAGGCGCGTGACATCGCACGAGACCAGGCACGGCTGCTCGAGACCATGGCCTTGATCCTGGATGAGTACGAGAGGCAGGCCGGCGGTGACGTGATCGAGGCGGCCGATGCCGCAGCAGTTGAGATTCGCGCTGCCCTGGTGTCAACCCGGAGGGCCGCCGAGTGCGACCTCGAGCTGGCGTGGCGGCTGCGCGATCGGTTGCCCCGCGTGCTCGAGGCGATGCGGTCGGGTGACGTCGACCTCCGGCGCGTACGAGTGATCGTCGACGGCACGGTTCATCTCGACCCCGGTCGTGCTTCGGCGGTGGCCGACGAGGTGCTCCCGATCTCACCCCGGATGACGACCGGACAGCTCCGTGCGCTGATCCGCCGTTTGTGCATCGACATCGATCCCGACGACGCCGGAGCGAGATATCGGTCGGCTGCCGACGAACGGAGGGTCTCGGCCGAACTCACCGAAGAAGGCACCGCCACGATGGTTGCTTCCGACCTGCCGCCAGACCGCGTTGCGGGAATCATGGATCGGCTCACCGGGATCGCCCAGAGCCTCCGTGGCGGTGACGAGAGCCGCACCATCGACCAACTGCGGGCGGACGTGTTTCTCGATCTCCTGGAAGGCCGCGACTCGTACGGCCGGCAGGGGACCATCGACATCCGCGTCGACCTGGCCACGCTGGCAAACCTCGACGACCGGTCGGCCGAGCTCGACGGTTTCGGCCCGGTGGTCGCCGACATCGCTCGGCAGACGGCCGAGCGGTTCGGCTCACAATGGCGCTTCACGCTCATCGACGACGTTGGCGACGCCGTGCACACCGGAACCACACGCAGACGCCCGAACGCGGCCCTTCGGCGCCACGTCGAGGCACGCGACGCCACCTGCGTGTTTCCCGGATGTCGCACGCCCGCCCGCTCTTGCGATCTCGACCACAGGGTCCCGGTGGCGGAAGGCGGCACGACTCATGCTGCGCAGCTGGTGGCGCTCTGTCGCCACCACCACGTGATCCGGCACCGGTTCGGCTGGCGACACGTTCGCCGGTCCGACGGAACCCATGTGTGGAGAAGTCCGCTCGGGGCGGTCTACGAGCGGCCGCCGCCGTCCTAGCGATCTCCCCGTCCTAAACATCGCCCCGTTCGGTTTGACCATTTGTTGACAGCTTCTGGAGCCTTCTTTGGCCGCCGTGTCCGACGGTGTCCGTGTCGCACCGACCGGTGTGACGGAGAAGGAGGCACCGTCATGCACATCCGTCAATTCAAGATCAGGGCGCTGACCGTGATCTTGGCGCTCGCCGGTGGATTCACCGCTCCGGTGGCGCTCGTCGATCAAGCCGTGGAACTGGGGTATTCCCGGCACATCGTGGAACGTCTTCCCGCCTTCGACGTCGAGGCGATTCTCGACGGCACCCCGGTCGTGCCCTCGGCCTGCCGTCCGTCGCCCACCGTCTCGTCGTGCTGAGAGGAGTTGGAGATGCATCCGATGATGAAGTACCAGATGGCCAGGGAACGAATCGACGATCTGAAGCGTGACGCCGAGCGGGTGCGTTTGCCAAAGTCCGATGCTCCAGCTCCGCCTCGACGGGGCGGATGGGTGAGCCGTCTTCCACGGGTCGGGCGAGTGCGGCCGAGGACGGCGCGATGACAACAGACCGGGTGTCGCAATGCGCGGTGTTCGGGCTTTGCAGCTTCTTCACCGCCCCTGATGATCGATGGGGACGCGGGTGCCGGGACCATCAACTGGCCCGGCACCCAGCGTCGTGTCAGTGCCCCGGATGGAACCCGAGTACGTCGGACACGGCGAGCCGCAACTGTTGCATCGCCGCTTCGTCAGGTGGGAGCGTCGACGCCACCAGATCGAATGGGTTGAACTCGTTCGGGCAGAACGCGCCATCCAGAGTCGGTGCCGCCTCCGGATCGAGCAGATATTGGCCGGTGAGAAAGCCGGCACACGCATTGGTTCCAAGGGAGGTGTGCCCGGGCGTTCCCACGGTCACGAGCGCCGAGTTGGGCAAGAGCCCACGCACTGTCACGGCACCCTCGTAGCGGGTGGCAGGGTCGGCGAGGCTTCCGATCACGAGCACCGGATGCTCGGTCGTCGCGTCGAACGGTCCGGCGTACCGGTCGGCGTCATCGAACGGCCAGTTCTGGCACGGGACCGACGCCCAGGTCCAGATGCTGCCGAAGTATCCGTATTCGGTGTCTGCCCTGACTCCTTCCTCGAACCACACGTCGAGATCTGAGGGGTTGCGCGTGTCGGTGCATGCGACTGCCGGGAACCCTTCGACGAAGTTGTCGTAGGGGGGCCGTTCTCCTCGCCGCTTGATGTGGATGCCGGCAACGGTCTCCAACTCGGCAGCGGCCAGGCCCATCTCCAACGGCGTCGACGAGCCTTCGAGCAATGCGATCAGGTTGGCGCCGTCGTAGAACGAGAACGGGTTGTAGAGGGTATTGAGCGTCACCCCGATCAGGTCCTGATAGAAGACCGGGAACGTCTCACCGGTTTCGGGATCGGTGAGTTCGACAGGCGCTTCGAGGAGTTGTGCGGCGAGGGCCGCGTATCGCCCACGCGAGTTCGGTGCCAGCGCACAGTTGCCGGGCTCCGCCGCGTCACACAGGTCGAAGAACGCTTCGAGCGTCACCTGTGCCCCGTGATCGGAGCGCAGGAGCGTCGAGAAGGGAACATCGCCCGGCTCGTTGGCCCAGGCGATCGGATCCAGCACGCCGTCGACGACCACGGCTCCCACGTTCTGGGGGAACAGGTTGGCGTAGGTGACACCCAGGTATGAGCCATACGAGAAGCCTGCGTAGTTGAGCTTGTCGTCGCCGAGAAGGCGGCGCATGACGTCCATGTCACGGGCGACGTTGGCGGTCGACATGTGGGATGCGATGCGGGGATGCCGTCGCTCGCAGTTGGACGCGAGGTAGTCGTTGGCGGCCTGGAACAGTTCGACCTCTTCGACAACGAGCGGGAACGGCAGCGGTGGGAACGCCAACACGGCGTCGTCGACCGTTGCGAAGCAACGGATCGGGGAACTGCGGGCGATGCCTCGTGGATCGAACCCGACGACGTCGAACCGTGCCGCCACCTCCGGCCCGTACACCTGACCGACGAATGGTCCGAAACCCAGGGCGAAGTCGACCCCAGACCCACCGGGCCCACCCGGGTTGAGCAGCAGCGAGCCGATCTTGTTTTGCTGATCGGCGGCAGGAATCCGGACCAGAGCGATCCGGGTGCTGCCCCGTCGTGGCGTGTCGTAGTCCAGGGGCACTCTGATGTATGCGCACTCGTAATGCACCCCGGTCTCCGCGCTCACGTCCTGATAGCACGTCCGCCATCGGAGGTTTTGGTCCTGTTCTCGCGACTCGGGCTCGGCTGCCTGTGCGGGCCCAACCGATGCCAGGAGCATCGCCAATGCGATGTATACGAACCAGGTTGTGCGCGATCTCACGTCGGCAAAGGACATGCCTCTCTCCCTTTGGGGGCATCGACTCGGTTCCCCTCACCCGACGACCATACGCGCTCGAATCCGCCATAGCGGTCCGAGGTCGGTTCGAGTCGAATCATGGACGGCATCGACGTTCGTTCGTCTTTGCAGGTTCTTGACAGGGGCCTCCGATGATCAGTGCATGACAATTCCACGGTCATCGGTCGAAACGGGTGCGTACGGTTCGTCCGTGGAGTTCCGCGTGCTCGGACCGGTTCAGGCGCTCCAGGGAGGGGCCACGCTGGCGCTCGGGGGTCCCAAACAGCGGACGGTCCTTGCCCTCCTCATCGCATCGGCGGGCACGCCGGTCTCGATCGGCTCGCTGATCGACGGTCTGTACGGTGACGAGGCGACGCCGGGGTCGAAGCGCACCATCCACACCTACGTATCGAATCTCCGTGCGCAGGTGGGAGATGCGATCACCCGTTCGGGAGACGGCTATGTGCTCGCAGCGGACTCGATCGATGCGGTCGAATTCGGGCGCCTCTATAGAGAAGGGCGTGATCTCATCGACGTCGATTCTGGTCGGGCGGCAACGCGGCTCCGCGAGTCGCTGGCGCTGTGGCATGGCCACCCGTATGCGGACGTCGAAGACCGCGGTGTGTTGTCTGCTGAGATCTCGCGCCTCGAAGAACTGAGGCTGGCAGCACTCGAGGCCCGCATCGAAGCTGACCTGGCTGTCGGGCGCCACCATGACCTCGTCGGCGAGCTCGAGGCCCTCACCGAGGAGTATCCGCTGCGCGAGCGTCTGCGCGCGCTCCACATGCTCGCCCTCTATCGCTCGGGTCGGCAGAGCGAGGCGTTGAGGGCGTTCGGCAGGACTCGGACCATGCTCGCCGAGGAGCTCGGGATCGAACCTTCCCCCGAGCTTCGAGATCTCGAGGAGGCCGTCCTCACCCAGGACCCGAAGCTGGAGGTACGCGTCAAGGCGCGGATCGAGCGGCGCGCCATCATCGCCGCCGAGCTCGACGGGTCGTTTTCCGGTGTGGCCGAGCGGGACGAGGCTTTGGCCCGCCGGGACGCAATCCTGTCTTCGGTCGCCTCCGGAGGGGGCGGCGCTCTCGTAGACGTTCGCGGCTCCGCTGCCATCGCTGCGTTCCCGTCGGTGCCGTCCGCATTCGAGGCGGTGTCCCGTCTTGCCTCTGAGCCGTTCCGACTGGCGATCGACGTGGGTGACGTCGAAGTCGGCGACGACACGATCGTTGGACCTCCTCTGGTGCGGGCGCTCCGTCTCGCTGCCGTCGCCAACCCCGGTCAGGCCCTGCTGTCGCCGGAGGCCCACGCCGATCTGTCGGCCGGTACCAGCTCGGGCTGGGCGTCACGCTCGCTGGGACCTCACCGGATCTCGGGGATCGATGCCGACCTCGTGGTCCACCAACTCCTGCTCGACGGCCGCCCGACGGCGTTCCCGCCCCTGGCGGTCGATCGGCTCCCGCCCCCGCTGCCGGAGTTGGCGGCTCCGACCGCGGTCGCCGGCTACGAGTTGCGTGAGGAGTTGGGAGCGGGGGCGTCCGGCACCGTTCATCGGGCGTATCAGCGTTCGCTCGGTCGCGAGGTTGCGGTCCGGACCATCCGTCGCGACGTGGTCGGTGACGCGAGGTTCATCCGTAGGTTCGAGGCCGAGGCGCAACGTGTGGCGGCGACCGAGCATCCGCACCTCGCTCCCATGATCGACTATTGGCGCGAGCCCGAAACCGCATGCATCGTCTCGAGGCTCCTCACCGGGGGCGACCTCCGCACCCGGATGCATTTCGGGCTGTCGAGCCACGATGCCAGGACCGTGCTCGACCACATCGGGGCGGCAGTGGCCACCGCCCACGACCATGGACTCGCCCACGGCCGGGTCCGACCCGAGAACGTTCTCTTCGACGACGCCGGGCATCCCTATCTCACCGATCTGGGCATGGCGGCCATCCTCTACGACCTGGTCGCCTTCGAACCTGATGCTTACACGGCCCCGGAACGCATCATGGGGCATCCCGATGTGCTCGGCGACATCTACGCGCTCGGCGTTCTGGCAGCGGAGCTTCTGTCCGGATCGGCGCTCCCGGCGGATCGCGGGTTGCCGAGCCTGGAAGGATCGCTCGATGGTGTGATCGCCAGGGCTACCCACCCCGATCCCGACCAGCGTCACCGCAGCGTCATGCACTTCCTCGACGACCTGGCGGCGGCGTCTCCGAGCGAGCCCACGACCCCCGCCGATCGGACCGAACTGCGGAACCCCTACAAGGGGCTGGCAGCATTCAAAGAGGGCGATGCCGGGGACTTCTTCGGACGGTCACAGCTCATCGACGAACTGATCGGGGCCGTATCCACGAACCGGCTGACGCTCGTCGTCGGGCCGTCCGGCATCGGCAAGTCGTCGGTGGTTCGCGCCGGCCTGGTGCCGGCGCTGCGTCGCGGAGCAATCGAAGGATCCGATTCGTGGTTGGTGACCGACATGTTCCCCGGGTCCCGTCCGTTCGACGCCCTGGCAGATGCCCTCGAGCGGGTGGCGGTGTCGTCCCCGATCGCCGCAGCCGAAGGCCTTCGGAGCGGGCGTGGGCGTCTGCACGAGATCGTGCGGGACTTGGTCCCCCTCGGCACCCGACTGCTGCTGGTCGTCGACCAGTTCGAGGAGCTGTTCACCCACGTCACCGACGAGGACACGCGGCTGCGGTTCCTCGATGTGCTGGCTGCCGTCGAAACCGACGTCAACCGCACCGTACGGGTTGTTGCCACCATGCGAGCCGACTTCTACGACCGGCCGCTGCAGTATTCGAGCTTCGGCGAGCTGGTATCGCCCCGCACGGTCGCGGTGCCCGCCCCGTCGCGTGACGACCTCGACGAGATCATCCGTGGACCCGCCGCTCGCGTGGGTCTGCCCATCACCGACGGTCTGGTCGACGCCCTGATCGACGATGCCGACCAGGAGCCGGGCGCGCTGCCGCTCCTCCAGCACGCCCTCACCGAGATCTTCGAAGCCCGCGAGGCCAATCTCCTCGACGTGCGGCAGTACCGCGACTCGGGCGGGCTCGCCGGCTCGATCGGACGTCGGGGCGAGCACATCTACCTGGGCTTCTCGCCGGATGAACGCCAGTTCATCCGGCAGCTGTTCCTGCGACTCGTCACGGTCGACGAGGACGCCGAGGACACTCGCCGTCGGGTCCGACGCTCGGAGTTGGAGGGGATCGCCGCACCGACAGGACTGCTCGATCGGGTGCTCGAGGCGTTCGGCAGGCACCGGCTGCTGGTCTTCGACCGGGACCCGGTGACGCGAGGGCCCACTGTTGAGGTCGCCCATGAAGCCCTCATCCGTGAGTGGGATCGACTCAGGAGCTGGATTGACGGAGCGCGAGATGACCTGCTCATGCGTCGGCGCGTGGAAATCGCGACAAGAGATTGGCTCGAGTCGGGGTCCGACCCGAGCTACCTCTTAAGCGGTGGACGCCTCGAGAGTGCAGAACGCTGGCGCGACGAGTCCGGAATGGATGTGGGGTCGGACCAGACTGCGTTCGTCTCCGCAAGTCGAAGGCTGGAAGAGGAACGACTCCGCCGGCGTCGCCAGGGTCGTCGCCGGGTCATCACCTCGCTCTCGGCGGCACTTGCGCTCAGCCTGGCGATGGGTGCTGTCGCATTCGATCAGAGCATGTCGGCCCGAGAGGAAGCGCTCACGGCGCAGTCGCAAGATCTGTCGACCAAGGCACTTGCGGCCATCGGCGAGGATCCCGATCTCTCGATCCTTCTCGCATTGGAGGCGTACGAGACGGCAGAGTCCTTGAACCTCCCGCAAGTTCCAGGCCATGTGATAGAAGCCCTTCAGGTGGCAACCCAGTCATCCCGGCTCGTCGCTCGCCTCCCCGATGGGCGATTCTCGGTTGCCGTCAGTCCCGACGGATCACACGTGGCGCTCGACGATCCGGTCGAGAAGTCGATCGTGCACGTGTATCGAACAGACTCCTTCGAAGAGGTGCGGAGCTTCGACACTGGTGCGCCGATCGGAGGGATGAGGTACACACCCGGTGGCGAGCTCGCCGTCACTTATGCGGACAATTGGGGAGACGTCGAAGATCAATCGGTATTCGACGGTATGCCACTTGTTCGCTTGTTCGACGATGCGGGCCGAGCTGTAGGCGACTCGAGCGCACGGTGTTGTGCATACGACGTCCAGTTCGCGCCTGACGGCGTCCATTTCCTTGCGTGGGCGTTCGATGCGGACACAGAAACTGAGAGGGTGACTCTCGGGACCTTTGACGAGGTGCTCGCGGCGGATCTCTCTCGGGGTACCTTTGCGCCCGATGGGTCCAAGGTGTACGTCAGCCAGCCGGGGGAGCCGTTTCTTCGCGAGGTTCGGGTCGACGACCTCGAGGAGATCGGTCGACTCGAGACACCGGAGTCTGACGGCGGGCGGGTCTCGGTCTCGCCGGATGGGGAGAGAGTGGCTGTCATCGACGGAGTCACACGCCGCGCGCTGGTGATCCGAACCAGCGATGGGGAAGTGCTCCAAGAGCTGTCCAGCCCGGGGATCCAGAACGTGAGCTTCACGGCCGGCGGCGAGTACCTGATCACTCAGGGCAACGACGAGAGTGTGAGCCTGCTGGATGCTGAGGGCTATCGAGTCGACCTCCCAGGTCATGTGAGCGGTGCTTGGGCATCGGCGTCTTCGCCAGACGGGACTCTCCTGTTCGTACCGACGCTCGGGGGCGCCACGATGGTCTGGGACATCACGGGTGACGGGCCAGACATACTCGGCAACCTGCCGATGCCCGGTTTGTTCCGGGACTCCGTCCCGACGCTCGACGGACGCCACGTCGGGCTCGTGATTGAAGGGGAAGCAGGGCTCGCCTTCGAAGTCTTCGACCTGGAGCGCGGATCGTTGACCGGAGGACCCACCGAGCTTCCGGCGAACGGGCTGGTCGGACTCGACTCGTCGGGAATGCCGTCTGTCGGTGACGGAACCGCATTTATCGACGATGTGCGCTGCGAGCAGCTTTGGCGGGTCGGTGGCCACCCTCGCTCGGTCGTGAAACTGTCTGGGCCGGCGGTGTCGAACTCATGTTCAGGGGATCCTGAGGTGATCGTCATGGCCGCGGCGACTGGAGACGAGGTGGCTCGACTGCCATATCCAGCTGGCTCGTGGATTGGCCTCGGTCCGGTGGGCACCCGTAGTGAAAGCCTGTTCGCGTTGAACCCCGGAACTGCTTTCATCGAGCTGCGGAACCTCGAGACCGGCGAGATCGTGGCGACGTTGGCCGACGCGATCATACCGTTTCGACCGGTGTTCTCCGCCGATGGAGAGGTTCTCGTCTTTGGGAGCCAATCCGGCATCGTGTCCATCGTCGACGTCCAGAACGCGATCGCCGTCGACGACTCCGGTATCGCTGTCGAAGCGAGTCGAGGCCCCGTCGGCTACGTGTCCGTCGGGGAGCGCCTCGTGGCATCGGGGCACTCAGCAGGTCAGGCGCTGAAGGTCTGGTCCCGCCACGACGGGACGGCATGGTTCGAGCTGCCCGTCGACACGACGAACCGGGCGTTCTCGGTGTTCAGCCCGGGAGATCGCTACCTGTACCACGAGGACGGGCCGTTGGGAGACTCGATCCTTCGACGAGTTCCGCTCCGGGCGGATGAACTCGTGCAGCTGGCTCGATCGCGACTCACGCGCGACTTCACCGTCGAAGAGTGTGAGAGGTTCCTCTACGACGCCGATTGTTCGGTATACGAGGAATAGCAGCCAATTCTCCCTGGCTGCGTACATGAGGAGAAGCGGGTCATCCGGGGGTGGGATGGCCCACTTCTCGGGTCTGGAATCTCTTTGCAAGGTCTTGACAGGTGACCGTCATCCTGGCCCGAATCGGTCGCCCGTCGGGCGGCCGGACCGATGCAGGAAGGGAGAGCATCGTGGGTCGGCTCAAGACGAGAAGCGCCTCTCGGATCATGGTGGTGGCGACGAGCCTCATCATGTTGATCATCACGGCGTTGCCCGGAGGTGCAGCGCAGCCGGCTGCGACCGGCGTCACGGTCGACGACTCGGTGGTGGAGTGGAATCTCCACGCTTCGGATGCCCTCATCAATCAGCCGACGTCCCCGGTTCCCGGGATCGGGCAGGCACCTCAGGTGTCGATCGTCCACATGGCGATCGTGCAGACCGCGGTCTACGACGCCGTGGACATGATCGATGGCGGCCATGACCCGTATCTGGCGGGGCTTCCGGCGGCACCGGCTTCGGCATCGCGAGCGGCGGCAGCGGCGACGGCGGCGCATCACATCCTCGTCGGCTTCGAGAACGGCGCAGATCGGTTGCTTTCTCAGACCGTGGTCGACCGGCTCGACACGCTGTACGCCGATTCGATCGCAGAGGCGACTGTTGCCGACGGGGCCCAGTCCGTTGCCGACGGCATCGCAGCGGGCGAGGCAGCCGCTGCGGCGATGCTGGCCCAGCGTGCGGATGACGGCCGCTATCCCGGCACGCCCGCCGCCTTCCCGGTCGGCGACGGCATCGGGGAGTGGCGTCCGGTGCCACCGTCGTTCGTCAACGATCCGTTCGCGTGGATCGCCCATGTGACGCCGTTCACGGTGGAAAGCTCGTCACAGTTCCGGACGAAGGGGCCTCACGAATTGAACAGTGGTGCCTACGTGCGGGAGTACAACGAGGTGAAGACGCTGGGCGGTGACGGCGTGGTCACACCGGCCTCGCGCACACCGGAGCAGGAGGCGGTTGCGGCCTTCTATCTGGTGCACCCGATCGAGATGTTCAACCGGACCTTCCGGACGATTGCCGGGGACGAGGCCCTCGACGTGGCCGAACAGGCGCGGCTCTTCGCCATGCTCAACATGGCCGCCGCCGACGCCCAGATCACATGCTGGGACGACAAGGCGTATTGGAGCTTCTGGCGTCCGGTCACCGCCATCCAGCAGGGCGACCTCGACGGCAACGACCGGACCGTGGGCGACGAGACGTGGACCGCGCTGATCGGGACGCCGCCGTATCCGGAGCACCCGTCCGGTTACAACTGCGTGACCGCTGCGTTCATGCACACCGCCGCCCGGTTCTTCGGAGGTCAGAGCATGGAGTTCAGCGTCGTGAAGCGGATGCCGGGCGTGCCCGATGTGACGCGGGACTACCGGCATTTCAGGGACGTGGTGGCCGACACGATCGACGCCCGGGTGTTCCAGGGAATCCACTTCCGGGCGGCAGATGTTCAGGGTGCACGGATCGGACAGCAGGTGGCACGCTGGCTCGACCAGCACGAGTTCCGGTCGACGCACTGACGGAGACGTCCAGGCGGGGCCGGCTTCCTGCGCATGGCCCCGCCTCCATCTCGTGAATCTCGCCGGGCACGCATTAGCGTCTTGGCATGCCGCGCCCGCCCGTCGATCTGGTCACGATGCCCGGGCCACCGCGGGCGCCCATCGCCGATGTGGCGAGGAGGGTCGTCTTCGCGCTGGGGCTGCTGGTGTTCGTCGGGGTCGTGGTGTACCTGGGGCGAGACGGTTACGTCGACACGGCCGGCGGTGACATCACGTTTCTCGATGCGTTGTATTACGCGTCGGTGACGGTCACGACCACGGGATACGGTGACATCGCAGCGGTGACACCCTCGACCAGGTTGGCGGCATTGCTCCTGATCACGCCCGCTCGAATATTGTTCCTGATCCTGGTGGTGGGCACCACGGTCGAGGTGCTGACGGAACGGTCCCGACAACTGCTGGTCACGCAACGCTGGAGGAAACGGGTGAAAGACCACCACATCATCTGTGGGTTTGGCTCCACAGGACAGAGCGCCACCGATGCGCTGGTGGCGCAGGGCGTGTCACCGGACGACATCGTGGTGGTCGACACGGATTCGGACGTCATCGGAGTTGCCACGCACGCAGGATTCACCGCGATTAGCGGTGATGCGTCGCAGGTCGCGGTGTTGGCGCAGTCGGCGATCGATCGGGCCAAGTCGGTGATCGTCACGCCGAACCGCGACGACACTGCCGTGTTGATCACGCTCACGGCTCGAGAGCTCAACCCGTCCGTTCAGATCGTCGCAGCCGGTCGGGCTCAGGAGAACCTGCATCTGCTCAGGCAGAGCGGGGCAGATGCAGTCATCGATTCGTCGGCGGCCGTCGGGCGCCTACTCGGACTGGCAACCCAGACGCCGAGTGCGCTCGACGTGATCGACGATCTCTTGAACGCCGGCACCGCGCTCGAGCTGGCCGTGGTGGGGCCTACCGACGGCGGTGACGGCGCATTGGGCGTTCCAGGTGGAGTCTCGGTGGTCGAAGTCCTCCGCAACGGCGAGCGGCTGCCGTTCGACGATCCGGCGCTCCTGCCGCTTCGGCCGACCGACCGGCTGGTCGTCGTCCGATCCGCCAGGGAACAGGGCCCGGAAGTCAGGTAGCTCGCCGGGAGTGGATAATGGGGGCATGAGACGACCGAGCGTCATCGGTCTGATCGTGGGAATGTCCCTGGCAGGTGTGTTCGCAGTTCAGACCGCAGCCCAGGGTTCGACCGTCCCCGGCGACGTGTTGTTCGTCGAGGTCGACGGCCCGATCACCCCGGTGGTCGCCGACCATCTCGCCGACGCCGTCGAACAAGCCGAGGCGCGGATGGTGCCGCTGGTGATCGGGATCGACACCCCCGGCGGGCTGGACACGTCGATGCGCGAAATCGTGCAGACCTTCCTCAATGCGTCCACGCCCGTGGTGGTGTACGTGGAGCCTGAAGGCGCCCGTGCGGCATCGGCAGGCACCTTCATCACCATGGCCGCCCATGTGGCCGCAATGGCGCCCGCCACCTCGATCGGCGCAGCCACGCCGGTCGGTCTCGAGACCGGCGAGACGGCAAGCGACAAAGTGATCAACGACGCCGTTGCCTTTGCCATCTCGGTGGCAGAACGCCGCGGGCGGAACATGGAATTCGCCGAGGCATCCGTGCGTGATGGGGAGTCGGTTACCGCGTCCGAGGCGGTCGAGCGAGGTGTCGTCGATCTGATCGCCGATGATCTCGACGCACTACTGAGCGAGATCGATGGCATGACCGTGCAGACCGCGGGACGCGACATGACGCTGTCGACTGCCGATGCCGTCGTCGAGCGGGTGGAGATGTCCCCCTTCCGCCGGTTGCTCGGACAGATCGCCGACCCGAATCTGGCGTTGCTCTTCCTCTCGATCGGAACGCTGGCGGTGGTGTACGAGGCTGCCAACCCCGGGATGGGATTCGCCGGGATCGGCGGTGCGATCCTCCTCGTGCTCGGATTCTTTGCGCTCAGCGTGCTCCCGGTGGCGACCGCCGGCATCGCCCTCCTCGTGCTCGCCTTCGTCTTGTTCGTGACCGAGGTGTTCGTGCCTGGCCTCGGGGTGTTCGCGTTGGGAGGCACGATCGCCCTCGTCCTCGCAGGGCTGTTCCTGTTCGATGGTGATGTGTCGGTGAGCATGCCCGTCTTGTGGCCGACCGCATTGGTCGTCGGGGTCGGTAGCGGGTTGGCCGGCAGACTGGCGATGAGAGCCCGGCTGCAACCACCCACGACCGGCGTCGAGACGCTCATCGGGCGTACGGTCACGGTGGTCGGCGACGAAACGACAGGATGGTCGGCGTTCCTCGAAGGCGCCTGGTGGAACGTCCGGCCCGCAGGCGGTGTGTTGACACAAGGAGCCCGGGCGCGGGTCGTGGACATGCGTGGACTCGACCTCGTCATCGAACTCGAGGAGGAACACCATGGACTTTGACCTGATCATAGGTTGGGGAATCGCGATCTTCGTGCTCTTGGCGATCTTGCGAGCAGCGATCAAGATCCTGCCGGAGTATGAGCGGGGAGTGCTCTTCAGGCTCGGCCGGGTCACCGGCGAGCCCCGGGGCCCAGGCCTGATCTTCATCATTCCCATCATCGACCGCTTGTTGCGTGTGAGCCTGCGAACGGTCACCCTCGACATCCCGCCTCAGGACATCATCACCCGGGACAACGTCACGGTGCGAGTCAATGCCGTTGCCTATTTCCATGTGATCGATCCGAACAAGGCGATTCTCGAAATCGAGGACTACAACTTCGCCACGGCCCAGGTCGCACAGACGACGTTGCGGAGCATCGTGGGTCAGGCCGAGCTCGACGAGTTGCTCATCAACCGGGACGACATCAACCGCCAGCTCCAGCAGATCATCGACAGTCTCACCGACCCGTGGGGCGTGAAGGTCACGCTAGTGGAGATCAAAGACGTCGAGCTGCCCGATTCTATGCGGCGGGCGATGGCGCGCCAGGCAGAGTCGGAGCGCGATCGGCGTGCAAAAGTCATCCATGCCCTCGGAGAGCAGGAGGCGGCGTCCACGCTTGCCGAGGCGGCGCGGCTGCTGGAGGATCGGCCGGCGGCCATGCAACTCCGGGTGCTCCAGTCGATGACTGAGATCGCGGCCGAGCAGAACTCGACGTTGGTGTTCCCGTTGCCGATGGAGCTGCTCCGCGTGCTCGACAGGCTGGCGCCCCGCGTGGACGAGCAGGCTTGACCAGCGATCAGTTCTCGCCGTCCCACCGTTCGTCCTCGGCCTTCCATCGAGCATTGCGTGCCTTGACCCTTCCGAGGGCGTCTTCGGCCTCGGATCGAGTTGGGTAGGGGCCGAGTCGGTTCTTGGCCGGACAGCCGACCTCGGGCTCGACCTCGTCGTGTTCGATGCAGTAGTACCAACGGTCGTTCATGAGATGATGTGAGCGCCCGCCTGACCGAACTTCATCGTGCGTCGGTCTTGGAGTGCTTTCGGATCCAGCGGTCCATGTCTCCCCAGCATTGGAGCAGCCATTGGGCGACGACATCGTGGTCTCGCCATTCGGGTGGTCGCGGGACGACCCTGGCCTCCAGCCTGACGCGTCGCCTCTCCGGAATCCCGCGCCAGAGGCCGGCGAGTGAATCGAGGTCGTCGTAGCCCGAATGACCGACGAAGACCACGGTGGCGTCGGGTGCCCCGAGCAGCGCGGCGTGGACACCTCTGGGTCGGGGGAGGAGCAGATGCCGGAGGCCGGTGGCGGTCTCGGCTAGTTCGGTCTTCCCGGCATGTCTCAGCCCTTCGACAGCGAGTCCGTGCCTCGTCCTGGTGAAGTTGCCACCCTCGGGGAACGAGATGAAGGCGCCCCGCGGTGGCATGGCGGAGTTGGCGCGTACCTTTCCGATCGGATCGTCGTCGCCGGCGTGGAGGAACAGGTATCCGGCGCGGCCGGCCACCTGTTCGAAGAAAGGGTCCCACAGCAGCTTTCCCTTCCCGATCGCCCGAATCTGCCGGTGCTGAACGTTGGCGAGCTCGTTCATCAAGAACAGCGCGTCGCCCGGTCCGGCGTGGCGGCTGAGCACGATCAGCGGAGCATCGCCCGTGTCGGGGAACCGGACGTCGAAGGTGAAGTTCAGACATCGCCGTATCGACGTCGTGATCGAACGGAGCCACCACGCGAGCACAGCCTGGAAGGCGTCGGACCGTGATGCCTGGTCACGGTCGAAGATGTGCGCGACCCACACACCGAAACCGGCGCTCAGCGCGGCGAACTCCAATGCGCAGAATGCGGCACCGAGGCTCAGAAGCCGCATGTGTCTCCACGACCGCCGATCGACGAGGTCGAGCACGAGCGCGAGTGGCATGAGCAGGAGAGCAACGGCGGACAGCAACAACGCGCCCGCCCACGCGACCGGCGTCAGCACCAATCGGCGGATCACCTGAGGCGGTGGATTCATCGTGGCATCCTCGTAGCTTCGACCGGGCGTCCTAGTCTGACAGCCATGACTCTCAGAGGCAGCCGCAAGACCGCGCTGGTGCTCGGCGGGGGTGGTATGAAGGGCGCCGCCGAAGTGGGGATGCTGAAGGCGCTGGCCGAGACCGGCGTCGAGCCCGACCTGATCGTGGGCGCCTCGGTAGGTGCGTTCAATGGCGCAATCGTGGCGTCACAGCCCCTCGCGAGGGCGGTGGAGCGACTCGAGATGGCGTGGCGATCGGATGAGTTCCACAGCTTGTTCTCGGAGCACCTGGGGGAGCGGATGATGAACCTCTTCCGGCATCGCACTCACGTCCACTCAAACGAGCCCTTGCGAGCGCTGTTGGATCATTGGGCGCCGGCCACCCGGATCGAGGATCTCGGGATCCCGTTCCAATGTGTGGCGGCCCACATCGAAGGCTCCTCGGAGTTCTGGTTCGATCGAGGTCCCCTGGTCGAGGCTGTGCTGGCGTCGTCGGCTGTCCCGGGGTTGTTCCCACCGGTCGAGATCGACGGACGTCACTACGTGGATGGCGGTGTCGTCAACTCGATTCCGATCTCGAAGGCGCTCGAGTTGGGGGCGGAAGAAATCTTCGTCTTGCACGTGGGGAACATCGATGCCCCGCTGCGGGTTCCGCGTCGGGCTTGGGAAGTTGCGCTGGTGTCGTTCGAGGTCGCACGACGTCACCGCTTCAATCGTGACCTCCAGAACGTCCCTCCCGGGGTCATGGTGCGGGTGCTTCCCACAGGCGTGGA
Organism: uncultured bacterium; assembly: GCA_963785075.1. Lineage (GTDB taxonomy): Bacteria > Actinomycetota > Acidimicrobiia > Spongiisociales > ZC4RG35 > JAOUGY01. Next base: position 303,325 of record CAWATW010000010.1, read on the forward strand.
CCGGACGGATCGGTTCAACGATCCTGGTCGTCTGCGCTATCGCAGTTCGGCATCGATCCCAGAAGCCATCGATCGCGCATATCGCGCAACCACCGAGTACCTGTTGACCGAGCTCGCCCGCTGAACCGGTGTGAGCGGGAACAGTCGGCGGCGACTGATACGCTCGCCTCGATGCCAGCCAACATGTCTGCTGAGATCGTCGGCCGGGTCATCGGCACGGAAGATGCCACCCCTCTCGAGTTCTGGGTGGGGGTGGCCGAAGGCGCGTACCTCCAGCTCGACGACGTGGTCGCGCTCGAACGGGTGCTCCCCGGTGGTGAGGTCGTGAAGATCTACGGCATGGTGGCCCAGGTCCGCGCCCGTCACGAAGGGGCCCGATTCGACTCCGACGTCTTCCTGATCTCCGAAGGAGTGCTCCCCGCCGAGGTCTCGGAGTCGGCACAGGTCACGGCAACCCGGTTCGAGCCGGAGATCTTCGTGCCGCCCCGCCCGGGCGAAGAGGTGCGCAAGGCGGAGGGCGACGAGCGGGACCAGGCGTTGTTCTTCGACCGGATGACAGAGAAGCTCCCGATCGGCCTCTCTCGTTCAGGAGAGCCGTTGGTCGTGAACCTCGAGTTTCTCGACGGGCGCAGAGGCGCCCACGTGAACATCTCCGGCATTTCCGGTGTGGCCACCAAGACCACCTACGCCACCTTCCTGCTCCACTCGCTGTTCAACAGCGGTGTGCTGGGCACCCGCGCAGTCAACACGAAGGCGCTGATCTTCAACGTGAAGGGCGAAGACCTCCTCTTCCTCGACCACCCGAACGCCAAGCTGGAAGATGACCAGCGCTCCCGCTATCAGAAACTGGGCCTACCGGCAGAAGCCTTCGGTTCGGTGGGCGTCTGGGCGCCACCGCGGGTGGGTTCGGCAGCCGCGGTCCCCGATGTGTCCGCTCGTGGTCACGGCGTGGAGTCGTTCTTCTGGACTCTCGAGGAGTTCTGCAAAGACGACCTGCTGCCGTTCCTGTTCGCCGACGCCGAGGACGACAGGGCCCAGTACACGATGGTCGTGTACAACGTCATGGCTCAGTTGAAGCGGTGTACCCCGCTCGATGACGGAGCGGTCCGCATCGAAGGCACCACCGTGCGCACGTTCTCGGATCTCGTCGACCTGATCAACGACAAGGTCACCAAAGAAGACGACCGACCGGTGTGGGCCGGTACGGCCATCGGTCAGGGAACGGTCAATGCGTTCGTCCGCCGGCTTCGGGCGTCCGTCCGGCATGTCGAACGGCTCATTCGCGGCGACGTCGCCAACGCCGGCCGCCATTCGGTCACCCCGCTCCAGCATCAGGTGACGGTGGTCGACCTCCACAACCTCAACGATCGAGCCAAGCGGTTCGTGGTTGGTGTCACCATCCGCAAAGCCTTCGACGAGCGTGAGCGCGCCGGCCAATCCGACGAGTTGCTGTTCCTGGTGCTCGACGAGCTCAACAAGTACGCCCCCCGTGAGGGTGCGAGCCCCATCAAGGAGATCCTCCTCGACGTCGCGGAACGAGGGAGGAGTCTCGGCATCATTCTCATCGGAGCGCAGCAGACGGCGTCGGAAGTCGAGCGGCGGATCATCGCCAACAGCTCGATCCGAGTGGTCGGCCGTCTCGACTCTGCAGAAGCGGGCCGCGACGAGTACGGCTTCCTGCCCCAAGTTCAGCGGCAGCGGGCCACGATCATCAAGCCCGGGACCATGCTCGTTGCCCAGCCCGAGCTCCCGGTCCCGTTGGTGCTCGAGTTCCCGTTCCCAGCATGGGCGACCCGGGCCTCCGAGGCCGGGGCATCGCCCACTCCAGACTCCGGTCCCGAAGATCCGTTCGAAGGTCTCGGCTGAGCATCGACGGAGCTGCCGGCGGATCCGTGGCGTATCCGCGGGAGGTGACGACGTCAGACGGACGACGTGAGACGGGCGACGTGAGACGAATGGCCGCGCATCGTCGCCCATGCTTCTCGTCACCAGTGCGATGGCACGCTGGTCGATGGAAGCGAGGAACACCAGGGCAAATGGTGTCACTTCGCTCGATGGACAGTTGCCTGTGTCTGCACGGCCCCGTCGGGGTAGGGGGATGTCTCAGGAGCCGGCAGCTCGCCTGATCCGATACAGCACATGCGGCCGCAGTGGATGGTCGGAGGGGAGGCGCGGGTGCTCGAAGTCGCCTGACGGGTCGCGGGTCATGCCGATGCGTTCCATCACCGCCTGCGACCTGATGTTGGTGGCGCTCGTGAACGAAACCAGCTCGGTGAGCCCGAGCACGTCGAAGGCGTGGGCGAGTGCTGCGCGTGCGCCTTCGGTGGCGTAGCCGTTGCCCCAGGCGGAGCGGGTGAGTCGCCATCCGACCTCGACCAACTCTTCGGATTTGAACGGGTCGAAGCCTGCCGCCCACAGCCCGATGAATCCGATGAACTCGCCGGTGTCGACCACCTCGGTCGCCCAGAGGCCCCACCCGTGCTCGTCGAGATGGGCTGTCATGCGATCCACGAACTCGCCGGACTGGTCGGAGGTCAAGGTCGAGGGGAAATGCTCCATGACGACAGGGTCGGCGTTCATCGCAGCAAACGGAACGCAGTCCGACTCGCGCCACTGCCGCAGCCACAATCGTTTGGTCCTCAAATCGGCCATGGCTGCTTCACGATGACTCGGCGATCGGCCAGGCGCGGGCGATGGTCCACCGAACCTGAGCGCCCCGATGGAGACGCGGAGGGCCAGGGGTCCTGGCGGCGATGGTGCCAACGCCCGTGTCGAGCAGGTAGTCGGTGTGGCCGCCACGGAACCACACTTCGCGGATCATCCCCGCCAGAGGCCCATCGAAGTCGACCCACTCCGGTCTGATGAGCACGGTGCTCTCCCCGATGACGTCGGCGCCGCCGAGATCGGTGGCGATCTCGTGCCCGTCGACGTCGATCACTCCGTCGCCGACATGGGCCATCGCGACCGAGGCTGCGCCCGTCAGTCGAGCCGACCACAGATCGTGTGGTCGCTCGTAGACCTCGACGGGCGTCCCGACTTGGGTGATGCGGCCGTTGCGCATGAGTGCCACGATGTCGGCCACCGCCAGGGCTTCCGACGCGTCGTGGGTTGCGTAGATTCCAGCCGCACCTGAGTCGCGGCTCCGCATGCCGATCTCGGCCTGGACCGCTGCTCGCAGGGGAGCGTCGAGATGTGCCGTCGGCTCGTCGTAGAGGTACACCGACGCCGTCCGCGCCAGGGCACGGGCGACACCAACCCTCTGCTGCTGGCCTCCTGACAACTCGTTGGGCCGCCGATCGGCAAGGTGCTCGATCCCCAGCCGCTCCATGAGCGCCAGGGCCTCCCGTCTCGCCTCCGGCCGAGAACGTCCGGCTCTCCGCAGCGGGTATGCGACCGTGTCGACTGCATCGAGGTGCGGCCACAGGGCATAGGACTGGAACACCAGACCTACCGAGCGGTGGTCCGGGGATCGGTGCAGCTTGGGGCCTGCCACCTCGTCTTCCTCGATTCGGATCGAGCCGCCGCTGATCGGGACCAAACCGGCAATCGCATACATCAGCGTCGTCTTGCCACAACCGGAGGGGCCGAGGAGGGCCAGCGTCTGTGAGGCGCCCACCGACAGATCGATGCCGTCGAGGACCCGGATCGACCCGTAATCGACGCACACGCGACGACACTCGAGGACGGTCATGTTCGCCCGGCCCGTCGCCTCGAGGTTCTCCACACCGCGACCGCCAGAGCCGCCAGCAACGGCGGGATGACGATCAGGACCGCCAATGCCGAGCTGGTGGGAACGTCGCCGATCTGTTGGAGATTGAGGACTGACACTGCGAGCGTGGCGGTCCGGGGGCCGTACAGGAGGCTCGACATCGTGAGCTCGTGGAATGCAAGCAAACCGACCAGCGCAGCCGCGGTCACGATGCCCGGGCGCATCATCGGAACCGTGAGTGTCCGGGTGGCCGTGACCTGCGAAGCACCGCTCACCCGGCCGGCCGATCCCAGCTCAGGATCGATGCCGGCCGCCACACCCGTCAGCACCCGGTGGCCGACCGCCCACAGCTTCGCCACGTAGGCAACGAGGATCAGCAGCAGAGTCCCTCGGAGAAGCGATCCGTAGGACAAGAGTACTCCCACAGCCAGCGACGATCCGGGGATGGCGAAGCCGAGCAGCACCAGGAGGGAGATGGCTCGCCGGCCCCGCGACAGCCGTGAAGAGACCCAACCGAGACCCACAGCCGCCACGGCGGCGGATCCCGCCAGAACGGCGCTCGTGACGAATGCGTCGGCGAGCCTGCCGTCGAAGGCGTCTGCGAAGTGTGCCCAAGTCCAGTTGTCCGGGGTGGGAGGCAGCCCGATGGCCCGGGTGGCGGCGGTCGCGAGCAGCGCCATCAGCGGGACGATCGCCACGATAGCGACGAGCATCCAGACGCCGGCCGCCGCCAACCGATGGCTGGCAGTGGCCCGTCGGGCGAGCACAGGCGGACCGTGAGCGACGGTCCGCTCGCTCGGTCTCAGCCAGCGTTCGGCGAAGGCAGCGATCGGAACGGTCACTATCACCAGGACACAGGCTCCGAACACCGCTCTGGCGAACGCCTCTGGTCGCGCCGACAGGGCATAGTCCTGGTAGATCCGGGTGGTGATGGTTGCGACGCGGGCGGGTGTGCCGAGCACCGCCGGAACCCCGAACGCGTTCATCGCCATGACGAACGCCAATGCGGCGGCGCCGGCGATGCCGCCCCGGACAAGCGGAAGCGTGACCGTGCGGATGGTCGTGAGTCGTGAGGCCCCGCTGACGAGCGCTGCCCGTTCCAGGTCCTCGTCTCCGAGGGCGGCGAGCGCAGCCGAGACGATCACATGGCAGAGGGGTATCAGTCCTGCGGCGATGACGACGACGATGCCGATTCTTCCGTAGAGGCCCGGGAAGGTCCATCCGAAAGCTCGGTCGGTCAGTCCGCCCGGACCGTAGGCCCGCGTCCACCCGAGTGCCGTGACGAACCCGGGCACCACGATGGGGAACATGATCCCGTAGCGCAACCAGGCCCGGCCCGGTGGGTTGAGCCGCTCGGTGACGAGGGCGGTCGCCGTCCCGAGTCCCACAGCCAGGGTGGCCGCCAGCAAGCTGATCGAGAGGCTGTTTGCGATCGCCTTCGCGAGTGCAGGTCCACCCAGCGCGTCGCTGCCGCCGACCTCGTCGAGTGCGACGCGGACCAGCGCCAGCACGGGGACGACGATCACCGCGAGCAGAACCAGCGAGGAGCCGAGCAGCCCGACGGGTCGTCGCCCCGAACGTGGGAGCGAACTCGATGTCAGTCGGTCACCCATCGAAGATGGACCGGTAGCCGCCGAGAAGCTCGTCCTGGCGTCCGAACGCCGCTGCCCAGTCCACGCTCCGGGTCTGCCCGCCTTCGGGCCACGTGACCGCCGGGCTGGCGGGCTGCCAGCCCGAGTCGGCGATCGCCTGCTGCCCATCCGGGGCAATGGTGAAGTCGACGAAATCCCGTGCCGCGTCCACGTTGTCGTTTGCTGCCACCACCGCGATCGGGCTGTAGATCGCGATCGCTCCCGAGGCCGGCCACACGACCTGGATCGGCGACCCGTCGGTGATGGCATCGTTGGCGGTCCGGTCGAGGGTGATGCCGGCGGCGTACACGCCGTCTGCCACCCCGGTCACGACATCCCCCGGTGATGGAACCTGGACTGCGCCAGAGGATGCGAGACGGTTGTAGAAGCCGAGCCCGTAGGCAGGGTCGAGGGCGAACGATGCCAAGGCCCCGAATGCGGAACCGGCGAAGGCCGGGTCCGGAATGGCAACCTCACCCGGTGTCGGCCAGTCGGCGAGGTCGTCCCAATCGGAGGGCGGCGCATCGAGATCGGCGCCGGCGACGATCACCATGTTGAGGACCCTGGTACCGAAGAAGCTCGATGTCCGATACGAATCCGGAAGGTCGGCGGCATGCTCGGGCTCCCACTCCAGCAACAGGCCGTCGGCGGCATACTGCTGTATCGACAATGGATCGGTGAGCCAGAACACGTCGGCACCGAGGTCGTCGTCGCGCAACTCGGCCGCCACCCTGGCCGTGAGCTCGCCGGTGGGGGCGCGGTACACCTCCACATTCACCTCGGGATTGGCGGCCGTGAACGCCCCTACCACTGCGTCGACGGCGTCTTGGGAAACGCTCGTGTACACCCGGACCGTGGCTCCGGCGGAATCCGCGCCTGTCCCACCGCAGCCGACGATCAACCCGAACGCACCGATCAGGACGAGACGTACGCGCAGCCTTCTGTTCATCGTTGGTTCTCCGATTCGAAGTGGAGTACGGGGGTCGGCGTCAGCCGAGCAACTCCCGATGGCGTGGATGGTCGATTCCGTCGTTGACCCATGCAAGCTGGCGGTTGCTGAACCGGGCCAGATGGGATCGCTGGCGCTCGGTCAGCCGATCGCAGATCCAATTCCAGTGCAGTGACACCCAGTCGCCGGATGCGAGGTGCAAGTCGCCGCCGTCGATCGGGACCTGCGCTTCTTCGGCTGCGGGTTCGCCGAGGGCGAGCCTCCGGCCATCCCAGGTGAGCGGTTGAGACCGAACGACGGCCATCCCGGCGCTGACGGTCTCCACCCTTCCCCACCTGATCCGGCACCGGTCGAGGATCTCGAGTGGTCCCTCGGATCTTCCTGACTCCACCAGAAGCCCGACCCAGGGGTAGGTCACGAACACGTGGTAGCTGTGGTGAGCAACGCCGCCCTGGATCGACTCGGCCATCGCCGACCAGCGGGAACCGAGCCGAGGCCGGAACCGCTGTTCCACGGCGTTTCCGAAATCCTGCACGGGGAGATCGTCGAGGAGTTCGTTTCCGACCCAATACGCTTCGACCACCCGGAGGTCGAATGGATCATCGAGACCGGCTCGGTGGGCAAGAGCCTGCAGATACGGGAACGGGCCTTCGAACGACCTGGCGAGCTGTATCAGCCGGGCATCCACGACGCCGGAGTCCCGATACTCCCGCAGCTCGAGGTGGTCGGCCGGTCCGCAATACCCCCGTTCGTTGGGCGGGTAGGCATATCTGGCGAACATCGTCAGCCCCGACTGTTGCGAAGTGGGTGATGTCGGAAGCATGATGGATCTGGTTACCCGGTCACTCGAGTCCCGACCAGGGTAGATGTGCTCCGAGCCGACCGTTCGCAGCACGACCGAGAAGGAGGTCTCGAGTGCCGGCACCAGGGACGAAATCCCACTGTTCACAGGGGCGAGGTTGTCGGAAGATCAAGTGAAATCCCAGGAGATGTGACAAGTGTGTATCGGCGTTCCGGCCCGCGTGGTTTCGATCGTGGAGGATTCGCAGGGCGTTCGCAAGGCGATTGTCGACTACGCCGGGACCACTCGAGAAGTGCGTCTCGATCACGTCCCCGAGGCGGCGATCGAAGACCGTGTGATCGTCCACATGGGGTTCGCGGTGTCCAAGCTCACCGCCGACGAGGCGGCCGAGGCGTGCGACACGCTCGATGCCATTCGTGACCTGTCGGACCCGCTCCGCCCCGTGTCACTGTCGGAGCGACCCGAGGATTGACTGGTACGTGATCGCTGGGCCCTCCGGCGCCCTTCACCACACCCAACGGGTGGCGCTGGATGAGAACAGCTCCTCGGACTCGATCATCCCGAACGCCTTGACCGGGGTCACCTCGAACACCGCTCCGCCCATCATGAAATCGGCCATCTCGGCCTGCCGCACCGGGTCAGGTTCGTAGCGGGCAGCCCAGGCTTCTGCGACGTCACGCCGCCCGTGGACTCGGCCGGCCATGCCCTCGATGGAGACGACATTCACCGTGTCCTCACTCATGACCACGACGTGCGGGTTTTCGGCGATGTTGCGGACCTTCAGAGCCGTCGGCGCCGCCGAGAACCAGAACCGATCGTCATGCCAGACACCCCAGACGGGCATTGCGTGGGGACGCCCTCGTGGATCGACCGTGACCACCCAGTAGTTGCGTGCCTCCGCCAGACGTTCCTCCGCCCATGTCCAGTCCAGCGTCCCGTGCAACTCGTCGGGAACCCCGTAGTCGGCCATGTTCGGTCTTTCCACCCGTGGCATGCCACAGAACCTACCCGGCTCCTGGGTTCCAGGAGAAGGTGCCCGCCTCGTCCGGGAGGAACTGTTCGACCGAGGTGATTGCTGCCAGGTCGATCGAGCCGTAGACGTGGGGGAAGTCCTCGCCGGCGTCGTAGAGGTCCTCCCACACCACGGTGGAGCCGAGGGCCGAAGGCTCGATGACCAAGAGCAGCAGGTCACGTCTGCCGGTGAACAGTCTGTTTGCAGTCCGCACGACCTGATCCACGCTCGAGCAGTGCACAAATCCTTCGCGTGACAGTCCGGCGGGCACATAGGCGGTCGCGCCTCGGGCATCCCAATCGGCCCGTGTCGCGAGGTGGAAGAGCATCGTGCCGGCGAGACTATCCGGTCGGGCCGCGGTTCGTTTCACCCGATCGGGTCTCGAGACCGTTACCGTGGTTGCCGTGCCAAGGCGTCTCATTCTTCTGTTTGTTTCGATGGCGCTGCTTCTCAACGCATGTCAACGTGAAGCCCGCCCGCCGGTGTCGGAATGGCAAGGGCATTGGGATCGTGTGATCGCCGCTGTCCCGACGGTGGAGGCGTTGTCAGGGGATGATGCGAAGTCCCTGTGTGACACGGCGCTCACGCTCTTGAGAGAAGAGCGGCTGTATCTTCTTCCGGCCCCGGAGTCCACCCTCGACGATCCGGTCGAGGATTGGCTGAGCGTTGCCGACGAGACTTTCTTCGAATGCCCGCCCCGGAGTGGCGAAGTCCAGGGATTTGCGGAGGCCTTCGTCCTGTTGGACGACTACCAGGCCGAGGTGGAGGCAGCGCTGGCGGAGTGATCACCCGTCGAGACGCATCGACACGCCGAAGCTCGTGAAAGACTGCGCCTTGGCCAGGTGGACGGCGAAGGATTCGGGGTCTGCGGTGGTGATCGGAGGGTAGAGAATCCCGCCTTCTGCGGATGCGGTCTCGCCGTCGTCTTCGTCTCGCAGGAACTCCATGATGTCCGACCGGAGTTGCGGCGGGCAGACAGGTGATCCGCACAGTGCGTGCAGAGCCTGCGTTCGCATGGCGGTGACGTGACCGCTTCCCTTGTCCTCGTGAAAGTGGGGATTGCGGGTCTCCACCTGGAAGACGTCGACCAGCGACTCGTTCACCTCGGGATGACTCGATGGGAAGGCCCCACCGAACTGCTCGAACATCTCCACGACCTGATACGGCTCGATCGCGAACCCGCCCGCAAATCTGAGCCGTCGAGCCAGCTGCATCGTCATCGCGTGCTCGCCGGCGTTGGCCGTCTTGATGATGTCGGTCCCGAAGCCCGTGTATTCGGACAGGAGTTGGTTGAGGAATTCGTTGGTGATCTTGGTCGAGCGTCCCCACCGGTTGAACACCAGGCGACCGTCCGTCACCTTCGGTTTCGACTGCCACGAGATTCGGACCATGGCGTATGGCGTTGGCGCCATGTGAAGCCCGGCAGCGAAGATCTTCGCATACTCGTGGACGGCGCCGGGGACGTAGTTGTCGGCGTCGACGAAGCCGACGTGGTGTTGGCCGGTGGCCTCGGCGATGAGCATCGCCAGGATCATCGCCTCGCCCTTGCCCGGCCGGACGGAGTCGTCTGGCCCGACCAGAGCGGGCATCCCACAACGGTCGAGCGCGAGCGCCACATCGGGATCGGCTTGGTGAACTGCGATGGCTCTTCGCCCGGTTGCCTCGCACAGGTCGGAGAGCAGATTGGTTTCGAGCCGGTATCGGTCGATGGGCCTGCGTTCGGATGCGGAGACGAGGACGACCAGGCAGTCGTGGGGAATGGCGCTGAGCACACCCTCGATGACCTTGCGTCGCTCGTTCTTCGTGGGAACCACGATTGCCATGCGCCCCTCCACGGCTGCGATCGCCGCCGGTGGGACGTGAACCACCCGCCGACCCGATATGACGGAGTCGCCGGGCTCCCCGCGCAACCCGGAGTCGAGCTCGATCACCTGCACCAGATCGTGGATCCGCACCGCTCCGAAGCGCTCATGTCGATGGGGGTACTCGATGCGCATTCACAGAACCTACCGATCGCCTCGTCGGGTCCTCAATCCTGTCGCACACCCTCGGTACCCTGGCCGAGTGACGGCACTGAAGATCCTGCACACCTCCGACTGGCATGTGGGCCGAACGATGCGAGGCCGGAGCCGCATCGACGAACACCGCGCGGTGCTCGCCGAGATCGCCGACGTGGCGCGGCGGGAGGACGTGGATGTGGTCCTGATGTCGGGCGACGTGTTCGACGTGGCGGCGCCCACGCCCGAAGCCGAACAAGTGGTGTACAGAGCCTTGCTCGACCTCGCCGATGTGGCCCCGGTCGTGCTCGTCGCAGGAAACCACGACAACCCGAGGCGGCTCCAGGCGGTCGCTCCACTGCTCGAGCTGGGGCGGGTGCGCGTCGGGGCGAGGATCATGCGCCCGGCGGAAGGCGGAGTCATCGACGACCTCGGTGTCCCGTTGAGAGTCGCATTGCTTCCATGGCAGAGTCAGCGGGGCATCGTCAGCGCCAGCGATCTCCTGCTCAAGGATGCAGTCGACCAAGCGCAGGACTACGAGGCACGCATGAGACGGCTCATCGAGGCCCTGACATCCGACATGACGACGGACACGGTCAACGTGGTTGCGGCCCATGCGATGGTCCACGGCGCTGCACAATCCGGCAGCGAGCGGCACGCCCACATCTTCGGATACGCCATCCCGGCTCTGTCGTTCCCGGGGTCGCTCTCGTATGTGGCACTCGGCCATCTGCATCGGCAGCAACAGGTGCCGTCGCCGGCGCCCGTCTGGTACTCGGGCTCGCCGCTCCAACTGGACTTCGGAGAGGCCGGCGACCAGAAGGCTGTGCTCATCGTGGAGGCGGAGCCCGGGCTTCCGGTCCGCGTCCGGCCGATACCGCTCATGTCGGGTACGCCGCTGATCAGGCTCACGGGCACGTTGACCCAGGTGAAGGAGGCCGCCGAGGGTCTCCCTGAGCATGCCTATGTCAAGGTCGAGCTGGAGGAGCCTGGCCGTACCGGGCTCTCCGACGAGGTGCGGGAGCTCGTCCCGGACGCCGTCGACGTGGTGCTGGCTCCGTCGCCCACACAGAAGCCCGAGCGGATGGAGGTTCGGCGGATCGGACGTGAGCCGCGTGAGCTCTTCCTGGAGTACCTCGCCCACGGTTCTGTCGAGGATCCGGACCTCTTGGCTCTCTTCGACGAGTTGCTCGAGGAGATCCATGAGGCCTAGGGCGCTGCATCTCCAGGGATTCACCGTCTTCCGAACGATGGACACGCCCGTCTCGTTCGTGGACGCCGAACTCTTCGCACTGACCGGGCCGACCGGATCCGGCAAGACTTCGCTGCTGGATGCGATGTGTTTTGCGTTGTACGGCCGGGTGCCGCGGCTCGATGCCCGGGCGGTCGAGCCGGTGATAGCGCTTGGCGCCCAGGAGGCCCGCATCCTCTTCGAGTTCTCCGTCGGCAACGATGTCTACACGTCGGCCCGGGTGGTCCGCCGGACGAAGACCGGGGCGACGACACCCGAGGCGCGACTCGAGATCCACCTGGATGACGGCGAACATGTGGTGCTCGCCAGCGGAGCGGACGAGGTCACGGAAACCGTCGCCGGCCTGCTCGGCCTGACGTTCGAGCACTTCACGAAGACGGTGCTCCTGCCCCAGGGCACCTTCGCATCGTTCCTCCACGACACGCCGGCCAAACGGCAGGATCTGCTGCGGACCCTGCTGGACTTGGGTGTCTACGAGCAGATGCGGGAGCTGGCCCAACATCGGAAGTCGAGGGCCGATGGCGAAGCGGCCGTTCTGAGTCGCGACTTGGAACGGCTCGCAGCGGTGACAGTGGAGGTGGAGCAGGCAGCGGAGGCGAGGGTAGAGGGCCTACGCCGGAGCATCGAGATCGTGTCCGAGGTGCAGCCCGAGATCGACCGGCTGGGGGCGTCCGTCGACGAGGCACAGCAGCGAACGCAAGCGACGACCGCGCTGATGACCGATCTCGACCGTCTGGCGATGCCGGCCGAGGTCGCCGCCATCGCCGGATACGTCGCCGAAGCGACTTCGGCACTCACCACGGCCGAGACCGACCTGGCGGCCGCCTCGGAGCGTGTCGTTGCCGAGGAAGACCGTGCCGGGACTCTGCCGGACCTCGCCGACCTGACCAGGCTGGCCGAGCGTTGGAAGCGACACGCAGCTTTGGCAGAACGTCGAGCGACGGGCTTGGCCACGACGGAGACGGCGAAGGCCCGAGCCGTGGACATGGCAGCCGCGCTCGAGGTGGCACGAGCCGCGCATGAGCGAGCGCGTCTCGATCTCGCCGAGATCGAGACTCGGCATGCGGCCCAGGCGATGGCCGGACATCTCGAAGTCGGATCCGACTGCCCCGTGTGCCTCCGCATGGTCGACCGCCTGCCCGAGCACCCGGAAGTGCCTGCATTGGATGCGGCTCGAAGCGAGCTCGAGCGGTCACAGGGTGACCTGGAACGAGCTGCGGCCGAGGAGCGATCGGCCCGGGTGCATCTGGAGTCGTGCGAAGCGACCTTGACCGCGGTCGATTCGGAGCTGTCGGATCTCGATGGTGACCTCGAGGGCCGGCCTTCGGCCGGTGAGGTCGAGTCCATGCTCGAGCAGGTGAGGGCGAAGAGCCTCGAGCTCGGTGTGCTCCGTGACGCCGAGCGGAAGGCCCGCGATCTGGTCATGGAGGCTCGGTCGAAGCTGACGAGGACCAAGGAGCTCGAGGCGGCCGGACGGCGCGAGCTGTCGTCGGTGCGCGACCGGCTGTCCCCGGCCAATCCACCGGTGCTGCCGCTCGAAGACCTCGCTGCGGACTGGGGGGTCATGCTGTCTTGGTCCCGAGCGAAGCATGACGAGCTGAGGGCGGATCTCGAGTCTGTGGCGGCCGATGTGGCGCGGCTCCGGTCCGAGCTGAACGAGGCGATGAGCGCTGTCGAGCTCGAACTCCGACGCCATCAGCTCGATCCTGCGCGGGGCCGGCCGGGCGATCTCCTCGTGGCTGCCCTGGCCGATGCCGAGTCCACCCTCGGACGGATTCGAGCGGATCGCGAGGCTGCGGTGCGGGCCACAGAGGATCTGGCCTCGGTCACGAGACAGGCGGACGTCGCCAAGTCGCTCTCTCTTCACCTCCAGGCGCGGGGCTTCGAAGGCTGGCTGATGGAGGAAGCTCTCCATGGGCTGGTCCTCGGCGCAAACGTGTTGTTGAACCAGCTTTCGAGCGGCGCGTACTCGCTCGAGATGGCGAAGCGCGACTTCGTGGTGATCGATCATCGCAACGCCGACGAGACCCGCGGAGTCAAGACCCTCTCAGGCGGCGAGACCTTTCTGGTCTCGCTCGCGTTGGCCCTGTCGCTGGCAGAACAGATCGGGGCGATGGCGGCCGGCGGGACGGCGCGTCTCGAGTCGATCTTCCTCGACGAGGGATTTGGCACGCTCGACGTCGACACGCTCGACGTGGTGGCCACTGTGATCCAAGAGCTGGGCGCGTCGGGTCGCACGGTCGGGATCGTCACCCATGTCACCGAACTGGCAGAGCTCGTACCGACCCGCTTCGAAGTGGTGCGCTCGGTCTCCGGCTCCGATGTTCGACGGGTCGACACGTGAGAGAGCGTTCATGAGGTTCACGGTGGAAGCATGGGCCCCCGAATACGGAACGCCCACCGACGGCGAAGCCGAGGAGACCGCGGCCAAGGTGGATGCCGAGATCGAATTGGCGGCGTCGGGGTGGCGCTCCATCCTTCCCGACGTGGGTGCGGCCGACGAGATCATGTTCATCGACGGGGTCCGGCGCGTCGACGCCAACTTGTGGATCGAGCAGCCGGATGGCACACCGGTTCTCGGTTTGTGTGCGACCTATGCGGCCGGGGTGGTTCGATGCAACGGCGAGGCCGACACGGTGGCGGCGACGGTCCAGCGCGGCCTCTTCACCAGTGCGGTCGACGCCGTCGACATCGCCACCCGACACGGCATGTATGAGGTGCGTGCAACTGCTGGGACCACTCCACCCGACATGTGGCTGGGAATCCAGCAACGGATGGGCGAGCTGGAAGGAAGCGTCGCAGCCAGTCATGCGGGGGCATCGCTGGTGGTGGTCGACGGTCCGTTGTCGCATCATCAACGCGTCCCGGATGCCGTCGGGTACGTGAAGACCCAGCACGTTCACTACCTCCCGCAGGACCTTCGACACGTGATGATCGGCCTTCCCGTGGGTCGCCGAACACCGCTGTTCCTCGTCACCGGTATGCGTAGCTACTACTCGTGGTATTTGCGGCTGGCGGTGGCGCCGGGTCCGATGGGTGGCATCGTCCGGTGTGAGGTGTCCGCCGATCGCCCGGCTACCGAGGCGGCCCGCCTGGCAGATCGCGTCACGGCGACCCTCCCGCGGTTTGCGAGCCACGAGCACAAAGACCCCCGGGCGCCTCAGAATCTGTATCCGATCGGCGGGCTCGAACGGTCGCTGCGAAGGCGGTTGGGAGATCAAAGGTTGATGTATCGGGCACTTCGCGAGACCGCCTCTCGGTGACGGGTCCGAGGGCCGCCCGCCCGGTAGCGTTCGGCTCGGAGCCGAGAAACGGTGCACAGCAAGCGGAGTCACGACGTCGACTTTCAGATCTTCGGTGAAGACGTTCAATTCGTCGAGACCGAGCTGGACCCAGGGGAGACGGTGATCGCCGAAGCGGGAGCGATGGTGTGGATGGAGCAGAACATCACCTTCGAGACCAAGATGGGCGATGGGTCCGAGCCCGATCGCGGCTCCCTGGGAAAGCTCGTTGGAGGCGCCAAGCGCAGGATCGCCGGAGAGTCGCTGTTCATGACGCACTACACCAATGACGGCGGCGGCCTGCACGAGGTTGCGTTCGCCGCCTTCCTGGCCACGCTCTCGGGGAGCGGACGTGTCTGGTTGCAGTCGCTGCCGTTCTCGAAACTCGCCGACCGCATCCTCGCCGCCGCACGTCGCACCAGCGGGGGAGGGGGACAGTCGATCGGGGAGAACATCTTCGGCAGCATCCTCGAGCGCTGACCGCGATCGCCGGGGTGAGCCAGCCCAGGCTGTTCCCTAGACCAGCCAGAGCTCCGTTTGGCGGCCGTCCAGGAAACGACATACGTCGCCGTCGAACCATGCATCTTCCTCGAGCATGAACTGGACAACCTGCCCGCCCCATTCGGGTACCTCGAGCCGCGCTTGGAGCTCGATGGAGAACGCCGTGTCGGGAAACAACGGATAGTCGCCCTGACCGGCGACCCCCTCCTGTTGATCCCACAGTCCGATCGTGGGACCGGCGGCGTGGCCGTGGACACCGATGGGATGCGTGTAGACGAGACCGTCGATACCCGCCCGGGTGGCAGCGTGTCGGGTTTCCGACAGGATCTGGTTGCCGGTGGAACCCGTCACGAATCGCTCCATCAGGAGGTCTTGGAGGAGGTTTGCCGTCTCCAGTCCCGCCGCCAGTCCTCCCGGCGGTCCGCTCTCGCCGGGCTTCAGCACGTACCCGTGCTGCTGCTGGTCCGTGCAGAGGCCCATACGTCTGATTCCGAAGTCGATGTGCACGAGGTCGCCTGGCTCGATCACGTGGGATCCTGGTCGTCCCGAGAAGGACGACCGGGGTGGCCCTCCCACCCGTTGAACGCTACATGTCGGGTGGAACCAGGATCCGTACCCGTCGTCGTGCACCTGTTGCCGCAGCCACCACTCGACATCCTCGGTGGTGGTGACTCCCCCCTGGATGACCTCTGAAGAGAGTGCTCGTCGCAAGTACCCATGGGCCTCGGCGCATGCGGTTCGGAGTTCGGCGATCTCGTCCGGGAGCCTCGTCTCGAGCCATCCGATCGCGGCGCGTTCGGCAGTGACGAGGCGATCGGCCAGCGGCCCGATCGCGGTGACGAGCGCCGCATGCTCGGACTCGGACAATCCGTCCGCCAGTGGGAACACGGCCGACGTGTTGACGCCGACGCGGTTTGGGTCGGCGCCGATGAGGATCTCGGCCAGTCTTGCCCATTGGTCGGGCTGGGGGCCGGGGTCCCACACGCCGTCGAAGAGATCGTCGATGGCGTAGCGGGCAACTGCCATGCGTTCGACGCCCTCTTCGCCTCGGAGGAACACCAGGATCGTACGGCGACGGGCCGTGTCGAGCCACGTTTGAGGGAGCATCGTCACGAGTACCGGGTCCTCGTTGTACTCCCGGGCGATGAGCACCCACGCGTCGAGTCCGGCGCGATCCATGAGCTCCGGGATGAGGAGATCGAGTCGGCGTTGGAGCCGCTCGTCGAGGTCGGCTGATGCATGGCGAAGCGACGTCATGCTCGCATGCTGCCACACATCGGTGGTGGCACCCGTTGGGGCGCCACCACCGATCCGAACGAATCGGCCGCCGGGCTTCGATCCGGGATCCGCCCCATCACCCGGTCGCTCGAGCCCGACGCACCACCGGCGGGAGTTCGATGAGACCGGATGCCTGATGCCAAGGCGATTCGGGCGGCCCACCCCGGGCCTGAGCCGATGTTGCCGGTCTCTCCCGGCGTCGTTGCAGCAGTCATCGGTCGAAAGCGTGTCGAGGCCGAGAGTGATTGCATTTGCGCCCGCGGTGACTAGTCACCTGTCTCGGCCGGTTGCGGGCTCGGCCTTCACGCTTCCCGGCGGCTCGCGAGCACGGCACCGCCGATGACCAACGCGACGCCACCGAGGGCCCACGAGCTGACGCGATCTCCGAGGAACGCAGCTCCCAAGGCCAAGGACACCACGGGAATCAAATATGTGATGAACGTCGCTCTCGGTCCCCCCACTCGACCGACGAGGGTCGCCATGAGCGCAAAGGCGACGCCGGTCCCGACCACTCCCAGCACCGCGACGGCGACTGCCGGACCAAGAGCGAAGCTGCTCTTGGCCCAGCCGTAGACCCCGAACGGTGCGGTCCAGAGCGTCGCAAGCGCCAGCATCTTGCCCATCACGGCCACCGAACCGTATCGGTGTTGCAGAGGGCCGGCGAGATTGGTGGCGATCCCGTAACAGAAGGTGGCTCCCAGCGCCATGAGCACGCCGATGAACGCGGTTCCGCCCTCCGCTGCCGACCCGAGGCTGACCGATGCCACGCCCAGAAAACCGACCACCAAACCCAGACGTTGTGGCCCCCTGGGCGGGCGTCCGAAGAAGAGGCCGGCGATGATTCCGGCGAAGATCGGAGTGGCTCCGTTGAGGAGGCCGGTGACCGCCGAGTTGATGTGGGTCTCCGCCAGCGGGAAGAGCGTGAACGGAATGCCCACCCACACGACCGACAGGGCCAGCAGTCGCCCGCGGTCCCGACGCTCCACTTTGCGGCGGGCCGCAGGCACGAGATTCAGCGCCAACGCTCCCAGCGCCACCCGGGCCCAGGTGATGAAGCCCGGGTGGAACGACTCGAGTCCGATGGCGATGAAGAGGAAAGACGCGCCCCAGATCAGTGCGACGAATACGAACAGACCCCAATCCACGGGTTCGAACTGGTCACGATCGCTGCGTGGTCTGGTGGCGATGGTGCTCATGACCGAAGGAACCCCGACTGACCGGCTTCGGTTGCACGAGTGGACGGGTCGGTGCTCGGCACGAGCGCAGCGTAGAGCCGTTTGCATCCCCTCGTGACGTCGGTTTCTTGGACCGTCCGCCGGGGAACGGGTAGCGTCGGATTCATGGCTGCATCCGACTTCGCCTCCGTGTCCGATCTTGCATCGGCTGTTGGCTCTCACCTCGGCTACTCCGACTGGTGGGAGATCACTCAGGAACGGGTCGACACTTTCGCCGATGCCACCGACGACCACCAGTGGATCCACGTCGATCCCGAACGCGCGGCGTCAGGTCCGTTCGGAGGCCCCATCGCCCACGGTTATCTGACGCTGTCGATGGCGGTCCCCCTGATCGAGCAGATCGTCTGGGTCGACGGGGTTGCGATGGGTATCAACTACGGCACCAACAAGGTGCGTTTCCCGGCACCGGTCCCCGTGGGCTCGAAGCTCCGTGCGGGTGCCACGCTGGCGTCGGTCGACGAGTTCGAAGGCGGAGTGCAGGCCGCCCTGGACGTGGTGTTCGAGATCGAAGGTGGCAGCAAACCGGTGTGCGTGGCGCAGGTGATCTACCGCTACTACACCTGAGCGCCGGCGCTCATCTGCATCCGCTGAGATAGGCCTGTGGCAGTGCGATGACCTCGCGGCCGATCAATGCGGCACGTCGAGCCGTCGTGATGTCGGCCGGCGCCGCCACTCCCCGGAGGTCGGCGTCTCCTGCACATCGGCTGTCCAGAATCATCGTGCGTCGGAGGTGATAGTCGGAGGTCACCACCACGACCGTCCCCCATTTCTGCTCGGCGATGAGGTCTCCCAAGGTGGAGGCCTCGCCGACGGTGTTGTCTGGTTGCGGGCTCGGACACAGGACGATGTACGGATTGGATCGATTGCACAGGGAAAAGGCGTCCGGCCAGAGGGGATCGTTGCCGTTCATGATCACCATCACGGGGGCCGCGCCGTTGGCCATGAGTGCCAACGCCGAGTTCAGACGTTCTCCGCGACCCCCGGCATGCACCACGAGAGCGTCGCCGATCGGTTGGGCGTGCGCCGGCGGGGTCATCACCTGTTGGACGCCGGCGCCGATCAGCGCAACGAGTGCCACGGCCGTCCAGATGACGAACCGTTTCATCCGCCCTCTGCTTTGGCTTCTCTGGTCATCAGGTTGAGCACGGCTTCTCGGGGGTGGGCACCTTCGTGGAGCACACGCGTGACCTGGGCGGCAATCGGCATGTCGACGTTGCGGGTGGCGGCAAGCGAGAGGATGGGTCGTGCACTCTTGACGCCTTCGGCGACCATGCGCATCTCGCCGATGATGTCGTCGAGCCGCTTTCCTTGTGCGAGCGCCATGCCGACGCGGTTGTTGCGGGAGTCGTCCGATTGGCAGGTGGCGATCAGGTCCCCCATTCCCGCCAGGCCGGCGAACGTCTCTGCCCTGCCGCCGAGGGCGACGCCGAGTCGAGTGAGCTCGGCCAGGGCTCGCGTGATCAGGGCGGCGAGTGTGTTGTGGCCAAAACCCAACCCCTTCGCCATCCCGGCGGCGATGGCCATGACGTTCTTGAGCGCACCGGCGAGCTCGGCTCCGACGACGTCGTCGTTTCGGTACACCCGGAACGTTGGACCCATGAAGGCCGCCTGCACGGATGCTGCCGCCTCCTGGTCCGCCATCGCCACCACCGCGGCTGCCGGAAAACCGTCCATGACCTCGCGTGCGAGGTTGGGGCCGGTCAGCACTCCGACGCGGCGCGAGTCGACCGTCGGAAACTCCTCCACGATGATCTCCGTCATACGAAGCAGCGTGTCCTGTTCGATGCCCTTTGTGAGGCTGACGATCGGGACCGACGGATCCAGAGCCGGTACCAGCTGCCGGAACACCTCTCGAAAACCGTGCGACGGCACACCGATGACCACGAGCTCGGCGTTGGCCACCGCCTCGTGGAGGTCACCGACGGCTCGCACCGTGTACGGCAGACGATGACCGGGCAGGTAGTCGGGATTCTCGGACGAGGAGTTGATGGCGTCGCACAGCTCGGGACGCCGCGCCCAGAGCACGGTCGAGTTCGCTTGGGCCGCCAACGAGGCCACGGTGGTGCCCCAGGAGCCGGCTCCGATCACTGCGGTACGCATCGACGCCGAGAGTAGGCGAACCGATTCGCGGTTCGGACGTGGGACCGGCATTCCGTTCGCGAATCTGGCGGCGGGGACGGTGGGCGCCGGCCGGCCACTATTCTCCCGGAACCCCCACCTCAGTTCGAGGAGTCAATCGTGTCCCTCCAAGCCGGCATCGTCGGCCTCCCCAATGTCGGCAAGAGCACGCTGTTCAATGCCCTCACCGCAGCCTCGGTGGAGGCCGCGAACTACCCGTTCGCCACGATCGAGCCCAACGTGGGCGTGGTACCCGTTCCGGATGAGCGGCTCGCAGCGATCAACACGAAGATCGAAACCGAGCGCATCGTTCCTGCCGCGGTCGAGATCGTGGACATCGCCGGGCTCGTCCGAGGGGCATCCGAGGGAGAGGGCCTTGGAAACCAGTTCCTCGGCCACATTCGGTCGGTCGACGCCATTCTCCACGTCGTGCGCTGTTTCGAGGGTGAGGTCACCCACGTCGAGGGATCGGTGGACCCGGCGCGCGACATCGAGACCATCGACCTGGAGCTCGCGCTGGCCGACCTGGCAGTGGCCGAACGACGGCTCGATCGGCTCACTCGGGCGGTGAGGACGGGGGACAAGGTCGCGGCCGCCGACAAGGCGGTGACGGAGAAGCTGGTGGACGTTCTGGGCGCGGGCCTCCCCGCCCGCTCCGCTGCATGGACACCCGAGGAGTACGCCCTCCTGGCCGAGGCACAACTGATCACCCTGAAACCCGTGCTGTACGTGTGCAACGTCGACGAGAGCGGCCTGGCAGGGAACGAGTACGTCGAAGTCGTCCGCGCCATCGCCGACCGAGATGGAGCAGGGTTCGTGGTGATCTGCGCCGAGATCGAAGCCCAGATCGCCCAACTCGAACCCGATGATCAAGCGGCCTTCCTCGCGGATCTCGATCTCAAAGAGCCGGGGCTGGCGGTGCTCGCACGGGAGGCGTACCGCCTTCTCGGTCTCGAGACCTTCTTCACGGCTGGACCCAAGGAGATCAGGGCGTGGACGATCCGTCATGGCACGAGGGCTCCGCAGGCCGCGGCAACGATCCACACGGACTTCGAGAAGGGGTTCATCAGGGCCGAGGTGTACCGCATCGACGACCTGCTCGCCCTGGGGTCGGAGGCGGCGCTCAAGTCCGCCGGCAAGCTCCGAGTCGAGGGCAAGGACTACGTCGTCGCCGATGGCGACGTCATGCACTTCCGATTCAACGTCTGATCGGCTCCGTCGACTGCCACGCCACGTCCTCGCCGATCGTCACGACGGCGTCGACGAATGCGTCCACGTGTGCCGGCGTGGTGCGGGCGTTGATGAAGCACGGCCGGATCGCAAACCGTCCGTCCACGAACGTCGAACTCGGCATGAAATCGGTCTCTCTCATCAGCCGGCGGAACACTCGTTGGTTGAGCTCATCCACGGCCTGTGGACCCATGGCGAGCACGTCTGGCGGTGCGTAGCGGAAACAGCAGATCGAGAGGGTCGGTTCGGCGAGCAGCTCGAGCCGAGGATCCTCGGTGGCCCGCCTCGCCACCCGGCCGGCGAGGTCGTTGTCGGCGACCACCCTGTTGGCAACGCCTTCCCGACCGAGCTCGGTCAGGATGGCCCAAACGATCACGCCTCGGGCGGGCGACGAGAGCTCCACGCCGAAGTCCTGGTATGGGATGCCCATCGAATCGAGTGACGATTCGGGCTCTTCGGTGAACGCACCTTCCAGGTAATCGGCGGGCTCTTGGGTGAAGGCATCGAACAGAATCGATCGGTCCCGGACGAACGTGGCCGCCACCCCCACGGGCGCACCGAGCCACTTGTGGGGGTCGACGATGACCGAGTCCGCCAGTTCGAGGCCGTCGAAGAGGTGGCGGATCCGGGGGTCGAGCACGCCGGGGAGACCGTACGCGCCGTCGACGTGGAACCACGACCCGTACCGCTGAGCCAGTTCACCGACCTCTCGGAGCGGATCGATGGCACCCGTGTTGGTGGTGCCGGCGGCAGCGACCACTGCGAGTGGCATCACGCCGTCTTCCTGGTCACGCCTCAGGGCGTCCTCCAAGGCATCGAGGCGGATCCTTTGGGCCTGGTCCACTGGGATCGGCCGCACGCTCCGCCTACCCAGACCCAGGACTCCGGCCGAGCGTTGAATCGTGTGGTGTGCCTCCGTCGAGGTGTATACCGACACCTTCGATCCGGGAACACCGGCAGCGGCCGGATCGATGCCACGTTGCGCAAAAGCCCACTGTCGCGCAGCTCCCAATGCGATGAGGTTGGCGGTCGATCCACCGCTCGAGTACACACCCTTCATGCGAGGTGCCAGCCCGCACAGGTCCGCCAGCCATTCGAGAGAGAGCTCCTCGATCCGATTGAACGCAGTGATCGTGTACCGCTGGGGGCCACTGACGGCCGCCATCGTTGCGGCCACCGTGGGTACCGTCGTCGGGCCCGTCGTGATCCACCCCCAGAATCCGGGATGTGACATCCGGGGGCCGTTCGGCAACACCTCTCTGAGCAAGCGCTCGATCGTCGAGTCGGCACCGATGCCGAACTCCGGGAGTGCGCCCTCCAGGCTGCTGCCCCATTCGTCGAACCTCCGCATTGCGTCGCCGGGGTGCTCGGCCAGGTAGGCGTCGAGAGCCTGTCCGACCGAGCCGAGGTGCTTTGCGAATCGGGCGGTCTCCGGGAGGGGCGAATGCATGCGGCTCACCATACCGATGAGGCGGCGGCGCGGCGCCAGGCGCTACTCTCCGTCGCCGTGATTCTGGTCCTGGCAGCTGAGGGCGTTGCCACCCCCCTCGACGAGCACGAAGTGCTCGTCTTTCTCGCGCAACTGGCGCTGCTGGTGGGAGTTGCCCGGGTCATGGGCGGACTGCTGAAGCTTCTCGGCCAGCCATCGGTGGTCGGCGAGCTCATCGCGGGAATCCTGCTGGGTCCCAGCGTGTTCGGGAAGATCGCTCCTCTGTCCCACACGTGGCTCTTCGGAGAGGAACGGGTCCAGTCCCTGATGTTCGGGCTGGCGTGGCTCGGAGTGATCATGCTTCTGGTGGTGATCGGTTTCGAGACGGATCTCGCCATCATCGGCCGGTTTCGAAAGGCGGCACTCTGGGTGTCTGCGGGGGCGCTGCTCCTCCCGCTGGCCGTGACGTTCATGCTGTCCGCGAGTGTGCCCCGTGACTTCATAGGGGAGGGCACAGACCCGAACGTGTTCGGCGGCTTCTTCGCCCTGGCGCTGTCGGTGTCCGCGCTCCCGGTGGTGGCAAAAATCCTGCAGGACCTCGGCTATCTCAGGCGCAACTTCGGCCAGATCACTCTTGCCGCCGGAATGACCATGGACACGGTGGGCTGGCTCTTCCTCGCCGCTCTCTCCGGGATCGCCCAGGACGGTTTCGACCCTGAGGCGCTGGGGCTCTCGTTCGGCGGCTTGGTCGTCTTCCTCCTGCTCGTGATCTTCGTGGGGCGTCCCGTTCTCGACCGCATCATGAAGCTGGTCATGCAGAGCGGTTCGAGTCGGACCGCCGCGCTCACCGTGGCGATCGTCGCGGCTCTCGCGGGCGGGGTCGTGACGCAGGCGCTCAAGCTGGAGGCGATCCTCGGCGCATTCATCATGGGCATCCTGTTGTCGACCCTTCGACATCAACTCCCACAGGTGCAGACGACCCTCGAGACGATCACCGCCTCGGTGTTCGCCCCGATCTTCTTTGCATTCAGCGGCTTGAGGGTCGACATCGGACTCCTGTCCTCGATGACGGCCGTCGCCTGGACGATCGGCCTCGTCGGCGTCGCGATCGCCGCCAAGATCCTTGGCACCTTGATCGGCGGCCGAGTCGCGGGTGTCTCGGGTCGAGAAGGACTCGCCCTCGGTTCAGGGTTGGCTGCCTTGGGAGCCATGGGGATCGTCGTGGCGATCGTTGCTTTGAATCTCGGCGTCCTCTCGGAGACCGGCTACACGGTGGTTGTGCTCGTGGCCATCATCACCTCGATGGTGGCACCGATGCTCCTGAAATGGGTCGTCGCAGGGTGGTCGGTGCCGGATGAGGAGCGGAGACGCCTCGACCGCGAGGAGCTGTTGGCTGCGTCCGAGATCTTGTCGAGCAAGAGGGTGCTGCTGCCAACGCGGGGAGGGCAGAACAGCCGGTACGCCGCCCGTCTGCTGGCGGCCGTGCTCGACGACCCTGAGATCACCGTGCTCACCATCGAGGTTGTCACCGCTCGTTGGCGCCGCCTCTTCGGCAAGATGGGAGGGAGCGCCGCCGCTCCTGCCGACGTGCTCTTGGAGCTCGGCGATGTTCGCCACCGCGTCGTCCGTCGGGTGGCAAGCGATCCGGCCGAAGCCATCGCCTCGGAGGCGAGACTCGGGTACGACCTCATCCTGCTGGGTGCATCCGAGGAGGAGCGCGACGGTCAGGGTGGGATGTTCTCGAACGTCGTAGATCGGGTTCTTGCCCGTGTCGACCTGCCGACCGTGACGGTGCGCACGCACAGTGGTGTCGACGAGGACCTCCCCATGCCCGAACGTGTGCTCGTTCCGGTGGTGGCAAGCCGGGTCTCCCGTGCGGCGGAGGAGCTGGCCTATTCGATCGTTCGCACCAACGGAGGGAGCGCCTTTGCGCTGCACGTGGTGAATCGGCCTGAAGGACAAGGACTGATGCTCGAGGAACCGACGGTCACCGACGCCATCCGGACCGGGCAGGAGATGGTGACCGCTGCCGCCGGTTTTGGTGAGAGGCTCGGCGTGACCGTGGAGACCGGGGTCCGGGTCGCCCCCCACGCCGAGGAGGAGGTGGTCGAGATCGCCAACAACGGCGACTTCGACCTCGTCGTCATCGGGGCCTCGAACCGACCGGTGTCCGATCGACCATTCCTCGGTCATCGCGTCCGTTACATGATCGACAACGCCACCATGCCGGTGGCGATCGTGACATTGCCGATGCGCTGAGGTGACGATCCTCGGCTCCTGAAACGACTGACGGGGCTCCGGTAAGGGGGTGACCGAAGCCCCGCCGTCTGGCTCCTCCCGAGGGAAGAGCGTCCTGTCGCAGGGCGGAGCCGGGTCGAACCCGGGACCGGCCGAGGCCATGACCCTGCTTGGGGTGGGTGGCCGGACGGTGGGGGGCCGACCGGCGGACAGCACGATAGAGCATGCAAGAACGTGAATGCAACCTTCACGGGCGAACGTCTGGAGGGGTCAGGCGGCCGGCGTCACGCTCTCGACGGACTGCGGGTAGCATCGAACCGCCAACGACACCGGTGGGAGAGACCCTTGCAGGGCGCCGAAGGTGCAACCTCCCCGGAAACTCTCAGGCCGCAGGACCGCCGGACGAGGCACGCTGAACCGCCGTCGTGTGGAACAGCCGGGGAACGACATGATCGAAGGATGGAGAAGGCGACGTGTCCGACCCCGCTGTGCACAACGATTTCGAGCAGTTCCAGACCCGCCACATCGGACCTCGACCAGAGCACGTCGATGAGATGCTGGAGACGGTCCGGGTTCGTTCCCTCGAAGACCTCATTGCCGGAGCCGTGCCGGAGGGAATCCGGATACACGACGCTCTCGCGCTTCCGCCCCCGCTGACCGAGGTGGAGGTCATCGAGCGGTTGCGGTCGATCGCGTCGAAGAATCAGATCCTCACGTCCCTCATCGGAATGGGCTATCACGGAACGATCACCCCTCCGGTCATCCAACGGAACATCCTCGAGAACCCGGCCTGGTACACGGCCTACACGCCGTACCAGCCCGAGATCTCGCAGGGTCGCCTCGAGGCCCTACTCAACTTCCAGACGATGATCACCGACCTCACCGGCCTGGAAGTGGCCAATGCTTCTCTCCTCGACGAGGGGACCGCTGCGGCCGAGGCGATGACGATGGCCAGAAGGATCGCCAAAGCCCCCGGCCAGCGATTCATCGTGGATTCCGGATGCCATCCGCAGACCATCGCCGTGGTCGAGAACCGGGCGCGTGCGCTCGGGATCGACATCGAGGTGGCAGACCCGTCAGGCGTCGACATGGACGCGTTGTTCGGGATCTTGATCCAGTATCCCGGTACGACCGGCGCAATCTGCGACCATCGCTCGGTCGCACAGGCGGCCGCCGAAGCCGGGGTCGTCGTGGTGGCGGCAGCAGATCCGTTGGCCTTGGTGCTGTTGGAGGCGCCAGGCCACTGGGGAGCCGACATCGTGATCGGATCCACACAACGGTTTGGCGTGCCAATGGGCTTCGGCGGTCCGCACGCCGCGTACATCGCCACCCGTGAGAAGCATGTCCGGGCGCTGCCGGGGCGGCTGGTCGGCGTGGCACACGATGCCGCCGGCCGAACCGCCTATCGCCTCGCGCTGCAGACGAGGGAACAACACATCAGGAGAGAGCGAGCGACCTCGAACGTGTGCACCGCACAGGTTCTGCTCGCCGTGATGGCCGGCATGTACGCCGTGTGGCACGGACCCGACGGCTTGCGCTCGATTGCCACTCGAGTCCACCGATTCACTTCACAACTGGCGGCGGCACTCGAGGCATCGGGGTCCACCCTCGTTCATGACACGTGGTTCGACACGCTCGCAGTGAACGGGGTCGATGCCGACGACGTCCTCTCCCGTGCGCTCGGCGAGGGTCTCAACCTGCGGAAAGTCGATGAAGAAGCCGTCGCATTCTCGATCGACGAAACCACCACCGACGACGTGGTCGCCAGGTTGTTGCGGGTCTTCGGGGCGTCACCGGTCGACGGGGTGCGATCCGGTATCCCGGAGTTTGCGCGTCGAAGCACCGACTTTCTCACCCATCCGGTCTTCTCCAACCACCGGTCGGAGCACGAGATGCTCCGATATCTCCGCAGGCTCGCCGACAAAGACCTGGCTCTCGATCGGACGATGATTCCGCTCGGGTCATGCACGATGAAGCTGAATGCGACCACGGAGATGATCCCGATCACGTGGCCCGAGTTCGCCTCGCTGCATCCGTTCGCGCCACTCGACCAGGCCGGCGGGTACCTCGAGCTCATCGCAGAGCTCGAGTCCTGGCTGTGCGAGATCACGGGCTACGACCGCGTCAGCCTCCAGCCCAACGCCGGTTCGCAGGGAGAGTTCGCGGGCCTGTTGGCGATCAGCGACTATCACCGGCACCGTGGTGACGAAGATCGCACCGTGTGTCTCATTCCTGCGTCTGCGCATGGAACCAATGCCGCGTCGGCGGCAATGGCCGGGATGCGTGTCGTGGTGGTGGCCTGTGACGAACGCGGCAACGTCGATCTCGCCGACCTGGAGCTCAAGGCCAAGGAGCACGAGGACCATCTGGCAGCGATCATGGTCACGTACCCCTCGACCCATGGAGTGTTCGAAACAGGGATCTCGGACATCTGTCGAATCGTGCACGAACACGGCGGACAGGTGTACGTCGACGGCGCCAACCTCAACGCCCTGGTCGGGCTTGCGAAGCCAGGGCTGTTCGGCGCAGACGTGTCTCATCTCAATCTCCACAAGACCTTCACGATCCCTCACGGCGGGGGAGGGCCCGGCGTCGGGCCGATCGGCGTCCGCTCGCATCTGGCGCCTTTCCTGCCGGGCAGCCCGCTCGTTTCGGCCGTGGGCGAAGGCCCGGCGATCTCTTCGGCGCCATGGGGATCGGCGTCGATTCTTCCGATCTCGTGGGCGTACATAGCGATGATGGGTGCAGAGGGCCTGACGCGTGCGACCGAAATGGCTGTTCTCGCGGCCAACTATGTCGCGGAGCGGATCGACCCTCACTTTCCGATCCTGTATCGCGGGGGGAACGGCAGGGTCGCGCACGAGTGCATCGTCGACATCCGTCCCATCACGAAGTCATCCGGGATCACGGCCGAGGACGTGGCCAAGCGACTCGCCGACTACGGCTTCCATGCGCCAACACTGAGCTTCCCGGTTGCGGGGACACTGATGGTCGAACCCACCGAAAGCGAGCCGAAGGCCGAACTCGATCGATTCGTCGATGCCATGGCCTCGATACGCGATGAGATCGCCAGGGTGGAGTCCGGGGAGTGGCCGGCCGACGACAATCCGCTGGTCAATGCGCCGCACACGGCCGTCGATTTGATCGCCGACGACTGGAGCCATCCCTATTCCCGCGAGCTCGCTGGATATCCGATGGGGCACGACAAAGGGTATTTCCCACCGGTCTCCCGTATCGACGGGGCCGAAGGCGATCGTCACCTGATGTGTGCGTGTCCCCCGATCGAGGCGTACGTGGACTGACCGGTCCACCACACAAAGTCGTTGGGGCGCACCGCCGGTGCGCCGATGGATCTGATGATCGTGCGTGGACCGGATAGCATCGGTTCAGGCGTTGGAAAGTCTGCGGAAGGCATCGAGTGTTCTACAAGGGTCGTCTCAGGGTGGCCGGAGATCCCGGTGAGGGAATCCCGGTCGATTTGAGCCTGGATGATGTCTACGTGGATCTGCGCGCCGATGGCGAGCAGCTGGGTCGCTGGCGGATGGATGTGGTCGAGGCGGCCCGACTGGAGGGAAACGACTTCCGGTTGCTGCTCGACGGCGAAGACATGATCTTCCGGGCTGCGGATCCTCTCGGCTTTGCGTACAACGCGGTCACGACCATCGAAGAGATCTCGTCCCGGCTCAGGAAGCGACGGCGGAGCTTGTTCCGTCGCAAGACGGGCGAGCCCGATCTGATCAGAGGTGTGCCGCTCGAAGAGGAGATCCAGGAGCCGAAGCCCACATCCGTGTCCGCCGAGCGGATCAAGGATCTCGGCTCGCTGCTGCCACCGGCGGGCAGTGTCGAGCGCCCACCGCTCACCGATGGGCTGTTCGAGGATTTCGACGTCGAGGTCGAGGAGGACATCGCATCGGTGTCGTTCGGCACGGATGCGGTGGTCGTGCCCGAGTCGCAACCTGCCGAGCCGATCGTGGTCGACCCGTCCGTATTCGGGAACGGCCAGGATGTCGAAGCATTCGATCCCGGAGTCGCCGACGCCGCGGCCGCCGAGCCCCACCCGACCGACGAGAGAGCGGGTGCGGCCCCTTCACATGCAGAGCCGGTCGCCGAGGCAGTTCCGTTCGACCCCGGCCTGGATTCGCCGCCGGATGTCGATCACGCTGAGGCGGCCCTCGAGATGGCCGAAGAGGTCGAACAGGATGAGGTCTTCGATCCTGCAGATATCGCCGAGTCGCCTGACGTCGAAACTCGGTCCGATCGGGGCCCGGCCCAGGAATTCCCGACGCACGCAGCTCCGTCGGCTGAGGAGGAGGAGGCCATCGGAGACGACCGCGAGTCACCTCCGGACGGGCATTCGGAGACGCCCTCCGCCGCCGCCGACGTCGTGCCGATGGACGCAGAGGTCGAGAGGGCTTTCGAGGTCCCTGGGGACGTCGAGGACGTGATCGAAGAAGTCGAAGCCTCCCAGCAGGATGTGCAGGTCGAGGCCGCCGAGTTGGTCGAAGAGCACGAGCCGGCCGAGGCCGTGGACGGGGTCGAGCCTATCGGGGCCCACGACGGCGACGGGGAGGTGGAGCCCATCGACTCAGCCGACGCCGCGGTTCTGACCGGCGCAGAGGCAGGACCCGAGGACGAGGAGCCGGAGCCCCTCGAAGAAGCGCCGATCGAGTTCGAGACGGTGGCGTCCGATGATGGCGCCGCCGAGGATGGCGAGGTGACGCACGTCGGCGTGTTCGACCGCGTGACCGTCGAAGGTGACGCAGAGGAGGCGGACGTCGATCCCGTTGCAGTTGCGCCGCCGCCCCCCTCGGTTCGCCCCAAGCGCCGCCTCTTCGGTCGCTCACGTGGCGATCAGCAGCACGATCACGAGTACCTCGAATCGAAGACCGTCGGTGGCATCACAAGACGCGTGTGCTCGGTGTGCGGTCACGTCTCGTTTGCAGGGGAAGACTTGTACGAGGAGTGGAAGTGACCTCGATCCTGCCGGTGGACCTGCCGGAGCCCCGAATCCACCCTGAGGCCTACGTGGCACCGACGGCTGTGGTCCGTGGGGGAGTCACCATCGGACGAATGGCGGTTGTGATGTTCGGGGTGGTGATACGAGCCGAGTTCGACGCCATCGAGATCGGCGAGCAGACGAACATCCAGGACAACTCCGTCGTGCACTGCGACGAGGGCATCCCAACGAGGATCGGTTCTCGCGTGACCATCGGGCACGCGGCGGTGATCCATGGCGCAACCATCGGGGATCACTGTCTGGTGGGAATCGGCTCGCGGGCGCTCAACGGGTCCACGCTCGGCGAGGGCTCTTGGCTCGCGGCCGGATCGGTCCTTCCTGAAGGAAGAGAGATCCCGCCCTACACCCTCGCCATGGGAACTCCCGCCAAGCCGGTGCGGGAGCTGCGCCCCGAAGAGATCCAGCGTCAACGCTCGGGGGTGGACGACTACCTGCGGCTCGGCGCCTCGTACCGCCTTCGATGAGGTGGGGGCGTCAGGCGCCCGATGATCCGTGGGGCTCCTTGCGCGGTAGCCTTCTCGCCCATGCGTATCGTTCCCGTGCTCCTGTCAGGTGGCGTTGGAGCACGGCTATGGCCGCTGTCCCGGGCTGCGACACCCAAGCAACTCCAGGTTCTGCTCGGCAATTCCACCATGATCCAGGCAACGGCGCAGCGGCTGGTCGGGCTCCCTTCGCTCGCACCCCCTGTCGTGGTGTGCGGTGAACGTCACGGCGACGCGATCCGTGAACAGCTGCGAGAGATCGGCGTCATGCCCTCGGTTGTGATTCGGGAACCGGTCGGGCGCAACACCGCTCCTGCCGTCCTCCTCGCTGCGCTCGCATGCCCGCCCGAGGACATGATGTTGGTGCTCCCGGCGGATCATGTCATGACCGACGTCGAGTCGTTCAGGAATACGGTCGAGTTGGCGATCCCGGCGGTCGAGGAAGGAGCGCTGGTGGCCTTCGGTGTCACCCCGACTCGTCCCGAGACGGGATACGGCTACATCAGAAGCAGCGAAGGCGACGGCTCTTCCCGGCCCATCGAGGCCTTCGTGGAGAAGCCCGATCTGGTGACCGCCGAGGGATACCTCTCCGACGGTCGGCATCTGTGGAACAGCGGCATGTTCGCATTCCGGGCAGGCCTGGTTCGCGAAGAGATAGCCCGACTGGCGCCCGACGTGTACGAAGCCGTGGTCGCATCGGTGAGCGGACGCATCGGTGGCGGTGATGTTCGGCCCGACGCCCGATTCGACGACGCACCGTCCATCTCCTTCGATCACGCCGTCATGGAGCACACCGACCGTGCGGTCGTCGTACCCCTCGACGTCGGCTGGAGTGACGTCGGATCGTGGTCGACATTGTGGGAGATCGAGGACAAGGACGATCTGGGCAACGTGGTTCGGGGAGATGCAGTGGTCCACGATGTCGAACGTTCCTACGTGCGCTCCGATGGAAGGCTCATCGCCGTGATCGGACTCGACGACGTCGTGGTTGTGGACACGGGCGATGCAGTCCTGGTCGCCGCACGCGATCGGGTCCAGGATGTCAAAGCGATCGTCGAGCATCTGGCAGGAAGACCGGAGCTCGATGGCCCGACTCACCGATGAGTCCGGTGCCGATAGCATCTCCGGCCATGAGAGCCCGCATGATGATCGCCGCCGCAGCGTTGATCCTCGTCGGTTGTGCCGGTGTCCCCGAAGACGCCGGCGGACCAGAGATCTATGCGGTTTCGTGTGCGCGTTGTCACGGCAGCAACTACGAGGGCAGCGTCGGTCCGGCTCTCGGGGCCGGGTCGAACGCAGCAGCGCAGTCCGACGAGTACCTCACGACGACGATCGCACGGGGCAAGGGTCGGATGCCGTCGTTCTCCGGGGCGCTGACCGATGAGCAGATAGCGCTCTTGGTGGCCCATCTGAGGGAACAGCAAAACGGATGACGCCGACCGACCTCGCCTACCACCCCGTCCGCATACCGCTCAAGATGCGCTTTCGACGAGTCTCGTGGCGAGAAGGGGTGCTCATAGAGGGAGGGGGTGGCTGGGGAGAGTTCTCGCCTTTCCCCGAGTACCCACCCCACGTGACGGCCCGTTGGCTCGCCGCAGCGCTCGAGGCTGCCTATACCGCCTGGCCGGCACCGGTCCGCGAGCGAGTCCCCGTGAACACGACCGTGCCCTCGGTCCCGGCGCCCGTCGCGGCGGCGCTCGTGGCCGAGTCCGGTTGTACGACCGCAAAGGTGAAGGTGGGGGAGCCCGGGCAGATGTTCAGCGAGGACGTTCAGCGCGTGGCAGCCGTGCGTTCGGCACTGGGGCCGGGCGGGAAGATCCGGATCGACGTCAACGGGACATGGACGGTCGCCGAGGCGATCGAGCGGATCGGGCGTTTGGGCGAATTCGATCTCGAGTACGTAGAGCAGCCCGTCGCCACCATCGAAGACATCGAAGAGCTCCGGTCGGCGATCGAGGTTCCCATCGCCGGTGACGAGGTGATCAGGTTGGCTCCCGACCCGATGGCCGTGATCGAGCGTGGCGTGCTCGATGTACTCGTGCTCAAGGTGCAACCGCTGGGAGGGATGCGCCGCCTACTCGACCTGGCGAGTCGGTCCGGGCTCCCGGTCGTCGTCTCCTCGGCTCTAGAGACCTCCGTGGGGCTCGCCGCCGGGCTGTACGCGGCGGCCGCTCTCCCCCGCCTGGAACATGCCTGCGGGCTCGGTACCGGCACATTGCTCGACGGTGACGTGGTCAGCGATCCCCTCGTCCCCGATGGCGGTTTCATTGCCGTCCGTCGGCCGACCCCTGAACCCGAGCTCCTCGAACGGTGGAAGGCTGATCGCGAGACGTCCTCACGGTTGATGCGTCGGCTTCGGGACGCGGCCGAGTTGCTCACATGACCCATCCCAACCCTTCGACTGCTGTGGCATCGGTCCTCGTCGACGAGCTCATCCGCAACGGCGTGCGGACGTTCGTCGTGGCGCCGGGGTCGAGATCGGCCCCGCTGTCCATGGTTGCCGCCGCCGACGATCGTGTGGATCTGATCGTCTGCATCGATGAACGTTCGGCCGGATTCCAAGCAGTGGGTTTGGGTCGGGCGGGGACGCCTGCGGCCGTGATCGTGACCTCCGGCTCGGCGGTTGCCAACCTGCTGCCTGCGGTCGTCGAGGGATCGATGGCCAACGTGGCGATGATCGTTCTGACCGCAGATCGCCCCCCTGAGCTCAGAGGGGTCGGGGCCAACCAGTCGATCGATCAGATCGGCTTGTTCGGTCGGTATGTGCGTTCGTTCGTCGAGTTGGGCGTGCCCGAGGATCACCCTGGGTCGAACGGGTACTGGCGGTCGACCGTGTGCCGGTCGGTCGCGCACGCCTTCGGACGGATGGGTCCGGCGGGGCCGGTCCATGTGAATGTTGCATTGAGGGAACCACTCGTCCCATCCGTCGACGACGGGCGCTCCGTGGCCCAACCGTTTCAGGCGGACACGTCCGGACGCGGTGATTCAGATCCGTGGAGCGCGGATCCTGCAACCGACGTCTCCGGCCCGCCGCTGCCGGACGTCTTCATCCAGAAGGAACGCGGCTTGGTCGTGGCCGGTGCAGGAGCCGATGTCGGGTGGTCGGACCGGGCGGCGGCGGCTCTCGGATGGCCGCTCCTTTGCGAGTCATCGGCTGGTGCTCGCCCCGATCAGACGATCACCACGGCTCACCTGTTGGCCTCTACTCCCACGTTCGCCGATGGACACCAACCGGAAGCCGTGTTGGCCGTAGGTCGTATCGGGCTGAGCCGGTCCGTCGCAGCCATGTGTCGCGGGGCGATGACCGCCGTCATCGACCCGTCTGGCTGGATGGATCCGACCTCCTCCGCGCAATTCGTGGTGAACGCCTATCCGGTCGTCGACCCTGACGACGTCCCGCAGCGACCCACCGGCTGGCGTCGACGCTGGCTCGAAGCAGAAGGAGTTGCACGGGAAGCCCTCGATGCCGCCCTCGACCACGAGAAAGGTCTCACGGAATTGCGCACGGCTCGTGATGCAGCCCGCGGAGCATCTGGAGGTGTGCTCGTCGCTGCGTCGTCGATGCCGATCCGGGACCTGGACGTCGTGCTCGAGACCGGCTTGTCTCCCGTGGTGTCCAATCGGGGTGCCTCGGGTATCGACGGCTTCGTGTCCACCGCCCTCGGCGTTGCCCGAGCCAGAGACGGAGTGGTTGCGCTGGCCGGGGATCTCTCGATGCTGCACGACCAGAACGGCTTTCTCACGACCCCACTTCCCTCGGCCGTGTTCATCGTCGTGGACAACGACGGAGGCGGGATCTTCTCGTTTCTCCCACAGGCACGATTCCCTGAGAGCTTCGAGCGAGTGTTCGGAACGCCGCACGGGCGCTCCTTCCACGACTATGCCCGTCTCCACGGCCTCGAGTACGAAACGGTCGAGGATCCGGCCGCATTGACACCCGCGACCATCGCTCGGCGTGAAGCCGGCGGACTCCACTTGATGCACGTGCGGACCGATCGGCAGGAAAACGTCGAAGCACACCGGAGGGTTGCAGAAGCTGTGGCGGCGGCGATCGAAGGGCGATGAATCGCCCGGCGGCCGATTTCCACATCGACCCGTCGCCGGCGTCCTATTCCAGGGCTCTGAGCATCGCCTGGAGCTTGAGCCGGGTCTCTTCGAGCTCGCTCTCCGGCAGCGAGCCGGCGACGATGCCGGCGCCGGCAAAGAGCCGGGCGCGCGCACCTGAGATCTCGGCGCAACGAAGCGCTATCGCGAACTCGCCGTCGCCGCGTGCATCCATCCACCCGACGGGACCGGCGTAGCGTCCGCGGTCCATCCCCTCGAGCTCGTCGATGGCCCTGATGGCCGACGCTGTCGGTGCGCCGCCAACGGCTGCAGTCGGATGAAGACGACCGGCCAGAGCCAGAGCGCGCTCGGGTTGGCCCAAACGTCCATGGAAGCGGGTACCCAGGTGACGGACGTTGGCGAGCTCGACCAGGATCGGCTCGGGATCCCGGAACATCCTCTCACACACCTCTCCGAGCACCCGTCCCACCGAGGCGGCGGCCAAGTCGTGCTCGCGTCGATCCTTGTCCGAGGCGAGGAGCGCCTTCCCGATCATCTCGTCCTGTGTGGGGTCGTCGGAGCGGGCAGCAGAGCCGGCGAGCACCAGTGACTCCACCGACCGGTCCATCACCCTCACGAGCAACTCGGGAGAGGCGCCGATCAGTCCATCGACGGCGAACACATGGCAGTTCGGGAATCGTTGTTCGAGATGCCGAAGGATGCGCTTGGGGTCGAAGCGCTCCTTCGACCAGACCGCGTAGTCACGAGCAAGCACCACCTTGTCGAGATCGGTCGTGCCGATCCGGGCGACTGCCGAGGCGACGGCGTCGAGCCAGTCGACATCGGGTATGGACGCACCGGCGTAGCGAGGCCGATCGACGGGCGGATCGCCGGTACCGGCCGGGTGGAACCAGCGGCTCGTGTCGACATCTCCGATGACGGTCATGAACCAGGTGTTGCGGTGGCGACCGAACATGACCTCCGGCACCACGACAACGGACCCGTTCGATCGTGAGTCGAACGTGAAGGAGGCGAAGGCGACCGGACCGCTGCCGGGAAGCCCGAGCGTGTCGTCGATGTCCAGACTCTCGCACCACGTCTGGAACTCGGCGGCTGCCCGATCGAATCGGTGGGCACCCGAGGCGGGGCCCGCCCGGAACGCCTCGCCGAAACCAAAGAGCGTCTGATCCGTGGTCATCCACACCTGAGGCGGACGATGATCCAGCACCGGTGGTGGCGTTGCGAGCACCTCGGTCCGCACCCGAGTCATCCGCCGAGCCTCCGTCGTGCGTCGGCCACCAGTAGTTCCCGAAAGTGGTGCGCCACCAGGCCCGCCGCCGCCGGCAGCATCGAACGGAAAGCATCGACGAGTTGGTTGGCGGCGTCAGCCTCGGATCCGGCGTTTGCTTCGACCGAATCGCGGACGAACGTCGCAAACACATCGACGGCACGTTCGGCAACCGGTCGCATCGCTTCGTCCATCGCACGCGCAAGGTCGAGTAGCTCGCCCAGCGGGAGGCCCTGCTCGACCAGTGCCATCCCCGCACCGATCGCATCTGTGACGGACGCGGCATACAGAGGCTCAGGGTCGGTGACCGTGGGGATGAGAAACCCTTCGCGGCCCAGGGCCTCGAGCAGAGGGAGCGAGATTCCACTCGTCTCGGCGAGGCGATCGAGCGGAAGGAGATTGGAGTCGTCCTGATCCATCGCGGCCAGCAGCGCCTTGTCCCAGGGGTCGAGATGATCCGTCATGGCAGGGGGAAGGTTACGGCGCTGGTGGC
This sequence comes from uncultured bacterium, assembly GCA_963785075.1. Lineage (GTDB taxonomy): Bacteria > Actinomycetota > Acidimicrobiia > Spongiisociales > ZC4RG35 > JAOUGY01. The sequence continues at coordinate 339,311 of CAWATW010000010.1, forward strand.
TGGTGCCAAGCCGGTGAGCATCGCGATGACATCTGAGACCCTTTCCGGGTCACCGCTGGTCTCGACCCGGAGGGAACCGGAGTGCCCGAGCTGCCCGTCGAGGTGGGATGCGACCCGCCGTGCTTGTCTGCCCACGGCGGGGGCCGGATCGATGAGTCTGACACCTGGACCTGCGACCCGCCGGATCAAGGGGCCGAGGAACGGATAGTGGGTGCAGCCGAGCACCAGGGTGTCGGCGCCCGTCTCGATCAGCGGTTCGACATGAAGCCTCACGATCGCCTCGGCGGCCGGGCCGTCGATCATTCCGGACTCGACGAGTTCGACCCAACCGTCACAGATGGACGACACCACCTCGACGCCGACGGCGAACCGGTCGATGACCGAGGCGAACAACTCACCTTGGAAGGTGGCGGCGGTCGTCAACACCCCCACGACGCCACTCGCCGTGGTGGCGGCGGCGGGTTTCACGGCGGGTTCCATGCCGACGAATGGGACGTCAGGGTGAACGGAACGCAGGTGGTGCAAGGCCGCGGCCGAAGCCGCGTTGCAGGCGACCACGATCATGCGCGCACCTTGATCGAGCAAGCGGTTCGTGATCTCCTCCGAGAACGAACGGACGAGCTGTAGAGGACGGCGTCCGTAGGGCGCGCGCCCGCTGTCGGCGAAGTAGACGACGTCGGCGTCCGGCAATTCGTCTCGAATCGCCATCACGATGGACATGCCGCCCAGGCCGGAGTCGAACACGCCGATCAAGGACGACCCCGGCGGCGTGGGTCGGATGCGAACGCTCCGTGCTCGAATGCGGTGATCATCGATCGGCACGGTACCGTCGGGGTTCGTTCACGAGGAGGAGTTCACATGGATCTGTCCGGTTCGTCGGCCATCGTCACCGGCGGCGCATCCGGTCTCGGGGCCGCAACCGCACGTCGGCTCTCACAAGCGGGCGCCAAGGTGGTCATCGTCGACCTCAATGCCGAGGCGGGCGAGTCGCTCGCCTCCGAACTGTCGGGGGCGTTCGTCGGGGCCGACGTCACATCAGAAGAGGTGCAAGCCGCAGTGGACGCCGCCTCCGAGATGGGTCCGCTCCGTGCTCTGGTCAACTGCGCCGGGATCGGCTCGGTGGCTCGGACGGTGAATCGGGATGGCACACCCCATGACCTGGCCTACTTCCAGAAGGTCATTTCGATCAACCTGATCGGCACCTTCAACTGCACGAGGCTCGCCGCCGCGGCCATGGCTGTGACCGACCCGGTCGACGACCAAGGCAGTCGCGGTGCGATCGTCAACACCGCATCGGTGGCCGCCTACGACGGCCAGATCGGTCAGGCCGCCTATTCCGCTTCGAAGGGTGGCATCGTCGGGATGACCCTGCCGATCGCCCGCGACCTCTCGAGCGTCGGTGTCCGGGTGAACACGATCGCACCGGGCATCATTGACACCCCGCTGCTCGCGGCGCTGCCTGAGGCCGCTCGTGTCTCTCTGGCGGAACAGGTGTTGTTCCCGAAACGCCTCGGTGTCCCGGAGGATTACGCAGAGCTTGCATACCTGCTGCTCACCCACGACTACATGAACGGCGAGAGCATTCGCATGGACGGCGGCATCCGGATGGGACCGAAATGATCTGAGGGCTGTGCCCTCGGATCAAGTACCGAGTACGAAGTACTTGATCCCAGACCGGAACGGCCATCTCGCGACCTCTGTTCCGAGTCTCAGTACTTCGTACTCAGTACTCAGTACGGCAGCTCGGCGTCAGCCGAGCTGCTCACGTATCTGCCTCTTGAGCCTCGCGAGGATCGCCCCCATGCCTCTGAGGCGGAGGGGCGTGACGACCTCCTCGAGGCCCATGCCGTAGAAGAAGTCGTCGGGTACGTCGAGAACTGCCTCGGCCTGTTCACCGTCGAGGCCGGCCAGCAGAATCCCTGCGAACCCGCGAACCGTCGGCGACTCGGGGGGAGCCTGGAAGTACATGTGTGTCGAGCCGTCGTCGTCGACCTCGGTCGCCAGGAAGAAAGGGGTTTGGCACTCGTGTACTTGTTCGAGGTCGCCGACGTCGATGTGGTCGGGAAGCGGCGGGATGCGCTTCGAATAGTCCAGGAGTGCCTCCGTCCGGAACTCCTTGGGAGAAGCCCTCATGACGTCGACGATCTGTTGGAGTTTCTCGGGAATCGCCATCCTTCGACTGTAGACGACCCTTTTTCACTATCCAGATGGTGTTTAGAATCGGACCCAAGTCGGAAGGAGACACGATCATGCCCGCACCGCTCGACGCCTCCCAGAAGTTCGCGGAGTACGCCCACCCCGAGAAGCTGGTCTCCACCGAGTGGCTCGCCGCTCACCTCGACGACCCGTCGGTTGTGGTCGTCGAGTCGGACGAGGACGTGCTGCTGTATGAGACCGGCCACATCCCTGGGGCCGTGAAGGTGGATTGGCACGCCGATCTCAACGATCCGACCGTTCGGGACTACCTCGATCCCGAGGCCTTCGCTCGGCTGATGTCGGTCAAGGGGATTGCGCCCGACTCCACGGTCGTGTTCTACGGTGACAACTTCAACTGGTGGGCCGCCTACGCCCTCTGGGTGTTTTCGCTCTTCGGCCATGGTGACCTTCGGCTTCTCGATGGCGGGCGTCAGAAGTGGGTGACAGAAGGACGGCCGATGACAACCGAGCCCACCCCCCGCACCCCGACGGTGTATCCGGTCCCCAAGCGCGATGACTCAGAGATCCGCGCATTCCTGGCGGACGCCGTCGAGCATTCGAAAGCCCGAAAGCCGATGGTCGACGTCCGGTCTCCCGAGGAGTTCCGGGGCGAGCGCATGCACATGCCCGACTACCCGAACGAAGGTGCCCTCAGGGGTGGCCACATCCCGGGAGCGCGCAACGTGCCCTGGAAGCGGGCGGCGAACGACGACGGGTCGTTCAAGAGCGCCGACGAGCTCCGGGCGATCTATCGGCAGGAACAGGGGATCGACCCCGCCGACGAGGTGGTGGCCTACTGCCGGATCGGCGAGCGATCGAGCCACACGTGGTTCGTGCTCACGCATCTGTTGGGTTATCCCAACGTCCGAAACTACGACGGCTCGTGGACCGAATACGGCAATGCCGTGAGGGTCCCGATCGAGAAGTGAGCGACGCGGACAAAGCCCGCGTCACATCGGTGGTCGAGCTCCCGACGCAACGATGAACAGCCGCCTGAACGGAAGCATCGTTGTCCCGTCGGGTTCCGGCGGGTAGCTGCGGAGGTAGCCGCCGGCACATCGGTCGAGGAAACGGGAACGGTCGGGTTCGTCGAGAGCCGCCACGACGGGTCTCAGCACCGACCCGCTCACCCAGCCGAGCACGGGGTCGTTCCCGGTCAGCACCTGGTGATACGTCGTGGTCCACATGTCGATCGCCTCGTAGCGACCCACGAGCATCGACCGGTAGAAGGCGGGAGTGCCGACTCGATCCCTCATCAGGGCGTCTCGGGCCGCCCGGGGCCAACCCGGCTGGTCGAGGATTCGCGCGGGAACGGTGTGGGTAGGCGCTCGCCAGTTGTCGGGCATCTGGATCGCCAACGAGCCTCCAGGAGCCAACCACTTCGAGATCCGCGGGATGAGATGCTCGTGGTCGTCGAGCCAATGCAGAGCGGCGTTGGAGTAGATGACGTCGAAGGCGTGCGAAGGCTCCCAGGTCGCCAGGTCTTCGTGAATCCATCGGATGTGGGAATCGAGCCGTCGGGCCTGTTCGAGCATGTCGGACGAGGCATCGAGTCCCGTCACGGTCGCGTCCGGGAATCGTCGGGAGAGCGCCACGGTCAAGTGCCCGGTACCGCAGCCCAGATCGAGCACCCGGTGTGGCTCCCGATGAGTGATCCTGGCCATCAGCTCGATACCAGGTCGGAGGCGAAGGTCGGCGTACTCCAGATAGACCTCGGGGTTCCACCTCACGGTGACGAATGCGGCAGGCGACCGGTCTCTTCGGTGAGCCGTCGCATCCGGGCGATCAGGTCCGGCGTCAACTGTTCCCATCGGAATCGCCACTGCCAGTTGCCGCCTGTCGAACCGGGGAGGTTCATCCGGCATTCGGTCCCCAGTCCCAGAACGTCTTGAAGCGGGGTGATTGCGGTGTCGGCGATCGAGGCCATGACGGCGCCGATCATGTCCCAATGGAACTCCGAGCCGTCCGACTCGAGCACCTCCAACGCCAGCTCCCGCTCTTCCGCCCGATCCGGGTCCTCGTCTTCGAACCAGCCCAACGCGGTGTCGTTGTCATGCGTGCCCGGATAGGCGACGACGTTCTCCGTGAACTCCTCCAGGGCGTGGTCGCTCTCGGTGCCGAACCCGAACTGGAGGACCTTCATGCCAGGAAGCCCGTAGCGGTCGCGAAGCTCTTTCACGTCGTCGGTGATGATTCCGAGATCCTCGGCGATCACCGGCAGGTGACCGAACACATCGGACAGGCGGTCGAACAGTTGCTCGCCCGGCGCTTCCACCCAGGTTCCCTCGACCGCGGTGTCGCACTCCGCGGGGATGTGCCACGAGGCCGCGAACCCACGGAAGTGGTCGACCCTGACGAGGTCGAAGAGTTCGAAGACGCGGGCCATGCGGGAGATCCACCAGGCAAAGCCGTCCGCCTCGTGGCGGTCCCAGTCGTACAAGGGGTTGCCCCACCGCTGCCCGGTTTCGGAGAAATAGTCCGGTGGAACACCGGCCACCACCGTCGGCTCGTAGTCGTCGTCCAGCAGGAACAGCTCCGGGTTGGCCCAGACGTCAGCCGAATCATGTGCCACGAAGATCGGGATGTCGCCGATCAGCCGTATGCCCTGCGCCTGGCAATGGTCACGGAGCCCCGTCCACTGTCGGTCGAACAAGAACTGTTCCGCCACCACGCGACCGATGAGGCCCTGGAGGTCGGCTCGCGCCATCGCGATCGCCGCTGGACGTCGCCGAACGAGATCGTCGTCCCATTCCCACCACGGCGCCAGGGCGTGCGTCCGCTTGAGTGCAGTGAACAGTGCGAAGTCGTGAAGCCATGTGGGCCCGTGGCGACGCTCGAACTGGACGAGTTCCACCGGGGGATCGAGCGTCAGACGGTCCGCCGCGTCGCCGACGATCGACATCTTCCAGGGGATCGTCGAGCCGAAGTCCACGTGGTCGGTGGAAAGAGCCGGGCCACTCACCGGTTTGGAGTCGATCAATCCGGTTTCGGCGAGCGAGTCGAGGTCGATGAGCAGCGGATTGCCGGCGAAGGTCGATGGCGACTGGTACGGCGAGTCGGCGTACCCGGTCGGGCCCACCGGGAGCATCTGCCACCAGGACTGTCCCATGTCGGCGAGCGCTTCGGTGAAGGCATGCGCATCGCCACCCAGTGAACCGATGCCTCCCGGGCCAGGAAGGGACGTCGGATGAAGAAGGATGCCGGAAGTGCGGGGACTCATCCGGCGCAAGTATATGGAGGGCCCGGTTGCCGGCGGCTCGTCGGGCAGGACCCGGGTACGCTGACCCTGGTGAACGATTCAGACCGTCGTGGTGTGCCGGCTTGGCTGCCGCGGGCATCGCTGAGTGTGGCGCTCGTGATCCTCGGCGTCTTGGCCGTCCTGTGGATCGCGAGCCGCCTGCGGACGCTGATCTTCATAACCTTCGTCGCCCTGTTCGTCGCAGTGGCCCTCGAGCCGGCGGCCCAGTATCTGACCGAGAAAGGCTGGAAGCGTCGACATGCCTCGGGGTTCGTGTTCCTGGTTTCGGTGGTGATTCTCATCGGCTTCGTGGGGTCGCTGGTCCCGCTCTTCGTGCAACAGGCGTCGGCTTTGGCGGACAACATTCCCGGATACGTCGAGGACGCCCAGCAGATGCTGATCGAGCAGGATCTGATCGACTCGGAGATCGTCGACGAGCAGATCACGTCGCAGTTCGAGGATCTCGGCTCATTGCTCAGTACATATGGGGGGAGCCTCGCCGGGGGTCTGCTGTCTGTTTCCAACACCATCTTCAGCGCCGTGTTCCAACTGGTGACCATCGCCCTGTTCGCCTACTACATGGTTGCCGAAGGACCGGCGATGCGTCGCACCGTTCTCGGGGTCTTCCCACCTCACCGGCAGCGGGAGCTCCTGAAGATCTGGGACATCGCGGTCGCCAAGACCGGTGGCTACATCTACTCCCGGCTCGTGCTGGCGTCGGTGGCGGCTGCCTTCACCGCTGCGGTCCTCGCCGTTCTCGACGTGCCGTACATCCTCGCTCTGTCGCTGTGGGTGGGGGTGATCTCCCAGTTCGTCCCCGTGGTGGGCACGTACATCGCGGCTGTGGTACCCGTCCTGGTGGCGCTCGCCCAGGAGCCGTTGGATGCGCTGTGGGTTGTGATCGCGCTGGTTGCGTACCAACAGCTCGAGAACTTCGTCGTGGCACCACGCATCACCGCGAAGGCGATGGCGATTCACCCCGCGATCTCGGTGGGAGCCGTCATCGCCGGAGCCTCGCTGATCGGGGGCGTCGGCGCCGTCCTGGCGCTGCCGGTGGCAGCCACGATCCAGGCGTTCATCTCGACCGCCATCGATCGTCACGAATTGGTGGAGTCCGAGTCGCTCCGTGAACCGAAACCCCGGGTGCGGCCAAAACAAACCGGGGCATCACCGGCGGGTGAGGAAGCCTGATCCCAATCGGGTCGCCTGCCGTGGGTGGCGTTGTCGCGCGCATCCGTCTATCGTTTCACCATCCGGATTTCGGTTCGGATGCGGTGGAGTGTCGCTCTGGTAGGCCGGGCTTCCCCGGTCTCGTCGAGCCACTTCAACGCTCATGTACGCAAGTAGGGAGGAAACGAACCGTGCGAGCATTGCGCTCTGGGCGCGCCGTTCGGATGTTGTCTCTTCTGGCCGTACTCGGACTCGTTCTTGCCGCTTGCGGCACGGACGCGACCACCGAGACGACCGAAGGGGAAACAACCGAGACGACCGCAGCCGCCGAGACAACCACGACCACAGCCGCAACCACGACGACCACCGTCGTCGGTGACTGCCCGACTGCATTCTGTGTGAAGTACAACATTCACCCGGACGCATCCTGGGCCGACGGCACCCCGGTGACGTCCGATGACTTCGGATTCACCTGGGAAACCATCATGAACGAGGACAACGACATCCTCTCGAGGGACGGATACGACAAGATCTCGGGCTACGAAGTGGTCGATGACAAGACCGTCGTCTTCCAGTTCGACTCGGTCTACGCCCCGTGGCAGACCTTGTTCCCTGCGATCCTGCCGAAGGCCGCGTTGGAGGGCGAAGACTTCGACACGGTCTGGGACGACCTGATCACTCTGGGATCCGGCCCGTTCGTGATGTCCGAATGGGTGAAGGACGAGCGCATCGTCCTCACGAGGAACGAGAACTACTGGGCCTCCGCCGGAGTGGACGGTTCGGACCTCGGTGACGTTCAGACCATCGTGATCCCATTCCTCGAGGACAGCCAGACCCAGGTGCAGGCGCTCAAGGGACAAGAGATCGACATGTTCTACCCGCAGCCGCAGGTCTCCCTCGTGGAGGAAGTGGACGGAATCGAAGGTGTCGAGTGGGAAGCGGGCCTCGGGCCGGTGTGGGAGCACTTCGACTTCAACCAGGATGTACCGCTCCTCCAGAATCAGTACATCAGGCAAGCCATCGCCCAGGGCATCAACCGTGACGCCATCGTCGAGGCCATTGTCCGTCCGATCTCCGCTGGAGCCGAGCCGCTCGGCAACTCGGTGTGGATGAGCAACTCGGCCTACTACGAGGACCACTTCAACAGTGTGTTCCCGTTCGACCCGGCTGCCGCCGAGGCGTTGCTGACCGACAATGGTTGCACCAAGGGCGACGACGGCATCTACGTCTGTGACGGCGAGCGTGTCTCGTTCACCTGGACGACCACGGCCGGCAACGAGGGTCGTGAGCTCCAGTTCGAGCTGGCGCAGGCCGACCTGAAGAACGTCGGTATCGAGGTCGTGGCGAAGTTCGGTCCGGCGGCCGACGTGTTCGCCGACGAGAACTTCTACGGCGGTGCGGAGCAATGGAACATCTTCAACTTCGCATGGGTCGGGTCACCCGACCCCGCCGGAGGCAACACGCTCTACTACTGCGAGGGTGATGCTCCGAACGGATTCGGAGCGATCAACAACCTCCGGTTCTGCGACGAGGAAGTCGACGCACTGATCAAGACCACGGACGGGATCGTCGATCCCGACGAGCGTGCCGCCGTGTACAACCAGGCCGACGAGATGTGGCTCGCCCAGATCCCGCTCATCCCGATGTACCAGAAGCCGACGTTCTTCGCCTGGAACTCCGAGATCCAGGGCCCGAAGGACAACGCCACCCAGGTGGGTCCCTTCTGGAACGTGGGCACATGGACGGGCAAGGAGACCGTGACGTTCGGCGCCGACCAGCAGCCGGAGTCGATGAATACGTTCTCGCCAGACGGGAACCTGTTCGCGGCAGGGCTCGTGGCAACCGCCGTGCTCGAGGGTGCTTTCACGATCACCCCCGACTTCCAGTACGTGCCACAGCTGATCACCAGCGCCGAGGCGATCGTCCCCGGTAGCTGATCGAAACGAGCATCGAGGGGGGGGTCGTTCCGGCGATCCCCCCCCGGCTCACCTTCGTACTCGCCCGCCTCGAGGCGCCGAAGGCTCTCTCCGAAATCGGGGCACGACATCACCCACGAATCGGCGTCAGCCGTTAGCCTGTCGTCCACGACGGCGACGAATCCGGGAATCCACCGGCCACGAGGAGCACATGGCGACCTTCATCCTGAGGCGAGTCCTCATGAGTATTCCGGTCCTGATCATCTCGACCGTGCTCATCTTCTGGGGCATGACGGAGATCGCCGATCCCCTCGGACAGCTCAACCTGATCCCGAACGTCAGCCAGCAGACCATTCAGAACATCATCGATCGCAAGCATCTCGATGATCCGTGGTACGTGCAATACGGCTTCTGGGTCAAGGATTTCTTCACCGAGCGAAACACGACCGCGCTGGGTGACCAGCCGATCTGGCCCGACTTGATGCGAGCGGCCGGGAACACGGTTCAGCTCATCTTCATCTCAGAGCTGATTGCCATCAGCTCCGCTATATGGCTGGGGGTGAAGTCGGCCAAGAACCAGTATTCGGCGTTCGACTACACCACGACGACGCTTAGTTTCTTCGGCTTCTCCGTACCGATCTTCTGGTTTGCCCTCATGCTCCAGGCGTTGGTCACGGCGTTGTTTCTCGCCACCGGGGTTCGCCTCTTCTATACGTTCGGGCAATCGAGCTTTGGAATCGAAGGCTTCTTTCCGTCCCTCTTGGATCGGCTTCAGCACATGATTCTCCCGATCATGACGCTGGCGTATGTGAACATCGCCACCTACAGCCGGTTCCAGCGAGCTTCGATGCTGGAGGTTCTCAACGCCGACTACATCCGTACTGCCAGGGCGAAAGGGCTCTCCGAGCGGACCGTCACCATGAAGCATGGCTTGCGCAATGCACTGATTCCGGTGGTGACTCTCGCTGCGATCAGCTTCGGCGGCCTGCTCGGCGGTGCAGTCATCACCGAGACGATCTTCGCCTGGCCGGGGATGGGCAAGTTCTTCTTCGACGCTCTGATTGCAGGTGAGGCCTACACGATCATGGCGTGGTTGGTGGTGACGGCGGTTGCGCTCATCGTCGGCAACCTGATAGCCGATATCGCCTATGGCTGGCTCGACCCGAGGATCCGATATGACTGACCAGGTGGATCGCGTCCCGCCAGAGGCCCGGAGGGACGCCGACATCGAAGCCGCAACGACGGCCCGGGCCATCGACGTCGCCGAGAGCCACGAACTCGATGCGATCGAGTTGGAGGGCCTCGAGATCGAGTCGCTCACCCAGTGGCAGCTGGCGCGACGCAAGTTCTTCCAGCACAAGCTCGCAGTCGGCTCGTTGGCGATTTTGACGATCATCTTCTTGGCCTCGCTCTTTGCCGAGCAGATTGCACCGTACGAGTTCGATGCTCCCAATGTCGCAGACCGGTCGCTGGCACCGACGCTCGAGAACAGCCACTTCTTCGGCACCGACAAGATCGGCCGTGATTACTTCTCCCGCACTGTCTACGGGACGCGAACCTCGATGTACGTCGCATTCATCGTCGCCAGCGTTTCGACCGCAATCGGAGTGGTGATGGGTGGAGTGGCCGGTTACTACGGGAAATGGGTCGACAACCTGTTGATGCGGTTGACGGATCTCTTCTTCACTCTGCCGTTCCTGCCGGTACTCATGATCCTCTCCAAGTTCTGGGGACAGGGGAACCCCATACGTGTGGCGTTCGTGCTGGCGTTCTTGTTCTGGACCACCCTCGCCCGGATCGTACGTGGTGAGTTCCTCGGCCTGCGCGAGAAGGAATACGTGGAAGCGGCCAAGGCGCTCGGTGCGTCGGACTTTCGCATCATCTTCCGCCACATACTTCCCAATTCGATGGGGGCGATCATCGTCAACGCCACGCTGACGGTCGCCACCGCCATCCTCGTCGAGGCGGCACTTTCCTTCCTGGGCTTCGGAATCCAGCCCCCGTTCCCGGCCCTCGGCAAGCTGATCTCGGACGGTCAGGATTCGCTGACGACTCAATGGTGGCTGGCGGTGTTCCCCGGACTCACCATCGTGGCCATCGCCCTTTGCATCAACTTCATCGGTGACGGTCTTCGTGACGCGCTCGATCCCAAGCAGCGAGTCAAGTAGGACGAACCGCCGTGACCGAACCTGTTCTCGAAATCGACAACTTGGTGGTGGAGTTCGACACCACCGACGGCGTGGTGCACGCCGTTGACGGCGTTTCGTACTCGGTGTCGCCCGGTGAGACCCTCGGCGTCGTGGGCGAGTCCGGATCCGGCAAGAGCGTCACCGTCATGTCGGCGCTCGGTCTGATCCAGATGCCGCCCGGTCGAGTCGTCAGTGGCGAGGCTCGCTACAAGGGCCGCAACCTGATCGGGCTCCCGATCGACGAGCTGCGGAAGGTACGCAACAAAGAGATCGGCATGGTGTTCCAGGACCCCATGACCTCACTCAATCCGGTCTTCACGGTTGGCGAGCAGATCGCCGAGGCTCTTCTCGAACACAACGCTTCGATGACCGACACCGAAGCGCGGTCGCGCACCATCGAGCTCCTCGATCGGGTGGGTGTGCCCAGCCCGGATCGGCGTTACGACCAGTACCCGCACGAGTATTCAGGTGGGATGCGCCAACGGGCGATGATCGCCATGGCGATCGCAAATGATCCGGCGGTGATCATCGCGGACGAGCCGACGACCGCCCTCGACGTGACGATCCAGGCGCAGGTCCTCGACGTTCTGAAGGATGCGACGAGAGACACCGGGTCGGCGCTCGTACTGATCACCCACGACCTCGGGGTCGTTGCCGAGATGGTCGACAAGATGGTCGTGATGTACGGCGGCAAGGTCGTGGAGCGCGGTCCCGTCGAGGAGATCTTCCACGCCCCGCGTCATCCGTACACCCTCGGGCTCATGATGAGCCTTCCCCGGCTCACCGGCGAGATCACGAAGCTGCTTCCGATCCCTGGCAACCCACCGAGTTTGATCAACCTGCCCTCGGGCTGTTCGTTCCACCCGCGGTGCCGTCTCTTCCAGGGCCGATCGGTGTGTCGCACCGATGTGCCAGAGTTGCCCGGTGGGAGCCGCGCCGCGGCGTGCCACTTCACCGTAGAGATGGCGCTCGAAGTCGATCGGGAGGCTGCAGAGGCGGGCATCGCAGCCGAAGGGGGCCGACTTGGCTGAGTCCAACGGCAACCTCCTCGAGGTCTCGGACCTCAAGGTGCACTTCCCCATCAAGGAAGGCTTGTTCCGCAAGACAGTCGGTTACGTCTACGCCGTCGATGGCGTCTCGTTCAGCCTCGGCCCGGGTGAGACGCTCGGCCTGGTGGGCGAGTCCGGTTGCGGGAAGTCGACGACAGCACGGGCGGTCATGCGTCTGATCGACCCGACGTCGGGAAGCGTCAAGTTCCAAGGCAATGAGATCGTCGACAAGTCCCGATCCGAGATGCGTCCGCTTCGACGCGAGATGCAGATCGTCTTCCAGGATCCATATGCCTCGCTCAATCCCCGAATGACCGTGCGTGAGATCGTGGGAGAGCCGCTCAAGATCCATGGGTTGTGGGACGACGGGGGGCCCGATCGCGTGGCCGAGCTGCTGAAGTTCGTCCAGCTCAGCCCCGAACACGGGAACCGATTCCCTCACGAGTTCTCAGGGGGCCAGCGGCAGCGAATCGGTGTCGCACGCGCTCTCGCTCTCGACCCCGAGCTGCTTCTTCTCGACGAGCCGGTGTCGGCGCTCGACGTGTCGATCCAGGCGCAGGTCATCAACCTGCTCATGGAGATCCAGGAACGTCTCGGGATCGCCTATCTCTTCATCGCTCACGACTTGTCGGTGGTACGACACATCTCGCATCGGGTGGGCGTCATGTACCTCGGGAAGATCGCCGAGTTGGGCACCAGAGACGAGGTGTTCGAGAACCCTGTTCACCCGTACACCCAGGCGCTGCTCTCGGCCGTGCCGGTTGCGGAGCCCGTCGGGCGGACCCAACGGGAGCGCATCGTGCTCACCGGTGACGTCCCGAACCCGGCGGATCCGCCATCGGGGTGCGTCTTTCGAACCCGTTGTTGGAAGGCGCAAGACATCTGCGCCGAGGTGGCGCCGCCGCTGGAGGAGAAGTTCGGGCACATCGTCGCATGTCATTTTGCCGAGCCTCTCGGCATCCGGGGTGCTTCGACGGCGTGACGGTCGCCGACCCCCGTTAGCCTCACGGCCATGGGACCACTCCACGGGATCCGAGTCATCGAGTTCGCCGGTATCGGGCCAGGCCCGCACTGCGGGATGTTGCTGGCAGATCTGGGAGCGGATGTCATTCGCGTCGACCGCCCCATGGCAGAGGTGAACCCCGCTGTCGACTCTGTCTTTCAACGAGGCAAGCGATCGATCGTCATCGACCTCAAGAAGCCCGACGGCGTCGAGACCGCTTTGCGGCTGATCGAGACCGCGGATGCATCCATCGAAGGGCTGCGTCCGGGCGTGGCGGAACGGATCGGCATCGGACCGGAGGAGTGTCTGTTGCGCAATCCCCGGCTCGTGTACGGCCGGATGACCGGCTGGGGACAGCACGGGCCCCTCGCTTCGACTGCCGGACACGACATCGACTATCTGGCGGTCTCGGGCACCCTGGACGCCATCGGCGTGGAAGGCAAGCCGATCCCTCCGCTCAACCTGGGAGCCGACTTCGGAGGCGGCTCGATGTATCTGGCCGTGGGGCTGCTCGCCGGGGTCATCCATGCGCGTCAAACCGGAGAAGGGCAAGTGATCGACGCCGCGATGGTCGACGGCGCGGCGCATCTATCGACGATGGTCCATGGGATGCTGGCGGCAGGAGCCTGGGCGCCCACACGCCGCTCCAACCTCCTCGACGGCGGAGCGCCTTTCTACGACACCTTCGAGACCGCCGATGGGCGTCACATGGCAGTCGGAGCTCTGGAACCGCAGTTCTACTCGGAGCTCATCGAGCGATTGGGGCTGACCGAAGCCGGCCTGCCCGACCGTTTCGACCGGGAGCGGTGGCCCGAGTTGCGCGCAAGGATGGGAGAGGTCTTCCGCACCCGGACCAGAGACGAGTGGGTGGCGGTGTTCCACGGTTCCGACGCCTGCGTTGCACCCGTGCTGAGCCTGGTGGAGGCACCGCATCATCCACACCTCCGGGCTCGGCAGACGTTCGTCGACATCGGAGGCGTCACCCAGCCCGCGCCGGCGCCTCGTTTCTCGGTGACGTCGGTCGAAACACCACCGCCGCCTCCGGATCCGGGGGCTCACACCGATCCCATCCTGCGTGAGGCCGGTTTCGATCCTGAGGAGATTGATAGACTCATGGCAGCTCGTGTGGTCAGCTGACCCTCTTCGCCGGGGTTCAGTCGACCTGTCGAGCACCTGTTGCGGCCCATGGATGCGATTCGAGGAGGAACGGACCGGATGACCTCAGACACCACCCTGCGTGAGCGACGCGAGATCGATGCGGTGGTCGAGGGCAAGACCCTCGTCGACATCTTCGGCCGAAACGCCGATCGCTTTCCCGACCAACCCGCCATACATTGGAGGGAAGGGACCGTCTGGAAGCATCTGACCTGGTCCCAATACCGCACGTTGGTGCACGAGGTCGCAGCCGGCCTGCGATCCATCGGCGTCGACGCCGGGTCCTTTGTGGCCGTCATGGCGGGGAACCGCCCTGAGCACGCCGCCGCCGATCTCGCAGCGATGCACGCCGGTGGCACCAGTGTGACCGTCTACTCCACACTCACCTCGGACCAGATCGAATACATCGCGAACAACTGCGAAGCGAAGGTCGCTGTGCTCGAAGATTTGTCGTACATGAAACGATGGGAGGAGATCAAGGACAAGATCCCGAGTCTCACGCATATTGTCCTCATGGAGGGTGCCGAGAACTACTCGACGACCGATTGGGTTCTCTCGTGGGACGAGGTCGTCGAACGTGGCCGGGCGGCCCTGGCCGAGAATCCGGGTCTCGTCGATCAGTGGACAACGGCAATCACCCCGGACACCATGGCAACGCTCATCTACACCTCGGGCACGACCGGTGTCCCGAAGGGTGTGATGATCTCGCATCGCAATGTGGTGTGGACTGCCGAGTGCATCCGACGAGCGGCCAATCCTCCGAACAACCCCCGACTCGTGTCGTACCTTCCCCTGGCCCACATCGCCGAGCGACTCGCCACGCACTACAACGGTGTGTACCTGGCAGGAGAGGTGTACTACTGCCCGGATCTCACCGAGGTTCTCGACTACATCCAGAAGGCCCGTCCTCAGGTCTTCTTCGCGGTGCCTCGTGTCTGGGAGAAGTTCCATACACGACTGATGAGTCGTTTCGAAGACCATGAGAAACGCGATCTCATCATGAAGGCTCTCGACAACGCTCTCGAGGTGGAACAGGCCAAGTCGGAGGGTCGTAACCCCGGGCTTCTCGCCAAGGGAAAAGCGGCGCTGTTCGACCGCCTGGTGTTTTCCAAGGTACGGGGAGAGATGGGACTCGACGATCTCACCATCGCGGTCACTGCGGCGGCGCCGATCGACCCGTCGGTCATCTACTTCTTCAACGCCATCGGGGTTCCGTTGTACGAGCTGTACGGCATGAGCGAGACGACAGGACCCGCCACCACCAACCGTCCAGGTATGCAGAACAAGGTTGGGACGGTTGGCCCGGCGCTCCCGGGTGTCGAGGTGGAGATCGCCGACGACGGAGAAGTGCTGATGCGCGGTGGTGTGATCGCCGCCGGCTATTGGAAGCTCCCTGACGAATCTGCCGAGTCCTTCGATCCGGACGGATGGCTGCACTCTGGCGACCTCGGGACCCTCGATGCCGACGGATACCTCTCAATCGTCGGGCGCAAGAAGGAGATCATCATCACGGCGGCGGGCAAGAACGTCGCCCCGGCCAAGCTCGAGACGGCCGTGAAGAACCATCCGCTCATCAGTCAGGCCTGCATGATTGGTGATCGGCGCAAGTTCCTCACGATGGTCGTCGCCCTCGATGGGGACGAAGCACCCGCCTGGGCCGAGGCCAACGGGATCGAATTCACGGACCTGGGGGAGTTCTCGAAAAACCCGAAGGTCGTAGAGGAGATCCAGCGGGTCGTCGATGACGCCAACGAGCACGTTGCCAGGGTCGAACAGGTGAAGCGCTTCCACATCGTCCCCGACGAGTGGACACCCGACTCCGGCGAGATCACGCCGTCGCTCAAGCTCAAGCGGCGGGTGGTGCTGGAGAAGTACGCCGGCGACATCGAGGAGATGTATGCGGATGCCTGAGCCGACGGCTCAGGCATCCCACTACTGAGCGCTCGGTACGAGTACTGAGAGCCGAGTTGGGCGCTCTGGCCGGCTCTGGTCTCAATACCAAGCACTCGGCACTCGGTACCGGGCTGCGGTCGCTCCGCAGTCCCATACCGACCGTACGGTTTGTTGACCCGCGCGGCCGGCGGTAGCGTCTGGTTCGTGTCGATCCAACAACGGCGGTCTCAGGAGGAGCGTTCCGCGGAGACGCGAACGCGGTTGCTGGATGCAACGGTTTCGTGTCTGCTCGAGTTGGGGTATCACGGCACCACGACGAACGCGATTCAACAACGCGCCGGTGTGAGCCGTGGTGCGTTGATGCACCACTATTCGTCCAAGGCCGACCTGCTGGTGGCGGCCGTCCGTCACCTGGCGAACCAGCGGGGCCTCAATCTCCACGACCAGTCGCAACGACTTGCCGTAGGTCAAGATCGTATGGACCAGGCGATCGACCTCTTGTGGGAGGTCTTCTCCGGTCCGCTGTTCACTGCTCATCTCGAATTGTGGTCTGCCGCGAGAACCGATCCAGAGCTGCGTGCTGTGATCGTGGATTCCGAACGCGCCCTGCGAGCCGACACCCACAAGGTGATGGTCGAGTTGTTCGGGCGTCCGACGGCAGACGAGCCCAGTTTTGCGGACGCCATCGAGCTCACGCTGCAGTTCATGCGGGGAGCGGCGCTCACGGCCATCGTGCGTTCCGATGTCGCCAAACAGGCGCGGATCGTGGACCTGTGGAAGCCCGTGTTCGCCCGACTCGTGGAAGGGGACAGGGATGCGTAGGACGATCTTCTCGGATGAGCATGTCTTGTTTCGCGAGTCGGTGCGCAATTTCGTCGCCAGAGAAGTGGTGCCGCACCGTGACAGGTGGGAGTCCGATGGCATCGTGGACAAAGCCATGTTCCGTGCGGCCGGACGTCAAGGATTGCTCGGAACGGCGATTCCAGAGCGGTTCGGTGGCGGCGGTGTGAGCGACTTCCGGTACAACATGATCATCGGCGAGGAGTCGGCGAAGGCCGACACGCTCGCATCGGGGATGTGCATCACGCTTCACAACGACGTGTGCCTTCCGTACTTCCTCGACCTGGCAACAGAAGAGCAGAAGGCACGCTGGCTCCCGGGAATGGCCAGTGGCGAGATCATGACCGCCATTGCCATGACGGAACCCGGCGCAGGATCCGACCTCGCAGGCATCAAGACGACTGCGGTCCGCCACGGGGATCACTACATCGTGAACGGCTCCAAGACCTTCATCACAAACGGCATCAACTCCGACGTCGTGATCGTTGCGGTCAAGACCGATCCCGACGCTCGGCACTCCGGCATGAGTCTGGTTGTGGTCGAGGACGGCATGGAAGGGTTCGAGCGAGGTCGAAACCTCGAGAAGATCGGGATGCACGCCCAGGACACCGCAGAGCTGTTCTTCAACGATGTGGCCGTGCCCACCGCGAACCTGCTCGGAGAGGAAGGCAGAGGGTTCCTCCATCTGGTCGACAATTTGCCACAGGAACGACTGTCGCTGGCGGCGGGAGCCCTCGCGCACGCCGAGACTGCGTTTGGCTGGACCCTCGAGTACGTCACGGAACGCAGGGCGTTCGGTACCCCGATCGGATCGTTCCAGACGATCAAACATCGGATGGCCGAGATGGCCACCGAACTCGAGATCGCGAGGACGTACGTGGATCAGCAGGTGCTCGCGCTCAACGCCGGCACCCTCACCGCCGAGGACGCAGCCAAAGCCAAGTGGTGGGTCACCGAGTTGGAGATGCGCGTGATCGATTCCTGCCTTCAGTTCTTCGGGGGATGGGGATACATGGAGGAATATCCGATCGCACGTGCCTTCCGCGACGCGCGGGTGCAAACCATCTACGGCGGCACCACCGAGATCATGAAAGAGATCGTTGGCCGCTCGCTCGGCCTGTGAAACACGAGGAGGGACAGATGTCCGATGCCATCACATTCGATGGTCGGGTCGCGGTCGTGACGGGTGCCGGCGGTGGGCTGGGCAGGTCCTATGCGAGGGAACTCGCCCGTCGAGGTGCCTCCGTGGTCGTGAACGATCTCGGAGGCTCGGTCGATGGTTCGGGGGGGAGTGAGTCGGCCGCCGATCGTGTGGTGGATGAGATCGTCGGGGCCGGGGGAGTAGCTGTAGCGAACTACGACTCGGTGGCGACCCCCGAAGGTGGGCGGTCGATCGTCGGCACTGCCATGGACACGTACGGACAACTCGACATCGTGGTCAGCAACGCCGGCATTCTTCGCGACCGGAGCTTCGCCAACATGACATTCGAAGAGGTCGACGCTGTCCTCGATGTGCACCTGAGAGGGGCGTTCCACGTCGCCCAGCCGGCGTTTGTGCACATGAAAGAACGCGGATACGGCCGGTTTGTCTTCGCATCGTCCAACTCCGGGATCCTGGGGAACTTCGGGCAAGCCAACTACGGCGCCGCCAAGATGGGGCTGGTCGGACTGTCCGGGGTCATTGCCATAGAAGGAGCCAAATACAACATCCGGTCGAACGCCGTGGCTCCGGTTGCCCGCACGCGAATGACAGAAGAGCTTCTCGGACCGTTCGCCGAAATGCTCGACCCCGACCAGGTCACACCGATGGTCGTGTACTTGTGTTCCGAAGCCAACCCTTTCAGCCACGAGATCTTCTCTGCCGGTGGCGGCCGCTATGCCCGGTTCTTCGTGGGTGCCAATGACGGTTGGTTTGCAGGGCCGAAGCAGGTTCCGACCGTCGAGGCCGTCGCCGGGCACATCGATGAGATCCGGGACGTCGATTCGTATCAGATCATGGGTGCGTCGAGCGAAGAGCTCCAGCTCCTCGGTCGGATGCTCGGGGATCGATGACCCAGGTCGGCCGAGCGTGACCGGCTCGTCGATGTCGTCAGCCGGCTGCGGCCATCAATCGATGTGACCAGGCGAGGGCGTCGAGATAGCTGCTCGTCAGTGTTGTGGCGTCGAGATCGAATGAGTCGAGGCGATCCCATTCGGCGCGCTCGTATGCGATCGCAGCATCGAGAATCGCGCCCTTGGCGCCGGTGCGAGTGACCAGCGCCTCCTTCACGTCGTCGGCGAGTGGCAGCGGCGTCACGAGGTCGGACATCGGCTGATCGACCAGAGCGTCGAGCACGCTGAGCACTCCGACCGTGAAGAATGAATGCGGGTCGATCCGGGCGGTCCGTTCGGCCACGGTCGAGCACATCCGGGCCCGCGTCAGGCCGAGGGACAGGAGTTCTTTCGGCTTCTGATCATTCGAGGCGAACGCCAGCACCGTGGCGAGCTCGGTGACCTTTCGGATTCCCAACATCACCACTGCCTCGCGGATGGACTCGACGGTCCGAGGCAGCCCGTGAACGGCGGAGTTGAGGAGCCGCAGGAGTTTGAGGGAGAAGTCAGGATGGCGTTCCACCGTCTCTGCCACGCCGTCGATGGAGATGTCCGGGCGATGGAGTTCGGCGAGGAGCTCCGCCAGCCGGGAGCGGCCCTCGTCGATCCTTCGTCCAGCGACGAGCTCCGGCCGGGCGAAGAAGAAGCCTTGGAACATCGAGAACCCCAGATCGTGACATCGCGCGTACATGTCGAGGCCCTCGACCTTTTCGGCGAGCAGCGCAACCCCGCTCGGGCGGAGGTCGGCGACGGTAGCTGCGAGCGCATCGGCCGGTACGGCCGCCAGGTCGACCTTCACGATGTCGACGAACGGCAACAGCGATCGTCGATGGTCGTCGACGATGAAGTCGTCCAGAGCGATGCGATACCCGGCCGTTCTCAGCTCGGCCAGGGCCTCGACCACCTCGTGGTCCGGGCGAACGTCTTCGAGTATCTCGAGAGCAACCTGATGCGGAGGAAAGGCGAGCACCGCTCTCGAGACGATCATCTCCCGTGGGAGATTGACGAACACGGGGACGCCGCCGGTCAGGTCGGAGTCGAACGTGTCGGAGAAGGCGCTCGCGAGCACGTGGGCGGTGGCGGCCACCGGGTCGAGGACGTCGGCGGTCCGCACAGGACCTGACCGATAGAGCAGCTCGTAGCCCCACAACCGGCGGTTGCGATCGAAGATGGGTTGGCGGGCGAAGAATGTGTCAACGAGCATCAGAGATTCCAGTGTCTCCGGTCGGCACCTTCGACCAGACCTTTCGTGCTCGTTGCCGTCGAATCAGGCAGAGGAGGCATCGTGGCCGCATTTCGCAAGCGAGTCCGAGGGGTGCGGAGCACCCGACCGATTCAGGGAGCGATCTCGACCGGCACCCCGGCGCTGATCAGCTCTCCGAGTTCGAGCGCGATGTCGTTGGGAACCCGGACGCATCCAAGGGACTGGGCGTAGCCGATGGAGCCCGGCCGATTGGTCCCGTGGATACCGATGATGCCGTTTCCACCGTTGAACTCGGTCACGACGTCCGAGTAGGCAGAGAGACCAAACGCCCAGGGACCCCAAGGACCCGTGGGGTTGCCGACGATCACGGAGTCGGTGACGAAGAAGCTTCCGACGGGCGTCGGGCTCGATGACGACCCGATCGCAACCGTCGTCTCCAGCAGGGTGCCCCCGGGACCGATGACCTCGAGCCGTCGATCCGAGAGATCCACTTCCACTCTGCGGTCGAGCACAAACAGCGTCACGTCGTCCGCACGGATCCACCCTTCGGCCCCGTTGGGCCGAACCGGCAACGAGACCCTCATCCACCCCGCATCGGGACCTTCGATCACCTTCACCACTCGGGGCGTCCCCAAGACGGTGGCTGCCTCCAGTGTGAACATCGGCTCGGTGTCGCCTGCTGCCGCATACACGCCCAACTCCCCGTCGGATCGGGCCGCCAGCGACTCCCCCGGGGCCAGCGATGCTGTCGAGAGCACCGTGGTCGTGGTGGTCGGCCTCGTGGTCGTGGTGGTGGTCGGCGTCGTCGTGCTCGTGGTCGTGGTCGTCGCAGTCGTCGAGGTGGTGTCGGCCGCCTCCAGCGGTGCAGCCGAGACGCTGCAGGCCGTCAGGATGACGACGAGAACGAGAGGACTGATTCGACTGGGCATAGGATGACAACCTAGTGGTGCTGGCGATCAATGAGCTTGCCGCGATAGCCTCGCGCAAGCGTCATGAAGATCGTCGTCACGAGAGCCGTCGAACCCAAGCATTTTGATTCGCTCGAGCGAGTCTCCGTGACCATGTGGCCGGAGACGACACAGATGCCACTCGATCTGCTGCGATCCGAGCTCGAGGATGCCGTGGGGGCGGTCACTTTTCTCACCGATCCCATCGACGCATCGGTGATCAGGCGTTCTCCCGCTCTCGTCGCCTTGTCGCAGGTGGCCGTAGGCGTCGACAACATCGACGTCGACGCGTGCACTTCGAGGGGCATTCCGGTGGGCCACACACCCGACGTGCTCACCGAGACCACCGCCGACACCGCGTGGGCCCTGCTGGGTGCGGCGGTCCGGCGACTTCCGGAAGGCTTCGACCACGTCAGGCTCGGGAAATGGGGGCCATGGCGACCCGACCTTCTGCTCGGCGGTGACCTTCACGGCACGACGCTCGGCATCATCGGGCTCGGCCGGATCGGTTCGGCGATCGCCCGTCGGGCGCGGGGGTTCGACATGCGGGTGCTCTACACGGCCCGGAGTCGCAAGCCCCACCTGGAGGCGTCGCTCATGGTGAGCCATAGGACGCTCGGAGACCTGCTGGCGGAGGCCGATCACGTTGTGATCGCCACGCCACTGTCCGCAGAAACCCGGTCGCTCATCGATCGCGCTGCCTTTGCGCAGATGAAGCCGACGGCCACGCTCGTCAACATCGCTCGAGGACCGATCGTCGACACCGACGCCCTCGTCGACGCTCTTCGGACCGGGCAGATCGCAAACGCTGCCCTCGATGTCACCGATCCGGAACCGCTCCCGGCGGATCACCCGCTCCTCGACCTCCCGAATTGCCTCGTGATTCCCCACCTCGGGAGTGCCAGCCATCGGACCAGGCAGGCCATGACGGCGCTTGCATTCGACAATCTCGCCGCAGGGCTCGATGGCAGACCGATGAGGGCATGTGCCAATCCGGAGGTGTACGCGCCTCGATCGGGCTGACAGAGGGTCACTCTGCGATCGGTTGTACCGCCAGGAGAACGCCCGCTTTGATCGAGACCGTCGCTACGGCAGCGACGAACTCGTTGCTCACCCCGCGACTGGTCCCAAATCGCAGAACCTCATGGTCGAGCTGCCAGCGGAGGCCGGTTGTGGTGACGCCCAGGACGTCGCCGCCTATCGGCAGCAGCGAAACGTGGGCGCCGACGCCGCCATGCAATCGTGCGTGCTCGTGGATCACCGTGACGCGACCGGGGTGTGCGAGCCACTGGATGTCGACATGGGCGAACCGGGGGTTCGCCAGGATCAGCCCCGTTGCCAAGAAGTGGTCGAGCCTCCCACCTGTGCCCCCCAGAACGATCACGCGATCGATGTCGTCGCGTTCGGTCACCGCGTCGAGGGCGAGTTCGAGATCGGTGGCGTCCTTGTCCGTAGGAAACCGCATCACCTCCGCATCTGTGTCGATGCCTTCGGGCGACACCGAATCCATGTCTCCGACGATCAGGTCGGGTTTCAATCCGAGTTCTCGGGCCCGATCCGCGCCACTGTCCACCCCTACGACCCAGATCGTGTCGGGAAGGTCGTCGAGAACATCGAGAGGTGGCGCTTCACCACCGGCGATCACCACCGCCGTCCTCATGCTCGGCCCTCCGTGGGCGAGATCACCGCGGGCCGGTCGGCAGCTGGACGAATGTCGATGTTCACATCTTCACGCTATCTTCCTGCGCTCCCGAGGAGCAAGCATGCCGACCATCGCAGTGTTGACGTCAGGCGGGGACGCGCCCGGTATGAACGCCGCCATCCAGTCCGTCACAAAGGTCGGGGCCATTCGCGGCTACGACGTGGTTGGCGTGGAGCGCGGCTACGACGGCCTCATCGACGGCGACATCATCCCGCTCACTCGTCGGGAGGCAGACGGCGCCGTCGTGTTCCCGGCGGCGGAGATCGAAGCCATCGGCGGCCTGGGCGGAACCGTGCTCGGTTCTGCACGCTGCCCCCGCTTCTTCGATCCGGCACATCGAGCCAGGGCCATCGAGAACCTGCGGGCTTGGGACTGCATCGGACTGGTCGTCGTCGGTGGGAACGGATCGATCGCGGGGGCGCATGCACTGGCGGGCGAAACCGACATCCCGATCATGTCGATCCCGGCGTCGATCGACAACGACATCGGCCTCACACGAGAGGCTCTCGGTGTCGACACCGCCCTCAACACCATCGTGGAGGCCTGCGACCGGATCTCCGACACCGCCCGGTCTCACCACCGTGCCTTCATCGTCGAGGTCATGGGACGTCACTCGGGTTATCTGGCGATGGCGTCGGCGATCGCCACGGCCGCCGACGCGGTGCTGCTGCCCGAGCAGGGCAAGAGCTTCGATGAGATAGTCGACGGAGTCGCCTCATGCGTTCGAACCAGTTTCTCAGGGCCTCGCAACAAGCGGCGCGTCCTCATCATCAAGGCAGAAGGCGTGGAGATCCCAACCCATCTGCTGGTGAACGAACTGGAAGCCGAGTTGGCCGACCTGGAGGACGTGAGCATCCGAGGGACGGTGCTCGGGCATCTGGTGAGAGGCGGCAACTCGTCGTTCCGCGATCGGCTGCTGGCCGGGCGCTTCGGACTTGTCGTCGTCGATGCATTGCTGGAGGGCAAGACCGACCTCATGGCCGGATGGAACATCCTCGAGCAGGGGCTCTCGACGAGCGACGCCTTCATTCGAATGTTCCCCATGAGCGAGGTCCTGGCCGAAACGGAAAGCCTGCTGGACGGTTCGAGTGCCGTCACTATGGATCGCGTGAGGCGGATGGAATCCATCCAGGGTGTTCTCGCACTCTGACGGTCGGGTGGCTCGTCGATCGGCGCCGCTTTCAATCGATCTGCGGGATCAGCGTCTTCTTTGCTGCTCGGAGCGCCGTGGTCACCGTTTCGGGATCCGACCCACTGGCGAACACGAACGCCAGGTACCGCCCGTCTTCGGGAGGCGGCGTCACGGACCCGCCGACCGGGATCGCGGGTTCGAACCCCGTGACCCCGCTGATCGCAAGGGTCTCCGCCACCCCGGCGAACCCCGCCAAGATCCCCGCGCGTGGTGTCGGGACCATCAGGACACCGGCCGCACGCGGGAGTCGAGCCTGCGTCGATTCGATTCCCAGCGCCTGGGCGAGAATCACCGTCTCCAATGAACGGCCCATCAGCCCAAAGCGAAGCGCCCGGCCGCACAAGCCGCCGATCGATCGGGCGGCGACCTCGATCAGGGTCGGCATGCCGTCCTCGACGCGTACTTCGGCATGGATGGGCCCGTGAGTGAGGCCGAGCGTGGCCGTCGCCCGCCGCACCAGATCTGTGGCTTCGTCGAGTTCAGGCGACAGGCTTGGAGTCACGTAGATCGTTTCTTCGAAGTAGGGGCCGTCGAGCGGTTCCGGTTTGTCGAATACGGCGAGCGCGCGGAACTCCCCATCCCAGACGGTGCCCTCGATGGCCATCTCTGGTCCAGGGACGAAACGCTCCATCAGCAGTGGCTGTGATCGCGAGACGCCATGTGCCATTTGGATGTCGCGGATCCGCTCGGCCACGGCCTGCACGGTCGATTGGTCGTCGACTCTGATCACACCGCGGCTTGCGGAGAGGGATCTGGGTTTCAGCACCACCGGGCCGTCGAATGTGGCCATGACGCCGGCCACGTCGTCCCCGTCTTCGATCACAACAAAACGCGGCTGTCTGATCTCGCCGGCGTCGAGCGCCTTGCGCAACTTCGATTTGTCGAGTGTCGCCTCTACGGCGGCGGGAGCATTGTGGGGCAGGCCCAACATCGCGGCGGCCTCGGCGGCCATGGCGACGCCGGCGTCGTCGGTGGCGACGATGGCGTCGATGGGGCTGCGGGTCGCCAGGTCGGCGATCGCTCGGGCGGAGGCGGCAACGTCATCGCAGTCGATCTCAACGAATCGTTCGCGGGCACCGAGGGGCGGTTCCTGGTCCGATGCGATGGAGAGCTCGACGCCGAGTGTCTCCGCCGCCGCCACGAAGTCCGCGGTTCGATACGACGAGGTAGGGAGGACGACCAGCGCACGTGGCACGCCGTCGATCGTACCTCCGTGGGTGTCCTAGGAGGCGCCACCCTTTTGATGCGCGCGTCAGACCTGTACCATGGTCGCCAGCATGACAGATGAGACGATACTTTCGGTCGCGGACGACGCACGGGACATGATCCTCCAACTCGGCCGGGAGGAGCCCGGTGACGAGGAATATGGCTTGTTCATCGAGGTGTCCGGGTTCGCGGGCCAGCGGTTCGAATACGACCTGAGCTTCATGACCGTCTCCTCTGCCGGCGATGCCCATCATGTCGAGCGCCATGGCGAACTCGCACTGATCGTGCCGATCGACGATCTGGACAAGCTCCGTGGGGCCTCGTTGTCACTGACCGATCAGGGGCTCGCCATGAACAATCCCAACGCCCCTGCGTCACCGATGATGGAGGCACCAAAGGGTGACCTCACGGGGCCGCTGGCGGATCAGGTTCAGGTCGTTCTGCAGGACCAGATCAACCCTGCGATCGCATCTCACGGTGGAGCCGCCGAATTGGTGAGTGTCGAGGGATCGACCGCCTATCTGAAGCTGATGGGCGGCTGCCAGGGGTGTGGCATGGCGCAGGTCACCTTGAAGCAAGGCATCGAGCGGATTCTCCTCGAGGCGATCCCGGAGTTGACCGGCGTTGTCGACGTGACAGATCACGCCTCGGGGAACGACCCGTACTACCAGGCCTCCAAGAAGTAGCTGTCGGTCACAGTCGCTCGGCTCTTCGCAGAAACGCCGCCATCTGGCCACGTGTGACCGGATCGTCCGGGCAGAAGGCGGTGGTCGTGCACCCGGTGGTGATCCCCGAGGCGGCAAGTGCGTTGATGTCGTTTTCGAACACCGACGTCTCGTCGTCGGAGAACACATCGTCCCCCGAGGGCTGGAGTGTGTACGCCCGCTTCAGGAACGCCGCCATCTGGCCACGTGTGACCGGATCGTCCGGGCAGAAGGCGGTGGTCGTGCACCCGGTGGTGATCCCGGAGGCGGCAAGTGCGTTGATGTCGTTTTCGAACACCGACGTCTCGTCGTCGGAGAATGCATCTGTCCCCGAAGCGGGCAGTCCGAGCGTCCTGACGAGGAAAGCCGCCATCTGGCCTCGGGTGATTGCTTCGTCGGGGCAGAAGAAGTCGCCGCGCGGCGGATTGCATCCTTTGGTGATGCCTTCGCCGGCGACCCATTCGATGTCGCCTTCGAACACGGAGAGGTCGTCGTCGAGGAACCAGCCGCTGTCGGTGAGACCGCCTTCCACCAGCACGTCGACGCTCGTGGCGGTGGCCGCAGACACCGTCACAGGCACCCCGGCGACGGTGAAGGACGTTCCGGCCCGGTGGAACTGCGGGAAGTCCGGATAGGGAGCGGCCACGGCCGGGACAGGTGATATGTCGGCGAGGATGCCAAAGCACGGCGAATCGGCGGGCAGAGGCGAGCAGGCGTCTTCGCGTTGGTCGACTCGGTAGACCTCGACGCCGAGGGCGTCGACGCTGACCGGAGAGTTGGCGTCGAGAACCGGGTCGTCGGGGCCCCGCACCGACAAGGCGTAGAAGAAGCCTTCCTCACCGGTGGTGATGACGACCATGCGGGTTCCTGTCATACCCACTGTCCCCACCCGATAGGTGCGATCGCCACCGTGATGCAGAGCCACCTGTTCGGGCTCGATCCACCCGGCTGCGTACAGATTGAAAGCGTTGGTCCCTCCCCAACCCAACGACATCACGTCGAGTTCGTTGTCGTACGGATCGTCTGCACCCGGATGCGCCCAGTGGAAGGTGTGACCCATCTCGTGCGCGGCGATCGATCCCGCAGGTGAGAACTCGTAGGCGGCGATCTCCACGACGGTGGCGCCGTCGACCTCGGCTCGTCGGGAGATGCCCTCGTACAGCAGACTCTCTGTGGTCCAGGAAATGGTTCCGGGGCCACCCTTGCCGACCTCGGAGCTGCTCCCGTCTGAGATGACCGAGAAGTCGTCCACGTACAGTCGGGGCACGGTCGTGTCGTGGGGCTGGTCGATTCCGCAAGCGTCGACGGAGGCGGTACCGGCCCCCCGGAAGACGGGTCGGTACCGGCCCTCGGAGATCTCCTCGAAGTAGTCGGCGGTCACGCCGTTGAGTGCCGTCACCGCCGTGCTCAGGTCGAGACCGAGAGAGTCCATGGCGGGATCCGTGCAGATCCAGACATCCCAGGTCTCGCTGCCCGAGGTGAAGAGGCGATGATACGGGGCAAAGGCGACGAGTCCCATGGGGTCGGCGGCATATGCGTCCTCGAAGGCGATCTCGATCGCTGCCTGCGGCACCAGACCCTCGACCGGTTGCGTCTCCAACACGATGTCATCTCCTCGAGGGACCCGGTTCCCTTCGGCGCACCGCGGGGCTCGCAATGGAGATCATGAGGGTGGCGAGCAGCCACACGAGCAATGAACGACGGACTGAAGGCATGGAGACGACCCTGTTCGGCTTCTCGGACTCTAACGCGCCGAGGCCTCTGAGCTCGATGTGGCGCCGGCGAACTAGCGTCTGCGACGTGGGTTACACGCGCGCTCAACTGGCGCTGTGCGAAGGCGCCGAAGTGCCGGATCTCATCGGAGCCGGCTGCAAGCTGCTTTTCGTAGGCATCAATCCCGGGTTGTGGACCGCGGCGACCGGCATCCACTTCGCCCATCCATCGAACCGCTTCTATCCGAGCCTTCTCGAGGCAGGGATCATCGACGTGCCAGTCGTCGTCGATCCAGAGTGCCCGTCGATCGCGATACCTGGTGTGGCACCGAGTCCACGGGTTGTGGGCTCGGGCCGAATGCAGATGATCGAACGCGGTACCGGGATCACCAACCTCGTGCGCCGAGCAACTGCACGTGCATCCGAACTGCGTGCAGACGAACTGAGAGAAGGCGCCGAGACGCTTCGGCGAGACCGTCGCCCGCCACGCGCCCTGCCGTGGTCGCAATCGCCGGCATCACTGCATTTCGCACTGCTTTCGGACGACCCCGTGCGGCCTTGGGACCTCAGGACATGAACATCGACGGAACAACGTCTGGGTGGTCCCGAATCCGAGCGGCCTCAATGCCCACGAGACCGTGGCGACTCTCGCTCGACAATATCGGGAGGTGGCAGAGCACGCAGGACTGGATCTCCGATGACAGATGCTCCCACAGAGCGCCAGGTGCTCTATGCGCTGGTGAGCGCCGGGTTCCTGACGGTGGTGGCCGTATTGATCGTGGGCGCGGCCGCCGCCGGTCTCGTTCCGACGTGGTGGTCGGTGGCCACCTCCATCGTCTGGCTCGGCGTCGGCGCAGTCACGGTGCTGCGCTGGAGAGACACCCGGATGGTGCTCCTGCTCACGATCGCCCTGTTCGTGGCGTGGACCATCGGAACGCTCGTGGTGTCATGAGAGCCATCGGGATCGACAAGGCACGTGGCGGATGGGTGGCCGTGATGCTCGAAGATGGTGCCTTCACCGGAGCGGTGTTCGTCGAACGGGTCGAGCAGATGCAGACCATGGACGCATCGTGGGTTGCCGTCGACATGCCCATGGCATTTCCCTCTGCGGGCAGAAGACCTGCGGAGCTGCAGGCCCGTCGCCTGTTGGGCCGGCGTGCTTCGACGGTATTCCTGACGCCCCCACGTTCGAGCGTCGAGAACGGGGTGGGAGGAGGCTCGATCGGCGGGTGTGAGCAAGCAGATGTGGAACCTGGTGCCGTCGATCGTCGAGGTGGAGGCCTGCCGAGAGCCCAACTGGATCGAGGTCCACCCGGAGGTCGTCTTCGCAGCGCTCGGAGGCTCACCGCTTCCATCAAAGAAGACGTGGGACGGAGCGATGGCGAGAAGGGCGCATCTCGCAGCGGCGGGTGTCCTGCTTCCCGATGATCTCGCTTCGGCCGGCAAGGTCGCCGTGGACGACGTCCTCGACGCTGCGGCCTGCGCTCTGGTGGCGTCGAAACATCCCGGCGCCACGATGGCGCTTGGCACGGCGGGAGAGGAGATCTGGACCATCCAACCGGATGTCGCCGGTTGAGCCGGCGGCTCAGGGTTGCCAGACCCGGGCGTCGGGGAAGAACGCCTGGAAGGCGAACCAGAACTCGTTGCGATGAGGAGCCAATTGGAGACGGCTTCCCGCCAGAGGTCCCTCGATTGCATCGCCGAGAAGGGTCCATGTGGTGCCGGTCTCCTCATCCACGAAGCGGTCATCCCCTATCGCGGCAAACGTCAACGTGTCACCGTCGACGGTCGACAAGTACGCAACGCCTGTGCCCACAGACCGCCCGTTGGCGATGCTCGAGGCGTCGAGGGCATCGGCGGTTTCAGGTGCACCCCATATGACCACGATGGGCTCTCCATCCACCTGGTCGTTGATCGCCCCGGCCGCTTCGATGAGATGGAACGGATAGGCAACGTCCTCTTGCTCGATGCCGACGCCCACGACGCGGGACAGGGCCGGATAGCGGTCGTCGACCTCGCCGTCGAAGAACGAGCCAATCGGCCCCGCCGACGAGGAATAGCCGACGTAGGGGTTGGCTCCGTACGGGATCCCAAATCCCTGTTCGGCTGCCATCACCAGCCCGTCGGAGTGGCGCTCACGGAAATCCGCCCATGAGAGAATGGCCGAAGGAACTGGCTCGAGCCGGCTCCCGGCGAGGTCTCCGACGATCGACTCACCTGTGATCTGTTGCCAGAGCGACTCGGTTGCGTCGTCCCACATCACCAGGTCGGATTGCCGGAGCAGCCCCGAAACCCCGAATCGGAGCGTGGTGCCATCGACCACGGGGTCGAAGGCCAGTGCGGTGTTGCACAGCGGACAGTAGGTGACCACGACGGGAGTTCCGTCGAAGTCGTCGTTGACGATCTCGTGCCGCGTCATGATGGAGAGTGGATAGAAGCGGGCCGAACCTCCCACCTCCACCACTGCGCCGGGCTCTCGATCGTCGAGCCAGTCCGAACCCCCGACGGCCTCGAACACCGGGTCGTCGATCGGCGGGATGAGGTCACGAGGATCGATGGCGCGGATCCCGACTTTCAACTCCTCGAGATCGATGGTGCTGACATCGAAGTTCGTTTCCCACTCCGACGTTACCGTCACCAGTCTCGACGGGAGCTCGGTCGGCTCGGCATCGGTCCCCGATCCGGCGCCATCCGGATCTTCCACGATGGAGACCGTGGGGTCTGGCGAGGTTTGCCCCGTGGTCGTTGTGGAGTCGGTCGCGTCCGAGGAGCAGGCGGACAGGAGGAGCACCAGGGCTGGGACCGACCAATACAGGCGACGCATCGATCCTTTCAACACCGCAAGGCCGGAGGCATTCCCGACACTCGCTTGACTCTCGGCGCCCGACGTTATTCAATCGGAGATGTGAGACGTGTGACGATCGATGACGTCGCACGCCGATCCGGAGTTTCGGTGGCGACGGTGAGCCGTGCGGTTCGAGGCCTGCCCAACGTCTCGCCCAACACGAGACGGAAGGTGTTGGAAGCGGCCGAGGCTTTGCGGTACCGAGCCGATCCCAACGCCTCGAGGCTGGCGGCCGGCAAGACAGGGCTGGTGGTGATGGCCGTTCCGTCGATCACGCCCTGGTACATGGGTCAGGCGGTGGCGGGGGTGGAGGCCGTTCTGTCGGCGGCCGGACTCGAGTTGTCGTTGGTGTTTCTCACCGACGATGCAAGCCGCAAACTCGCCCGTCACGAGCCCGGTTCGCTGGCGCATGGCGCCGATGCCCTGGTGCTGCTCGACGTGGCTCCTGACCCCGATGCCCTGGACTCACCCGTGCCGATGGTCGTCGTAGGTGTGGACACAGAGCGGTTCGACTCGGTGTCGATCGACAACATCGAGGGTGGAGCCCTGGCTGGACGTCACATCGCGTCGCTGGGACACCTTCGTTTTGGGCTGATCGGCGGTTCCCCGGATGACATCGCCGGTGCCGTGGGCCGCGAGCGTCTCGAAGGCTTCCGATCGGGGTTTGCAGAGGTCGCGGGGCCCATCGGTGAGGAGTCCTCGGCCTTCGGGAACTTCTCGGCGCTGGGCGGATACGAGGCGATGCTCGAGCTTCTCGATCGACCTCGACCACCGACGGCCGTGTTTGCGGTATCGGACGAGATGGCCATGGGGGCCATGCGGGCAGTGGAGGACCGTGGCGTTTCGGCTTCCGGCCGTCCGTCGATCGTGGGCTTCGACGATCACGAGCTGGCGTTCGCGATGGGTCTGACCACAGTTGCCCAGGATCCGGCGGACATGGGAGCAGTCGGCGCCGGCCGTCTGCTTTCGAGGCTGGACGGTGAGCGCGATGCACCGGTGAGCCTCCACGGCGATGTCCACCTCGTGGTCCGGCAGTCGACCAGAACCTGCTGACCGGTGGTTGGCGACGTGAGAGCCATCGTTCTAGTGTGGAAGCGCTTACATCACGGGCGTGCAGCCTCCTGGCGACAGGCCCGGTGAGCCCCTCCGGCGATCTGGAGGGAAACGACATACGGGAGGAAACATGATGGAGAGGAAGCGTCGCTTCTTCGTTCTCTTCGCCGTGCTTGCCCTTGTTGTTGCTGCCTGTGGTGGCGACGACGGTGAGGCCGGCGGTGAAGGCGACGGAGGAGAAGGCGGTGCTGCCGCAGAGTTCAACCTCTTTGGCGCCCCGACCGGCGTGGAAGGTGAGGCCCTCCAGGGCTTCATCGACGCATACAACGAGGAAACCGGATCGAGCATCACGTACACCGGCTCTGACGACTTCGAGTCCCAGCTCCGGATCCAGGTCGACGGTGGCAACCCGCCGGCGGTCGCGTTCACGCCACAGCCGGCGTCGATCTGCGCATTCGCCGACGAGGGAGCTCTCGTCTCGCTGGAGGACATGGGATTCGACATCGCCGAGATGGAAGCGAATCACTCGAAGTTCTGGATGGACCTCGGGCTGTGCGAGGACGGAAACCACTACGGAATCCCGTGGTTCCCGAACTTCAAGTCGATCATCTTCTATCACCAGCCGACGTTCGAGGCCCTCGGTCTCGAGATCCCGGAGACCTGGGATGACCTTCTCGCCGTCTCTCAGCAGGCGGTCGATGCCGGGTACACCCCGTGGTGCTTCGGATTCGAGAGCGGTGGCGCAACGGGATGGCCGGGCACCGACTGGATCGAGGACATCCTCATCCGTCAGTCCGGTGGTGACGTCTACGGTCAGTGGTTCAAGCACGAGATCCCGTTCAACGATCCTGCCGTCGCTTCGGCGTTCGACACGTTCGGTGAGCTGCTGTTCGCCGAAGGCTTCGTGCTCGGCGGTGCCGAGAACGTGGCCGGAGTGAACTTCAACGACTCGCCCGGACCTCTGTTCGTGGACGATGCCGGCCCCAACGGGGACGGACCTGGGTGTCTGATGCTCAAGCAGGGCTCCTTCATCCAGAACGTGTTCAAGGACCAGCCCGGGTACGAGGATGGCGAAGAGTCCGAGATCTCAGTGTTCTCGTTCCCGAGCATCGACGGCAACGGCGGTGCGATGGGTGGCGGTGACACGCTGATCGTCTTCGACGGAGCAGACGAGAACGTGGCTGCCGTCAAGGACTGGATCACCCCGGACTGGCAGTGCACGCTGGCTTCGGCCAGTGGCGGCGGAATTGCGCCGTACGGCGGTCACGGTGTGGCCGGCGTCGAGCGTCTTCCGGGCCACAAGGACGTGAACCCCGATTGCTACGAGACCGACGCCGCCAAGGCGTTCGCAACCTCGATCACAGAGGCACTCGGCGCCAACACGTTTGCGTTCGATGCTTCGGACCTGATGCCGCCCGAAGTCGGCCAGGGTTCGTTCTGGACCGGCATGGTGGATTGGAGCCGCGGGACCCCTGCCCAGGAGGTCGTGGACGCCGTGGAGGCCAGCTGGCCGTGATCGGTGGTCGCGTCACATGACGTGAGCCAAATGATCGTGGAGGTGGCCAGCGATGGCCACCTCCACGTGTTTAAGGTGAATGGCGCCCAGCGAGAGAGAGCGGAGGAGAGATGACGACACCCCCCGTCATACACGACGACGATCGGGACGTCGGTCCGGGTCCGTCCGGCGAGTACGGGTCGGACAGTCACAGCCCAGTCGACTGGGTGCTGCGCATCGCGTCGGCGCTGGTCGTTCCTGCAGTCATCGTGGTCGTGTTCTTCAGCTTCGGGTATCTGAAGGACGACAACGCCAACAAGCTGCTGCAGGTTCTTCTGGCGTTGGTGGTCGGAATCGGCGGGGTCTGGGGCTTGTACTGGGGGATGGACAAGGCCGTGAGCATGCTGCCGAAGAAGTCGGCAGCCGCCACCCGTCCGTTCGCATACGTCGGGCCGGCGATGGTGCTCCTCGGCTTCTACCTCGTGTATCCGGCCGTCAACACGCTGATCATCTCCTTCAAGAACGCCTCCGGTTCCGAGTGGATCGGGATCGACAACTACGCACGGATCTTCACCGAGAGCCAATACCTCATCTCGCTTCGGAACAGCGTGATCTGGGTGCTCGTGGTGCCGTTCACGGCGGTCGCCGTGGGCCTGGCATTCGCAACGATGACCGACAAGATCGGGAACCGGTGGGAGTCGTTCTCGAAGAGCCTGATCTTCCTGCCCATGGCGATCTCGTTCGTGGGCGCGTCGGTCGTCTTCACCTTCATCTACTCGTTCCGCCCCGCCGGGTTCGGAGAGCAGATCGGATTGCTCAACGGGATTCTCACGCAACTCGGTGGCGAGCCTGTGAACTGGGTGGCGCAACAGCCATGGAACAACCTGTACCTGATGGTGATCCTCATCTGGCTGCAGACGGGTTTCTCCATGGTGATCTTGTCGTCGGCGATCAAGGGTGTGGAGGACGTTCTCCTGGAAGCGGCTCGGATCGACGGAGCCAACGAGTGGCAGGTGTTCTGGAGAGTCGTGTTCCCGAGCATCTCGTCCACGGTGGTGGTCGTGTGGACCACGGTGATGATCACGGTGTGGAAGGTGTTCGACATCGTATGGGTGATGACCGGGGGCCGTGACGGTACCCAGGTGATCGCCCAACAGATGGTCCAGGAGTTCTTCACCAACAACAACGACGGCATCGGCGCCGCGCTGGCGGTCATCCTCTTCGTCGCCGTTGTCCCGGTCCTCGTGCTCAACGTCAAGCGGTTCCAGGCTCAGGAGGCAATGCGATGACAACCACCGTCGCTGCAGGGGGAAAGCCTGCGACCACCGCCAGCACCAAGATTCCGATCTACCTGACGGTGATCCTGGTCGCCACGCTGTGGACGATCCCGACCTTGGGACTGCTGGTCAACTCGTTTCGCGAGCCGCGATCGATCCGGGGGACCGGATGGTGGACCGTGTTCGGAAGTCTGTTCGATGGCGCCACCTGGACGCTCGACAACTACTCCCGTGTGCTCGACGAGGGCTTCGGCAACGCCTTCGCCAACACGCTCGCGGTGAGCATCCCGTCGGTGGTGATCCCGATCACCATCGCCGCGTTCGCGGCCTACGCGTTCGCGTGGATGAAGTTCCCGGGACGGAACCTCCTTTTCGTGGTGGTCGTCGGCCTGATGGTGGTTCCGCTCCAGATGGCCCTGATCCCGATCCTTCGGGTCTACACGAGCTTCGAGCTCAACGGGACGTTCCCGGCGATCTGGCTGGCTCACGCCGGCTTCGGCATGCCGTTGGCCGTGTACCTGTTGAGGAACTACATGGGGTCGTTGCCCGGTTCGATCATCGAATCCGCCAACATCGACGGCGCTGATCACTTCGCCATCTTCTGGCGTCTGGTGGTGCCGTTGTCGACACCGGTGTTGGCATCGTTTGCCATCTTCCAGTTCCTGTGGGTGTGGAACGACTATCTGGTCGCTCTGGTGTTCCTGGGAACCGACCCGTCGGTTCGGGTCCTGACCACCGAGCTCGCAGATCTCGCAGGTCGCGGTGAGGGAGCGCTCAACCTGCTGCCGGCTGCGGCGTTCGTGACGATGGTGCTACCGATGGTGGTGTTCTTCTCACTCCAGCGGTACTTCGTACGCGGTCTCACAGCCGGTGGCGTGAAGGGGTGAACCGCGGAACCGGCTGAGCTCGAGGCACAACGGCGGCGGAATTGGCTGGCCATCGCGATCTCGACGATCGTGATGATGTTCAGCTATTTCCCATACGCAGCGGCGTTCAGTGGAGAAGGCGGGGAGATCGACCTGGTCCTGGTGGCGATCTCGCTGGCGGTGGCGCCGTTCGTGTTCGTCGCCATAGGTCTCTTGTCGAGGAATCCCAAGACGCCGAAGGCGGTGCTCCGGTCGATGGCGCTTCTGCCATTCGTGGGGATGTCGGTCGGGCTCATCGCACCGATCCTGGGCGCCTCTGCGGCGTTCATGGTGGGAGGTGCGTTCACGCTGGATCGACCGCCCGTGGAAGGTGTGATGCGATGGCGTTGGATGGCTGTCGGCTTCACGATCTTCTACCTGTTCGTTCTGTTGGTGACTGTGACACCCGCCGGGGTGTTCGCCGGAGGGCTCGTTCCGCTCCTGATGCTCGGCTTTGCCGACGAGTACGCCCGGTGGACTGCCCGACGGGCGTAGGCTCCGAACATGGATTCCCGACGCGGCCGGCTCGTCATCGGGCTGGCGGTGGTGGGTGTGGGAGCGTTGATCCTCGTTTGGCTCGGCCCGGATGGGATCGAATCGACGACAGTGTCGGACGCGGTGGCGGCCGGTCGACATGATGATCTTCGAAGGCTTCTCGCCGATGGTGCGAGTCCTGATGGTCCGGTCGTCAATGGGCTCACGCCCCTCATGCGGGCTGCAGCACGCGATGATGTCGTCTCCATCGACGTGCTCGTCGACTGGGGAGCGGCGGTCGACCTCCGGGGCGGAGAAGGACTCACTGCACTCCACGTCGCCGCCCGGGCCGACGCACCCGAAGCCGTCGCCGAACTGGTGGCGCTTGGTGCAAGCGTTGATCTGGCGTCGGACAATGGCATGACGGTCCTCCACCATGCGGCCGCTGCCGGGTCGATCGGTGGGATCGATGTGCTCGCAGCCGTCGGAGTCGACCTCGACCAGACGTCCGAGACGGTGGTGCAGGGTCACGGACATCCACGGGACGTCGGACCGTCGGCGCTGGCGATCGCCGTGCGGGCGGGACACTTGGAGGCTGCCGAGGTCCTGATCCGGTCCGGCGCCGATGTCGATGCGCCCTCTCGGCGAGGAATCACGCCGCTCCTCACGGCGGTCTTCGGCGACGCCGAACCCGCGATGGTCGAACTGCTCGTGGCTTCGGGCGCCGATCGTTCGATCTCGGTGGGGTGCGTGGCGGGTTGTAGCTCGGATGCGGAGTTCGACGCAGCGGGCTGGGCGGATGCACTCGACCGTCAGCAGTTGTTGGAAGTGCTGTCAAGAAGGTGACACGTGCTTGGACATCCGGAGCCGGGCCATTCGTTTCCAGACCCCAACGATCTCGTCCGGATCGAATGCGGCATCGTCGACCCCGGCGGCGGCCAGGCGCTGATTCAACTGCTCGACGCGTGTCCGAACGTGCGTCTCCGAGGGGAGCGCCCACACCGGTCCGAGAAGGCGCTCCACCTCTGTCACCACCTCGTGCGCTCCGTCCTCCCGCCTGATACGTTCGGCCTCTCGGCGTCCCCACCATCCGGGTTCGGCGTCTCGAATGTCCAGCGGCCGGCCCCCCTGGTCGCCGGCGTCGAACTCCCCCCGTGCAGCAGCCTGCTCGAGAAGGTGTTCGACGAACTCCATGGACCCATGATATTCGACGACCTGGCACGATTTTCGGTAAGGCCGGTCGGATCCGTGCCGATAACTTCCATCTGATATGTCGATGACCGCGCAACAAACCCCGTCGGTGATTCGTACCAGCACCGGATTCTTCGCCAACTCGGTGCTGGCGGCCGCCCTTGGCGTAACATGCGCAAGGCTCTTCGAGCAGGTGGCGGTCGCCGTTACCGCCGCGATCGCAGGACGGGACCCGGTGCTCACGAACAGTGCCGTGCTGCTCAATGAGCCCGGATCCGATCTCGTGATGCTGGCCCAGCCGATCTCTTCGCTCGTGCTCGGTCTTGTGCTCCTGATGCTCTACCCGGGATCGAAGGACCGGAGTGCGGGGCGGCTCGTCATGCTGTGGACGTTGCTGTTTGCCTTCCGCAACGCCGCCATCACACTGGCCATGGCTGCGGTCGACGAGGCCTCTCCGGTCGCGCTGGCGCTGGCCGAATGGAACGCCCCTGATGGGATCGACCTGGTGGTGGCGATCGTCGGGGCGCTCGGTCTGGTCCTGATCGCCACCGGCGCTGCTTCGGCGTTCTTGTCCTTCTCACGCCACCGCAGCGAGGTTGCAACCGCTCGTGAACGGTTGCGATTCGCAGGCTCGATCGCTCTGATTCCCGGCCTCGCCGGTCCTTTGTTGGCGGTTCCGGTTTTCCTTCCCGACGCGGGCACCGGTTTTGTGTCGACGCTGCCGCTGGCGGGCGCATTCGTGCTGATCACGACCCTCGCGGCGGCCGCCACCAAGTCTTTCGCACCGCCCCAGGTGATCGAGGAGCGCACCCTCTCGGTCGGCTTGATCATGGCGTTCGTACTCGTTCTGCTGGTTGCCAAGTTCGGCCTCGGCCCCGGAGTTCCGATTCCTCCCTGGGACGATCGGCTCCGGCTAACTTGGCGTCCGTGAGCGGGCATTCGACGGCAATCCTGACGATCAGTGACGGCGTGAGCCGCGGAAGCCGTGAAGACACCTCCGGCGACGCCCTGGCGGAGCGTCTGGCGGTCGACGGTTTCGACGTGGTCGAACGTCGGGTCGTCGCAGACGAGGCCGACGCCATTGCGATGGCGATCAGGTCGATGACGCAGACGGCTCGCTTCGTCGTGACGACCGGAGGGACGGGGTTCGGGCCTCGCGACGTCACTCCCGAAGCGACCAAGTCGGTGCTCGACCGCGAAGCTCCCGGCCTTGTTCATGTGATGCTTTCGAACGGGCTCGCCATCACTCCGATGGCTGCACTCACCCGGGCGGCTGCGGGCTCGCTCGGTGCGTCCCTCGTCGTGAACCTGCCCGGAAGTCCCAAGGGCGCAACCGAGAATCTCGGTGCGATCATGCCGCTCGTCCCGCACATCCTCGAGTTGCTCGAGGGAAACACGGAGCACTGAGCTCACGGCACCGCTTCCTCGTCGTCGGCCCACCGCTTGCTCGCCGCAAGCGGAGCAGGTTATCTAGCATCCTCGCATGGCCGACTTCGACCGGATTCTGGAGACGATCGTCGAGTGGGCCGACCGCGGGCAGGGGTTTGCCCTGGCGACGGTGGTCGGCGTCAGAGGATCGACGTATCGAGGTCTTGGCGCCCGGCAACTCGTTTCCGCAGATGGAACATCGGTCGGAACCGTTTCGGGTGGCTGCCTGGACTCAGATCTTCGAGCAGTCGCCGCCGAGGTGATCGCCGAAGGCAAGCCCCGGATCGTCGAATTCGACCTCACGGCCGACGACGAGGCGATCTGGGGGTGGGGGATCGGCTGCAACGGGGCGACTCGGCTGCTCGTGGAGCCGGCAGCGTCCGCCACCGACTTGTCGCACCGGCTGGCCGAGCTGCGAGCTGCACAGCGCCCGGCAGCCGTTGTCCACGTACTGGATGGAGCAGCTGTCGGGTCGCGGGCAGTGGTGACGCATGGCGGGATCGAGGGTTCGATAGGCGAGTCGATGGCGGAACAGGCGCAGGAGGCGCTGGTCGAGTCCCGACATCGTTTGGTCTCGGTGGACGGCGTCGACGCACTCATCGAGGTCGTGGGCTCACCCTCCCGGCTGGTCGTGTGTGGCGCCGGACACGACGCCGTTCCAGTGGTTCGTTTCGGGGCGGAGCTGGGTTTCGAGGTCATTGTGGTCGACGACAGACGACAGTTCCTGACTGCAGAACGGTTTCCCGAAGCGGCTGCACTGGTCCACTGCGATCCGGGCGAGCTTGGCTCAGCCGTCGAGCTCGACGGTCGGAGCCATGTGTTGCTCATGTCTCACAACTACCTTCGCGACCTCGACTATCTGGGGGCGGCGCTCTCGGCGCGGCCGGCGTACATCGGCGTTCTCGGACCTGGAGAGCGTCTCAGCCGATTGCTCAGAGATCTCGCCGAGCAGGGTGTCGAGTGGGAGACGCTCGACACCGTGCATGGGCCGGCCGGGCTCGATATCGGAGCTGAGGGGCCCGTCGAGATCGGATGGGCGATTCTCGCCGAGATCCTCGCCGTTCGGCGTGCCAGGTCGGGAGGGCGTCTTCGTGACGTCAAAGGCCCCGAAGAGCTGAGAGCCTCGACGACCGCGGTCTAGCCGGCGGGCCGGGGTGCCCTGACCGGGCCTTTTCTGTGACCCGACCCGGTCAGGCGGCACGGCGTGTGCAACGGGATCGGCGTCGGTCTACCGTACGCCACCGCAGCCAAACCCAGGATCAAACGTGAACATCACACACGAATTCCAAGTCGCACGGCCCGTTGCCACGGTGTGGGACTTCTTCCAAGATGTGCCGTCCGTCGCCCAGTGTCTCCCGGGCGCCGAGTTGCTCGAGGATCGTGGCGATGGAACCTATGCCGGCAAGGTGTCGGTGAAGCTCGGACCCTTGTCGGCGACCTTCGAGGGTGAAGCAAACGTGACCCCGGATGCCGAGTCCAAGACAGGGATCATCGACGGCAAGGGTGTTGATCGTCGCGGCGGGAGCAGGGGACAGGTCAAGGTCACGTACTCCATGGCACCTTCGGACGGCGGAACCAGTGTGAAGCTCGATGCAGATGTCACCTTGTCGGGTGCTGCCGCTCAATTCGGGCGGACCGGGCTGATCAACGAGATGTCGACCCGTTTGATCGGCGAACTCGTGACCTGCGTGGAGGGGAAGCTCGCCGCAACCACTGTCGAGGAGGCACAGGAGATCAAGGCCGGCGAGGTCAAGGGGCTCTCCCTGTTCTTCCAGAGCCTGGTCGCCTGGTTCAAGCGATTGTTCTCACGCCGTTGATGGGGTTCACGGTTCCACGACCTTGATGGTCACCGTCGCCGTTCCGCACGAGTCGTTCGTGTCACAGACCTCGTACACCAGCGAGTCGACACCCACGAAGTTTCGTGCGGGGCTGTAGGCGATTCGTCCCCACCCGAGGTCTCGTGCGCGCCCGCTGTCGGGTGGAATCACGATGCGGAAAGATGGTCTGAACCATCGTCCGGAACCCGGAACGTCGTTGGACGACACCGGGATCATGACGGCCTCGTTCCTGTCGATCGTCACCGAGTCGTCCACGACGATGGTGATCGCAGCGACGGTGACCGAGACCTGCGCGGTGTCGCAGGCCCCGCTCGGGTCACAGATCCTGTAGGTCATGGTTTGCACGCCTTCGGCTCCGAGAGTGGGCGTATACCGGATCGAGGTCCCGGTCACGGTGGCCGATCCGACCGCCGGGGATGTTGTGATCGTCAACGTCAGCCGATCGCCGTCGGCGTCGACATCGTTCGCGAGCACGGGGATGTCGACGCGCGTTGTCCAGTCCGTCGATGCCACGTCGTCGTTGGCGATGGGGGCATCGTTGACGTTCTCGACGTTGATCGATATGACGAACTCCGAGCTGGCCGATCCATCGGAAACCTCGATCCGGATGGGTACCGCTCCGAAGAAATTCGCCGACGGTTTGAACACCAGGCGGGCGCAATCTGCAGGGACTGTCGCGGCGCCTACCGGAGGGCTCGCTGCCAGCGAACAGCCGGTCGCGTCGCCGTCGGCGTCGGAGGTCTCGAGCGGTACCGTGATGCTGTCGTCCTCCGCCATGGTCACCGTTCGGGCCTGCCCGACCGGAGCATCGTTGACCGGACCTACTTCTATGTCGGCCGCCGCGCTGTCGCACACGGCCGTGGCATCGCACACGATGTAGACGAGTCGATCAGTTCCATTCCAGTTCTCCGAGGGCGTGTAGCGGACGCGTCCGGAGACGATCGCCGTGGTGCCATTGGACGGCTGGGTCGCGATCGACAGGGACGACACAACGAGGTCCCCCGTCGGGTCGGTGTCATTCGCCAGCACGTCGAGCGTGATCGGCGTGTCTTCGGATGTGGAGGCACTGTCGGCGAGCGCAACCGGGCCGTTTGGGAGCGGTGCGCTCGTCGGCGGAACCGACGTGGTGCTGGTGGTCGGACTCGGCCCGGAGCCGCCAGTGGTCTTGCTGGTTGGCGGATTGGTTGTGGTCGTCGGGTCCTTGGGGTTCTGGGTGGTGGTCGTGGTGCTCGAACCCGGGTGGGGGGAAGTGGTGGCAGGGCCGGGGTCGGGCTGGCCCACCTGACCCACCCCGTCGCTCGGCGGCGCCGCGAGGTCGCCGGCGGCCTCGACGATTGCGACCACGTCGTTGGGCAAGAAGGTGGCGGGGGAGGGCACCACACCGACCGCCATAGCGGTTGCCATCACCGCCGAACTCGTCAACAAGGTTGCGGCGTCCCGACCGATCTGGGGCAAGCCGCGTATGAAGGGCAGCTCGGCGAGCACGGCGATCGGACCGGTGGCACCGCGGAGGCGACCGAGCGAGACGTTCATCAGCGCGCGTACGACCACCGGATCGAACTGACGTCCGGAGTGCTCTGCGATTTCGGCTCTGGCCGCGGCCGGTGTCTTCGGTCGCTGGTACGAGCGGCCCGAGGTCATGACGTCGTAGGCATCGCCCACAGCCACGATGCGAGCTCCGAGGCTGATGTCCGATCCGGAGAGCCCGTGCGGATAGCCGGTTCCGTCGTACCGTTCGTGGTGGTGCTCGACCGTCAGGGCCCATGGCCCGAGCCATGGCACGAGAGGTGCGATCAGCCTCATCCCGAAGACGGGATGTTGGCGAACGAGATGCCACTCCTCGTCGTCGAGCTTCCCGTCCTTGTTCAGGATCTCGGCAGGTACCTCGAGCTTGCCCACGTCGTGGAGCAATGCCGCCCATCTCAGCTTGTCGCGATCCTCTTCGGACAAGCCCATCTCGTCGGCGATGATGTCGGTGTAGGCGCGCGTCCTCTCCGAATGGCCGCGCGTCTTGCGGTCGTGACGAGAAAGGGCTGCCGAGAGCGACAGGATGAGCTCGGACATCTCCCCCACGTC
Organism: uncultured bacterium; assembly: GCA_963785075.1. Lineage (GTDB taxonomy): Bacteria > Actinomycetota > Acidimicrobiia > Spongiisociales > ZC4RG35 > JAOUGY01. The sequence goes on from CAWATW010000010.1 coordinate 381,300, forward strand.
GGTGTTCTCGCCCCGTTGGGAACGCTCGATGCGTTTCCGCAGCTCGGTGAAGTTCCCTGAGCGGAGAGCCACCCGCATGCGCGACGGCGCCCGATCGGGAAACAGCATCGTCATCTTCAGGAGGATGGTGAGCGGAAGGAGCCGGCGGGCGAGCTTGTCGGTGATGGTGGCCGCGAGCGTCGCCGCAACGATGACGAGCACCCACCAGGAGGCGATGTCATAGGCCGTTTCGGTCGGCGGCAACCGGGACGCGACAAAACGTCCTGCTGCGAACCCCACTGCCAGGGGCACCAGGAAGATCAGTACGCGAAGGACTGCGGCAGCGAGCCTATGCGAACGCCACCGCTCATCCGTCACCGAGTTCCCCTTCTCTGGCCGCATGGCCTCATTCATGGCTGACGAATTGATCGGCATGTTCGCCCCGAAGATCGAGCGATTTGGGTCGCTGGATCCATCTGGAGCGATCGGGGTCGCCATCGACCACCGTCCCGCAATCGAGCACGCGACGAAATGGATCGATGGAACCGAACCGTCGCCCGCGACTTTAGTTGATGATGCCTGCGTCGGGGAAAATCAGCGCGTCCAGGGCGGTGCGACGTCTGGATCGATGCCGTAGTCGTCGATGGCGCGTTGGGCGACGTCCACCCCGATCGCACCGTCGGCTGCCAAAGCCGAGAGCATGGCGACGACGACGTGGGGCGTGTCGGTTTCGAAGAAGCGCCGGAGCGCCGATCGGGTGTCGGAGCGACCGAAACCGTCGGTTCCAAGTGGAACGAAGCGGTTGGGAACCCAAGGAGCCACCTGCTCGGGCACGATCCTCATGAAGTCGGTCACGGCGACGACGGGGCCGCCTCCTACCGAATCGAGAGCGCGTGCCACGTAGGGCACTCTGGGTTCCTGACCGGGATGCAGGCGATTCCACCGGTCGACTGCCATCGCATCCTCTCTCAGCGCCTTGTACGAGGTGGCCGACCACAATTCGACACCGATGCCGTACCGGTCGGCCAGCTCGGTCTGGGCTTGGCGCGCTGCGAGGTTTGCGGAACCGGAGAAGATCACGGCGCCACGTCGCTCCACGCCTTCCGGCGATGGTGCCCACCGGTAGAGGCCGGCGATGATGCCGTCGTCGACGCCTTCTGGCTTCGGTGGCTGGTGATAGTTCTCGTTGTAGACCGTGAGGTAGTAGAAGCAGTCCTGCTCCTCGACATACATCCGCTGGATTCCATGATGGATGATGGTGCCGAGCTCGTAGGCGAATGCAGGGTCGTAGCTGCAAGCCACCGGAACGACGCTCGACAAAACGAGGCTGTGGCCGTCCTGGTGCTGGAGCCCCTCGCCCATGAGCGTGGTCCGTCCGGCGGTGGCCCCGAGCAGGAATCCACGCGCTCTTGCGTCGGCCGCGGCCCACAACAGATCACCCACACGTTGCCATCCGAACATCGAATAGAAGATGTAGAAAGGCAGCATCGGGACGCCCCGCGTGGCGTACGAGGTGGCCGCTGCGATCCACGAGGCGGTGGATCCGGCCTCGGTGATCCCCTCTTCGAGGATCTGTCCGTCTTTGCCCTCGACGTACGCCAGGAGCATCGAAGCGTCGACCGGTTCGTAGAGCTGCCCCTGTGACGCATAGATCTTGAACTCGCGGAACAGCGAGTCCATGCCGAAGGTGCGCGCCTCGTCGGGGACGATCGGAACCACGCGTGGCCCGAATCCCTCGACTCGTGCGAGGTTTCGCAGCAGCCGGGTGAAGGCGGTGGTGGTCGAAGCCTCGACCTTGCCGGAGCCGGCATTGATCTCGGTGAACGCCGAGTCCGGCGGAAGCGGCATCGGGATGCGCACCGCCGCGCTGCGGCTGGGTACCGGGCCGTGGAGGCGCTTGCGGGTCTCCATCAGGTACTGGTGTTCGGGTGAGTCCGGAGCAGGTCGGAAGTAGGGCGGATCGAGGTCGCCTTGGAGGGCTTCTTCTGGGATGTCGTTCTCGAGGTGGAGCCGAACCCTGAGTTCCTGGAGCTGTTGGTTTGTGAGCTCCTTGATCTGATGGGTGGCGTTCCTGCCTTCGACGTCGGGGCCGAGCGTCCAACCCTTGATCGTCTTGGCCAGGATCACCGTCGGCGCCCCGGTGAGCCCCGTTGCCTTCTTGTATGCCGCGTAGATCTTTCGATAGTCGAGCCCACCACGGCGCAACGCCCAGATCTCGTCGTCGGACAACCCCTCGACCAGCGCAGCAGCTCGCGGATCCTTTCCGAAGAAGTGCTGACGGACGAACGCGCCGTTCTCGGCCTTGTAACGCTGGTACTCGCCGTCGACCGTCGTCGTCATCACCTCGACCAAGGCCCCTTCGTGGTCGGCCTCGAGGAGCGGATCCCACCCCGATCCCCAGATGACCTTGAGGACATTCCATCCGGCGCCGCGGAAGATCGCCTCGAGCTCCTGGATGATCTTGCCGTTGCCCCGGACCGGGCCGTCGAGTCGCTGGAGGTTGCAGTTGACGACCCACACGAGGTTGTCGAGCCCCTCACGGGAGGCAAGCGAGATCGAACCGAGAGTCTCAGGTTCGTCGACCTCGCCGTCTCCGATGAAGCACCACACCTTGCTGGCCGTCGTGTCGTCGATGCTGCGGTTGTGCAGGTACTTGTTGAATCGGGCCTGATAGAGGGAGTTGATGGGACCCAGGCCCATGGAAACGGTCGGATACTCCCAGAAGGAAGGCATGAGCCGGGGATGTGGGTACGAGCTCAGTCCGTTCCCACCGATTTCCTGACGGAAGTGATCGAGTTGGCTCTCGTCCAGTCTGCCTTCGAGGAAGGCGCGAGCGTAGATACCGGGTGCGGCGTGACCCTGGATGTAGACGGCATCGCCCGGTGTGTCACCTTCTTTGCCACGGAAGAAGTGGTTGAAGCCGACCTCGTACATCAAGGCCGACGATGCGAACGAAGAGAGGTGGCCGCCGATGCCCTTTTCCTTGTGGTTGGCCTTGATCACCATCACGGCAGCATTCCACCGGATGAAACGTCGAATCCGCTTCTCGAGATCCGCGTCTCCCGGGTACTCGGGCTCTTCCTCGGGCGGAATCGTGTTGATGTAGGGGGTGGTGACGGTACCGGGCGTGCCGAGCGCCAGCGAGTGCGATCGTTCCAGCAGCTTCGCAAGCAGATATCGTCCCCGTACGGTCCCTCGCTCCTGGACGACCGCGTCGAGCGACTCGAGCCACTCCTGCGTCTCGATCGGATCGGCGTCGTGGAGTTGATGAACGAAGCCGTCGATGAAGGTCAGGTCGCGCTGCATCGACCCAGCCTACTCAGGGGGCTCCGGCTTTCGGTAGGGAGGATTCAGCCTGCCGTCCGTGCAGGGTGTCGCAGCGTGGCTCTCCACTCGAGGATGATGTCGGCGGTGGTCGCAGGTGCCTCCAGCATCGGGACGTGGCCGATGCCCTCGAGCTCGACCTTGGTCCAATCAGGGCGTCGCGCAGACAGACCATGGAGTGCCGCCGGTGTGACGACCCGGTCCTGGTCGCCCCACACCAACAGAGTGGGCGATTCGATGTGGTCGATCATGTCCTCGAACCACCTCCGGCGCAGCAGCCTCCGTCCCACCGCACGGGCTGAGGCCGTGAAACTCGGATACGCCCAGGGAGCATGGCGGCGGAGTGCCGCGAGTCGTTCCGATGCGGCGACGTACTCGAGTGCAACCGTTCCCGGGTCGGCCGCCACGATCGCCAGGGTCCTCCGCACCTGGTCGGCGGGGGTGCCCTGTTCGGCGAGGTGGCGGGTGTAGCTCGGCCCGAGGATCGGCATTCCCTGGACGAGGAGGCGAGCCACGGTGAGAGGGTCGGATGGAAAGACGCCCGGAGGGAGCGGAGTTGCGGGAGCGATGAGCACGAGCGCTTCGATCCGTCGCCGCGATGCAACGACCTCCGCCACGATCCCACCCATCGAGTTGCCGACGAGCGTGACGGGACCTTCGATGCCGTCGAGCACTTCGATGACGACCTCGACGTGCCGTTCGAACGTGTCCCCGGCTTGCGGAATGCTGTGCCCGAATCCAGGCAAGTCGATCGCAGTGACCGTTCCACCCAGTCGTGCCGCCAAGAGGTCCCAGTTGTATGACGAGCCGCCGAGACCGTGGACCATCAGGTACGTCTCATTGCTCGATCCACGGTGGGTTCGGACGTGGATCGGGCCACCCGCGGTCTCCAGGAAGTGTGACTGAGGCATCGGCGCAGGGTAACCGGGGAGCGACCCGTGGACGCATTCGCTGGTATCCGGCAGGCGGCTATACGCTGAGCCGATGCGGGTCCTGCTCATCTCGACGTACGAGCTCGGTCACCAGCCGCTGCACGTTGCCTCCCCGGCGGCTGCGCTGCGGCAGGCCGGCCTCGAGGTGCGCACGCTCGACACTTCGGTGGAGGGCTTCGACGTCGAGCTCATCGATTGGGCCGATCGGGTCGCCATTTCGGTACCCATGCACACCGCAATGCGCCTCGGGGTTCAGACTGCCAGGCGAGTTCGATCCCATGACCCGACCCTTCCGATCGCGTTCTACGGGCTCTACGCGGCGATGAGTGCCGACCGCACGGTGGGAACGCTCGTGGATGCCGCTCTGGTGGGAGAGTACGAACCGGCGTTGTCTGCCTGGTGCCGGGGAGAGCACTCATCCGGCGTCTGCACCGACCTCTCCGTCGGCTCGTTCCTGCCCCCGGACCGAAGCGGCTTGCCGGCACTCGATCGCTACGCGCATCTCTTGATCGGCGATACGCACAGGCTTGTCGGATACGTGGAGGCCAGCCACGGATGCCGGCACCGATGCAGGCACTGTCCTATCCCCGCGGTGTACGACGGCTTGTACCGAATCGTCGGGTTGGATCCCCTGATGGCCGACATCGAGCAGCTGGTGGGGATGGGGGCGGGTCACATCACGTTCGGGGATCCGGACTTCTTCAACGGGCCCGCCCATTCGCTTCGGGCCATCGAGCGAGCACACACTGCGTTCCCGGATCTCACGTTCGACGTGACGATCAAGGTGGAGCACCTGCTCGGCCACCGGGATCTCCTACCGAGGCTGGCTGCTGCAAACACCCTGTTCGTCGTCAGCGCGTTCGAGACCACCCACGAGCCGAGTCTGCGCCTGCTCGACAAGGGTCACACTCGCGAAGACCTGGCCGCGGCCCTGGTGGCGGCTCGAAACGCAGGTCTCGAAGTACACCCGTCGTGGATGCCATTCATGCCGTGGACCACGCCACAGCACGTCGTGGACATCTTCTCCTTCCTGGATCGATTCGATCTGCTGGAGGTCACAGACCCGGTGCAGTTGTCGATCCGGCTCTTGATCCCCGAAGGTTCCCTGATGCTCGACGTGGTACCGCTCGGCGAATACGACGCAGACGCGCTGACCTATCGATGGGTCGCCGAGGACGAACGCGCCGGTGTCCTGCAGACAGAGCTCGCCCGGTTGGCGGCGGATGGTGCAGACGCCGACCGGGTCCCACTCGACGTGTTGACCGACATGTGGAGAGCGTCGCTCGATGCGGCGGGTCACGACCCGGACGGCGCCCAGATACCTGCGGGCGCCACCGCAGGACGTCCCAGAATGACCGAACCTTGGTTCTGCTGAGCGGAGCCAACCGAGCGCCAGGTTGGCGCTCTCGATCGATTCTGATTGCGGACCGGCCGCTTTGTGTCGTAAAGTCGACGGATGGACGTTGGTGATACCGGGGCCACCGTGGAGGAGGCACTCCGTCTGATCGTCGAGATCGACGGGATCCAAGGAGACACGCGGGCAGCGTTCTTCGATGGAACCTGGCAATGGCTTCTCGTATGGTCGGTTGTGTGCGTGGGCGCGGCCGCTTCGGCCTTCACGCCATTTGCGGGGTGGTATTGGCTGGTCGGCGCCCCGGCCGGGCTGGCCGCTACCGCGATCGTGACGAGCCGGGCGGAGTCGCGGGTTCGCCTGCGCCGCAAGCCAGGCCCATACGTGGCCGTAGGTTTGAGCATGGCGTGTGCCAACGGATTCTTCTCGTACGCACTTGCCCCCGAAATCGTGGTGGTGGCGATCTGGGTGGTCCTCGGGCTCGGGTTCGCGGCGCTCACGTGGCTCGATCGGGTCCCGACGGCTCCGGGAGCTTTCCTCGCACTCACGTGCGCCGCGATCGTCGCCGGTGTGGCCATGCGAGATGGGCTCGCGCTGTACCCGGTGATTGCGGTCGCGTTCGCAATCGTGCTGGCACGGTTCGCAGTGGTCACCTGGAGATCGGTGCCCCAGTGACCGAGACCGTCCATCCTTCCACGCTGCTGGACGACACGATCCACCAACGGGTTCGTCTCGGCATCCTGGCGGTCCTCGCAGAAGCCGACGCTGCAGACTTCAGCTTCTTGAAGGAGCGGTTGGATCTCACCGACGGCAACCTGTCACGCCATCTGCAGGTTCTGGAGGAGGCCGGTTTCGTCTCGATCGAGAAATCGTTCGAGGGAAAGCGACCGAAGACGTGGATCCACGCCACCAGAAGAGGCAGGCGTGCGTTCGACGAGCATCTCGCCACGCTCCAGACCTTGATAGACATGGCGAGAGGCGCCGACAGTGACAGGAGCCCAAGATGACCCAACCGGTGCTCGAGGCAACCTTGCTGAGCAAGTCCTTTGACGATCTGGTCGCAGTCAAAGAAGTGAGCTTCACTATCGAATCGGGCGAGACGTACGGTCTTCTCGGGCCCAACGGGGCCGGCAAGACCACCTCGATCTCGATGGTCAGTGGACTTCTCGAACGGGACGGGGGGCGGGTGCTCGTCAATGGCAAGGAGATGACGACCACGTCACTCAAGCCGAAGGCCGACATCGGGCTGGTTCCCCAAGACCTCGCCATCTATCCAGACCTGACAGCCCGTGAGAATCTCCAGTTCTTCGGACGTCTCTACGGGATGGGGGGTCCGGAGCTGAAGTCCAGGACCGGCGAGGTCCTGGAGGTGATCGGCCTCACCGACCGGGCCGATGACCGTGCCGTGGAGTTTTCCGGCGGGATGAAGCGACGGCTGAACATAGGCATTGGGCTCTTCCACCGTCCACGTCTCCTCATCCTCGACGAACCGACGGTGGGTGTCGACCCGCAATCCAGGAACGCAATCCTCGAGTCGGTCGAGCACCTGTCGGAAGAGGGTCTGGCCGTGCTCTACACGACCCACTACATGGAGGAGGCCGAGCGTCTGTGTGACCGCGTGGGAATCATCGATCAGGGTGAGATCAAGGCCGAGGGGACACGACGCGAGCTCGTGAAGATGGTCGGCCAGGTGGACAGAATCCGCGTTGACGTCACGGGTCATGCGGAGCAGGTCGTGGCGGCGGTCGGAGCGATCGAAGGTGTGACCGGGGCGTCTGCCGGTGACGCCAACATCGAGATCCTCGCCGAGAGTGCGAGCGAGGTGCTCGCACCGGTGTTGGCCACCATCACTGGAGGTGGCCTGGGAGTGTCGTCGGTGGCGATCGACGAGCCCGATCTGGAGGCCGTCTTCCTGCACCTGACCGGCAAGGCATTGCGCGATTGACATGAGGGCGACCTGGCGCATCGCGATCAAGGATCTTTCGCTTCGCTTGCGAGACCGCTCTGTGTTCATCATCGGTCTCATCGCTCCACTGGCCCTCGCATACATCTTCAGCCTGGTCTTTGGAGGAAGCCTCAACGATGTGGGCGAGCAGATCACGCTCGAGATGGGAGCGGTCATCGAAGACTCGGGGCCCATCGGGCAGACGTTCGGTGAGATTTTGGCGTCGATCGACGCCCAGGGATTCATCGACCTTGTTCGATACGAGGATCTCGCTGCAGCAGAACAGGCCGTGGAAGACGGGACGGTCGGGGCGATCTTCCACGTTCCGGCTGACCTCTCGACATCGATCGAGCAGGGCGCCGATGTGCAGATCGATGTCATCGGCAACGTCGACGCCCCCACCACCACGGACATCGCCGCGTCGATCGCCAAGGAATATGTCGCGGGTGTGACCCGGGCCAACTTGTCGGCGCTGACAGCGGTGGGGACCGGGGTCCTGGAGCCGGAACGTTTCATCGAGGCGGCAACGGAGGCAGGGAACGAAGCCGGTTTGGTCCAGCTCGGCGAGCTCGAGACCGAGGTGCGTCAGCTCGACTCCTCTACGTTTTTTGTCGCCGGGCTCTCGATCTTCTTCATGTTCTTCGTAGCCGGACTCAGTGTCACCTCCATGCTGGAGGAACGTCGCGACGGAACTTTGGGACGCTTGATCGCGGCCCCGATCTCGCGGGCATCGATCGTTGCCGGCAAATCCCTCACTTCGGTGATCATCGGCCTCGTATCGATGACGGTCTTGGTGGTGGCGTCGGGGTTCGTCATGGATGCCGACTGGGGCCCGCCCCTGGGCGTGGCAATGCTGGTCCTTGCGGCGATCCTGGCCGTGGTCGGGATCATGACCCTCGTCGGTGGGCTCGCACACACGCCGGAGCAAGCCGGAAACCTCCAGTCCGTGGTCGCTGTCAGCTTCGCGATGCTGGGTGGAACCTTCGTGCCCATCAGCGGCGGTGATGGAATCCTGGCCAGCCTCCAATACGCCACGCCGAACGCATGGTTCATGCGTGGACTGTCGGAGATGGCCAGCGGCGACGTCGCTGCCGGCATCCCGGCGGCGACGGTTCTGTTCGGGATCGCGTTGGTGTCAGGCGTGATCGGATCGATCGTCGTGGGAAAGGCGGTGCGACCGTGAAAGTCCTCGCAATCGCCCGCGCCAACCTCACCAGGTTCCTTCGCGATCGGTCCAACGTCTTCTTCGTGTTCGTCCTTCCGATCGGGATCGTCCTGCTGATCGGGGCGCAATTCAGCGGCGACTTCTCACCCGTTGTCGGCGTGTCCACTTCAGGAGAAGACGTGGGCGTTCGACTCGTGTCCGCACTCGAGGACTCCGGTGCCGTACAGGTGACGGGATTCGACTCCGAGTCCGAGCTGATCCGGGAGGTAGAGCGAGGCAATCTCGCCGCCGGGGTGACGGTGCCCGAAGGCGCAAGCGATGACCTGGCTGCCGGCCAGGCGGTGACACTCGGGTTCGTGACAAGACCGGACGGAGTGGGCCCTCAGCTGAGATCGGTGGTTTCGGAGGTCGTGGGGGAGATGTCGCTACAACCATCGGCGGCGGCATTCGCGATCGGACAGGGCGCCGACCCGGCACTCGCCTTTCAGGTAGCGGAGGCAGGTGCGGCTTCGCTGCCTGCGATCGAGGTCGATCGTTCAGTCGCCGGCGAGTCGCTCTTCGAGGGTGTCGACGGGCAGTTCGACATCGGTGCGTCGAGCCAGTTGGTGCTGTTCATGTTCCTCACAGGATTGTCGGGATCCGCCGCGCTGATTCAGAACCGCCAGCTCGGAGTCACGACCAGGATGATCGGCACTCCCACCTCGATTCGCACCATCATCGCCGGTGAGGCGCTGGGGCGATTCGTCATCACCCTCACTCAGGGTCTGTACATCATGGTGGCCACCATCCTGTTGTTCCGGGTCGGGTGGGGAAACCCTCTCGCCAGCGGTGCAGTGCTCGTGGTGTTTGCGGCCGTCGGCGCCGGTGCTGCCATGCTCTTTGGCACGGTTTTCCGCAATGATCAACAGGCCGGTGGAGTGTCGGTCGTCGCCGGGATCGGGCTGGCCGCGCTGGGCGGCTCGATGCTGCCCTTGGAGTTGTTCAGCCCCGCGATGAAGACGGTGGCCCGATTCACCCCGCATGCGTGGGCCAACGAGGCATTCGCCGAGATCCTTCGGAGAGGCGGCGGCATCGCCGACATCTTGCCCCAGCTCGGGGTCCTTGCGGTGTTCGCGCTGGTATTGCTGACCCTCGCGACCTGGCGGATGCACAAGGTCTCAACCGCTCACTGATCGTTCATGTGAGGGCCACCGTCGCAGCCCAGCCTGTCCAGACGAACATGATGGCGATGGCGCAGCCGGCCTGGACTGCCGAGGCTCGCAGCAGTGAAGCGATGATCGACCTGGTCGACCTCCACGCCTCGTGGTGATTTCTCGTCGAGCGAAGGCGGATGAGAAAGACGCCGAGGACGAACCCGAGAGGGAAGCCGACGACCGGCACGAGGAAGAAGCCGATGACGGCAAGGGCGAGTCCCAGCAGTTGGGCGGCAAGAGACAGGCCCGTTCCCGCGGCCGCCCGTTGCGGAATCCGGAAATTGAGATACAAACCCAGCGCCGAGAATCCCGTGGCGACGATCACGCTGATCCAGCCGACGATGCCGAACCCGACGAACATGCCATAGGCGACCACCGCCGCCCACACCAGCAACAAACCGGGAAGCACTGGCAAAAGGGTGCCGGCCACTCCCACCAGGATCGCCACGCCCGTGACCACTGTCACGGTGAGCTCGTATCCCGTCACCGCTGGTTGGCGATCTCGGCGATCGTGAGCGCCAGGTTCCGGAAGCGGTCCACCTCTTCGACGAACAAGTCACGTGCGTTTTCGCCATCAGGCTCGAGCAGGCCTCGGTTCTTGGCGAGCTGGAGCGCCGAGGAGAAGAGCACCTTGGAGACGCTCTCATCGGCTGCAACCCGACCCTCCGTTCGGTAGATCCGCCCGCGAGCGAGGCATGCGTCGAGAAGCGTCTTCTCCTCCATCTGATCAGGTGCCTCGAGCAGTTGATCGGCGACGATCTGGTACGCCTCGAGGAGGGGAAGGAGCGTCCAGTGGGCTCGCAACAGGGGCGCATCGTTGAGCAGGGCCTCCGCATCGGACAGCCGCGACGCCCAGTCCGGGGCGATCGAATCGAGCTCCAGTCCCACCTGCCGGGCGAACACTTCACGCTCCGAAAAGAAGAACTCGAATTTCAGCAAGTCACGGAGCTGAGATGCTGCGCGCCAGAGATCTTCGGAGTCGTCATCTGCCCCGGTCGACAGCAGAGCAATCTCGGCAATCGAGCCCGGGATGAAGTAGTGGACCACAACGTTCCGGTAGTAGGCCGCTTGCAGGGCTTGATCGTGGTCGAGGTGGTATCGCGGTGAACCGGCAACGCGATCGACCGAGACCGACCCGTGAGCAGCGAGTTGGCCGAGAACCCGCCGCACCTCCTCAGGCTGCTCCAAACGCAGAGGTTCCGTCGTGGGAAGCCCCATACGCTCGATGTAGTCGTCGATCCTCCGGGCCCGTGTGGCAATCTCCTCGGCGCCGAGTGCCCGTCCGCGGGCAGAGAGAACGGCGATCGCCACCACGGCGGTGGGTGTGATCGGGGTGACCCGGCTGATTCGGTACATGACTTCGAACGCCAGCTTCTGGAGCTCGATCGACACCTCGTCCTCGTCGCCGACGGGAATCTCCTTGGCCACCGACAACGGCTCGGCGAATCGGATGTGGATGTTCCCGTAGCGGCGACGGAGCGACTTGATGAACGACAGTGCCCAACCGAACGACTCCTTCTGCTTCTCACCACCGCGGGCCTCGGTGGCGTAGTCGGCAACGTCCTGGATCTGGTCGTAGGCGATCGAGGTGGGGACCAGATAGAGGTCGTCGGCCTTGCCACGTTGCACCGAGTCGACCACCCATCCGAGCATTCCGAACTTCGGGGGGAGGAGCTTGCCCGATCGAGATCTGCCGCCCTCCATGTACCACTCGAGAGGGAAGCGGCGTTCGACCAGGTAGTCGAGATATGAGCGGAGCACGTGCTTGTAGAGCTCGTTGTCTTTGAACGACCGTCGGATGAAAAACGAGCCGGTTCGGCGAATGAGGGGTCCGACCGGAAAGAAGTTCATGTTGATGCCTGCCGCGGTGTGGTTCGGCGGCAGGTCGTTCTCCCACAGCAGGTATTGGAGCGACAGCTTGTCCATGTTCGACCGGTGGGATGGGAGGAACACGATCGGATGCGCCTCACCCAGACGGGCGATCTCGGCCACGGCGGCAGGGTCGTAGAGGATGGCGCCATAGCCCTGTCGGTACAGCCAGTGGATGAAGTTTGCGAGCAGGTCGATGAGGAACGGGCTGTGCGAGGCTGCCACCTCGCCGAGGTAGTAGCGAGCGCGAGCGAAAGCGAGTTCGGGTGACATGCCCGTCTGTGTGGCAACCTGCAGAACGCCATCTCGGAACTCGGAGCGACCGAGTATCTCCTCTTTCACGAAGCGGGGCACCTTGTACCTGTTCCCACGGAGCACTCGTTCGGCCCGTTCCAGAGCGAGATGGGCACGCCTTGTCACGAACTCGACGAGCGAGGCGACTTCGACCGACGCCTCGTGAGCAGCGATCAGCTCACCGGCGCCCGCACCTGCCCCGACCACGATCGCCACCCGGTCGGGGTCTTTCCACAGAATGACGCGTTGTCGGATCGGATCCGGATCACGGGGGTCGCCGAGCTTGAGAACGTCGATCCAGCTGGCAGAGCGCCGTCCGTGCCGTTCGGAGGCTCGCCACACGACCCGAACAGGAAGCACCCAAGGGTCATCTCCGCGGTTCAAGCGTGCGCCGACGGCCGGGTCGGTGCGCTGCCCGGGGGCCCGGCGTCTCGATGGCGCCAGGCGCAGCACGTCGGTCGGGGTCGAGGGAGGGCGGTGCCGGGCGACCCATTCATCGACGAGTCTTCTCTCCAGGGCGCTTGGAGCATCGGCGAGGATCACGACAGGTCTCTCGTCCGGCATGTCGGGCCACTCGGGTCCGAGGTCGAGTGCGGCCGACGGTTCGGCGGGAAAGGATCGCTGGGGCATTGCGCTCGATTGTATGGTCGTGATCGGGACGACGGCGGTCTCTGGCACAATCTCGCACGTGCGTGCCGTGATACAGCGTGTGTCGGAGGCCTCCGTGACGGTCGGCGACGATCAGGTTGGCGCGATCGGGCCCGGTTTGCTGGTGCTGGTCGGTGTCACACACGTGGACGATTCTCGAGACGCAGAGGCGCTCGCCCGAAAGATCGCCGGGTTGAGGATCTTTCGGGACGAGGAGGGGTTGACGAACCTGTCGGTCGGGGACGTCGGAGGCGCTGTGCTTCTCGTCAGCCAGTTCACCCTGTACGCCGATGTTCGACGGGGGCGGAGGCCCTCGTTCGTCGAGGCTGCGGCGCCAGAGCAGGCAGGGCCATTGTTCGACCTGGTCGTCGATCACATCTCCGCTGCAGGCATCCCGGTCGCGACGGGTCGTTTCGGGGCGACGATGGAGGTTCGCCTGAGCAACGATGGTCCTGTGACGGTGATCGTCGAGACCCAGGATGGTGCGGTCGTCTGATTCAGGTCGCGTTCATCGGACCTCGAGGCGCTGCCTTCGGTCGCGTATGAGGTTCACCAACTGTTTGGGTCCGACCGCCAGCGCCAATCCGATCGCCAGCCAACCAAGCATCGGACTCTCGATTCCCCATGGGGTCGGGAGATCCCATACGGCCCACGCCGCGGAGCCGAAGAGGAGCGAGCCGAGGGCGGACAGCGCGGCGGCCGGCGCTCGTCTCGTGGCGACGGCGACGGCAGCTATGACCACCAGGACGATCGGCGTCATCATGGGCCAGGCGGCGAGGAGCACGCCGAGCGTGATCGCGAGGCCCTGCCCGCCTCGGAGCCTCCGGTAGGGGCTCACCACGTTGCCGGCAACGGCGGCGACACCGGCGATCACCGAAGGGCCCGGACCCTGAACGGACGCCACCGCCGCCACGATCCCTGCACCCTTTGCCACTTCGACCGCCAGCACCGTCGCACCGAGCCCGGCACCACCGAGTCTTCGTGCGTTGTTTGCGCCCGGATTACCGCTTCCTCCGCCTCGGAGGTCGATGCCCCAGATTCGGGCCAGCCAATCTGCAGTTGGGATACCGCCACCGAAGTACCCGATGAGCAGCGCGATCATCGGGCATCGAGAAACTGGCGACCGGCTGCACAGAACGCCAGGAAGTCGCATCGGCGGCAAGACTTCGAAGCGCGCGGCTCGAAGTCGGTGTTGCAGATGCCGTCGGCGAGTTCGAGAAGGGCCGAATGCGCCTCGGCCAACCACCGTTCGTCGACATGCTCGGTGCGCTCGGTGAGACCGTCGCCGAGATAGGCGAAGGTCACCCGCAGTGCCGTCGGGGGAGCGGCCGAGAAAGCTCCGTGATGGAGGGCAAGAGCATACGCCTGGAGTTGGACCCGCATCGCCGGGTCGTCTGAGGGGCGTCCGCTCTTGAAGTCGACGACTTCCCACAACTCCCCGTCCCGATACACGGCGTCGACGCGACCGCGCACGATGAGCCGATCCCCGATCGCCAATTCAAAGGGCGCTTCGACCAGGAAGGGAGCCGACTCGGCAAACCGGGACCGAGCGAAGACGTCGAAGGCGTCGGCAGATGCCGTGGACGTGCCCTCGTGGTCCGCGATGTCGTAGAGAGTGGGCACGATCTCCTCCAGCGGCACGATGCCCCGGTGGTGGAGTTCGATCCGGCGATGAACCTCGACTCCACGACGTGCCGACCGTGAATACCTGCGGGGAAGGCGGTCGACTTCGGACCATTCGTAGCGTTTCGGGCACGACGCGTACGTCACGAGGCCGGTGACCGAGGTGCTCATCTCCTGGGTCTCGACCGGCATCACCGGGTCCGGCAGTCGGAACAGCAGCTGCTGGAACTCCTCCACCGCCGAATCGTAGGCTCGGCCCATCGCAGCACCCTCTGCCAGTTTGCGTGGATGGTCGGGCATCTGAATCGAAGCTCTGAGGCCATGCTGCCAGCCGTCCTCGCCGAACACCGGGTCGGGTGCCGATATCCGGTCGCTTCGGTAGCCGAGGGTTTCGGGCCGTTCCGGCGCGTCGGTCGAGTCGGCGACCACGGCGGTCATGGGGTGTGCGGCGACGAGTTCATAGAGCGGTGATCGCTTCGCCGGGCGCTTGGTCGGCTCCGGGTATCCGTACCAATGGGCGCCGGTCACCGTGAGCATGCTCTTGGCTCTCGTGGTTGCCACGTAGGCAATGCGCCACTCCTGACTGTCGTGTCGTTGCTTCAACGCGGCCTTGCGTTGCTCTTCCGACATCGTCGCCGTGAGCATTGGCAAGTCCTCGGCGTCGAGGCGGTACTCGTGCGGCAGTGATTCGGCTTTCGTGAAGGGGTTGTCATACGCCCCCGTGACTCCCGAGGGGAAGTTGCCCTGGTAGGCGGCCGGGACGAAGACGATCGGCCATTCCAGTCCCTTGGCCCGGTGAACCGTGAGCAGGGTGACGGCATCTGCACCCGCCAATCGCGCCGTGTCGAGCTCCTCAGAGGGTTCCTCTTCCATCGTCCTGAGGTAGTCGAGGAATGATGTCAGGGACGGCCTGCCCTCCAATGGACTCCACTGTTCCGTGAGGTCGAGGAAGCGATAGATGTTGAGACGAGCGGACAGCCGTCTTGCGTCGCTCATGGCCTCGACGTCCCGCCAGGCACCGATCTGATCGAGGATTCGTCGTGACAACTCGACCAGGCTCACTCCCTGGGACGCTTCGAGCAGCGTTCGATAGCGCCTGATGAAGACCTCGAGGGATGCGCGAGCCTCGGGCCTCAGATCGCCCACCTGATCCAGATGGTCGATGGCTTCGAGCAGGGAAAGCCGCTCTGTCGCGTCGGCCGCGCCGGTGTATTCGGTCCATCGGGTGAGCACGGCCAGGTCACCCATGCCCAGTCGGTGTCGGCTCCCCATCAGCAGTCGCGCCAGAGCCGGCCCATCCATGGGATCGTCGAGCAGTCGCAGCCACGCGTGGATCTCGACGACCTCCGGAATCGAAAGCAGACCGCCGAGGTTCGCAACCTCGATGGGAATGTCACGTGCGGTGAGCGCGTCGCGGAGCAGTGCGATGTCTTTGTTCTTTCTGAACAGGATCGCGATGTCTGCCCAGCGCTGTCCTGCTTGATGGAGCTCGGCGATCTCACCCGCCACCCATTCGGCCTCCACCACGGCATCGTCGAACCAACCTGCGCGGACCGCACCGGGAGCCGACGTGGCGGCAGGGCGCAGGGCGAGGCGGGGACGACCGTCGATCTCTGCCCGGATGGCGTTGGCAACATCCAGGATGTGTGCCCCCGAGCGCCGGTTCTCGGTGAGCGGAAGCGTCGGAGCGCTTTGGCCCCGGACATCAGGGAAATGCTCGGGGAACCGCCGGAAGTTGCCGAGAGATGCCCCCCGCCATTCGTAGATCGTCTGGTCGGGATCGCCGACCGCGGTCACCGGAAATCCGTCGGTGAAGATGGCAGCCAGCAGGTTCCGTTGTGCGGGGTTGGTGTCCTGATACTCGTCGAGCACCACCACCTCGAATCGGGCCTGAATGCGACGAGCCACCCACGGGTGCTCGGTGACGACCTGGTGGGCGGCAGCCACCAGGTCCGAGTAGTCGACCACACCGAGCCGGCGCTTCTCCTGCTCGTAGACCTCGATGGCCTTCAACAGATCCCGTCGCTCGAGCCATGTGGGGTCGCCGTCTCGGGGAATCCGGACGTCGTCGGGGCGGACGAGATGGTCCCCCATGGTGGCGGCGAGCCTCCGGATGCGATCCACGAGCCCGGACCATGTCGCATTGGAGTTGGGGAGTGGCACCGAGCGTACGACGGTCGACAGCATCTGTCGGGTGAACGTCGGCGTCACGACACCAACGTCCCGCTCGACGCCCACGAGCGCGCCGAACTCGCGCAGGACTTGGGACGCAAAGCCGTGGTAGGTGTGGACTTCGACCTGGCGCGCGGGCTCGATCGCCGGCCCGAGCACGGAGCGAACCCGGTCGGCGAGCTCTTCGGCCGCCTTGTTGGTGAAGGTGATACCGAGCACGCGCTCGGGTTCGATTCCGTGCGCGCCGATCAGCGTCGCGATTCGGTGGGCCACCGTGGTGGTCTTCCCGGTGCCTGCTCCCGCCTCGACGCGAAGCGGGGAGAGAGGGTGGTCGATGATGCGCGTCTGTTCGTTGGTTGGTATGAAGATCGTCACTCGCCGAATGCCTCTCGACCTTCGGGCCAGCGGTCGCAGATCAACCGGACGGGGCACCGTCGACACTGCCTTCCCACTCTTGGTGTCCAGTCCTCGGCGGCGATGCCCGACGCGGCCTGCCGCAATCGGTCCTCCACGGCGGGGAGCTGGGACTCGTCAAAAGGGAGCCGCCAGTTGGATCGCCGCGACATGGGGTACCACAGCTCCGCTTCGCAGGGGTCGCCGAGCCGGAGGACCGCCGGATCGGCCCGTGCAGCGAGCAGGTAGAACCCGAGTTGCAGCGAGGACCCGGCCTCCGCCTTGGTCATCGGGGTCGCCCCTGTCTTGTAGTCGACGATGCGGAGGTCACCCCTGGAGGTTCGCTCGATGCGGTCGGCACGTCCCATCCACGTGACGCCGCCGACATCGAGCTCGAAGGTGTGCTCGAGAAGCACCGGCTGGTGGGAGTCCGGCGGCCATTGTGTGTAGAGCGCCTTCATGAGCTCTTCGCCTCGGCGGACCCACGCCGAGTGCAGGACGGGCGACCCGAAGTCGGCGTCCGCCATGGCGTTGGTGAGCGCCTCGATCGCCTCGTCGAGGGTCGACCGTCTGTGCTCTTCCATGGCACGGCGCTCCACTTCTTCGAGCACGGCGTGCACCACGCTCCCGAATGTCAGGTAGGGCGATCCCGGCTCCTGGAGCTTCAGACGCCTTTCGAGCGCGTACTGGCGCGGACAGGCCGAGTACGCCTCGGCCTGGCTCGGAGAGAGTCGTACGGGCGAGTCGATCAAACCTGTGTCGGGACCAGGCTCGGAGACACCGGCGAAGCTCATGGGGTGCCAGCAGCCGGGAAGGGGGGGTTGCGCCAGCACGCTCGTTGCCCCGAGTCGTCGGGCTGCTGGTTCAGTTGGATCGACCAGGAGCCGTCTGAGCATCGTCTCGATCTCTTGGATGCTGACCGGATTCTGGGATCGATCCGGTGGATGGGCGAGCTCGGAGGCGGCCCCGACACCGGCGGCCGCGAGCAGGAAGCGGCTCGGGCGATGGCCGCTCTCGTCGATCCCAGCCGACGTCGCGGTCCAGATCACTCGACGCCGCGCACGCGTCATCGCCGTGTACGCAAGGCGCATTTCCTCCTGTAGCCGGAAGAGGACCTGCGAGTCGCCTTCGCTGTCGGCGGTCAGGTGATGCGGTTGCAAGAGCGAGCGCGGCCGCCGGGTGTCGGGGAACACACCTTCGACGGCATCGGCGATGAACACCACCTCGAATTCGAGGCCCTTCGCCTGGTGCAGAGTGGTCACCACCACCCGATCGGCGGCCGATCTGGCCGACAGCAACGGGGTCGCCTCGAAGTCGTCCTCTTCGACCAGTTGGGTGTACGTCAGCATCGTGAGGTCGGGATCGCGATCGGCCTGTTTGCCCAGGGCCTGGGCGAACGCGCTGAGTGCTCGCCGGTCTTCCCCACGCCCAGGATCGACCGCCAACCGACGGAATGCGCGGACCGACGTCCACGCATGCCAGAAGCCCTCTGCGGCCGGTTGGTCGGTGGCCCACCCGGGCTCCTCCAACAGCTCCGCCACCCCGGTCGCCGAGGGCAGTCGTCGACGCAACACGTCGGGCCAGGATTCCCCGGAACGGCTGCGGTCCCGAAGGATCTCACGCTCGGTCATGATCGGCAGCGTGAAGAGCGGCCCCAGCAGGATTCGTCGCATCACACGATCGAGTTCCTCTGCGACCCCAGGGAACGCGTCGGCGTCGAGATGGCTCAGAGCCGCGGCTCGAGTGAGATCGAGCACGATCCGGACGGCTTGATGGTCGACCAGACGAGAGTCGGGTTTGTCGTGGGTGATGCTCCTTCGATCGAGCGCTCTCGACAGCTCCGGCAGCAGACGTCGCTTGCTCCGGACGAGAACGCCGATCTCCGACGGGTTCAAGCGTTCCTCGATCAGGAGGCGTTCGACCTCGGCTGCGATCCATTCGGCTTCGGCCGACTGCTGGTCGAACACATGAGCGTCGACACGGCCCGCATGTTCAGCCGGCGTGACGGGTCCAGCCGACCCTGGTAGGTCCCCTTTGGCGGTCACTCGGAGAGCGGCGTCGAAGATGGCGACAGGAACTCTGTGGCTCCGGCCGAGAACGATCCGACTCGCAGGCATTCCCTGAGCGGTGGGGAATCGTTCCGGGAACCGTGCGATGTTGTCGATGTCCGCTCCGCGGAACGAGTAGATGGATTGGTACGGATCCCCGGCAACGGTGATGTTTCGCACACCGGCGGTGAGAGACACCAGCAGCTCGACTTGGGCCGGTGACGTGTCCTGATACTCGTCCACGACGACGTACCGATACAGGTCGGGGACCTGTGGGGCGAGAGCGGGCGACCGGAGCAACGAGATTGCGTCCAGCAGCAATGTGCCGTAGTCGAGTCGACCTGCCGCCCGGAGGTGCTGGTCATAGGCCTGGAAGAAGGATGGGAGCGCCCGCCAATCGGAGCGATGGCCGGCCAGGGAACCGAGCTGACCGGGGTCGATGAGTCGCTCCTGGCAGCGGAGCAGGAAGTCGGAGACTTCCTCGGCGAACGTCTGACTGCCGAGGAGGCTGCGAAACGGAAGCGGCCACCGGCCCGGATCCTGGCGACTGAGAAGCCCCGAGACCAACCGGATCTGTTCGGGACCAGTGAGCAGCGTTCCGACAGGCCCGTCGCCATGTGCTTCGAGCAGACGATGAGCGAACGAATGGAAGGTCGAGACGTCGATGCCCGATGCAGGGGATCCCAGTAGCCGGGTCAGGCGGCTCTTGACATCCGACGCGGCACGACGGGAGAAGGTGAGAAACACGATCTCGCCGGGGTCGGCGTGGCCGCAGGAGACGAGGCGGATCGTGCGACGGATGAGGAACTCGGTCTTCCCCGTCCCCGGTCCGGCGACGACGAGTTGAGGCCCGTCGACATCGGCGACGGCTTGCTCCCAATCATCGGCTCCGAGGACGAGGCGGTCCACGGGTCGACCATAGGTACGGGTTTCAACCGACGACGTCGTCAAGCGGCGATGGTTCCCGTTGTCCCGCAGACGGCGCAGCGCCGGCCCCGGCCTTCGTGCACGATTTCGAAGTCGAATCCCGCTGCACGCAGGACGATCAGAGGATCGGGTTCGGTGTGTGTCTGTGCGCTGTGTGTCTGTGCGCTGTGTGTCTGGTTCCGTCTCATGGGCTCAACGTATCCGCCGGGTGCGACAGAAACCGCTCTCATGGTCGAATGGTGGCTCACCCGTCTCATGAGGCTCTGACCAGGTGCTCGGTCGCCTCGCCCTGCTCGAAGGCGGGGCAGTGGTGTTTGAACGCGCACCACCCACAGAGGCGGCCGGGCTTCGGTGGGAAGTGGTCCTCCTCGATTGCCCGGTCGATGGCGCTCCACAGGGCTCGCAGCTGGCTTTCGACGCCGTCGAGGTGGTGATCGGTCACCTCCATGCGATACACCGTGGGTCCATTCAGGTAGAGCAGGCGGAGTTCGGCAGGAGCCTCGCCGGCCCTGCGACGGATGAGAGCCGCGTAGATCTTCAAGGCAAAGAACGCGGGTCTGGCGAAATGTTCCGGTGGCGCCTTTCCGGTCTTGTAGTCGGTGATGACAAGACGGCCATCGGTCCTGCGGTCGATCCGATCCAGGATGCCGCGAATCCGCATTCCGTCGACTTCCTCGAGCATGTCCAGCTCACGGTCGATGGGGTCGAATGCGGCGGGTGTCTCGATCGAGAAGTAGTTGGCCAGCAGACGGAGCGCGGACAGCCCCCATCGTCGTTCGGTCTCCACGTCCTCGAACAAGCTGGAGTACTCATCGGATGATCGGAGCTCGGTCCATGCCGAGCGAAACAGCTCATAGAGCCTGTCGGGAGTTCGCTCGACCCTGGGGAGATCGAACAGCCGCTCGAGTGCGAGATGAGCCGTCGTACCCCGGGCCTGGTGGACCGTTACGGGCTCGTCCAGCCGGTCGATGCTTCGATACTTGTAGAGCTGGGGGCATTGTTTGTAGTCGCTCGCACGCGACGGGGACAGGGTCTCCAGAACCATGCCGGCACTATACGGGCGGCGAATGACAAGATTGTGATTCACCGGGCCCCGACGAGATGTTTCGGGGGTCTGACCGGGCATGGCAATGCGGTCGCGAAATCCTTGCAGCTCGTCGCGAAAACCAGGCAGCGGCTCCGCTTGAAATGATCGGGTGAGCTGCGTAGGTTCCAGTCATCGGATTGGGGGCGACCCCGAAACGAAGTCGTCGGGGCCGAGAGGCCACGGCGGGGCTGTCGGAGGAGGAACGGGTTTCGGCCCGGAGTTCCATCGGCAGGCGGAACCCCGAGAGGGTGAAGACTTCGGTCGACGCTTTCTCGGGGTTCTTCGCGTTCGAAGCCGGATTCCGGCCCCACCCGGGCGGCGCGCCTGATATCGCGAAAATACGTCCTGATCCGCGAAATCTCGGTGCTGGAAACGGCCATCGCGGATTCGCGGCAGGATTATCTTGCGTTCATCAGAGGTTGGGGAGACCCGACCGATGATCCGAATCCTCAGACCCGCAAGGGAGTGAGTTCGGAGCCCGGCCGACGGAGCATCTCGCATTGTCGAATCGCTCGGTCGGACGGATGGGCAGGAATCTGGACGCAGACCTTGCCCGGTGACCTCGAAAGAGGTCACACCTCGTATGCGAGGCTCATCGTCTGAGCCACCGCCCCCGGGGCGGATCGGAGAGACGTTGGGGTTGCAGCCGCAAGGTTGCAGCGGAAGAGGGCGCCTCGGTGGTCTTTTCCGTCCCGCAGAACGAGCGCCGTCGACAGGCATGTCGGCGACCGGAATGGTCCGAGAGGACCACGAAGGGCTCGAGAAGGCGGGGAAACCCGGTGGATGCCGTCTTCGGATGGCGGAAGCCGACCCGGTGGATGCCGTCTTCGGATGGCGGAAGCCGACCCGGTGGATGCCGTCTTCGGATGGCGGAGACCGACCCGGTGGATGCCGTCTTCGGATGGCGGAGACCGACCCGGTGGATGCCGTCTTCGGATGGCGGAGACCGACCCGGTGGATGCCGTCTTCGGATGGCGGAAGCCGACCCCGGTGGATGCCGTCTTCGGATGGCGGAAGCCAGGAGGCGGAGCCGTTTGGCTCTCCTCCAAACGGACCTTCGACAGGTCGTGAGAACGTGAGTCGTAGGTCGAGTCGGGTTCGCCCTCGGGCGGCCCGATGCGAGAGCCCCGAGAGGGTTGCGGCGAAAGCCGAGGCTCCCTCGGGGTCTTTCGCGTCTCCAGGCGCAATCCGTCGACGAATGATCGGTTCGCAGGGCCGACATGGCGTCTGAAGCGCCGCCGGCCACGCCGTCCACTGGCCTCTTCGCCGTGGCGTATCCCGAACGACTTCTGAGTCCGGACGAGCGAGTCATCCGAGCGTTTCGGCCTCACTGGCTGGCGTTGATCGGCCCCATAAGCTGGACGCTCGTGGTCGTGGCGATCGTGGTCGCCGCTCTCATCTGGCTCGAGGATCCTTCCCGCAGGATCGTGGTGGCGGGGCTCCTGGTCATCTGGCTCGTAGCCTCGATCAGGACGGTGCTCGACTGGTACACCACGCAGCACGTCATCACGAACGAGCGCGTCATCTATCGGGCCGGCGTCCTCAGCCGGCGTGGCAAGGAGATCCCACTCGAGGTGATCAACGACGTGGCTTTCAGCCAGACGCTCGTCGAGCGGGTGTTCCGATCGGGCGACCTTCTGATCGAGTCGGCCGGCGAGATGGGTCAGAGCAGGTACTCGGACATTCGTGACCCCGAGGGGCTCCAATCGCTGATCTATCGCGTTCGTGAGGAGCGGATGACCAACATGCGAGGCACCGGCTCGAGTTCGACGGCCGGCGAGCTCGAGACACTGGCGCGGCTCCGGGACCAGGGTGTGATCTCAGACAGCGAGTTCGAGGCACAGAAGCGGAAGCTGCTGGGCGACGGATGATCCGCCCGCGCGCCTGATCCGGTCCTTCCTGGGATGTGGATTTGGCATCGAAGTCGTGCCGGCAAACACCCCGGATTGCCAGTGCCGACCCATTCCGTCGACATTCGAAAGAACTTCGGTTCGTAGCCCGATTCTCGGGTTACGATGTCGACGACCAGGGGTTGTTGATTTGTTCGAGGCAATTCAGAGCATCGATTCGAGAGAGCGACCGGGATCTCCCATCGAGGAGACGAACCTCGGAGTGTTCACCGCGGAGAACGAGGCCATCGAGGTCGCACGGGAAGCCCGCGCCGGGTTCTTCGCCAGCGGAAGCTCCGACTTCGCCTGGTGGATCGTGCGCCCCGTGGGGGCCCGGCTCGCCCATTGGATCGCCGACTCGAACAGCGAGAAAGAGTTCGTTCTGGATCTGCGCTCAGGGCAGCTGGTAGAACGCTGACAGGCCGGCGGAGCCCTACGTCCTGCGTCCTGCGTACGACGTTTTACGTCGAACGTTGTACGTACCCTCGGACATCATTCCCAAAGCCCGGGTCGGTTAGCCTCCCTTTCGCCATGTCTGCCTACGTCCTCGCTCAACAGAGCGTCTCGACATTTGGGAGCTTCCATCGCGCGTGGGGCTGGTATGCCGTTGGACTCATGGCCTTCGTCGGTGTGTGGGCACTCGCATTGGCGATCACAAAGAGGGATCCAGGACGTCCGTTCTGGATCGGCTTCGGGATCGGGACGATTGGGCTCGTCGGTCAG
The DNA here is from genome assembly GCA_963785075.1 of uncultured bacterium. Taxonomy (GTDB): domain Bacteria; phylum Actinomycetota; class Acidimicrobiia; order Spongiisociales; family ZC4RG35; genus JAOUGY01. The sequence continues at coordinate 404,862 of CAWATW010000010.1, forward strand.
GTGTCGATGGGCGTGTGGGCACTCACGGTCGACGGCGTCGAACCCGGCAACCAGCATGTCTTCTACGGCGTGGTGATCATGTTCACACTCGCCTTCGCCTACATCTACCGGCTCCAACTCGCAAAGCGGCCAGCGCTCTCGTACGGCCTGCTGGCTCTGTTCCTCATGGGGCTCGCCATACGCGCGATCTCGAACTTCGGCCAAAACTTCTGAGCGTGATCCTTCAGACGTTCTACTAGAACGTTGTACGTAGAAGGTTGTACGTAGAACGCAAGACCCGAGACTCTGACTTCTGGGGGGCGACCCCCAGACCCCCGCATGCCGTCCTGACGGCAGGATCGTCCGGGTTGGGCGGCGTCAGGGTGACGATGCACGGTGGAGTTGTGGTTCGCGTCCTTGGCCGCGCAAGACGCATGACGCATGACGCATGACCCTGACTCTGACTTCTGGGGGGCGACCCCCAGACCCCCGCATGCCGTCCTGACGGCAGGATCGTCCGGGTTGGGCGGCGTCAGGTGACGATGCACGGTGGAGCTGTGGTTCGCGTCCTTGGCCGCGCAAGACGCATGACGCATGACGCATGACTCTGACTTCTGGGGGGCGACCCCCAGACCCCCGCATGCCGTCCTGACGGCAGCGATCGTCGGGTTGGGCGGCGTCAGGGTGACGATGCACGGTGCAGCCGTGGTTCGCGTGCTGAGATATCTGGGGGGCGACCCCCAGACCCCCGCGTGCCGTCCTGACGGCGGGTGGGTTCGTGCCGGGCGGCGTCAGGTGACGATGCATGGTGAAGCTGTGGTTCGCCGGGGCTGGTGACTGGTGACCGGTGACTGCGTTTTCTGGGGGGCGATCCCCAGACCCCCGCATGCCGTCCTGACGGCAGGATCGTCCGGGTTGGGCGGCGTCAGGGTGACGATGCACGGTGCAGCCGTGGTTCGCGTCCTTGGCCGCGCAAGACGCAAGACGCATGACTTTGACTTCTGGGGGGCGACCCCCAGACCCCCGCATGCCGTCCTGACGGCAGATGCGTCGGGTTGGGCGGCGTCAGGTGACGATGCACGGTGAAGCTGTGGTTCGTCCGGGGCGGCGACGGTGACGCATGACGGATGACTGTGACTTCTGGGGGGCGACCCCCAGACCCCCGCATGCCGTCCTGACGGCGGGATGGGTTCGGGCCGGGCGGCGTCAGGGTGACGATGCACGGTGAAGCCGTGGTTCGCGTCCTGGCCGCGAAGACGCATGACGCATGACGCAAGACCCGAGACCCGAGACCCGAGACTGGCGACCCTCAGGTCGACACGAAGCACGCTGACAAGGTACGTTCGTGCCGTCGGTGCGGGCCCTGTCGATGCCGGCGGGTCTGAGAAAGGATGTCCACATGTTGCTCGATGGCAAGAAGCTGCTGATCACGGGTGTCTTGACCGACGACTCGATTGCGTGGCACACGGCGCGGATCGCACAGGAGCAGGGTGCTGAGATCGTCTGCACAGGGTTCGGTCGGGGGATGCGCCTCACCGAACGGGCAGTACAACGGTTGCCGAGCGAGTGCGACGTCCTCGAGCTCGACATCAACAGCGCCGAGGACATGGAGGCGATCCGCACCGACCTCGTCACGAGATGGGGATCCATCGACGGCGCTCTTCACGCCATCGCGTATGCCCCGGTGGACGCCCTCGGTGGAAACTTCATGAACACCCCGCCCGAAAGCGCAAGCACTGCGTTCATGACTTCGGCGTTCTCGTACAAGACCCTCGCCGCCGGCCTGCTGCCGCTGTTGGAGGCGGCTGGAGGTGGCGCTCTCGTGACCCTCGACTTCGACAACCGCCAGGCTTGGCCGGCGTATGACTGGATGGGGGTCGCCAAATCGGCGTTGCAGTCGGTGACCCGCTACCTGGCCCGCGACCTCGGACCGAAGAACATCCGGGTCAACGCCGTCTCCGCCGGCCCGCTCGCCACGGTGGCCGCCAAATCGATCCCGGGCTTCCAGATCTTCCACGATGCCTGGAACGCCAGATCACCCCTTGCGTGGGACGACACGAACCCGGAGCCGGTGGCGAAGATGGTTTGTGTGCTGTTGAGCGACTGGGCGGCGTCCACGAGCGGCGAGATCGTCCACGTCGACGGAGGCTTCCATGCGGTGGCCACCGGGGGGGGTCGGCCTCCAGGTGTGGACGATTGACACCCTCGTGGGAGTCGCGCCACATGGCGCGACCGGGCCAGATGAGCCCTTTCTAGTGCAGAACGCGATCGGTCGCCAGCATCGATCCGGCCGGTTGCAGGCTGACCGTGAATGTCGCGCCGCCCCCGGGTGTGTCTGAGAGCGTCACCCTGCCGTTCATGGCTTCGGTCAGTCCCTTCACGATCGAAAGCCCGAGGCCGGTTCCGCCCTTGGTGCGAGTGTCCGACCGCTCGGTCTGCGTGAACGGCTCGAACACCCGAACCCGCTCCCCGGGGGGGATCCCTTCTCCGTGGTCGATCACGTCCACATCCACTCGATCCCGGAACTGACGAGCAACGAGTTCTATCGGGCTTCCCGGAGCGTATTTCACGGCGTTCTCGACGAGGTTGATGAAGACTCGCCGGAGATGATCCGGGTCGCCGGTGGCCTGGAGCGAAGCCGGTGCCACCGACACGGTCACGTCCTCGCCACCGCCCACGGTGTCGGCGACCTCGCCGAGGAGTTGGTTGAGACTGATCGTCTCCATCGCCACCGGGATCGCCTGGCGATCGATGCGCGAGACCATCAAGAGGTCTTCGATCAGCCGCTGGAGCCGGCCTGCCTGGCGTCGAGCCGATTCGAGCAGGTCTTGAGCCAGTTCAGGCGACAGTTCGGGACGGTTGACCGTGTCGAGCGACCCGATGATCGACGTCAGCGGTGTTCGGAGCTCGTGACTGACCACCGACACGAAGTCGGTCTTCATCTGTGCGATCTCCTGCATCCGACGAGTCATCTCCGACGCTGCCTCGTAGCGCCCGAGCTGGCTCAACACCAGCGCGGCAGGCGCCGCAAGCGATGCGAAGACATCGAGCTGGTCTTCGTGGAACGAGCCGCGAAGCGGATCGCCGACGGCGATCGCACCCACGTTGAAACCTTCGACGCGCAGAGGAGCAACCATCGCCTCTTTCAAGCCGAGCTCGCCGATGACGCCGAACTGTTCCGGGCTCTCGCCGACCCGATCCAGGAGAATGGGCTTCCCGGATCTGAAGACCTGGGGCACGATCCCGCCGGTGGAGATCGGAAGCTTGATGTCGCCCACATCCAGGGTGTGGCCGTTCACCCACATGGGGCTCATGACCTTGAGGGTGTGGTCGTCCGGGTGGTACAGGAACACCACGCCGACTTGTGCGCCGAGGTATCGACAGATCGTGCCGACGATCTGTGGCAGGCCGTCGGCCAGCGACTCGGCGCCGGCCAGGGTGGCCGTCACCGCGTACAGGCGCTCGAAGTCTTCACGTTGGGCCTTGAGATCCTCCTGGCGCCGGTGGCTTCGGTGGGCCTCTCGTGTGAACTCGAGGCCGAAGAATCCGGTCGCCACCGACACCACCAGCACCGTGAGCAGAGGAACGGCGACGTCTTGAGTTTCAACCGTGAGATTGGTGGGATAGATGTAGGCCAGCACGATCACGAGGATGGCGAGCGCAGCGACGACGGCGTGGCGCACCGGCTCGAGACTCAATCCGGAGAGGACGAGCAGCCCGGCGAACAACGGCATCGTCACCGAGAACATGCCTTCGATCGAGGCTGCGACGCCCAGCCCGGTGGTGAGGAGCGCGGTCCACAACCAGGCGAACCACGGTCCCACCCTGCGCTGCAGCAGGTCCTCCCAGTTGACGGCCGTGCCCAGAGCCAGCAGGACCACAAAACCGGCGGCGGTGACGAGAAGCCGGTCGTAGTCGCTGTCGGGTCCGCTCACCCCCGACGCCACCAGGGCGATGACCATCAACCACGCGAAGAAGACGCCACGACGGAGCGCCGCAGCGCGGAACCCTGCGATCGCAGGGAGTACAGGCGCTGGTTGTTGATTGCTCATCGGATCTGCTCGGCAACTGTATCCTCGGCGGCCGTGAACGGGTGGTTGAGCGTTCTCTGATGCCGCTCCGTGCCTACGGCCCCCTCTTCGGACAGGTTCATGGTGCGGAACGACCCGGTGTCGTTGCCCTCCATGGATGGGGGAGACGCGGCGCCGACTTCGACCGCGTCCTCGAAGGCATGGATGCGGTGGCGTTCGACCTGCCGGGATTCGGAGCCACGCCCCCTCCTGACCGTCCCATCGGGGTGTCAGCGTACGCCGAGACGACGGTCGACGCACTCCTGTCGATCGGGCCAGGGCCGTATCGCCTCATCGGGCACTCCTTCGGCGGGCGGATAGCGGTGACGGTGGCCGCAAACCATCCGGACCTCGTAGCGTCGTTGGTGCTCACCGGGGTGCCGCTGATCCGGTCGAGGCCGGCTGGGAGGCCGGCGTTGAGCTACCGGCTGATCCGATTCGCACATCGGGTCGGCGTGGTGTCGGACGAGAGGATGGAACGGATTCGTCGTCGGCGGGGATCGGCCGACTACAGGGCGGCAACCGGAGTGATGCGCGATGTGCTCGTGACCGTGGTCAACGAGTCGTACGAGGACGAGCTGGCCAAGATCAGGTGCCCGGTGCATCTCGTGTGGGGCGAAGACGATCTCGACGTGCCGGTTGCGGTGGCACGGCGCGCGAAAGAGATCCTCGAGGCGAACGGTACGCCCGTGACGCTCACGACCCTCGCCGGAGTGGGTCATCTGACGCCTCTGGAAGCTCCAGGGCGCCTGCGGTCGGTCATCGCAGGTGACAGGTGATCTGGCTCGCCTCTGTGATCGTTGCCGCCGCATCGGCGACCATGGCAGCCCTCCGCTGGCTGCGGGTTGCGCAACGCGAGCACTACATCACCGGCTCGGCAACACGTTTCGCACGGCGTTGGTGGATCGGGGTCGCACCGAACCCGATCCTCCTCGTGGTGGTCCTGCTCCTTGCCGGCGTTTCGTGGATCTGGACGCCCGCGGGTTGGCTCGCCGCCGCCACCGCCGGCTTCGGCCCGATCGGGTTGTCGACGAAGGGACGAACCTCGCCGCTCGCGTGGACGAGCCGTATTCGCAAGGTCGCAGTCGTGACCGGGATCGTGACGGTCGGCCTGATCGGCATCGGATCGTGGATCGGCTCGGGCGCAGCTGCCATGGCGGCCCTGCTCGTACCGGTGTGGGTCGACCTGGCGCTCGCTCTGCTCGCCCCGCTGGAGCGCCGGAGCGGCGACCGTTGGGTGGACCAGGCCGCCAAAGGACTGGCTCGGTCAGGCGCGCGGGTGGTGGCGATCACGGGCTCGTACGGGAAGACCTCGACCAAGCTGATCACCGCCCACCTGCTCAGCGGCCTCGTGTCCACCGTGCCGAGTCCGGCATCGTTCAACAACAGGATGGGTTTGGCCCGGGCCATCAACGAAGGTCTCGCCCCCGGCACCGAGTTGTTCGTCGCCGAGATGGGCACCTACGGGCCAGGTGAGATCCGGGCCTTGTGTTCCTGGGTCCCGCCCGAGGTCGCGGTGATGACGGCGATCGGACCGGTGCATCTCGAACGGATGACCTCCGAGGAGGCGATCGCCGCGGCCAAGCGCGAGATCCTGGAGCGGGCGCGTGTCGGGGTGATCAACGTCGATCATCCACTGCTCGAGTCCATCGCCGACGAGGAGGCCGCTCGGATACCCATCGTCCGGTGCTCGTCGAGGCGAACCGACGTCGACGTGTTCGCGGATCCCGAACGTGGAGTCGTGGTCGTCCGTGGGGCGGAGGTCGGCACGTTCGATTCCGCCGCCGTGCATGCCGGCAACGTGGCCTGCGCGGTGGGAGTGGTGGATGCCCTCGGGCTGGATGTGACTTCGCTGGGCGATCGGATGCAGTCGGTTCCGGTTGCCCCCAATCGACAGGTCGTGACCCGGTCCCAGGCCGGCTTCACGATCATCGACGACACCTTCAACTCGAATCCGGCGGGTGCTCGGGCGGCTCTCGCACGACTGAAGGCGACCGACGCCGGTCGTCGGGTGCTCGTCACGCCGGGCATGGTCGAGCTCGGATCCGTGCAGGATCACGAGAACCGGGCATTCGCCGCCTCGGCAGCCGATGTCGTCTCCGACCTCGTGGTGGTGGGCAGGACCAATCGGGCACCGCTCATTGAGGGCGCCGCAGAGGGAGGCTTGAGCTCGGTTATCGTCAAAGGGACGCGGGAGGAGGCAGTCTCGTGGGTTCGTGAGAACCTCAGGCAGGGCGATGCGGTCCTCTACGAGAACGACCTCCCCGATCATTATCCCTGACGAATCCAAAAGGCGAGCGAGCGGATCATGCCCCAACGTGCCGTCGTGTTCGGCGGACCCAGCCCCGAACACGACATCAGTATCTCGACCGGCCTCCAGGCTGCTCATCTCAGCGAGTCGGTCGATGCCATCTACTGGGACAAGAGCGGACGCTTCCACCTCGTCGATCCCAGGTCCGAGGTGTCCGAGTTCGTCGACGGTGTACCTCGCAAGGCGACGCCGCTGTCGTTCGTCGCCGAGCCGGGCATGGGATTCGTACAGGCCGGCTCGGGACTGTCCAAGAAGCCAAAGCCTCTGGGCTGCTCCGTCATCCTCAACTGTTGTCACGGAGGCCCAGGTGAAGATGGCACCCTGCAGGGGTTGTTCGACCTGGTCGGATACCGATATTCGGGCCCGGGCCAGGCCGGGTCGGCGCTGGGCATGGACAAGCTGTCGTTTGGCGCGGCGGTCGCCCAAATCGGACTTCCCACGTTGCCCCGCACGTTGTTGCGCTCCGAGGTGCCCCCGGAGTTCGAAGGTCCGTACATCGTGAAGCCCCGGTTCGGTGGGTCGTCCATCGGCATCGAGGTGGTCGAGGACCATGCCACTGCGGTGGCTCTGCTCCGCACCCCGAACATGTCGGACGGCGCGGTCGTGGAGCCGTTCCTCGAAGACTTCCGGGATCTCCAGGTTGCCGTGCGGACCCATCCCACATTCCAGCTTTCTGCGATCGAAGAGCCGGTTCGCGCTCCAGGCGGCCTCTACAGCTACCAGCAGAAATACCTTGCCTGGGGTGAGTCGGGCGGCGCCATCCAGCGCAAGCTCCCAGCCGACGTCGCCCCCGAGCTCGAACGCCAGCTCAGAGAGGCGGCGGCGGCCGTCGCCGCTCTGGTCGGTGTGAAGTCCATCGCCCGAATCGACTTCCTGCAGTCGGACGGCAAGTTGTGGGTGAACGAGATCAACACGATTCCCGGCAGCCTTTCGGCGTACCTTTGGATCGACCCGCCCGTGGACCGGGCGCAGCTCGTCGAGGACGTGTTTTTGGAGTTGGAGGGGAGCCGTCCCCGTGCGTTCACTACTGCCGGAGCCGACGGCTCGGCACTTCGCAACGCGGGGACGATCGCCGGCAAGCTGGGTTGATTCGAGGCCGAAGAGGCCTCAGGTCGGGATCAGAGATTGACCACCGGGCAGGTGAGCGTACGGGTGATGCCATCGACCGCCTGGATCCGGGCTACAACGAGCTTCCCGAGCTGGTCGACGTCATCGGCCGAAGCTTTGACGATCACGTCGTAGGGACCGGTCACGTCGTCGGCGTTCTCCACGCCTTGAATGACGCGAACCTCTTCGGCGACCGATGCGGCCTTTCCAACTTCGGTCTGGATCAGGACATAGGCCTCGACCACTGTGCTCCTCCTTCGATTCGGGGCGACGATCCCGACTCTACAGAGCCCGGGCTCGCCGTGACTCCCAAACAGAGGGTTCGGCCGCGAGTGGCCGGATCGCCTGCCTTCCACGACATCCGGGGGACCGGTCCGGGGCCTTCCGCCACCACCGCTGCGGGCCGGGGCTCAATAGCCTCCTTGGCCAACTTTCACGTTGGAGATGTATGGCTTGTCGTCTTCGGTGGTGAGGTCGAAGAGGATCCGCTGACCCTGTCGGACGAAACGGAAGATGGAGCCGGTGAGCGAGCCAGGGCGCAGGAAGACCTCGGAGCCATCGGACTCGAGGACGACCACTCCGACACCGGTTGTGGGGTCGTAGGTCTTGACGACTCCCTGCACCGACATCAGGCCTTCTCGACCTTTCCGGCCCTGATACACGAAGTGCAGACGCGGGCGCGGCGGGTGTTGGATCCGTGCTTCACCCTCACTCGCTGGATGTTCGGAAGCCAGCGCCGGCTGTTGCGCTTGTGTGAGAACGTCACGTTCTTGCCGAAGCTCGGCTCTTTCCCGCAGATCTCGCATCGGTACGACATGAAGAAACTCCTGAGGACAATGAGGCTCACCGGGCGAGCATGGGCGCGCCCAGAAGCGACCCGGCAGCGAAAGGATAGCGCTTTCGGTGGCCGTCGCCACATCCTCGCCCGGTACCACCGAAGTTCCCACGTCTCGGCTGCCGCCGGCCGGCCTCCTCCATATACTCGCAGGCGTCATGGTGCTCCGACCGGAGGACATCAAGGCGGTCATCCACCGCTATCACGAACGGCTCTCGGCATATCGGGAGGCGCTCAACGAGCTGAACGTCTACCCGGTGCCCGATGGGGACACGGGCACGAACATGGCGCTCACCATGGGCAGCGTCGTCGACTCCTTTGGATCCGACATGTCGATGGCCGGAGTGGCCGAGGCGCTCACAACCGGATCGCTGATGGGCGCCAGAGGGAATTCCGGCGTGATCCTCTCGCAGATACTCCGAGGGCTGGCCGACACCTTCCGACAGCGCGAAGAGGTGGGCGTCACCGAGATGGTGGCGGCCCTCGATCACGCCTCCAGCGCGGCATACAAGGCGGTTCAGAAGCCGGTCGAAGGCACCATCCTCACGGTGCTCCGCGAAGCAGCCGAAGCGGCAAGAGCCGAGGGCACTGGCGCCGGTGAGGATGTCGCAGCCCTCCTTCGCGCCGTCTACGGCCGGGCAGTGATTGCGTTGGAGAACACACCTGAGCTGCTGCCCGTGCTGAAGCAGGCCGGTGTCGTCGATGCGGGCGGCGCCGGGTTCCTGCTGCTCCTCGCCGCCTTTCTCGAAGTCGTCACCGGTGCCGATGTGGAATTGCCGGAGCGGGTGCTGAGGGCGCATGCAAATCTGGCCGCCATCGAACGCACAGTCGATGGCGGCATCGCCGATCTCCGGTACGAGGTGATGTTCATGCTCGAGGCCGACGAAGACGGTGTAGACCGGCTCCGCGCCACGTGGTCCGAGCTCGGCGAGTCGATCGTGGTCGTGGGGGGCGGGGGTACCTGGAACTGTCACATCCACACCGACCTCATCGGTCCTTCGATCGAGGCCGCCGTGGTCGTGGGCACACCCAGCAACATCCGGATCACCGATCTGTTGGAACAAGCCGGCGACGCACGGGTCCACGGATCGAACGGCTTCCATCCCATGGCCGGTTCGGAGGGCTCGCCCATCGGCGTCGTCAGCGTTGTCGTCGGGCCCGGTCTGGTCCAGGTGTTCCGTCAACTCGGCGTGCAGGGGGTTGTGACAGGTGGACAGACGATGAATCCGTCGACCGAAGACCTCCTCGCTGCCGTCGAGTCCGCTGCCGCCGACACCGTCGTGGTCCTCCCCAACAACAAGAACATCGTTCCGGTTGCCGAACAGCTCGACGCCTTGACCACCAAGACGGTCGCGGTGGTGCCGACCCGGAGTGTCGCCCAGGGCATCGCCGCGATGTTCGGATACGACCCGGGGGGTGATCGTCTGTGGACCGTGGTCGAAGACATGGCCGCCGCCGCCTCGTCGGTGATCACCGGCGAAGTGACCAAGGCGGTTCGGGATGCCGTCGTCGAGTTCGGTTCCATCCGCCAGGGCGATTGGCTCGGGATCGCCGACGGGACGATCGTGGTGGCCGATCCCGACCTCGAATCGGCGCTCAGAGGGCTGGTTGCGACCCTGTTGATGCCAGGCGCCGAACTGCTCACGGTCTACGCAGGGGAGGGATCGAGCCCGGCTACGACCAAGGCATTGGAGGCCTGGCTCGGTGAGCTCCACCCCATGATGGAAGTGTCGACGGTGGTCGGCGGGCAACCGCTGTATCCCTATTTCGTCTCCATCGAATAGCCGCAGGACGAACTTGCGAGTTCGGGGTGGTCCCCGTGAGCCAGAGGCTCTGCAATCATGATTCCATGGCGGAGTTGAGCCGGCTGGCGGGGATCCCCGTCGATCAGGTCAAAGGATTGTCGGGCAAGCGGGGCGATGCGCTCAAGAAGTCCGGTGTCGAGTCTGTCGCCGATCTGCTGCATCACGTTCCCCGTCGGTACATCGACCGGTCGCGGGTGGAACCGGTCAGCACGCTGCCGGTCGGCGAAGAGGTCACGATCATCGTCGAAGTGATCAGCGTCTCCACCCGACGACCCAAGCGTCGCCTCGCCATCACAGAGGCGCGGGTCTCGGACGGCACAGGCACGCTCAAGGTGGTGTGGTTCAACCAACCATTCCGCGAACGGCAGCTCGGCGTGGGCTCCGAGGTGGCGCTGTCGGGGAAGGTCGAGCGTTTTCGAGGCACCCCACAGATGACCTCACCCGATGTCGACGTCCTGTCAGGCACCTCGGAGGCGTTGACCACGGGTCGTGTCGTACCGATCCATCCGTCGGTCGGCGACGTGGGGCCGGGACACATGCGCCGGGCCGTGCACAACGCAGTGAAGCGCTCCCAGCCCATACCGGATCCACTCCCGGTCGAGGTGATCGAACGAAACCAACTCGTGGAGCGGGCCACGGCCTTCTCCGACATCCACTTCCCCGAGGACATCGGGGCAGTGACGCCCGCGCGGCGTCGCCTGGTGTTCGACGAGCTGTTCAGGCTGGAGATCGCCCTCGCCCTCCAGAAGAGGCGACGGAAAGAACAGGAGCGAGGCACCCGGCACAGTCTCGATGGTTCGTTGGTCGACCGATTCATCGCAGGTCTGCCGTACGACCTGACGGGCGCACAGCGGCGTGTCCTCCAAGACATCCGAATCGACCTCGCTGACGAGAGTCCGATGCACCGTCTCTTGCAGGGCGAGGTCGGCTCGGGCAAAACGGTGGTCGCCGTGGCGACGCTGCTCGCAGGCATTCAAGGCGGATGGCAAGGCGCGGTGATGGCGCCCACCGAGGTCCTCGCCGCCCAACACTTTCTGGGGATCGCACAATTGCTCCACGATGCGGGACTCCAGCCGTCAGAGGAAGGAGCCGGAGTGGAACTCGGAATGGACAGCCTGTTCTCCGCCGGCGACGGACCCGCCGTTCGGCTTGCGCTGCTGACGGGTTCGCAGGTCGCCACCAACTTCGTGTCCGGGGCCACTCGAAGCCAGCTGCTCGCATGGATCGCCGACGGCAAGGTCGATCTCGTCGTCGGCACCCACGCCCTCATTCAGGAGGGCGTTCACTTCCATCGTCTCGGGGTGGCTGTGGTCGACGAGCAGCATCGTTTTGGGGCCCTCCAGCGGGTGGCGCTGAAGGAGAAGGCCGCCGACATCGATCCCGATGTGCTGATCATGACCGCAACGCCGATCCCACGAACGCTCTCGATGACCCTGTACGGGGATCTGGAGGTCTCGGCGATCGACGAACTCCCGCCTGGAAGAGCTCCGATCGACACCATGTGGATCGCCCGTGATCGCGAACAGAAGGCCTGGGATCTGGTTCGGGCCGAGGCAGTGCAAGGGCGGCAGGCGTTCGTGGTCTGTCCCCTCGTCGAGGATTCCGACAAGCTCGAAGTCGTGTCGGCCACAGGTGAGTTCGATCGACTCACCGAGGTGTTCGCAGACCTCGAGGTCGGGTTGCTCCATGGCCAGCTCCATCCCCGTGACAAGGAAGAGGTCATGTCTGCGTTTCGTCGCGGAGACATCGACGTGCTGGTGGCGACAACCGTCATCGAAGTCGGGATCGACGTTCCCAACGCCACGGTGATCGTGGTGGAAGACGCCGATCGGTTCGGATTGAGCCAGCTGCATCAGCTTCGAGGACGGGTGGGACGAGGGAGTCATCCTGGCACCTGCGTGCTGATCTCCGACCCCGCCACACCCGACGGAGAGCGGCGTATGGAGGCCATGGTCGAGACCACCGACGGGTTCCGGCTCGCCGACATCGACCTGGAGCTCCGCGGCCAGGGCACCGTGTTCGGCGCGAGGCAGTCGGGACGTGCCGACCTGAAGCTCGCCAACATCGTGCGCGACTTCGAGACGTTGATCGCTGCTCGCGACGAGGCCTTCGCCCTTGTGGACGCCGATCCGAACCTCGATGCGTATCCGGAGCTGCGAGCCGAGGTGAGAGCGTTGCTGGGCGACGAAGTCGCGTGGCTGTTCGTCAGCTGACCGAGCCGGATTCGTCTCCCGGTCGTGCCCAGTCGGCCACAACGAGGCCCCGGGTGACGACCTGGCGGATCACGGCGAGCGCGCCAGACACCACGCAGATGGCCGTCGCCCCCAACACGAGGTACATCACCAGCAACTGCAGGACCACCGCGTCGACGGGGTCGGCGCCGGCCAGCAGCAGACCTGTCAGCGCGCCGGGGAGCGCGATGAGCCCGACCACCTTGGTCCGGTCGACCTGCGGGATGAGCGCCGGGCCCGCCGCCCGCGGCGCCATGAAGCGCACCACCTGGCGACGATCGAATCCGAGTGACAGCAGTGCCTCGACTTCGCTCACCCGGTCCCTGCAGAGACTCACCGCCTGATCGACCGCCAGGGAGGCCGAAGGAACGGCGTTTCCGATCGTGATCCCTGCGATGACCACGAGCGTCACCGGCGTGCTGTCGACCACGCCAAAGCCGATTGCCACGACGAGGGCGATGAGGGCAGAGACGCCGATTGCGAGTGCAGAAGTCGCTGCGATCCAAGGGATCGAGTGGCGAGCGCGTCGGCGAACCGTCAGCGTTCCCGCAGCCGTCATCACCGCCACCCAGGTCCAAGCCCACCAGATTGCGCCACGTGACCGGAATATGGCCGTGAAGATCACTCCGACGGCGAGCAACTGAACGGCTGCCCTGAGCGACGCCCACGTGATGTCGCGTTCCACGCGGAGCCCGACCCAACGGGCCATGATCAACGCAAGCCCGACGAAGGCGATCGACGCTGCGACCGCAGGCCAGCCGACGACGTCGGAGATCATGTTCTGACCTCGGATTGCACGGGTGGGACGCTACCCCGATTCGCCGCTCCACAGCACCTCGCAGCTGTGAAGATGGTCGGATGGCGCTCGTGGACGTGTCGAATCCGGACAAACCCATCTTCGAACGAGCCGGGTTCACGAAATCGGACCTGGTGGAGCACTACTCGACGGTCGCGGGACCCATGCTCGCCTTCATGGCGGAACGGCCTTTGACGCTGCAGCGGTTCCCGAACGGAATCGAGTCCAAGGGATTCATGCAGAAGAACGCCTCCGATCACTTCCCGGAGACCATCGGGCGCTTCGAGGTACCCAAGAACGACGGCGGTTTCACGACCTATCCGGTCGTCAACCGGCCGGAGGATGTCGCCTTCCTGGCCAACCAGGGGACCATCACATTCCACATGTGGCTGTCGACGAGGGTGCATCCGGATGCGCCGGACTGGCTGGTGATGGATCTCGACCCCGAGGCCGGAGACCTGGCAGGGGTGAGGTCGGCGACCCATACGATCCGATCGCTGCTCGCCGAGTTCCACGTCGAGGGGGTCCCGATCGCCACCGGATCGTCGGGATTCCACGTCTGGGTGCCGCTGGGCGCAGGGCACACCGGCGAGGACGTCGCGATGACGGCGCGTGCCCTGGCCGGCCTCGCGGCCATTCGCCATGCCGAGGAACTGACCACGGAGTTCCTGAAGAAGAACCGCCGCGGCCGCGTGTTCGTGGATTGGCTTCGGAACACGCCTGGGGCGACGACCGTCGTTCCGTTCTCGCTCCGTCCCCGACCGACGGCACCGGTCGCCGTCCCTGTCACGTGGGAGGAAGTCGACTCCGTCCGACCCGACTCCTGGACGCTCGGCTCCCTCGAGGACCGAATCGAGCTGTCCGTCGACGTCTCCCCACAGACGCTGCCCACTTCGGACATCCTCGAACGCGCCAGGGCGGAAGGCATCGATCTCGATTCCGGCTTCGACCGCTTCGGGAGGACGTGAGGCGAGGCACGAATCCCACGCGGGGACACATGCGCTGGGACGAAGGGCAGCTGCTCGGCCGACAACCCTTCGTCGTGCCGCCGGTTGCGTCCTCCGCCGGGGACAGGTCGGCGAAGCCAATCAGCGGAGATTCTGTGTCCTTCCCGTCGTCTCGGGGGTGACGAGGGTTGGCGTGGGGTGATCCCCGATTTCGGGCACCTTCGTGGTGTGCCAGGCTGTGCCTCGTGTCTGAAGCCATCGTCTCCATCCAGAACCTCACGCACCGTTTCGGTGAGGTCACCGCGCTGGAACACCTGACACTCGAGGTGCAGGCTGGAGTCACGGGGCTGGTCGGCGCCAACGGAGCCGGCAAGACCACCATGCTCAGAATCCTGCTGGGACTGCTCCATCCGACCGACGGGGAGGTCTCGGTGTTCGGACGTGACGCGCGCCGGCAACCGATCGAAGTGCGGTCGATGGTCGGATACATGCCCGAGGGCTCGGCCGTGCCGACCGACCAGACGGCAGCGGACTTCGTTGCCTACACCGCGGAGCTGGCCGGCGTTCCACCCAAGGACGCCCGAAGAAGGGCTTCGGAAACGCTGTTCCTCGTGGGGCTCGAAGAAGAGCGATTCCGCTTTCTCGGAGACTTCTCGACGGGCATGCTGCAACGCGTGAAGCTCGCCCAGTCGATCGTGCACGGGCCCCGATTGGTGTTGCTCGACGAACCCGCGTCGGGCCTCGACCCCGCAGGCCGGGCCCAGATGCTCGCCCTGATCCGGCGCCTGGGCGGGTTCGGCATCAACGTGATCGTGTCGTCCCATGTCCTCAGCGACATCGAGGAGACATGTGACTCGGTCGTCTTGCTCGATGCGGGCACGTTGGTTCGGTCGGGTCCGTTGGAGGGGCATCGATCCACGGCGGGCGTGCTGGTCGAGATCGTCGGGGATGCTGCCTCGCTGGTGAAGGGTCTGTCGGCTGCCGGTCACGATGTGGCGGTGGATGGTGCCCGACTGAGCATCGCGGCGGCGGATGATGGCGTGTTCGATCTCATTCGTGACCTGGCCGCTCGGTCGGATCTGGGGATTCTCCGACTCGGCCGGGCGTCGCTGACGCTCGAGGACGAGTTCCTTTCGACCGCGCGGAGAAGAACGTGAGCGACGCCGTCATCTACGACCGCGGCTATCGGTCCTACGAGGGTGAGCTGACCGGGCGGGGAGGGGCGCGGCGTGCCATCGTTCGGGACGGGATACGGAGGGTGCTCGGGCTGCGCCGCAAGGCTCGCCGGAAGGTACTGCCATGGGGTCTGCTCGCCCTCGGCGTGCTCATGGCCGCGGTGTTCATCGGTTTGCAGTTCGTCGCCGGCTCGTTCGCAGCTGCGGCAGCCGAAGGTCTTCCGTCGTATCCGCAGCTCTTCGACGTGTATTCGCGGGTGTCGCTGCTGTTCCTGGCGGTCACGATGCCGGAGTTGTTGGGCCCGGACCGTCGCCACGGTGTTCTCTCGGTGTACTTCTCGCGACCCCTCACGGTGGCCGACTACCTCGGAGCGAAGGCTGTCGCCTACCTCCTCATGGCGTCGTCGATCTACCTCGTGCCACAGCTCGCGTTCCACCTCGGCCGGGCCGCTCTCAACGGCGGCGGATTCGTTGCCTACCTCACCGGCAACCTCGACATCCTGTGGCAGATCGGCGCATCGACGCTCGCGTTCGTCGCAATCCACGGCGGAGTGCTCGCGATCATCTCGGCGTACGTGGATCGCACTCCCTTCGCGGCCGCGACCTTCCTCGGTGTGCTGATCGCAGGCGACAGCCTGGCACGGGTGATCTCGGAGGCCGATTTCGCCGGGGCTCGATGGGTCTCGTTGCTGTCGTTGGACTCGCACGCCAGATACATTCGTGACTGGGTCTTCGACGTCGACCTCGGTCGGTATCCGATGGAAGCTGCCGGGTTCTCGCCGTGGGCGTCGGTGGTGGTCATCGCCGCGGTGGCGATCCTCGGTTCGGCGTGGATACTCGGCCGCTATCGGCGGTTGGCATGACGGTCGAAGCGAAGGCCGTCTCGAAGTGGTTCGGTCAGAAGGTGGCGTTGTCGGACGTGACGCTTTCGTTCGGCCCGGGTGTCACAGGGCTGCTCGGACCGAACGGTGCCGGGAAGACGACGCTGCTCCGTGTCATCACGGGTCTTCAGGTTCCGAGCCAGGGTGAGGTTCGTGTTCTGGGCGTGGATCCCCGATCCGACCGATCGGTGTACGCCCGTGTTGCGATGGTGCCCGAAGATGAGTCCGTCTATCCCGATCTGACGGCGCGGCGTTTCGTGGAGCTCAAGGCCTCCCTCGCACGGGTCTCCGACCCGGGATCGGCGGCGCAACACGCACTGGACACCGTGGAACTGCTCGACGCCGCCGACCGTCCGATGGGAGGGTTCTCGAAGGGAATGCGGCAGCGCGCCAAGGTGGCTTCTGCGCTCGTGTCCGAGCCCGAGGTGTTGGTCCTCGATGAACCGCTCAACGGCGCCGACCCGGTGCAGCGGGCCCAGCTGATCGAGCTCTTCGTCCGACTGGGCGACCAGGGGCGGACGGTGATCGTGTCCTCTCATGTGCTCGCCGAGGTGGAACGCATGACGCATCGGGTGGTCGCCATGGTGGACGGACGGCTGGCCGCGACCGGCGACCTCGCGTCGCTGCGGGCGGCCATGACCGACAAGCCACGCCAGGTGCACATCCGGACCGACCAGCCCCGCGTGCTGGCTGCCGCCCTGGTGGCAGTTGGTGGTGTCGACGGTGTGACGATCTCGGATCAGGCGATCGCCGTGAGTACGACCGATCCGCTGGCGCTGGCCAAGGCTCTTCCCTTCGTGGCGCATCGTGACTCGGTGACCATCTCCGAGATCGCGCCGGCCGACGAGTCCATGGAGAGCGTCTTCCGCTATCTCGTGGAGTCGTCTCGATGAACGTCGCTCTCACAGTCCATCTGTTCCGCCGTCTCCTGAGGGGCAAGCGCATCGTCGGCATGGTGGCCCTCGCGTCTGTGACCGGGTTGGTGGCGTGGGTCTCGCTGCTCGGGCAGGCGGCGACCGAAGGTGCGCAGATCTTCAAGGAGATCACATCGACCATTCCCGCCGCGACCTTGTCGCTCGCCGTCCTCTTCCTGTCCACCGCGGTGTTGCGAGACGAACGGGATGGGGGCACGCTCCCGTTCCTGTTCGTGACCCCCGTCCCTCGTCTGGTGTTCGCCGTGTCGGCGTGGGTGGCCGCGGCAGGGGCATCGGTGCTCGTGGCGCTCACCGGCTGGCTCGTTGCGTTCACGGCCGCCGGGGTGACCATTGGGACCTGGACGCTCGCGTTTCCGGCGCTCGCCGCCTATGTCGCCGCAGCCTTGGCCTACAGCGCTGTTTTCATGCCGCTCGGCTATTTGTTCTCGCGGTCGCTGCTGGTCGGGCTCGGATATGTCTTCGTGTGGGAGGGAATCCTCGCCACGGCCGTGTCGGGACTGTCCGCATCATCGGTGTGGAGGCTCGCGATGGCCATCTACGCCGACCTCACCGATCTCCCTCCTGACGCCGCCGATGTACTCGGAGGTGTCGAGCCAGGCGTCGGCGGGGCGTCGGTGACGATCGTCGTTCTCATCGTGTTCGGGATCTCGGTGCTGACCTGGGCGATGAGAGCGAGAGACGCAGTGTGACGCAACGGAGCGGTGTCGTGCGACCAGAATGCCGCCTGTGCGCGTGATCTCCGGAACTCATCGAGGACGCCGACTCAGAAGTCCCGACACCCCGGACACCCGTCCGGTGACCGATCGTGTCAAGGAGTCGATCTTCTCCTCGATTGGCACCAGGGTGGTCCAAGCTCGGGTGGCAGACCTGTATGCCGGCGCGGGGAGCTTCGGCATCGAGGCGCTGAGCAGGGGAGCGAGGTCGGCGGTCTTCGTGGAGCAGGGCCGCAAGGCGCTGGAGACGTTGCGAGCCAATCTCGCCGACCTCGGCCTGACCGCCGAGGTGAACCGGTCCGATGTCAAGCGATGGCTGAGCTCGACGACCGGGCAATTCGACATCGTGTTCTGTGATCCACCATGGCCCCTGGACGCAGTCGCGGTTTCGGAGACGATGGAGCTTCTTCGACCTCATCTCGATGAGGATGGCCTTGTGATCTTGACGCGACGGGCATCGGATCCGACCCCGGAACCGGCCGGATTCGCGATTGACGACGAACGGCGCCATGGAGACACCAGAATCATCCGATACATGCTGGACTCAGGAACATGACCACCGCACTCTGCCCCGGCAGTTTCGACCCGCCCACCAATGGCCACCTCGACGTGGTGAGACGGTGCGCAGCCGTGTTCGATCATCTCGTTGTCGCAGTCGTGGCGAACCCCTCGAAGTCGCCATTGTTCGACGCCGGTGAGCGGGTGGCGCTTCTCATGCAGGTGACGGACGACATCCCCAACGTGGAGATCGCGGCGTTCGATGGCCTGCTCGTCGACTTCGCCGAGAGCCGCAATGTCGATGTGCTCGTCAAGGGGCTCCGAGCGGGTACGGATTTCGACTACGAATTGCAGATGGCGCAGATGAATCACACCTTGCGGGACGTCGACACGGTGTTCATCCCGACGGCTCCCGAGTGGAGCTACCTGTCGTCTTCCCTGGTTCGGGAGGTGGCTCGTCTGGGCGGAGACGTGAGCTCGCTCGTCCCGAACCAGGTGGCGGCCGCACTGAAGGAGAAACTGTCATGAGTGACCACGACGACGGCTACGGATCCGACGACGACACGGTGGTGCCGATCGAGGCCGTTTCGCCCGAGCCCCGCATGCGAGCATCGGTGGGCGAGCTCCAGGACATGGTCGACGAGATGATCGCCCAGCTGGAGGCGGCGAAGTCGATGCCGCTGTCTGCGAACGTGCTCGTGGACCGTGAAGCGTTTCTCGAGATGCTCTACCGGCTGAGATCCGAGCTCCCCGACGAGCTTCGTGCCGCCCGATGGATGGTGCGGGAACGGGAGGCGTTCATCGCCCGGACCAACGAACGCGCCCATGAGATCGTGGAGCGGGCCCAGGCGGAGAGCAAGCGCCTCGTGTCGGAGTCCTATGTGCTGGCCGAAGCCGTCGAGGAGGCGAACATCTTGGTTCGGCGAGCTGAAGGGGAGTCGCGGCGGATGCGACTCGAAGCAGAGGACGAACTCGAGCGCGAGCTCGAGTCGGTCGAGCACCTGATGGCCGATCTGATCCGAAAGATCCACGGCGCCCGGGCCGAGCTGCACGAGGCCCGTCCACCCGCTCCCGAGGTCCCTTACTAGGCGAGCTTCGCCGCCGGTCGGCCTTCAGCCCGTTGGGGTCCCGAGCCCGTGGCCTTTCGGGCGCGGGTCTGACGAGTTCGACCTGCGCCTTCGCGGGGCGACCTGGTCGTCGGAGCGGGTGTTCAGCGGGCCGACGCAGCCGACGCGGCGGCATCGTGCCCGGTGGATCGCCTACATTTCCTCACATGATCGACGAGGTTCTGGCTGGGATTCGGAGTGATGCCACCGGGCGACGGCCAGGGGACGTGACGATCCTCGGAGGTGGGATCGCCGGGCTGGTGGCTGCGTATGAGTTGGAGCGTCTCGGAGCAAAGGTGAAGCTCTACGAGGCCCGGCCGGTGTTGCAGGGGCGGATCCGTACGCACCGGTTCTCGGACGGGACCTACGGCGAGTTGGGACCGATGCGAATTCCTCTCCATCACGACGCCACCCGTCACTACATCGATGTCTGCGGACTGTCGCTTCGCCCGTTCATCACCTCGCACCAGAACCTCGACGGGTTCTATGACATCGCCGGCGTCGCGACCCGGATGCGGACCGCGATGATCGACCTGTATCCGATGTTCGACTTGTCGTCGCAACAGCGGGCCGACTCGACGCCGCCGAAGATGCTCGGTCGGGCGGTCGCAGACGTGATCGAAGGGCTGACCGACGCCGAGCGAAACAGTCTGCGGACGCCGCACCTCGCCTCCGAGCGGCTGCGGCGGCTGGACGGCACCACGATGGCCGCATTCCTGACCGAGCGATGCGGGGCCGAAGCAGCGGAGCTGATCGGCCTGGCCACCGGGCTGGAGACGATGTACGGCCGGTCGACCATGATGCTGCTCCGGGACGCTCTCGTGTCGTCAGGAGACGGGTTCGACGAGATAGTCGGTGGGATGGATCGACTTCCGGCCGGTCTGGCGAGCCGTCTGGAACACACCGAAGTCATGACTTCGACCGCCGTCCAGGGCATCCAGCGGATGGCACACGGCGTGGAGCTCCGCCTCGAACGGGATGGGGAGCGCGTCACCGAGACCAGCGAGCGTGTGCTCTGCACGATGCCATTCTCGGTGCTGCGCCAGTTGGACATCGATGGGGCATTCGACCGGGCCAAGCTGCGAGCCATTCGGCGCCTCGCCTACATGTCCTCCTCCAAGGTGCTGCTCCACACCCGGGAGCGATTCTGGGAGAGCCGTGACGGCATCGTGGGTGGTGCCTCTCAATCCGACCGGATCTGGCGGGCGTGCTACTACCCCTCGGACAACGCGACGATCGCTGCCGCTGCCATCCCCGGGCAGAAGAGGTTCAACACGATGTACGGCGGCTACGACGGCGGTCGCTATGTCCCTGCGGATCCGTCCGTGTCGAACGGGCCAGGAGTCCTGCTTGGTTCCTACACCTGGGGCCAGGATGCCCGTCGGATCGGGTCGCTGCGCAGGGAGCAGCGCCGATCTACGGTGATCGCAGAGTTGAGTGCCATTCACCCCGCCATCGCGGAGCCGGGCATGGTCGACGACGACGCCTCGATGTTCTGGGACTCCGATCGATGGACGGCAGGGTCGTTCTGTGAGCCGGGTCCTGGCGATCACACCGACCTGTTCGCCGACACCATCCGACCGGACGGGGTGGTCCACTTCGCGGGCGAGCACGCCTCGTACGATCCGGGGTGGATCCAAGGCGCCATCGAATCGGCGTTGCGGGCGGTGGCGGAGATCGTTGCCTCCTGGCATCCGCGTTGATTCGGAAATATCTGGCCTTGACGGGACAGATATGAGTCGATTATGTATAGATTATCTGACTAGACCAGCGTTTGGTCGTGACCAGGTGGACCACAAAGAGGCGAAAGGAGAGATCGTGACGATGGCGCATTTCGTCGATCCGTTCGATGACGTCGACCGCGTGCTCGGGGCCCTGGGCGGCCAATGGCGCAGTGGGATCATGCCGATGGACGCCTTCGAGAAGGATGGTGTCTACACCCTCAGATTCGACCTGCCGGGAGCCGACCCGGGCGCGGTTGATGTCACTGTGGAGGGCAGTGTGCTCACGGTGACAGCCGAACGCCCGCGGGAAGAAACGGAGGACGTGACCTGGATGTTGCGCGAGCGGCCCTCGGGCACACACCGGCGAGAGGTGCGACTGGGTGAGCGACTCGACGCCGGACGGGTCGAGGCAACCTACGACAACGGCGTTCTGACGGTGCAGATCCCGATGCGGGCCGAGGAACGCCCCAAGAAGATCTCGGTGTCGAACGGATCGGCCTAGCCGGCGTCGAGGCATCGTGATCCTGAGCGAACCGGGCGGCCTCGGCTCGACCCCGGCCACGAATCGCCGTGAGCGCCGTGTCTCGCCGAGTTCCATCAATCGTTCGTGCTCGATCTCGGTGAGGGCCGAGGATGGCTGACATGAACCCGCACGATGTTCTCGGGATCGATCCCGGGGCCTCCGCGCAAGAGATCCGACAGGCGTTTCGGCGAGCCGTTCGACGGAACCATCCCGATACGTCGACGGGTACCGACGGCGGGGCAGCGGTGAGGGACGTGATCCTGGCGTATCGGGCCCTGACCGGACAACGCCTCCCGCCGGCGAGCGAGGCGACTGCGAGCGAGGGCACGGCGAGTTGGGATCAGCCGAGCACTCGCCGGATCACGGTGCGCCGTGTTCCGGCGGGTCACGGATCGTCCAGGCTCACGTCCAGATCGCAGACGTGCTCGTCCTGCGCCGGAGGCGGTTCGGTGTGGGTCGACGCGCCCTGTCGCATCTGTCACGGCCAAGGAGCCGTCACGCTGCTCGACGTCCGGCGTGCCCGTACCCTCCGCTGCGGTGCCTGCGGCGGGCGGGGCCGGCAGCGAGTCCTCGCACGGTGTCCGGTCTGCGCCGGGACAGGCACCGGGCCCTGAACGTCGCTCCCCGCTCCCTGCGCCTTCACCGTGGCCGGCGATGGGTGCGACAATGACCGGATGACTGCCCGATTCCAGGTCTCCGATCTTCTCGCCCACCCCGGAACCGCCCGTTCTGAGAGCGGAGCCGTTCCGGTGTCGGTCGGTTTCACCAATGCCGCCATCGACGACATGGTCGAGTTCGAAGTCGATCTGCGATCGCTGAGCGATGGCGTCGTGGTCCGGGGTCATGCTCGTTCGACCGTCGATCTCACGTGCACGAGGTGCCTGACGACCTGGTCCCAGACCACGGAGGTGCCCTTCGAGGCAGTGTTTCGCCGGCATCCCGATGAGGACGGAGACGAGCTGCCGATCGACTCGGGCGGGTGGATAGACCTTGGTCCCGTCGTTCACGACGAGGCGACGCTGGGTCTTCCGGAGCGCCCGTTGTGCAAGGAGGATTGCCTGGGACTTTGCCCCACGTGTGGAACCGACTTGAATGTGGAACCCTGCGAAGGGCATGGCGATACAATCGAATCGCCTTTTGCCGCACTCCGTCAGCTTTTCGCCGAAGAGTCGCCGCAGAAACCCGAGTCCTGATCCCAGAAGGAGTGCGCACCATGGCGGTGCCAAAGAAGAAGATGTCGCGGAGTCGGACGCGTCAACGCAAGTCTCAGTGGAAGGCGCAACGGCCGACCATGGCGACCTGTCCGCGGTGCAAGAGCCCCAAGCTGCCCCACCGGGTGTGCAAGGAATGCGGTACCTACAACGGCCGGGAAGTCCTCGAGACCGACTGACGTGGCACGAATCGCCCTCGATGCGATGGGCGGCGACCACGCCCCGACGGAAACGGTTGCAGGTGCCGCGGATGCCGCGGCATTGGGCGTCGATGTCGTGCTGGTCGGGGACGAACCCCAAATCAGGCGGCATCTCGTGGAGACCGGTGTCGACCTGCCCATCGTCCATGCCCCGGAGATGGTGGACATGGGAGAGGATCCGGCGCGGGCCATCCGCGAGAAACCGGATTCCTCGATCGTCTGCTGTGCCCGCATGGCGAAGCACGGCGAGGTCGCCGGGTACGTCTCGGCAGGATCGACGGGGGCTGCCATGGCTGCGGCTGCCATCGTGCTCGGCCGTGTCCCCGGAGTGCTCAGACCCACGATCGCATCGGTCATACCGAAGCCCACCGGGCAAACGGTGGTGCTCGACTCGGGAGCCAACCCGGAGGTCAAACCCGAGCATCTCGTGCAATTCGCCGCCATGGGAGCTGCGTTCGCCGAGGTCTACTTCGGTGTCGACCGAGCCCGAATCGGGCTGTTGTCGATCGGGGAAGAGCGGGGCAAAGGACGTCAGCTGGAGCGCGACGCCTATGAGCTCCTGGAGCGCAGCGGCCTGGTGTTCGTCGGGAACGTCGAAGGTCGCGACATCGCCTCGGCCAGCGCAGACGTGATCGTGACCGACGGATTCACCGGAAACGTCTTGCTGAAGGCCACCGAGGGAGTGGCGGCGATGGTTGCCGGAATGGTCGCCGACGCACTCGCCCATGCGTCTCCCGACGTACGCGTCCAGGCACTCGAACTCCTCGAACCGTTGCGGAGCCGCCTGGATTATGAGAACACAGGCGGCGCCCACCTGCTCGGCGCAGCGGGTGTGGTGGTGATCGCCCATGGATCGTCAACCAGGAGATCGATCAAGAACGCACTTGTCATGGCGAGAGAAGGCGCAGATCACGACCTCGTCCGTCGCGTCCGAGACCGGGTCTCACCGGTGTGAGTCGGGATGGCCTCGAGGAAGGTCTCGGGTACCGATTCACCGATGCCGCTCTCCTGGACAGGGCGCTCATCCATCGGTCTCACACCGCCGAGCATCCCGATCGATCGGACAACGAACGCCTGGAGTTCCTCGGTGATGCCGTTCTGCAACTGGTCGTCACCCATTTCCTCTACGAGAACTATCCGGAGCTCCGGGAGGGTCAGCTGGCCAAGGTGCGGGCCGCCTGCGTCAATCGGGACGAGCTTGCCGTCGTCGCCCGAAGGATCGACCTGGGAGAGCACATTCGGCTCGGTGTCGGCGAGCTGCAGTCGGGCGGTCGTGACAAGGGCTCGATCCTGGCCGACACCATGGAAGCGGTGATCGCAGCCGTGTACCTCGACGGGGGCCTGGAGCAAGCTCGCCGGATGATTCTCGGCCTGTGGTCGGACCTGATCGTTGGGAAGGCGGCGGATCCGGGATGGCGAGACTTCAAGACCCGGCTGCAGGAGCGACTTGCAGCCGATGGGAAGCGCCCCACCTACGTGGTGAACGGCAGCGGACCCGACCACGAGCGCGTCTTCACGGCTGTGGTGGAGATCGACGGGCGGACGCTGGGGGAAGGCGCCGGACGGTCGAAGAAAGAGGCGGAACAAGCTGCAGCCCGCGCTGCTCTCGATGGGGGTTGATCGTGGGGTCGGCGCTGCCCATGGGCGGGCGCAGCACTCCACAGGGCAGTCGACCTCCTGCGTGAGGCCCCGTCAATCTCGGTGTTTCTCGGCCACCACCCGGGCCAGATACGCCTCGTCGGACAGTGAGGCGTCCGCTCCCCCGATTCTCGGCTCCAGCCTGCCCCGCAACTGGGCGGCGTACCCGCTCCGAGAGTCGGGTGGGAGGCCGGGCGCCCTCGAGAGGAAGGACCGGATCACGCCGACCTCCTCCTGAGTGATCGCCGAGACGTCCCAGCGAGGATGTCCGCCATCGACGATCGGTGGCGCCGCCACCTGGGTGGCCCGGAAGCGATCGCGCACGACCACGGTGCGGGCGGCGAGGTCGCCTATCCGCTGGCTTCGCTCGGTCGTGAACATCGAAATGATGCCCACTCCGAAGAGCAGCACGTCGATCGGTACGAACAAGGCCCGCACCACGGCAGACCCGAAGCCGATCGGCGCGCCCGTCACGCGGACCACCTTTATCCCGGCCGCCATCTTGCCGAGGGTGCGACCCCCATTGAGGGTTTCCATTCCCACCAGATAGGCAAACGGGATGAACAGGGTCGCCAGGCTCAGCAGGCCCAAGGTCAGCAACGAGTCGGTGTCGACGGTTCGAACGCTCACGAGGCCGAGGAACAGGATCGCAGCACCGAGGATGAGGCCGTCGAGCAGCCACGCCAGGGAGCGAGAGCCGATCCCGGCTATCGTCATGCGCACCGTCACGCCCTCGGACGTGGTGATTTCGAGTCGGTCTTGGAAGGTCAAGCTGCATCGCCCATGATCAGGACATGAAGCTACCCGAGTTCATCGAGAGCGGCCAGCCTCGTTGGGACGAACTCGAATCGCTGAGCAGCGAGGCCGGCAGGCGGGCCGAGACACTTGGCCCCGAGAAGCTCCGACGGTTCGTCGAGCTGTACCGTTCGACCTCCGCCGACCTCGCGCTGGCTCGACGACTGTTCCCGGGCGACCCGGTGGCGGTGGCGCTGGAACGATCGGTGGTTCGCGCCCGGGGCCTGCTCTTCGACCGGACCGTTTCCCGAGATTCGATCGCATCGTTCTTCGGATTCACGTATTGGCAGCTGATCGCACAGCGGTGGCGACAGATGGGGTTGGCTGCGGCGTTGTTGTTGATTCCTGCCGCCCTCGGCGTCGTGTGGGCCCTCTCTGATCCGTCTCGCGTGATCGCCGTGCTCCCTCCCGACTTTCTGTGGGTGACGGAGGCGGGCAGCACCGACCAGGGATACGGCACGGCCGGACTCGTCGGCTTCTCGACCTACGTGATGCAGAACAACATACGGGTCACACTGCTCGCCTTCGTCTTGGGGATCACCTGGGGACTGATGACCGGATATGTGGTGGTCCAGAACGGGCTCATCCTCGGCGCCGTCGCCGGTCTGGCGTTCGAGGCAGGAAACGGCGAGGTCTTCACGGCGGCTGTCGCCGCCCACGGCATCCTGGAGCTCTCGTGTGTCGTGATCGGTGGAGGCACCGGATTGTCGCTGGCACGGGCGATTCTGAAGCCCGGCCATCTCACTCGCCGTGAATCGCTTGGTGTCGAGGCCAGATCGTCGGCGCTCGTTGCACTCGGCACCGTGCCCTGGCTGGTGCTCGCCGGGTTCATGGAAGGGTTCATATCCCGTACCGGGACGACATGGGTGCCCGCCCTGATCATCGGGGTCGTGGTCGGAGGCGGCTACTGGTTCCTGGTCTGGTTCCTCGGTTGGCGCCGGCCCTCACTCGAAACGGCGAACGCCTGAGAGTCGAGCCTCACCCGACGAGCGGTCGACGCGTCGGCCGACGCGGCCCTTTCGGAGCTCAGAGTCTCGCCTTCGACTTCGCACGCAGGTAGGCGGCCACGCATCGCGACGAGAAGTCATGGAGTGGTGCCTCCACCACCTCCACCCCCCGATGGGTCAACAGAGCGGCGACCGCCTCCTTGGCCGATACGAGCTGGATGGCCGCTGCGGTCCGCATGAGGTCACCGCGTCCCTCGGCGGGAGTCTCGATTGCCGCCACCAGATCGGGGTCGGTGACAGAAGCGACTGCGACTGCGTGCTTCCGAGCGAGGATCGGGACTGCTCGTGCGAGCGGACGTGCCGCTGCCTCATCCACCAGGTCGGTGAGGATCAGGACGAACGCTCGCTTCCGGCCGAGGACCGAACGGAAGGCCAGCTCGAAGTCCGAATCGTCGTCGTCGGGCTCGAGGTCGTGAATCGCCTGGACCACAGACCGTCCGCCATCGCGCCGCGGAGCCAGCGTGCGACGGATCACCCGTGAGAAGGCCACGACACCGACCCGATCCCCGACCTGGTCGGCGACGGCGGCCAGAGCTGCGACGGCATCGACCGCGGCATCGAGCCGTGTGCGGTCTTCGATGCGCGATGCCATGAGTCGCCCGCAGTCCAGGAGGCAGATGATGTCCCGGTCCTGTTCGACCCTGAACTGGTTCGACATCGGTGTGGCGAGTCGGGCCGTGGCCGACCAATTGAGCTGTCTGATGTCGTCATCGGGGCGGTACTCGCGCACGGACTCGAACTCGGTCCCCAGACCGAGCGGTCCTCTGGTCCGGCGGCCTTCCTCCCGGAAATGCCCCATGCGAACCGATGCAGCAATCCGGCGGGCCGCGGGCATGTCCGGGAAGACCGTGACCGTGCCAGTGTCGCCGCTCCGGTGATACCACGCACCGAGACCCAGTGGTCCCACCGTGCGGGTGGCGACGGGGACGAGCGGATGAGCGCCGCGGCGGAGTGCTGTGATCTCTGCTGTGAACTGGCGACCGCCCTGCTGCGGCTCGATCGTGAGGTCGGGTGTGGACGCCTGACGGAGGGCGATTCGAGGCCAGCGGCCGGTCGCCCGGAGAGACAAGGGCGAGGGGACTCCGCGGCTCAGGATCGGGCTGACAGTCCGACGGATGTCGGGGACGGAATGCACGGTCCAGGCATCGATGCCCGCCGCGAGAAGAACGATGCACATGATCCCGCCTGCGACTCGCCACGGAAGGAAGACGCCGGTGAATGCCGCCACCGCCAGGAGGCCAACGGTGCGCCAGGTGACGCTCACCGCGGTACTTCGATCGACGACAGCGCCGTCTTGACGGCTTCGTCGGGGCGGTAGCGCTCGAGTTCCGCCTCGGGGCGGAGCACGATGCGATGGCGAAGCACGGGGAGGGCAACCCTGTTCACGTCGTCGGGCGTGACGAAGTCGCGCCCGGCCAACGTGGCAATCGCCCGCGCCGACGCCAGCAGATGAACCGCGGCGCGTGGGCTGGCGCCCACCTCCACGGACGGAAGGCCACGCGTGGCGCGAACGACCGCTGTCAGATAGTGGAGGACCGGATCTTCTATGTGGATCTGGCTCACCTGGTTCCTCAGGTCGAGGAGCTCCTCACCATTCGTGACGGGGCGTACGTCGTCGAGCGTCGCGGGCCGGACCCCATCACGAGCCAGTCGCAGCATCCTCATTTCTGCGTCTTCGCTCGGATAGCCGACGTCGATCTTCATGAGAAACCGGTCGAGTTGGGCCTCCGGGAGCGGATAGGTTCCTTCGTACTCGATCGGGTTCTGTGTGGCCACGACGAGGAACGGTGACGGGAGGGCGTGCGACGTTCCGTCGACGGTGACCTGGGATTCGGCCATCGCCTCGAGCAGGGCCGCCTGTGTCTTCGGCGGTGTTCTGTTGATTTCGTCGGCCAGCAAGATGTTCGTGAAGACCGGGCCGGGGCGGAAGCTCAGCTCGCCGCTGCGGAGCGCCATCGTGCCGGTCAGATCGGACGGGAGCATGTCGGGCGTGAACTGGGCACGGCCGAACTGCAGGCCGGTAGACCGGGCAAAGGCGTTTGCGAGCAGAGTCTTGGCGGTCCCGGGAACGCCTTCGAGCAGGACGTGTCCTCCGACGAGGATGGCGGCGACGAGGGCGTCGACGGGCCCGTTCTGTCCCACCACCACCTTGGAGACCTCGGTTTGGATTCGCTCTCTCAGGTCGCTCACAGACGTTCCCTTTCGGTCAGATGTGCCAGCAGGCGCTGGGCTTCGAGCATGGTGTCTTCGTCGGTCGGGTCCAGTGCCCGCTCGAGATCATTCGGGTCCAGTCCCAGTTCCTGTGCCCGGTCCACCAGTGTGTCCGGCGGGGCGTCGGCCGGTACTCCGATTCGCCGTGCGACCACCTCACGCAGCCGAACCGGCACGAGCTCGGCCGCCTCGACCGGGTCACCCATACGCGCCATCAGTCCGGCGACTGCGTCGACCAGCTCACGCCGTGGAGGGGCGATGCTCCGCTCGGTCTCCTCCGGCGGCCCGAACCTTCGTCCGTAGGTGATCAATGCCAGCAGGAGAACGGGGATGAGGAGCAGGGTCACTCGACGTACCGATTCCGGGAGTGCCGCCAGCAGACCGGTCGGCGTCTCGGACGCCGGGTTGGCCATGAAGCCGTGCCTCACCTCGTCGAATCGGACCGGACCGTCCGGAATGAGGGAGACGATCCACGGACCGTTCTGCTCGAGCGAGGGGTTCCACAGCATCGAACTGTCGGCGATGTACACCACCACGCCCGCGCCCACCTCGTATGCCGCGGCAATCGGCGGGTCGCCCGCCAGCGGGAGGAGATCCGAATCCGTGTCGATCGAATAGACGCCGCCGGTGATGAGGTCGCCGGTGATCCCTCGCACCGGTGTGACGATCGGGGCAGTGGACGCCCCGGAGAACCCGAGTCTGAGGTCGTCGGGCAGCACATCTCCGATCAGGTCGGGATGCGGCCGTCCGGACACGATCAGGCGGCCGCCACCTTCCAGCCACGTCACGATCGATTCGATCTCGGTCGCAGAATACGTCGACCGAAAGCCCGGGTCCAGGATCATGAGCGTCCCCCCAGGGTCCAGGCCGGTCAGGGGTGCAATGGCCGGTAGCACCGGATGGCCGAGCTGTTCCAGGAGCTCTCCCAGGGCGGCCGTGCCGTTGACGTCGGTCACGAAGACGGAGCCGTTTGGCCCCGTTCCCGAACGGTCGCGTCCGAACTCGGCCAAGGCCCAGCCCACGATCGCCACCAGTATCAGTGCCACGATCAACGTCTGGAGGTTGGATCGGGTGCGACGGCCTTCCTCGGTGATCGTGGTGCTCGCGGTCCACGAGCGCCGGTCGGTCATCTCTTGGCCCCGGTCAGCGCTGCCCAGCGGTCGGCTGCCGATCGTGAGTCACCCCGTGACGCCGGTTTCTTTCCGTACACAACCTGGTCGAACTGCGTGGCGAGCCCATCAAAGGTCGGATCGCCCAGCCGTTCCGAGATGGCGCCGTTGGACAGTCCCGGATAGAAGTCGATGCGGCCGTCGGCGTCGAGCCGCAGCAGACCGGCGACGAATCGGAGCCGGATCGCCTCGGCATGATCCCCGGCATCGTCGGCTCCGACCGCCCGAGCTTCGAGCTCGTCGGGGTCGGTGCCGATCTCGAGAATGCGCTCGATGGTGGCACGGCGTTCGATGTCCCTGGCGCGCCGCCTCGCAAGAACCCACGTAGCCGCGGCGGCTGCCACGAGCACAACGATCGGACCGATCGCCGTCATCGCGTTGGTGGCCAGCAGCCGCACGAACCACGCGACGACCCGGGTCCCGATCTCCCAGACGATCGCGATCATCCTTTCGAGCCAGTCGTACAGCGGACCGAGGAGGCGTTCGAGAATCGTCGGCTCGTCCCGTACGTATCTGGGGTCGGCGAGGATCGTCCTCACGCGGTCGACGACGTCATCTCGGTCGACCGGCGGTCCGTCGAACCTGCTCGCCACCGAGCCGGCCAATCGGGACACTGCGGCCCTCGTGGCGGCGCCCCCACCTTCGAACAGCTGGATCACCGTGCTCAGCCGAGGCCAAACGGATCGGTCGGATCGGCTGTCGTCCCGGTGGAAGTGCTGGGCGGGGGGCCCAGGTCGGCGATCAGTCGCTCGAGGTCGTAGCCTTCCTTGCGGACCCGCTGGTCGTAGTACAGAGCGACCACCACAGCGGCGGTGAACGGCAGCGTGATCGCCGTTGCGAGGCCTGAAATGAGCGTGTTCGCCGCCAGATATCCTCCCGAGAACACGGCCTCAGGCGACTCGGCGAAGCCGCTCCCGAAGGTGACGGCGATCTGGAGCGGTGCGGTGACGATGCTCGTGATCACCGCCACGAGGAGCGACGTGACGAAGAGCATCCCGAAGACCCGCCACCATGCGCCCTTGACGAGGTTGAACGACCGCCCCAGCGACCCCAGCGGTCCGGCGCCCTCTGCGATGAGGGCTGCCGGGGCCAAACCCCAGGCTGCGTACAACCAGACACCCGGAGCGATGCAAAGCAGAACACCGAGCATGACTCCGATGCTCGAGATGAGAGTGAGCCCGATCATCGCCGGCAATCTGCTCAGTCCGAATCGAAGGGCGTCGCCCGGCTCGATCTTCACGCCCCGGTAGTTCTCGCTGTAGATGCGGGTGGTTGCCGCCTGGACCAGCACCGACCCCAGCAGCTGGAGCAGGGTTCCGGCGCCAAGCGCACCGAAGAATCCGCCCAGGATCCCCAGCACTTCCTCGGGCGTCACGTTGGGATCGTCGAGTGCGGCGAGGTCCGACGGTGCCAGCCCGGCAGACGCGGCTGCGCCGAGGAGCGAGAGGGGGATCATGATCACAGCCGAGACGATCACTGCGGACTTGAAGTTCCGCTTGAAGAGGTTGAAGGAAGTGTCGAGGACCTCTCCGAAGGCGAGCGGTCGTAGTGCGATGGGTTCCACCGCAGAGAGGCTACAGGATCACCCTCTCACGTTGTGATATCGGCGGACGTGGTCCATGCTTGTCTCGATGCCCGAGCTTCCTGAGGTCGAGACCACGCGGCGGCACATCGCTGAAGCCGTCGTCGGACGGACGATCACCGGCGTGGACGTTCATCGTGAGCGCATGACCAGACGCAACCATCGGGCCGAAGACCTCGGCGACCGGCTCATCGGTCGAAAGGTCGTCGACGTCGGGCGTCGGGGCAAGTTCATCGTCATCGAAATGATCGGCGACTTGTGGTGCGTCATCCATCTGGGGATGTCCGGGCGAATCCGGATCGTCGACGGTGAGGAGGCGCTCGAACCTCACGCCAATGTCGTGATCGAGATCGACAACTCGACACACGTCCGCATGATCGATCCACGCACCTTCGGGTTTGTGGCGGCATGGACGCCGCAGGAGCTTGCGACGAACCTGGCGTCCATCGGCCCCGACGCGCTCGACTCTCCGCCGTCGGTCGCCGAGGTTCAAGCCGCGCTTCGCGGTCGCACGGCGCCGATCAAGGCCGTGCTCCTCGACCAACGTCTGATGGCCGGGCTCGGGAACATCTACGCCGACGAGGTGCTGATCCGGTCGCGCATCCATCCACGCCGACCCGCCGGCTCCCTTTCGTTCGATGAGATCTCGGGGCTGATGGCGGCGGTGACCCCCGTGCTGAGGGCCGGCATCCAGCACGGCGGTACCAGCCTCGACGACCTCGCCTATCTGCTCCCGGACGGGAGAGCGGGAGAGTTTCTGTCTCGCCTCTACGCCTACGGGCGGACGGGCGAACGGTGTCCGCAGTGTGGGGATCTGATCGAACGCACGGTCGTCGCGCAACGCTCGAGTCATTTCTGCCCGTCGTGCCAGCCGTTGGACCCCACGATTGCTCGCCCCGGTATCGTGACCTGATGGCGCCGCAGACCGTCGCGAACCGGGCCGTCGTCAGGGGCCGGGTCCAGGGTGTCTATTTCCGCCAGTCGTGTCGCCAGGAGGCGCGCCGCCTCCACCTGATCGGCTGGGTGCGAAACCGTCCGGACGGAACGGTGGAGGTGTGGGCCCAAGGCGCCGAGCGCCAGGTGGAGTCGTTGATCGATTGGCTCTGGCAGGGCCCACCCCACGCCCACGTGACGGGCGTCGAGTCGGACGTGGTGGCCGAAGACCCCAATCTCCAGGACTTTCTCATCACCAACTAGTGACGACGCTCTTGCTGCGCCACCGGTGCCGTTGCGCGGAAGGTGGCACCCGGCACCGACGGTCTCGGCTACGCTGTTTGAACTCACACGTGTGTAATTCATGTTTCTGAAGTCTCTCAAGCTCACCGGTTTCAAGTCCTTCGCCGATCGGACGCGCCTCGAACTGCGCCCGGGTGTCACCGTTGTCGTGGGTCCGAACGGCTCGGGAAAGTCCAACATCGTCGACGCGCTCGCCTGGGTCATGGGCACGCAGTCCACCAAGTCGTTGCGAACCGAGAAGATGGACGACGTGATCTTTGCGGGCACGGCCACCCGTCCGGGTCTGGGACGTTCCGAAGTGACGCTGGTGCTCGACAACGCTCAGGGAATACTCCCGCTCGACCTGCCGGAGGTCAGCCTCACCCGCCGGTTGTATCGCGACGGCTCGAGTGACTACGAGATCAATGGCGTCGGGTGTCGACTTCTCGACATCCAGGAGCTCCTGTCGGACTCAGGCGTCGGGCGCCATCAGCACGTGATCGTCGGCCAGGGCCAGATCGACAAGGTGCTCAGTGCCGGTCCGGACGATCACCGGGCGGTCATCGAGGAAGCCGCCGGGATACTGAAACACCGCACCCGCAAGGACAAGGCGCTGCGACGCCTGGAACGGACCGACGGTGATGTTCTCCGGCTTCACGACCTGCTGGGGGAGATCAGTCGCCAGATGCGGCCACTCAAGCGTCAGGCCGACGCAGCCGCCCGTCACGACGAGGTGGCGTCCGCAGTCCATGCGCTGCGCCTGTTCGTAGGTGGGGAGGACCTTCGGTCGATCTCGGGTCGTCGGACCGAGATCGCAGCGGAAGACGCCGGGCTCGAATCCGTGCTGTCCGACTCCGAGGCCGAGCTCTCGGAACTCGGTGCAGCCCTCGCCATTCTTCGCCGCTCTGCCGGCGAGGTGGGTGAGGCGCTCGACCGCGACACAGCCGCGGCAGCCAAGATCGAAACGACGCTCGAACGACTGCGCCGGGTGGCGTCGGTGGCTCATGAACGTTCTCGGGCGGCCCGCAGCCGCCTCGATGGTGCCGACGAGCGCAAACGTGACCTTGCCGCCGAGCGAGAAGAGCTCGGCGACGAGGCGGGATTGATCGGGCTCCGCCATGCCGAGGCGCAACGCGTTTCCGACGATGCGGAGAGACGCTTCCGCTCCCTGGAGGACGAAGAACGTTCGCTCGCCGACCAAGAGGGCATGAGTACCGAGGGGGCGGTGGCCGTGGTGCGCGGTGATCTGCGAAGCCTCGACGCCGCCGAGACGCGTGACGCTCGTGAGCGAGAGGCGCTCGACCGGCGGCTCGAGGGCCTCGTGGCGCAACTCGAAGCGGACCGCGCAGAGATCGGTCGGGTCAACGACGAGATCAAGGCCCTCGATGGCTCCGCCGGCGCCGCTCAGTCCCGATATGCCGAGGCCGAAGCACACCGGCGGTCCGAACAGGTGATCTGGGAGGCTGCGGAGGCGGCACACGCCGATGCCCGGGTCTCCCTGGCTGCGGCAACCGCGAGGTTGGAGGCGGTCGAGCAGGCGGTTTCGGGCGTAGCCGATCCGGAAGCCCGCGAACTGGTCGAGAGGGCGCCGGGCGCCCTCGGCTCGATCAGCGCTCGCCTCGATGTGCCCGGCGACATGGCGGCGGCGGTCGATGCCGCCCTCGGGCCCTGGGTCGACGCCGTCGCGTTCGGGGAAGGTAGGTCGCTGGAAGACGCCGTCGGCTCGCTCAAAGGCGCCGGGCGGGGTGGTGTGCCCCTGGTCACCCCGACCTCGCCCGCTGCCGATCTCTCGGGTCTGCGGGTGGCAGCAGCGGACGCCGGTCTGGAGCTTCTGATCGACCGTCTGGGATCCGACTGCGACCATACATTCGCGGTGTCGCTCCTCGGGGATGTCGTGATCGCAGAAGGCTGGGTCGGAGCCCGGCGTTTCGTGGAAGCTCATCCCGGCGTCAGGGTCGTCACACCGGAGGGCGATCTCATCACCCAGATGGGGGTCCGCGTCGCCCATCCCGACGGAGCCACCCCAGCCATGCTCGAGTCGGCGGCTTCGGCGGTGGAGGCAGCGGAACGGGCCCTGGCGAGAGAGCAGAGCATTCTGCACCAGACGAAGCGCGTCTTCGACGCTGCGAGGCAGGCAGAGCGTGAAGCGCTCGAGGCGTTGGAGTCGGTGGAGGCTCGGTTGGCCGGTTCGGTCGAGGCGCTCGGACGACTCGAGCGGACGGCGATGTCGGTCGAACAGGAGATGGAGCGCCTCACCGAACGCCGCCGTGCCCTCCTCGTCTCTGCCGAGGACCGTGCTGACCAGCGGGATCGCCTGGTCGAGCGCCTCGCTGCGCTCGAAGGTGAAGAAGCAGAGCGTCAGCGAGCCTGGCAGGAGCTCGTCGATCGACGCGCAGCGGTGGCGGCCCACAGGGAATCGGCCCGGGCCTCGTGGCAGGAAGCCGCGTCTGCTCTGCGGGCGATCGTCGAGCGGCGAGAGATGCTCGAGCGGCGCCTGGCATCGATCGAAGGTGCGCTCGAAGCGGAGGAACGTGACCCTGTCGATCCATCGACGATCGACCACCTGGATCGCATCGAAGCGCTGGCACGTCGGGCGCTCGAGGTCCTCAGGGCCCACCTCGAGGCGCTGAGGGAGCGCCAGACCGAGCTGCGGACCCGCGTGGGGGCCACCGGCACCCGGATGACCGAACTGCAGCGGCGTCATGATGAGTTGGCGGCCCTGGTGGATCGCTCGAAGGATCGACGCGGGAAGCTGGCGATCGAGGCCGCCGAGCTGCGGGTCCGGTTCGAGTCGGTGGCCGAGGCGCTGCGCCGGGACGCCGACGCCTCTGAAGACGAGGCTCTGGCGGCCCTGCGACCGGATTTCGTCGACCCCGATGCGGAGCTCGGCGAGCTGCGATCGGGTCTCACGACCAAGGAGAACGAGCTCCGGCGCATGGGGCCGATCAACCCGCTCGCGGCGCAGGAGTACACCGAGTTGTCCGAGCGTCATCGGTTCATGACCGAACAACTCGCCGACCTCGAACGATCCCGTGACGAGCTTCGCAAGGTGATCGATGCCCTCGACGAGGAGATCCAAGAACGCTTCATGGAAGCCTTCGAGGAGGTCGCCGCCGCCTACGAGGAGCACTTCGGCGTGCTCTTCCCCGGCGGTCGGGGCCGGATCCGACTCACCGAGCCCGACGAGCCGCTCACCTCCGGTGTCGACATCGAGGCCCAGCCGCTCGGCAAGAAGGTCGCCAAGATGTCGTTGTTGTCGGGCGGTGAGCGGTCTCTGGCCGCCCTTGCGTTCTTGTTTGCGATCTTCAAGGCGCGGCCATCACCGTTCTACGTGCTCGACGAGGTGGAGGCGGCGCTCGACGACGCCAACCTGCGCCGTTTCCTGCGGCTGCTCGATTCTTTCAGAGGCACGGCCCAGCTCCTCGTGATCACCCACCAACAGCAGACCATGGAGACGGCCGACGTCCTCTACGGGGTGACGATGGAACCCGGAGGCTCTTCGAGCGTCGTCGCCAAGGCGCTGCACGCGGTCGAAATCCCAGAGCCCGTGGGCGGTGCCTGACGGACCGGTGCTAGGGCAGGCCGAATCCACCACCGGGTGTCCGATTCGAGACGGCCTCGAGGCAGGTAGCCTTTCGGGTTCATGCCTGTTGAGCTCATCGTCATCTTGGTGATCGTCGCCGTGGTCGTGGTCGGCGCCGTCGGATTCGTCGTCACCCGCCGACCCTCGACCATCGAGCGGGAGGTGGCGGAGGCGCGAGCGGGCACCCGTGTCGGGCCCGCCCCCCCTGAGCTCGGTTCCCGATTGAGCAAATCGCGCAGCGCGTTGGGTGGTGCGCTCAAGTCGGTCTTCAGCCGGCAATCGATGGACGAGGAGTTCTGGGATTCGCTCGAAGAGGTCCTGATCGGGGCCGATGTAGGCGTGTCGGCATCCGCGATGATCGTGGAGCGGGTTCGGGCTGCGACGCCCACGACCCCGGGCGGCGCTCGCGAGTTGCTTCGAGACGAGGTCCTCACGGCGCTGTCAGGGCGGGATCGCGAGCTCCACCTCGAGGGGTCACCGGCCGTGATCATGGTGGTGGGCGTCAACGGCACGGGGAAGACGACGTCGATCGCCAAGATCGCAAAACGACTGGATGATTCGGGGGCGTCGACGTTGCTCGGTGCGGCGGACACGTTCCGTGCTGCTGCCGACACGCAACTACGAACCTGGGCGGATCGGGTGGGGGTCGACATCGTCTCTGGGCAGGAAGGCGCCGACCCGGCGTCTGTTGCATACGACGCGGTGGCCGCCTCGAAGGCCCGCGGCAAAGACGTGGTGATGATCGACACCGCGGGGCGCCTGCACTCGAAGAAGAATCTGATGGCCGAGCTGTCGAAGATCCGCAGGATCGTGGAGCGGGAGACCGGCGTGATCGACGAGGTGCTGCTCGTCCTCGATGCCACGGCGGGACAGAACGGAATCGCCCAGGCAAAGCAGTTCCAGGAGACCGCCGGTGTCACCGGCATCGTTCTCTCCAAGCTCGATGGCACCGCCCGTGGCGGGGTGGTCGTCGCCATCGAACAGGAACTCGGTGTGCCCGTGAAGTTCATAGGGATCGGCGAAGGGATGGACGACATGATTCCGTTCGAGCCCGAAGCGTTCGTCGACGCGCTGCTCGGATGATCGACGACGCCCAGATCGCATCAGCGGCCCGCGAGGCCGCGCTCGGGTCTTATTCGCCGTATTCGAAGTTCCGGGTCGGGGCGGTCGTGGTTGCCGATGACGACCGGCTGTTCTCGTCGGCCAACGTCGAGAACGCCGCATATCCAGTGAGCCAATGTGCCGAGGCCAACGCCATCAACTACGCGGTGTCGCAGGGTGTCCGGTCGATCCGCGCAGTCGGCGTGGCGTGCATCGACGCCGGCGCGCTGGATCAGTCGTATCCGTGCGGTCGGTGCCGTCAGATCATGAGCGAGTTCGACGTCGAACGGATAGTCGTCACGAACGCGGATGCCCACTTCCGAGTCCACGAACTCGACGAGATCCTGCCGTATCGGTTCTCGCTTTGAAAGCCGCTACTCTCGAACCGACCGAAGCCGGGATTTAGCATGACGGCGATGGATACGACTCGACCGAGGTTGAAGAAGGGTTACTACGAGGCCGAGCTCGGGCGACTGCAACTCGAGCTGGTTCGCATGCTCGAATGGATCCGTCATACAGGCCACCGGCTGGTGGTGGTGTTCGAGGGCCGGGACGCGGCCGGCAAAGGGAGCACGATCGCCCGAATCTCGGATCCTCTCAACCCCAGATTCTGCAAGGTGGTGGCGCTGCCGAAGCCCTCGGAACGTGAGCAGACCCAATGGTATTTCCAGCGATATGTGACCCACCTGCCGGCGGGTGGCGAGATGATCGTGTTCGACCGTTCCTGGTACAACCGGGCCGGAGTGGAGCGGGTCATGGGCTTCTGCACGGATCAGGAGTATTGGGAGTTCGTCCGCTCGGTCCCGGAGTTCGAGCGGATGTTGATCCGATCCGGGATCCAAGTCGTGAAATATTGGTTCTCCGTCTCCGATGACGTGCAAGAGCAGCGCTTTCGTGACCGCCTGGCGAATCCGGCCAAACGGTGGAAATTCTCGGACATGGACGTCTATTCACGCAGTCGATGGACCGAATATTCCCGGGCCAAGGACATCATGATGGAACACACCTCCATCCCGGAGTCGCCGTGGTGGGTGGTGAACGGCGATGACAAGCGCCGGGCTCGCCTCAATACGATCGAGCACCTCTTGTCCCTCGTTCCGTACACATCGATCGAGTATCCGCCGATCGAGCTGCCCGACATCGTGCGCGATCTCGGATATCAGCGTCCCCCCTTCGACAACCTGAACCCAATTCCCGAGAAGTACTAGCGCCCCCTCCCGGCGGGTCGATGGTTCGCATGACATCGGAGCCTGTTTAGCCTTCCCCTGTGCGCATCCTGCTCGTTTTTCTGGCGCTGTCCCTGTCGAGTTGCTCGGTCTTCGCGCGGGACGCCGACGGTGTGTGGGTGTTCGAGGAGGGAACGGTCGATGGCGAAGCGATTGCGCCCGTCCCGGACTCCCAGGTGACCCTCGAAGTGTCGAGCGGCGCCATCAGCGGGAACGCCGGATGCAACACGTATGGCATCGAGGCCGACGTGTATGCCGGATCGTTCACGTTGTATCCGGATCGTGAGATCACCGACATCGCATGCGACCCGGTGGTCATGGAGACCGAGGACGTCTATTGGCAGGCCCTTCAGCGTACGAGCATCTACACCTTGGGGGCCGAGACGCTGGAGCTCGAGGGTGAAGACGTCTTCCTGACCTTCCGACGGGCGGGCTGACTCTTCCGCCATTCGGCCCTGGGCCAACCGGCAACGTCCTTCGGCGTGAGGATCTTCTCGGTGGGTGTGGAGGGTGGTGTGCTCCACCGTCGGAGCTGAGGTCAGGACACCCAGCTCGTGACCGTCACACTGGTGTCGTCCGGCGGGGTCCACGCCCATGTGGAGCCGTCCCAGCGATACAGGAGCGTGCCGCCGTGGGTGCCGTCGCGCGCCGTGTGGACGCCGACGTGGATGCCGTATACATCGCCGGTCAGTTGTCGGAGTGGTCCCACCTCGATCAGGACGCGACGCCCGCCGTCGACGAGCGCGTCCTCGCCATCGGAGGGCGGTCGGACCGCCCTCCGCCGATCGCTCCTCCCGTTCTCAGGCCCGCTTTTCGAGTTCCTCGGCGAGCTTCGGCAGGACGTTGTTGACGTCCCCGACGATGCCGAGGTCGGCGACCTGGAAGATCGGGGCGTCGGGGTCCTTGTTGATGGCGATGATCGTCTTCGAGTCCTTCATACCCACCAGATGCTGCATCGCCCCCGAGATGCCTGCGGCGATGTACACGTCGGGCTTCACGGTCTTGCCGGTCTGACCGACCTGCTTGGCGTACGGGACCCAGCCTGCATCGACGATCGCCCTGGTGGCGCCGGTGGCTGCCGACAACCGCTTGGCAACGCGTTCGATCAGTTCGTATTTGTCACTCGTGCCGAGCCCGCGTCCACCGGCAACGATGACAGACGCTTCTTCGAGCTGTGGACCTTCCTTTTCCTCGACGTGGGTGGCCGTGACGGTGGCACCTGAGCGTCCGACATCCGGAAGTTCTACCGGCGTGACCGCGGGTACTCCGCCCCCTGCGCTCTCGGCAGGGAACGACTTGGGCCTGCAGATCACGAGGTGCGGCGCGGGACCGTCGAGGGCCGCAGTGGCGATCTGTGTTCCACCGAAGATCTCGTGTTTGGCGTTGACGCCACCGTCCAACGTGACATCGACTGCATTCGACAGCACAGACCTTCCGAGCCTTGCTGCCAGGCGACCGGCGACGTCACGATCGTCGTACGCCTGGCCGAAGAGGATCAGGTCGGGTGCTGCTTGTTCGACGAGCCCTGCGAGCGCCGAAGCCACCGGTGCCGACAACAGTCGATCGCCGGGATCCATGTGGTAGACCGTGGCGGCGCCGTATTCACCGACGGTGGCCACCGCCGTTTCCGATCCGGCCCCTACGAGAATCGCGCTGACGTCTCCGAGCGAACGACCCTTGGTGAGAAGCTCCAGCCCGAGCGTCGACGGTTCCCCGTCGGTTTCCTGAACGAAGACCCACACGTTCGCCATTCAGATCACCTTCACTTCTTCGAGCTTCTTCACGATTTCGAGGAAGGCCTCCCCTTCGTCTTCGATCTTCAGACCGGCCTGTCGTTCGGCGGCTGCGTCGATGGCGACGACCTTCTGCTGGATCGTGGGCGAGAGTCCGAGATCGGCGACCGTCGTTGCCTCCACCGGCTTCTTCTTGGCGTCCATGATTCCCTTGAACGTCGGATACCGGGGCTCCACGACGCCGGCGGTCACGGACACGACCGCCGGGAGTGAGGCGGAGACTTCGTCGTATCCGGTGGCCGTCTGCCGGTGGATGTTCACGGTGCCGTCGCCCAGTTCGACTTGCGTGGCGTAGGTGAGAGCGGGGACATCGAGCAGCTCGGCGAGCATCTGTGGCACGACACCCGCATAGCCATCGGTCGATTCGGTGCCTGCGATGACGAGGTCGAAGCCCTCCTTCTCGATGGCAGCGGCGAGCACACGGGCAGTGGTCAGCGCATCTGAACCTCGGAGCGCCCCATCGTCGACGACGATTGCCTTGTCGGCCCCCATGGCGAGCGCCTGGCGAAGGCCCTGCATGTTGCCTGCGGGGCCCATGCTCACCAACGTGACCGTGCCCTCATTGGCCTGTGCGAGCTGGAGACCCATTTCGACCCCGTACCGGTCCCCGTCGTCGAGTACCTGCTCGGTGGGCCGAACCAGCCAGTGACTGTCGGGCTCGAGCGCGTACGGCGTGGCCGGATCTGGAATCTGCTTGACGCAGACGACCACCTTCATGCGGATCGGCTCCTTCGTTCGAGTTGCGCAGATGATCGTACACGCAACCTCGACACATTTGGAATCTTCACTCAAAAACCTGGCCGGAGGAGTCAGACCCGGATGGTCAGGATGCGATCGCAGTGGTCCGAGCGGGTCGGGTACCGGCCTTTTTGAGCGCCTTGGCCGTCATGATCCGGTAGAGAACGACGACCAGCGTCAGAAGGATCACCACGCCCGAGCCGACTTGGTACCAGATCGTCGTGGCGTCGGTGCCTGCGAGCGCTCCGTGGATCGCCGCGGTCCAGAACAGTACGAAGCTCGAAGTGTGAATGGCCTTCCACAGTCTTCGTGGGAGCCTCTTCATGAGAAGGGATGTCGCCTGCACTGCGACGAGGATGTAGAAGGCCACGACCCCCCAGGCGACCGCCGCCGGCTGCCACTCGGAGGCCAGCGGGATGAAGAGCTCGCGCCATCCGAACTCGACGTAGGAATCGAGCACCAGCCCCAGCAGATGGAATCCGGTGAAGATCACGGAGAGACCGCCCAACCACCGGTGGAGGTCGAGGAGCCATGCCGGACGGCGTTTGGTCTGTAGGATCTTCGTCGACAGCAGCAGGCCCCAGATGACGGCGGCAGCCAGTATCGACCAGGCCACCAGCCCAGACGACCTGGACAGGTACCACCAGAACTTCTCATTGAGGACGAGGGTGCTCACAGGAACGCTCCCATTCGTGAGGAGATGCTGATCCGGCCATCGGTCTTCACGATCACGCCCGACAGTCCGGCGTCTTCGATGACGTTCATTCCGTATTCTGCCCCGGCGACCGCCACCGCCTTGGTCGCG
This sequence comes from uncultured bacterium, assembly GCA_963785075.1. Classification (GTDB taxonomy): domain Bacteria; phylum Actinomycetota; class Acidimicrobiia; order Spongiisociales; family ZC4RG35; genus JAOUGY01. The sequence continues at coordinate 446,772 of CAWATW010000010.1, forward strand.
GCCTCGGCCATCCATGCTTGGGCGGCGAGGACCGTGACCGACGCCACGTCTGTGACCACTGGCTCGCCGGTTCGCGGATCGATCACATGTGTCGCCGGCTCCCCATCCGAGCGCCAGCGCCGATGCAACGGCGTCGTCGTGGCAACGCCACCCGCGGTGATGAACATCGTGACGATCTGCGCCGAGTCATCGAACGGATCCTCGATCTGTACGGTCCATCCGGTGTCAGACGAACCGAGGCCCGCTGCGCGGAGGTCGCCGCCGACGTTCACGATCGCACCTCTTGCTCCACGCTCGACGAGTTCGACCGCAACCAGGTCGGCCGCCAGTCCCTTCCCGATTCCTCCAGGATCGATTGCGAGCCCTGCGGGCAGGGTCACCACCGCCGCCTCGATGTCGAGGATGATCGCCGCACAACCCGGCGCCGCTGCACCACCGTTGTGGGAGGCTCCGCTCCGGCCCGCTGCGTCGAGCGGTCGGCTGTACCCAGCAGCGACCATGGCCGGCAGCACCGTCGGGTCGAAGAGGCCGTTGGTCGAGCGCCAACCGTCACAGGTTCGGGCCACCAGGGCCAGGGTGTCCGGATCCACGCTCACCGGTTTGCCACCCGCTTCGTTCAGTCGGGACACGGTGCTGCCGGGGTCGAACCGCGTCCAGCGCCGTTCGAGCTCCATCAACCGCTTCGTGGCGTATGGGAGGAGACTCTCGGGGTCCCCGCCCATCACGATGACATGGGCGGTCGAGCCCATCACCCGGAACGTGGCTTCACTTGCTGCCATTGCTCGCAGTGGGTGGTGGGGGTGGAGGCGGAGGTGGGGCAGGAGCCTGGACGGAAGAGCTTCCGCCGCCGCCAGCTGTCGCAACGGGCGCTCCGCCGCCGGATGTGGATCCACCGCCGGAGGCGGTTCCGCCACCGGAGGTCGGCCCGCCGCCCGAGTTTCGATACACCTGAACGATGCGGGTCCGAGTCTGGATCGGGGCAAGGATCACCGGGACCTCGGCCTGCGAAGTGGCTGGCGCGAACGTCGAAGCCGTCGGGTCGGACGCCGGCACGGGCACGGCGGACAGTGCCTGCGTGCTCGCCTGCGGGTCGACGGAGGGAGTCTGCTCTGCAGCCACCGTGTCGGCGCGAGCCATGAACGCCATGAGTGAGAAGGTGAGAGAAACCCCTGCGCCCACGGCAGCGACGCGGGAAGCTTCTGCCTTGTGGCTGCGGCGCCGCGGTCGGGGCGCCGCAGCTTTGGATCCCCGCCAAGTCGAATCGTCGGCAGGGTGGACAGCGTGGAGCGGTACCCATGGCGTATTGGCGGTCGGCGACTCCCCACTGCTCGACGCCGGCGAAGCTGCCTCGTTTCGTTCTTGGAGCTGGCGGATCCGTTCTCGGCGGTCGGCGGTCAGATCATCGAATTGCTGGGTCCGAGCGGAGTCGGCTTCGGAAGACTGGCTTCTTCTGGCCTGTAGCCGCTCTATGCGCGCTTGGCGTTCGATTGCCGATTGATCGAGCGGCTCGGTCTGTTCGCTCCGGGAGCTGCCCGCCGGGCGGGTGGACCCCGTCCGGCGGGCCTGGAGTGCGGCGATCCGCTCAGCTCGCTCTTCCTCAGTCATCGTCTTCGTGACCCTCGTGCCCGTCGTCCTCGTGGTCGTCGTCTTCGTGGTCGTCGTCTTCGTCTTCGTACTCGCTGTCGTCGTCGTTGTGCTCGTCTTCGTACTCGTCTTCGTACTCGTCGTCGTACTCGTCGTCGTACCCGTCGTCGTCGTAGGTGCTCGACGTGGTGGATGGCGCGGTAGTCGAGGTGTTCGCCAGCGTCGTGCCGGTCGTGCCCCCGTTCGAGCCCCCGTTGACAGTTTCGACGACGACGTTCTCCTCCCAGACGTCGACGAGGATCTGGCCGTCCTTCACCTTGGCCTCGAAGTGGACCTCACGATCCTGGTTCCCGAAGGTCATCGCAATGATCTTTCCCTGCGTCTCCACCGTGTAGCTCCAGTTGCCCACCTCGGCGGATTCGAGGAACAGCTTCTGTCCGTCGCGTGAGAGGGTCACGACCCCCACGCCGTTGATCTGGTAGGAGATGAGCTCGGCCTGAGCAGCGGTGGAGCCGGTCGTCTCCGTGCTGCTGGTCGTTGCTGCGGCTGTGTCCGACACCGCCGTGAGCTCACCGAGGTTGTCGGTGCCGTTGAGGATGCCCATGTTGGCGCCGAGGGCCGTGGCTCCCGCCATCAGCACACCCACCATCGACAACGCCGAGACGAGGGCAGTCTTGTGTCGCATGTTTCCTTCTTTCCGTGGAGTCGATGGGTGGCAAGCTACGGATCGGACGCAAGAACGCGTTGTGGTGAAGGCAAAGGAAGAGTAAAGATCGCCTCGGTACCGGCCGTGGCGTGGGAAGCTCCGGACATGCGTCTGTTGGTGATCGAAGATGACAAGTCCATCGCAGAACCCCTGATCAGTGGTCTCAGGCGGCAGGAATTCGAAGTCACATGGGTTCAAACGGGTGCTGACGCATTGAACGCAGAGCCCCACGACCTCGTGCTTCTGGATCTCGGCCTGCCCGATCTCGATGGCCAGGTCGTTTGTCGAAAGCTCCGTGAACGCTCCTCGGTTCCGATCGTCGTCGTGACCGCGCGCTCCGATGAGCTCGACCGAGTGACGCTCCTGGAGATGGGAGCCGACGACTACGTCGTCAAACCGTATGGCTTCCGTGAGCTCGTCGCCCGCATTCGCGCCGTTCTGAGGCGCACAGGCGGTCCTGCGTCTCCCTCCGACGATCTCGAGTCCACCGAGATCACGGTCGGAACCATGTCGATCGATCTTCGTACCCGCGACGTGGCAGTGAAAGGGGCGTCGGTCTCCCTGACACCCAAGGAATACGATCTGCTCGTCCTCCTCGCCCGAGATGCCGGTGCGGTTCTGACCCGCGACCAGATCCTCCGAGGTGTGTGGGATGAAAACTGGTGGGGGTCGACGAAGACCCTGGACGTCCATGTGGCGTCGCTTCGGCGGAAGCTCGGCGACCCCACCCTGATCGAGACGATTCGAGGCGTCGGCTATCGACTCGACGGCTCATGACGAGACGCCTCATCCTCAGCTACCTCACCATCGCCGTGTTCACGTTGGCCGTCCTTGGCATACCGCTGGCGATATTCGCAGCATCGTTGCAACGGGAACGGCTCGAAGCCGACCTCCAGCGCGACGCAATGGTGCTTGCGACGATCTATGAAGACGCGCTCGACAACGACGCACCGTTCACCATCCGGCCGGCAACCGACTACGAGGAGCAGACGGGTGGCCGCGTCGTCGTGGTCGACGAGGCTGGAATCTCCATCGTCGACACGGAGGCGCCCGCCAATCGCGACTTCTCCACCCGTCCCGAGATCGCCGAAGCGCTCGCAGGGATGTCTCAGAGCCCGGACACGAGATACTCCCAGACACTCGGTCGGGAGATTCTGTACGTCGCGGTGCCCGTGGCATCCGGCGGGCAGATCCACGGTGCTGTGCGTATCACTTTCGATCCGGCAGAGGTGAACGAGTTGGTTCGCGGATATTGGTGGGGTCTCGGCGGCATCGGTGTGGTGGTGCTGGCGGCGGTCACCATCGTCGGATGGATCATCGCTCGATCGGTGACCAGACCTCTGAGGTCGATGCACGAAGCGGCCGTGGCCGCCGGGACCGGAGATCTCTCGGTTCGGATCGCTCCCGGGGAGGCTCCCGACGAGGTGCGGGACGTCGCCGATGCCTTCAACGCGATGGCGGGTCGGCTCGAGGACCTGATCGATCGCCAGCGCGCCTTCGTGGCGGACGCCTCCCACGAACTACGAACGCCGTTGACCGCCTTGCGTCTCAGATTGGAGAATCTGGAAGGCGAGGCGTCAGGAGACATGGCGGCCGACATCGAAGCTGCAATCGCCGAGAGCGACCGATTGGCGGATCTGGTCGGCCAGTTGCTCACGATTGCCCGAAGTGAGTCGGCCAGACGTCCCATCGGTCCGATCGCATTGGGTCCAGAGGTCACGGACCGGGTGGGGCTGTGGGAAGCGGTGGGAGAGGAGTCGGGCGTCGGTATGGACCTCGACGTTCGGAACGCCCCGGTGGCGACAGGCGTCGCCGGGCTGGTTGAACATGTGATCGACAATCTCGTCTCGAACGCGATAGCCGCCACGCCTTCGGGGGGCCGGGTGGCAGTTGTCGTCGACCAAGAACCAGGATTCGGCGTCGTCCGCGTCATCGATCAGGGCCCGGGGATGTCGCCTGAGGACCGAAGCCGCGCATTCGACCGGTTCTGGCGTTCGGATCACAACCGGCCCGGCACCGGGCTGGGATTGGCCATCGTGCGTGAGCTCGTCCAGGCCTCGGGTGGAGACGTTGTCCTGCTAGAGGCGGTGTCAGGTGGCATCGAGGCGGTCGTGAAGCTCCCGCTCACCATCAGAGATCGCACGGAGATCGCGGGAGTCTGAGGCCGGCGCGATCCGATCAGCCCGCCGCGATTCGGTCGGCCACCATCGGCCCGGGCGTCACCGGTTCGTCGGTCAGGATCCACGCGTCTTCCAGCACCCGGAGTGCCTCGGTGAGGCGGGCTTCGTGCCGGTACGACAATCGGGCCAGCGGCTGTCCGAGCTCGACCTCGTCACCGGGTCGGGCCAGCAACGTGATACCCACCCCTGGATCCACGGTGTCCTCTTTGCGCTCGCGTCCGGCACCGAGTCTCATCCCCGCCACCCCGATCTTGAGGGCGTCGCTGACGGCGAGGTGGCCCGAAGCAGTCGCCGCCACTTCGTGGGTGCGAGGTGCGGTAGGGAGAAGCGACGTGTCGTCGACCACTGCAGGGTTGCCGCCCTGAGCTTCGATCACCTTGGCGAAGACTTCGAGAGCGTCGCCCGAACTCCGCGAAGCTTCGAGCCGATCGGCGGCGGCGGACGGATCCGACTCCACCCCGGCCAGCAGCAGCATCTCGACGCCGAGCCGCATGGTCACCTCCACCAGATCCGGTGGTCCACCTCCCCGGAGGACTTCGATCGATTCGACGATTTCATTGGCGTTCCCGACCTCGCGGCCCAGCGGTGCCTCCATCGAGGTGAGGAGGGCGACTGTCTCGACAGCGTGTGCGGTGCCGATCCCGACCATCGTCTCGGCGAGGACCCGAGCGTCGTCGATCTGCTGCATGAACGCCCCTCGCCCGAACTTGACGTCGAGCACGAGGGCGTCGAGGCCTTCGGCGAGCTTCTTGGACATGATCGACGAAGAGATCAGCGGTATGGACGGCACGGTCCCAGTCGAGTCGCGCAACGCGTAGAGCTTGCGGTCGGCGGGGACAAGGCGCTCGGACTGCCCGGCGAGCACGAGGCCACACTTCTCCAGCACGGTACGGAACTCGTCGGGATCCAGAGCAGTTCGGAACCCCGGTATCGACTCCAGCTTGTCGAGCGTCCCACCCGTGTGGCCGAGCCCCCGTCCCGACATCATCGGAATGGCAACACCGCACGACGCAACCATCGGGGCGAGGGGTATCGACACCTTGTCACCGACCCCGCCGGTGGAATGCTTGTCGAGCTTCGGAGACGGCAGATCGGAGAAGTCGAGAACGTCGCCGGAATGAAGCATGGCGCTGGTCCACGCCGCGAGCTCGCCTGCGTCGAGGCCGTTGATGAAGACCGCCATCGCCATGGCCGCCATCTGGTAGTCGGTCACCGATCCGCCCGTGTACGAGGCGATCAGCCACTGGATTTCGTTTGCGGCCAGGACCCCACGGTCCCGTTTGCGTTCGATGAGTTCGACGGCGGTCGTCATGCGCGGATGCTAGTGATCGTCGATGCTCGTCCGGGAACCGTTTCCTCGCCTGTGCCCGATGGGCGTGATGAACGGACCAATGCCATGGCACGCCACACGATTGCCGTGTCTGCGTGTGATGGCATCGCCGTGGCAAGATGAGCCACCACCACTCAGCGTCGAGCAGGGCGGAGGGACGTCCGGCACCATGCCAAACCTGATAACCGTCACCGGCACCGGCGAAGCCGCCGGAGTGCCCGGCACGCTCGTGGTCGACCTGGGGGTCTCGATGCTGGCCGGCTCGGTTTCGGCGGCGACCGAAGGAGCTGCCGACCTCGCAGCCGGGTTGATCTCGGCGCTCCAGGCGAACAGGGTTGCAAGCGACGACATTCAGACGACCAACTACTCCGTGAATCCCGAGTACGACTACTCGGACGCCGGCCCGAGGCTGAAGGGGTATCGCGTGATCAACACCGTGCGCGCCAAGATCCGCGACATCGAAAGCGCCGGCCCGATCATCGACGCGGCAACGGCGGCAGGTGGCGATGCCATCACCGTCAATGGCTTGTGGTTCGACGTCGAACACGACACCCACACGATGGCGGCCGCTCGCGCCTCGGCCTGGGAAGACGCCATTCGCAAGGCGAGGCAGCTCGCCGAGCTGGCTGGAGTCTCGCTGGGTCGTACCGTCTCGATCGACGAGGTGAGTGGAGCGACGAGCCCTCCGATCGCACATGAACGAGCGCTGTTGGCGGCTGACGCCGGTACCCCGATCCAGCCCGGGACATCGGTCGTGAGCGTCACGATCACGGTGGCCTTCGACATCGGATGACCCGATGGCCCTCTACGCTGATGGTGTGAACGACCTCATCACCCGGACTCGCAGTTGGATGGCCGCCGACCCCGACCCCGACAGCGCGTCGGAGCTGGAATCGTTGATTCGTCGTGAGAACTGGGACGAACTGGAAGATCGGATGGCAGGCACCCTCCAGTTCGGCACGGCAGGGCTACGCGGCAAGGTCGAGGCCGGATCCAACCGGATGAACCGAGCGGTCGTGATCCGCACGACGTGGGGCGTGGCCCAGCACATCCTTGCCACCACGGGCGGCGATCGAGGTCTCGTCGTCGTAGGGCGGGACGCCCGGATCTCGAGTCCGCAGTTCCTCGACGACACGGTCGGTGTCTTGGCGGCTGCCGGCCTGTCGGTGTTCGTGTTCCCGGGGACGACCCCGACACCCGTGGTTGCCTACACCGCCAAATCGATGGCGGCGTCGGCTGCGATCGTCATCACCGCCAGTCACAACCCGCCCGCCGACAACGGCTACAAGGTCTACTCGTCGAACGCCGTACAGATAATTCCGCCCGAGGACCAACAGATCGCATCCTGGATCGAAAGCGCCCCCGATGCATCGGCCATCGAACGGGTCGAGCCGGAGGCCTTCGACGAGCACCCTTCCATCCGCCTCGCCGATGGCGATGCGATCGTCGAATATCGCGACGCCGTCCTCGCGTCGGTACCCGAGGTGGCCGGCGACGCAGAGCTCCGGATCGTCTATTCGGCCATGCACGGTGTCGGGGGCGACACCCTGGTCCGATTGCTCGAGCGAGCCGGTTTCGAGTCTGTGACCCCGGTGGAATCACAGTTCGAGCCCGACGGGCGATTCCCCACGGTTGCCTTCCCCAACCCCGAGGAGCCAGGGGCGATGGACGAAGCGCATGCGGTCGCCGCCGAGATCGACGCCGACCTCGTGATCGCCAACGATCCCGACGCCGATCGGTTGGCGGTGAGTCTTCCCACCGCCAACGGCTGGCACCAACTCACCGGGAATCAAATCGGCGCCCTCCTCGGTGACTTCGCGCTCGACCACGCCGAGGTGGCGAACCCGCTGGTGGTGGAGAGCATCGTCTCGTCGCCGATGCTCGGAGTGATCGCCGACGCCTACGGTGCTCGCTTCGAAAGGACCTTGACCGGATTCAAATGGATCTGCAACGCCGGGCTGGCTCTCGAACGCGAAGGCGCCGACTTCGTGTTCGGGTACGAGGAGGCGCTCGGATACACCGTCGGCACCGCGGTCCGGGACAAGGATGGCATCGGTGCGGCGTTGGCGTTCGTTCGGATGGCTGCCGAGTCGAAGATCTCGGGAGACTCGATCTGGGATCGTTTGGGACGGCTCTACCAGCGCCATGGCCTGTGGGTGAGCACCCAGCGTTCTGTCGTTCGTGACGGCCCCGACGGAGCCGAAGAGATCACGGCCGCCATGAAACGGCTCGCATCCGAGACGCCTGAGTCGCTCGGCGGTCTCCGCGTCAGCGAAGTGACGGACTACCGGGAAGGGGCGGAGGCCCGGCCGCCGTGGCTCGGCGCGACGCCGTTGGTGGAGTATGTCCTCGGGGATGAGGGGCGTGCACTCATCCGTCCGAGTGGAACCGAGCCGAAGATCAAGATCTACGTCGACCTTCGAGCCGACGCCGGCGACGACTGGCACGAGTCGGAGTCCGACTCCAGGGCCCAGGCCACGAGCATTGCCGCAGATCTCGAGAGGTTCGCCGGGTTCTGAACCTCAGACGCGAGGTCGGATCCGCGTACCGTCGACGAGCCATCCCTCTTCCATGAGGAGCTCTCGTTGCTCGGCGGCCGATGGTGATACCAGGCGGAGGCCGGCGCCCACAACCCGCCACCAAGGGATGTCCTCGGCGCTGACGGCAAGCAGATTGCCCACGGCTCTCGCTGCGCCAGGATGGCCCGCCTCGGTGGCGACCTCGCCATATGTCATCACGTCGCCCGCCGGGATCCCCTGGAGGACCGAGATGACGGCGTCTTCGAATGTATCGCTCACGCGGTGCCGAAGAGCCTATCTCCCATGTCGCCGAGCCCGGGTCGGATGTAGTAGTGATGATCGAGGTCGCGGTCCAGGGCGGCTGTCACGACCCGCACGTCTGGGTGCTTCTCTTCGATCGCTTCGACTCCAACAGGTGCCGACACCACGCACACGGCGGTGATGTCGTTGGCGCCGTGCTCCTTCACCTTCGAGACCGCCCATTCGAGTGATCCGCCGGTGGCCAGCATCGGCTCGAGAATGAGGACTCTCGCATCGGACATCTTCGGGAACTTGGTGTAGTACTCCATCGGTTCGGCAGTCTCCTCGTTGCGTTGCACGCCGGCGTAGCCGATGCGGGCATCGGGAAGAAGATCCAAGGCGGCGTCGATGAGACCGAGTCCCGCCCGAAAGACGGCCACGAGCACGACAGGCTTGCCGAGTGCGGATCCGGTGGTGTTCTCGAGTGGTGTGTCGACGTCGACGTCGACGGTCGGCATGTCCGATGTCGCCTCGGCCACCAAGAGGTAGGCCAAACGGCGGGCGGCGGCGCGGAACGTCATGCTGTCGGTGTCGCGTTCGCGGAGCACAGTCAGATAGTGCGCAGCCAAAGGATGATCGAGAACGGTGAGCACGAAACCTCCGAGTGTGAACCGCGAGGAGGCTAACCGGACGGAACCCACAGCAGCGTGTCAGGGTGGAACTGGCTCCAAGCGAACCAGAACGCCTGATGGGAGGCAACGGGCTCGCCGGTCACGAGTGTGGCTTTCAACCCGCCTGCCTCCCGTCCCACGACCACACCGCCCAGCTCGACCGGTCGCTCGCCGGTCGTGAGCTCCCACACGACGTCGGCAACCGGGAAGGCAACCGCGGTTCCGTCGTCGAGCACCACACCGAGCACCTGCTCCTGGACCGGTAGCCTCGGATCCCTCGGGCCGATCGGGAAGATCGGTCCGTTATCGTCTCGCCCTCCGAGCGGATCGAGGTCGTAGGTGCGGCCGAGTCCGCCGTCTTCGGCGATGATGGTGGTCTCTGGGTGTGCCGCTCTCCACTCCGCCCAGGTGGAGGTGACCACGGTGGCCTGATCGAGATGGACGCCCTGTTCGAACAACGGACCGGTGACGGCCTCACCCGTGAACGTGTCGAACGCGGACATGGTGGTCAGGTCGAACATGACTTTGTTCGACCTCGAGAGCAGTCCCGAGGTTCTCATGACGACGTCCTGCTCGAGGCGATCCGTCAAGAAGACCTGGGCCGATCCACAGAGCGTGCAATACGGGAAGGCGATGCGCCGGTCGCCCAAGGTGTCGTTGACCATCTCGTGGACTTCCATCATGTGCTTGGGGTACGCCCGTGCCTCGTCGCCGATGACGACGCCGAACACGGGGAAGTCGTCGTCCAGCCACGCTCCACCGTAGGCGTCGGTGACGACCGGGTCGTCGAGAGCGGGTATGCAACCCTGCGTACATGGATCGACTGTGCCCAGCGGCCTGTCGTCGATGAGAACACCACCCCACGAGAGGAGCCGGTAGTCGAAGGAGGAGGGCTCGGCGAAGAACGGTTCCCACCGCTCGTCGACGAGCGTGAAGAGCTCTCGTTTGTAGCCGAGATAATCGGGCGGGGCCGGCGTGTCCCAGGCGATCAGCAGGTTCACGGCTTCGGTCCACGGCCTGTCCTGGGTGAGAGTGGCACCAGTGAGACCCTCGAATGCCTCGACGGCCGCCTGTTGAGTGGATGGTGTGCGCAGGAACCGCATCAGATCGGTCACGGGCCACGCCAGGCGCGGATCGTCCAGCGATCCGAGTTCGGCAATGGGTTCCGGGTCGATTCCCGTGTCGAACGTCGCCCAAAGCCGGTCGAGGGCAGCCGTCGCAATGGGGTCGACAGGCCTGTGGGACGTTTCGGGCTCATCGGGCAACGACGGTGAGGTTGCCGTTTCCGCACCGGTCGTGACTGGTCGGGCTGTGATGGATGTGGATCCGTCGCTGGATGTCGGCGCACAAGCAACGAGAATGAACATCACCAGTATCGTCGAACGTCTCATGACCGAAGGTCTACCCACGTTCGGCTCGCCACAGTGGAACGACGGCGTCGAGTTTCCTCCGTGTTCACTTGGCGGTGCCGCAGAGCGACACCGGAGGGCCAGTCCTTCCCCCGGCAGCACCGCGAGCGTCTCGTCCTCAGTCTGCTACGAACTCGATGGTCAGGGACCCCGCGTCCTCGCCGGCTGCGGGCACGACACCCAAACCGGGCCGAAGATGCACCTCGCCGTCGCGGAACCCGGGTGGCTGTGACGAAAAGCGAACGTCGAACTCGCAGTGACCGGGCGTGCAGCCTGGCACGTCGAACGCCTCCGTTCGGTTCGAGGCGCCGGGGCCCAGCGTGACGACTCGTGCTCGTCCATCCACGATCCACACGACCGTGTCCGTGTCTGTGCCTGCTCTGTCCTCGAAGACGAGAACCCATGGTTGCGCCACCGGGTTCTTTCGTTCGAGCACCAATCGTCCTGTGGCTCCGAATTCGGCGTCGAGACGGACCTCATGCCCGGGCGCAAGTGCAGGCCCGGCCGAGATGCCGATCTTCTCGCCACCAGCACCGACGAGCGTCATGCGGAACACGAGTTCGCGATGCCGAGCGCTCGCAGGAGCGAGTATCGCCTCGTTCCAGCCGTCGCATGGACCTGTACACGACAGGAAGGCGGTTCCCCTCTGCATGCTGTACGCCCCGTCGACGTTCCCGAACATGAAGGGTGAAGTATCGATCGGGGTTCCATCCATGACGCGCGGTGAGCCGGTGACCTGAGCGCCGATGGCGGCAGTGTCGCCGGCAAACTCGGCGGTCTCCACCGTCACCTCGACCTCTTTGGTCACTACAGGTCGAGCGGCTACGTCGTTCAGCTCCAGCTCGACCTGGGACCCGAAGCCGGGCCAGTCATGGAGATAGGACGCCGAAATCAGCCACTCCTGGGTGCCGCTGGATTCCGCCGGCTGCCCGACGTAGACGAAAGTGCCTCGACAGCCGTCGTGGTCGCACACGAAGGCCTCTTCGTTGACTCCTTTCGAGTAGATCATCTCCCCGTACCGTCCCAGGGCATCGACGACGTCGCCACCTCCCCCGCCGCGCACACTCACCCTGCTCTCGTGCTCGAGTCCGCCGTCGACCGGTAGGCCATCGGGAAGCACGACGTCGAAGATGGCCACCACCGCTTCGCCTCGGTCGACGGTGAGCTCACCGCTCAAGCCGGCGGTGTCGATGTCGGCCGGCGCACAGGCGCTCGATAGCACTCCGAGAACGGCGACCAGCAGCACGGGGTACGGGCGAGGGGTTCGTCGTGTGCGCATCCCAACCCTCGGTAGTTGCGCCAGGCCGTGCGGAGTCGTGTATCGCGGGTCCACGATTGGGTATCGACTCGTGGCCCAGTCACTTGAGGCTCAGCCGGTGTTCCGCATCCCGGCCGCCACACCGTTCACCGTGAGCAGGAGGGCCCTCTGGAGGAGCGGGTCGTTCCCCCTCTCACTTCGCGTACGCTCGAGCAGAGCCACCTGCAGGTAGTTGAGGGGGTCCAGGTAGTAGTCGCGGACCGCCAGGGTGCGTTGGAGGAGCGGAGACGAATCGAGCAGTTCACGCCCTGTCAGCCTGCGAATCTCGAGCAGCGTGCGGCTGTACTCGTCCCGGATCACATCGAAGATGTGGTGCAGCGACGGGTCGACGAGAGTCTCCACGTACCGTCGGGCGATCGCCAGATCGGTCTTGGTCAACGTCATCTCCACGTTGGCGACGAACGCCTGCATGAAGCTGAAGATGGAGTGCATCTCCTCGACGGTGTCCCACACCCCGGCATCTCTGGCGGCCTTCAGTCCGGTGCCGACACCGAACCATCCGGGGATGATCTGTCGGGACTGGGTCCACCCGAACACCCAGGGGATCGCCCTCAGATCTTCGAGACCGGCGCCTCCACCCGGGCGGCGAGAAGGGCGGCTGCCGATGTTCATGTCGGCGAGCTCCTCCACGGGCGTCGACGACAGGAAGTAGTCGACCAGCCCGTCCATTTCCACGAGACTCCGGTAGGCGCCGAATGCCGCTCCAGAGATCGTCTCCCACGTGGCGGTCCAGCGATCGAGCACCGGCTTGGGCTGTCTGGAGACCCGGTGGAGGAGCGACGCTTCGAGAACGGAAGAGACCGCCAACTCCAAGGTGCGGGTTGCGAGTGCCGGAAGGCCATACTTGTCCGAGATCACCTCACCTTGTTCCGTCACCTTGATCGGGCCGTCGATCGTCCCGAATGGCTGGGCGAGTATCGCGGCGTGGCTCGGGCCGCCGCCACGGCCGATCGTGCCGCCCCGACCGTGAAACAATCGCAGGGTCACGCCATGATCCTGTGCGGCGTTTCTCAGCAGCCGCTGGGCCTTGTAGATCTCCCACTGCGAGGTCGTGATGCCACCGAACTTGTTGGAATCCGAATATCCCAGCATCACCTCTTGGATGCCGCCGCGCAGCTCGACGACCCGCCGATAGGATCGTTTGGAAAGCAGCTCATCGAGCAGCTCGCCGGCCCGGCGCAGCTCTTCGATCGTTTCGAAGAGCGGGACGAATCCGATCCGGGCGATCCCGGCGTGAAGATCGATGAGGCCGGCGTCGCGGGCGAGCACAGCCGCCGCCAGCACATCGTCCACGCCTTCGGTCATCGAGATGATGTACGACTCGATGACGTCGCCGCCGAAACGATCGAGAGCCTCTCTGATGGCACCGAACGTCCCGACGGTCGCCACGGCACGGCCATGCAGGTTGGTGGTGACGGGGGAGAGGGGCCGCCGGTTGTCGAGTTCCTCTGCGAGGAGTTCGGTCCGACCGCTTCGGTCCAATCCGTCGTAGTCGGTGTCGAGACGTTGGTAGAGCTGGGACAGCGCCTCGTGGTGACGAGCGGCGTGCTCACGGATGTCCATCGTGGCAACGTGGAACCCGAAGATGGCGACGTTTCGCATCAGCCGCATCACGACACCATCGGCCAGCAGGTCCCCGGCATTCGCCCGAAGCGAATCCTGCAGGATGCGGAGCTCCGCCATCAGCTCGTCGGGTCCGGCGTAATCCCGGCCGGGGACGTGCCGGGCTCCTTCGCCGATGCGATGTCGGGTGTTGATCAGGCGTTGATGGATGTACGCACACTTCAATCTGTACGGCTCACCCGCGTTGAGTCGATGGAAGCGTTGCCACACGGTTGGAAGATGTTCCCGGTCCTCGTTGAGACTGTCCGCCAGGTCCGCGGTGATCGACCGGATGCGGGTCGAAGTCGACAGCTCTTCGGCGACGCGCTCCACCATGTCGATGAGATTGCGAAGACCGTGCTCGTGCTGCATCTCGAGCACTTCCATCGTCACGCCAGGGGTGATCGAAGGGTTACCGTCGCGATCTCCACCCACCCACGTGCCAAATCGCATCACGGGCCGTGAATCTGCCGCCCCCTCGACCATCCGATCGATACCCATGGCGACCTCTTCCGCCAGATCGGGTGTCACCTGCTCGAACATCTGGTTCAGATAGAAGATCGCCGATCTAGCCTCGTCGATCGGTTGAGGGCGCTCCGCACGAAGTTCGTCGGTCTGCCAGATCTGGTCGATGTACTCGGCGATGCGTCGGTCGATCACGTCGCGCTCCCGATCGGTACGACGCGGGTCGTGGCGGTCGTCGAGGAGATCTGCGATTCGCCCCAGCTTCGTGAGCAGGGTTCGACGAGTCGCCTCGGTGGGATGTGCCGTGAAGACCGGACGGAGCTCGAGGCGTTCGACGACGGCGGCGACCAGACCGGGGTCGAGGTGCGCATCGATGACACGATCCACCGTGGCCCGGAACGTGCGCGCCTCGTCGAGGTAGGCCGGATCGCCGACCCTGTGGGTCTGCTCTGCGACATTGGCGAGATAGAAGTAGGCCGAGAAGGCACGGACGAGATTGATCACCTGATGCAGATCGAGCGGTGCCAAGAGCTCTTCGAGCCGTCCAGCTGCGCCGGTGTCGGCGTCGGTGCGGATCGCCTTGGTCGTCGCACGAACCTGCTCGACGAGATCAAGCAGTCCGGCCCCATGCTGGCGCGTCAAAGCGTCACCAAGTTGATTTCCCAGCCGGCGGATGTCGTTCCTGAGGGCTTCGTCCCGAGCCACGTCACTCACGGCCGCAAGCGTACCGTCACTTCTGGGGGGCGACCCCCAGACCCCCGCTGCCGTCGTGACGTGAGGTGGGTCCGGGTCGGGCGGCTTCAGGTCACGGTGCACGGTGGAGCTGTGGTTCGGTTCGGAGTCTGGGGACTGGAGACTCCGGTTTCTGGGAGGCGCCAGACCCCGCTGCGTCGTGACGTGAGGTGGGTCGGGTCGGGCGGCTTCAGGTCACGGTGCACGGTGGAGCTGTGGTTCGAGTTGACTGGAACCGGAGACTGGGGACTGGAGACTCCGGTTTCTGGGAGGCGACCCCCAGACCACCGCTGCCGTCGTGACGGCGGGTGTTTCCGGTTCGGGCGGCGTTAGGCGATGATGCATGGTGGAGCTGTGGTTCGAGTTGACTGGAACCGGAGTCTGGGGACTGGAGACTCCTGTTTCTGGGAGGCGACCCCCAGACCCCCGCTGCCGTCGTGACGTGAGGTGGTCCGGGTCGGGCGGCGTCAGGTCACGGTGCACGGTGGAGCTCTGGTTCGAGTTGACTGGAGACCGGAGACTGGGGACTGGAGACTCCGGTTTCTGGGGGGCGACCCCCAGACCCCCGAGTGCCGTCCTGACGACAACGCCAGTCGGGTTGGGCGGCTTCAGGTGACGGTGCACGGTGAAGCCGTGGTTCGCGTCCTTGGCCGCGCAAGACGCATGACGCAAGACCCGAGTCAGTGACGGTGCACGGTGCAGCCGTGGTTCGCGTCTGGCCGCGAAGACGCAAGACGCAAGACCCGAGTCAGGTGACGGTGCACGGTGAAGCCGTGGTTCGCGTCCTGGCCGCGCAAGACGCAAGACGCATGACGCATGACCCGAGACGCATGACGCAAGACCATGACTCTGACCGACGACGTGGGTCTCACCCTCGCCTACCCTGTAGACCTGCATGTTCGACACACTCACTGATCGCTTCGAAGGCGTCTTCGACAAGCTCCGCGGCAAGGGACGGCTGTCAGAGCAGGACGTCGATGCTGCGCTCCGCGAGGTCCGCCTTGCGTTGCTGGAGGCCGATGTCAATGTCTCGGTCGTGAAAGGCCTGCTCGCCCGGATCAAGGAACGGGCGGTGGGGGCGGACGTTCAGAAGAGCCTGTCGCCGGGACAGCAGGTGATCAAGATCGTTCACGAGGAGCTGATCGCCACGTTGGGTGAGAAGGCGGTTCCGATCAACAAGGGCCCGTCACCCCTGACGATCCTCATGGTGGGTCTTCAGGGTTCGGGAAAGACCACTTCGGCCGGCAAGCTGGCCAAACATCTCAAAGGTCAGGGGCGTCGCCCCATGCTGATCGCGGCCGATCTTCAACGGCCTGGTGCGGTGGATCAGCTCGAGACCCTGGGTCGCCGGATCGAAGTACCGGTGTTCACCGACCGAACCTCCAAGCCGCGCCGGCTGGTCAAGGCTGGGATGAAGGAAGCGGTTCGGTTCGGTCACGACACGGTGATCATCGACACCGCCGGTCGACTCCAGATCGACAAGGCCTTGATGGACGAGCTCGCGGACATCCGCAAAGAGGTCAACCCTCACGAGGTGCTGCTCGTCGTCGACGCGATGACCGGTCAGGACGCCGTGAACGTCGCCAAGGGCTTTTCGGAGCAGACGAATGTGACAGGCGTCGTGCTTTCGAAGCTCGACGGCGACGCTCGTGGCGGTGCGGCCATCTCCGTCCGCGAGGTGACCGGTGTCCCGATCAAGTTTGCCGGCCTGGGCGAGGGGCTCGAGGATTTCGAGCCGTTCCATCCTGATCGGATGGCGAGTCGCATTCTCGGGATGGGCGACGTCATGACCCTCATCGAAAAGGCCGAGCAGACCTTCGATGAGAAGGAGGCCGAGAAGGCCGCCCGGAAGATGCAGAAAGGCACCTTCGATCTGGAGGACTTCCTCGAACAGTTCCAGATGTTGAAGCGGATGGGGCCTCTCAAGGACGTTCTTGCTATGCTGCCGGGCGCCGGTTCGGCACTTCGCGACGTCGATGTCAACGACAAAGACCTCGCTCGGGTTGAGGCGATCATCCGCTCGATGACCCCGAACGAACGGGCAAACCCCAAAATCATCGGCGGCAGCCGCCGCAAACGGATCGCGGCCGGGTCGGGCACCACCCCCCAGGACGTGAATCGGCTGCTCAAGCAGTTCGCCGATGCGCAGAAGATGATGAAGATGATGGCCGGCGGAAAAGGGATCCCGGGTATGCCCGGGGTGCCGGCAATGCGTGGCGGGAAGCGCGGACGACGCTGAATCCCGTCCCGGAGCCGAGCCTGCATACAATTCTGCGCACCGAACACTCCCAATACGAATCGACAGAGGTGGAAAGCAAATGGCCGTCAAGTTGCGTCTGATGCGGATGGGCAAGAAGCGCTCCGCCTATTACCGCGTCGTCGTCATGGATGGCCGTGCCCCTCGGGACGGCCGCTATATCGACCTGATCGGGCGGTATGACCCGAACCAGGAACCGTCGATGATCGAAATCGACAACGACAAGGCGATCGACTGGATGAAGAAGGGGGCGCAGCCGACCGAGGCGGTCGCCAAGCTCCTCGAGATCAGTGGCGCGATGTCGCGGTACAAGGTTGCGTCCGGCAAGATCCACACCGTTGCTTCTTCCGCTCCCACTCCGGTGCCGGAGCCTGAGCCGGCAGCGTCCGAGGACTCCGGGTCGGAAGTAGCCGAGCCCACCGGGGCCGAGGCGGAGGCTGATGCCACCGCCACCCAGTCATCCGAGGAGGAATGACCGTGGCAAAAGGCGAGATCGTCCAGAACGTCGTCGGATACGTGGTCAAGTCGATCGTCGAGTCTCCGGACCAGGTCCAGGTGACGATGGTGGAGCAAGGCCCGGACGAGGTCGTGGCCGAAGTCCGCACGGCCAAGGGCGACATGGGCCGTGTGATCGGGCGTCGGGGCCGGGTGGCGCGGGCGATCCGCACGGTCGCTCAGGCGGCTGCTGAAGAAGAAGGATTGAGTGCCGGGGTCGAGTTCGTCGACTGATTCCGTTCCTGGCGGACATGTGATCGTTGGACGGGTCGGCAAACCGCACGGTTTGAAGGGTGACGTCTTCGTCTTCCCGCACACCGACCACCCCGATCGGTTTGCCCCTCGATCCGAGTTGTTCGTGGATGGTCGAACCGTCACCGTCGCTTCTTCGCGAACGGCGGAGGGGCGGCTCATCGTTCGGTTTTCGCACATCACCGGTCGTCAGCAGGCGGAGGCCATACGCGGGTCGTTCGTCACGATTCCCGAGTCCGCGCGTCGGTCGCTCGATGACGACGAGTGGTGGCCAGACGAACTCGTCGGACTGCGGGTTCTCGATCACGCCGGTGAACCTCGAGGCGAGGTGATCGACTTCGTAGAGGGTGTCGCTCAGGACAGGCTGCTGGTCAGGGTCGAGGGGTTCGAAGTCGAGGTTCCATTCGTGAAGGCCGTCGTCCCGGAGGTGGATGTCGACGCCGGGCACATCCGTCTCGCGAACATCGAGGGGCTGCTCAGCCCAGAGTGAGCGACAGCATGGGTCCATCGTCGACGGTGATGGTGACATCGCCTGCCGGCCCATCCGGGAAGACCATGGAGAAGCCTCCCCATGTGTGGGAACTGGTGCCGACCGTGGCCTGCCCTATCACCGTGCTTCCATCCGGTGCGTTGAGTACACCGCCGATCCGGTCGTCGCCATTCAGGGTGTAGCCGGTGATCGTCACCGGGTAGCGCGAGACCTCGGGATCGGGGCCGATGACGACCACATCGCCGGACCTCACCGGTGAGGTCGGATACGCGTCACCGCCCGGCGTCACGTCGATGATCACGGCGGCGGGCGCCGACTCGGCCAGAACCCTGGCGAACACCGGTTCCCGGAGAACTATGTCGAGCATGAGCGTCTCATCGACCTGGGTCACAGCGTATATCCGGTCGATCCAACCCGTCTCGACCACCTGCTCACCGATAACAGTGTCGGTCACCGTCGGCCCGAAGGTGACCCTGATCACGCCGGCATATCTCAGGAACTGGACGTCCACTTCCGGCGGTGATACCGCCGGTGCACCCTCCAGTGTGGCGAATGTCATGTGGAGGCGCTGGCATCCCCCGACGGCTGCCCAACCGAGCGACTGGATGATTGCCGCATCCGACTCTTCCACGCCACCCGCCCCGACCAGTCCGCTCTCGGTGAAGACCACGTCGGGTTGCCCGCACAGATCACCGTCGAACTCGTCGTCGTCGCCCGAGGTCGTGGGAGCGGTACTCGAAGCGACAGCAGACGCAGTGGTCGTCGTCACGTCGAGGGTGGTCGGCGTCGTTGGGTCGACGGCAGGAGATCCGATACAGGCGGCGGACACCAGGGCCATGAGCACGATGGCAGCCTTCCGGGTCATCAAGGCAGGCTACCGGTTGGCGCCGGGCACAAGGCTCGGCTCGGTCGCTCGGCGCGTGTCACCTGCCCCGTAACCTGTACGGCATGGATCGACTCCTGGATCGTCTCCAAGAACGCAGCGAGTTCGAGCTCGTCCTTCGCCGCGTTGCCCACGGAGCTCGAATGCTGGGTCTCGGCTGGTGGATTGCGCTCGGAATGGTCACCCTGTTCTCTGAGGGCGTGGCCGACGATCCCGGTTGGGTGATCGTCTCGATCGCGCTCGCCGCGGTGTGGGCGGTCGCAACCTCTCTGATGTATCGGATCGACGCATCGCTGGGGACATCCCGGCTCACCGTGGGGGTCGACGTCGTGCTCGCGGTGTTCTCGGTCTTGGCATCCCGGTTCTTGGCGGTCTCGACCGTCGGGATCTACGGAGGGTTTCCGATCCTGGTGGTGGTGATCGCGGCCATCAGGAGCCCCCTCGCCGCATGGATCGCAGCCGCGACGTTGGCGGTGACCACCGCCGGCCAGCTGATCGTGCAGGCGATCTCAGAGCGAGATTTTGCACAGCCGGTCTCTCAGATCTTCGTGTACGTCGCCGGCGCCTTCATCGTCACGTGGGCCGTGACCACGCTGAGGCGTTCGGACCGAGCGATCCTGGCTGCCCGTGAGGAACTCGCCCGCACCCAGGAGCGGTCACGGATCTCGGCACACCTCCACGATTCGGTGCTCCAGACGTTGGCGCTCATCCAGCGGGCGGCAGAACGGCCGTCGGAGGTGGTGGCGCTGTCGCGTCGACAGGAACGCGAGCTCCGGGGGTGGTTGTATGGCGACGAGGGAGCGGGTGAGGAGGGCCTCGCCGACTCGCTCCGACGCACCGCCGCCGACGTCGAAGAACGATATGGGGTTCCGATCGACGTCGTGGCGGTGGGCGACTCGCTCGAGCAGAGCGTGGTCATCCCGCTGGTGGCGGCCGCCCGAGAGTCCATGGTCAACGCTTCGAAGCACTCAGGGGCCGATTCGGTGTCGGTGTATGCCGAGGTGACCGACGCAACGGCGGTGTTGTACGTGCGTGACAGAGGGCACGGGTTCGATCCGCAGTCGATCCCTTCGGATCGGCGTGGCATCTCTGATTCCATAGAAAAGAGGCTGGAAGCAATCAGTGGGGCGGCCATCCTGAGGACGAGCCCCGACCGTGGTACCGAGTGGAAGCTGGAGGCGCCCCTGTGACCGACCCGATCCAACTGTTCATCGTCGATGACCACGACATCTTCCGAGCGGGGCTCAAGGCAGAGCTCCCGCCGGACATCACGGTGATCGGTGAGGCATCGGACACCCAAGGGGCCATCGAACTCATCACAGAGCGGCTTCCCACGGTCGTGTTGCTCGACGTCCACCTCCCCGGCGGGGGAGGCCGGGAAGTGGTCGAAAAAGTACGCGAGAAGGCCCCAGACATGCTGTTCCTGGCACTATCGGCATCCGATGCACCCGGAGACGTCGTGTCGGTGGTGAGAGCAGGAGCCCGCGGGTACGTGACCAAGACCATCTCGTCCGAGGAGCTCGCCGACGCAATCCGAAGAGTTGCCGGTGGCGATGCCGTCTTCTCGCCACGCCTCGCCGGTTTCGTCCTCGATGCCTTCTCGTCCATCCCGGTCGACGTCGTCGACGCCGAACTCGGGGCTCTGACAGAACGTGAACGTGAGGTCTTGCAGCTGATCGCACGCGGCTACACGTACCGGGAAACCGGCGAGGAGCTGTACATCTCGGTCAAAACCGTGGAGAGCCACGTCTCGAACGTCCTCCGCAAGCTCCAGCTCTCGAATCGCAACGAGCTCACCAGATGGGCGGCCGAGCGGAGACTCATCTAGACCGGTCCCCGGTCCCCGGTCCCCGGTCTCCAGTCTCCGGTCCCCGGTCCCGGCTGTGCGGGTGAATGCGTACGGCGTTCTACGTATGCCGTTCTACGTATGACGTTCTACGTACAACGTTCTACGTACAACGTTCGCGTGCCAAACTCGCGGTGTGCGGATCACGGTGGTCACCATCTTTCCCGAGTACTTCGAGTCGCCGTTGCGGCTGGGGATCGTGGGACGCGCTCTCGAAGCGGGTCTGGCGGCGGTGGACACCGCCGATCCCCGGGAGCACGGCAAGGGAGTGCACCGGCAGGTGGACGATTCGCCGTTCGGGGGAGGACCGGGAATGGTGATGATGCCCGAGCCCATGGCAGCGACCCTCGAGCCTCTGGCCGGCAGCCACCGTGTGTACCTGACACCGTCCGGGGCGCCGCTGACCCAAACGCATCTCGATCACTGGTCGGAGCTGCCGCATCTCACGCTCGTGTGCGGGCGCTATGAAGGTCTCGATCAACGAGTGATCGATCATTTCATCGACGAGGAGGTGTCGCTCGGCGACTTCGTGCTCGCCGGCGGGGAGGCGGCCGCGCTGGCTGTGATCGAGGGGGTCATCAGACTGCTGCCCGGCGTGGTCGGCAACCCTGAGTCGACGGTGTCGGAGTCGTTTCGAGACGGGTTGTTGGAAGAGCCCGTCTACACGCGCCCGGCAGACTTTCGCGGCTGGGCGGTGCCCGAGGTTCTCCTGTCGGGAGACCACCGGCGTATCGCCGCATGGCGGCGAGAACAGCGTGTCGAGCGCACCGGCAGTCGGCGCCCAGACTTGCTCGAAAGGTCCGATGTCGGCCGAGATGGACCTGGGCGTCAGAGCTGATAGACTCCATTCCTCGCAGTTCTCACTGCGTCCTTTCCGCGGTCGTCGCGACCGCAGCCCGCGAGGGCCGCACAGCATCAACAGGAGTTCCGTCATGCACAAGCTCGACATGGTCGAAGGCGCGTTTCTGCGCGACGACGTCCCCGATTTTCGCGCAGGCGACACCGTCAAGGTGCACGTCCGAGTGGTGGAGGGTGGCCGTGAGCGCGTGCAGGTGTTCGAAGGTGTGGTCATCGCTCGCAACGGCAGCGGCCTCCGCGCCTCGTTCACCGTCCGGAAGATCAGCTTTGGTGTGGGCGTCGAGCGGGTCTTCCCGGTCCATGCCCCGATCATCCAGAGGATCGAAGTCACCCGTCGCGGCGACGTCCGGCGCTCGAAGCTGTATTACCTCCGTGGACGGTCGGGCAAGTCCGCTCGTATCAAAGAGCTCCGGGACTGAGCACCGAAGCGATGCGCAGGTCCCGGCGGGAGCAGAGTTCCAGGCCGGGACCGGTCGCCTTCCTGCTGGAGCTGCCTGGTCTGCTCTTGGCTGCGCTCGTCGTGGCAATCCTGATCAAGACCTTCATCATCCAGCCTTTCTACATCCCCTCCGAGTCGATGGTGCACACGCTGGAGATCGACGACCGCGTCATGGTGTCGAAACTCTCGTATCGATTCGGTGAGATCGAACGCGG
This sequence comes from uncultured bacterium, assembly GCA_963785075.1. Lineage (GTDB taxonomy): Bacteria > Actinomycetota > Acidimicrobiia > Spongiisociales > ZC4RG35 > JAOUGY01. The sequence continues at coordinate 469,263 of CAWATW010000010.1, forward strand.
TGACATCGTTGTGTTCCAGACGGGGCCGGAGGTCGTGCAGAGCGCTCCGGAGGCGGTGGTCCAGGCGGTGTTGGACGCCCTCGGCATCAGGACGTCGGCCAACGAAGACCTCATCAAACGGGTGATCGCCCTCGAAGGCGACGCCGTCTCGATCCTGGACAACCAGGTGCTGGTCAACGGGGAAGCCATTCGGGAGCCCTACCTGAACCCGGGGACGCTGATGGCCGACATGGCCGAGACGATCATTCCTCCCGGCCACATCTGGGTGATGGGTGACAATCGGAACGCGAGCTCCGACAGTAGGGTGTTCGGACCGATCGAAATCGATGATGTGGTGGGCGAGGCGATCGTGCGGATATGGCCGGTCGACAGAGTCGGCCAGTTGTGAGGCGGGGAGAACATGGCCTCAGACGGTGATGGGATGGACGAAGACCTCGAGCGTTTCGAGACCGAGGTCGAGCTCCAGATCTATCGGGAGTATCGCGACGTGCTTCCGATGTTCAAGTACGTCGTCGAGACCGAGCGACGTTTCTATCTGACCAACGGCGTCGACGTTCAGCGTCGGGACGCCGGCGGCTCCGTCTACTTCGAGATCTCGTTGACGGATGCCTGGGTGTGGGACATGTTCCGACCCGCACGGTTTCTGCAGTCGGTGACCGTGCTCACGTTCCGGGACGTGAACATCGAGACGCTCGAGCCGGGCATCGACCTGTGACAACGGCTGCCGGCTGGCACATCTCTCCAGCCGCCGTAGCCTGAGGCACACATGACCGACCTCGAAGAACCTCGCGCCGAGCGACCCCGTCGTGGGTCTTTTCTGCTCGAGCTTCCGGGTCTCATGCTCGGAGCCCTGCTCATCGCAGTGCTCCTCAAGACCTTCCTGGTCCAGCCATTCTGGATCCCGTCGGAGTCGATGCGCGAGACGCTCCAGATCGGCGATCGGGTCCTGGTGTGGAAGCCTGCGTACCAGTTCGGCGAGATCGACCGCGGCGACGTGGTGGTGTTTCGTCGTGGTGACGACGAGGACTTGTCGATCCCGGAGTCGGTCGTCCGATCGGTTCTCGAGGCACTCGGGATACAGCAGCAGGGGAGTGAGGACCTGATCAAAAGGGTGATCGGCCTCCCCGGCGATACCGTCGAGATCGATGACAACCAGGTGATGGTCAACGGTGTTGCCATCGACGAGCCCTATATCTCGGATCCCGAGATGGCTCCCATGGCCGAGCTGACTGTTGAGCCGAACACCGTGTTCGTGATGGGGGATCACCGGTGTTCCGGTTGTAGCCAGGACAGTCGTGTGATCGGTGCCATCCCCGCCGACGACATCCTCGGTCACGCGATCATGGTCATATGGCCGTTCGACAGGTTCGGCGACCTCTAGCAGTGGCTGTGTGGTTGTCGGTCGTCAGGCCGCTGTTCGCGGTGTTTCGTGCGTCCGGGATCTGTCGCACCCGTCGGGTAGACCGGCGGCATGGACGATGCGAGACACCGAACCGGGGCTCGGGGTGAACTGCTGGCAGCCGCCTATCTCCGTCGCCGCGGAGCGCGCGTGCTCCAGCGAAACGTCGTCGTGTCCGATGGAGAGCTCGATCTGATCGTCGAACTCGCCGGCGAACGGGTCGTGGTGGAAGTCCGGACGCGCTGGTACGAGGATCCTCTCGAAGCGTTCGACGTCACGAAGCTCGACCGTGTTCGTAGGTCGGCGAGACGATTGTCACCCCCATGCCATCGGATCGACCTGGTCACGATCCGATTCGACCACGAGGGCGCACACATCCGGTGGACCCCCGACCTGTGACACACGGCACATCCTGGATCAGGCCCGCCTGTGTTGCTCCCACCATTCGATCGTTCGACGGAGTCCGTCCTCGAACTCGACTTCGGCTTCCCAGTCAAAGTACTCCTTGGCCCGAGTGACATCGAGGGCTCGTCGTGGCTGGCCATCGGGTCGGGAGGTGTCCCAGACGATCTGACCGTTGTAGCCCACGAGCCGGGAGATGATCTCGGCGAGGGATCGAAGGGGAACTTCACGTCCGTTGCCGAGGTTGACCGGCTCGGGCCCGTCGTATCGTGCGGCGGCCGCGACGATGCCAGCCGCCGCATCCGAGACGTACAAGAACTCCCGGCTGGGCGAACCGGTTCCCCACAGGGTGACCGTGGGCGAGCCTTCGTCCCTTGCGGTGGTGAACCTGTGGATCAACGCCGGAATCACATGGGACGTTTCGAGGTCGAAGTTGTCCCAAGGACCGTAGAGGTTGACCGGCAGGAGGTAGATGCCGTTGAAGTCGTATTGCTTCCGGTAGCTCTGCAACATCACGAGCAGACTCTTCTTCGCCACCCCGTACGGAGCATTGGTCTCCTCCGGATAGCCGTCCCAGAGATCGTCCTCCTTGAACGGCACCGGAGTGAACTTCGGATAGGCGCACACGGTCCCGACTTGGACGAACTTGGCGACGCCGACGCGACGGCTCTCCTCGATCAGGTTGATACCCATCGCAGCGTTGGCGTAGAAGTAGCGGCCGGGATTCGCCATGTTGGCGCCGATACCTCCCACCTCCGCCGCCAGGTGAACGATGACGTCGGGTCGGACTTCATCGAGGAGGTCCCTCACCACTTGCTGTTCCGTCAGGTCGTGCTGCGCACGTCGGGGCACCACCAGTTCCGAAGCGCCGGCTTCGGTCAACATGGCGCATACCTCGCGGCCGAGGAACCCGGCACCCCCCGTGACCAGGACTTTGGCGTTCTTCAACCTCGTCATGGTCGCCCGCTCCGCCATTCGTTGGCTTTGAGCCCGGCATCCACGAGTGCCCTTTCCTGCCTCGCCAACTCCAGGTCCGACTCCACCATCATCTCCACGAGCAGATCGAAACCGACTTCGGGCTTCCACCCCAGGACATCGCGGGCCTTGGTGGCGTCACCCTCCAGCAGTTCGACCTCGGATGGCCTCAGATATTGGGGATCGATCCTCACATAATCGTGCCAATCGAGTCCGAGTCGTTTGAACGTGGAGTCCAGAAAAGCTGACACGGAGTGTCGCTCGCCGGTGGCGATCACAAAGTCATCGGGCTCGTCCTGTTGGAGCATGAGCCACATGGCTCTCACATAGTCGCCTGCAAAGCCCCAGTCGCGTTCGGCGTCGAGGTTGCCCAGATAGAGCAACTCTTGGAGTCCGAGCTTGATTCGGGTGGCGGCACGGGTGATCTTTCGAGTCACGAAGGTCTCACCGCGTCGTGGGGATTCATGATTGAACAGGATGCCGTTGGAGGCGAACATTCCATACGCCTCCCGATAGTTCAGGACCTGCCAGTACGCATAGACCTTCGCCACGCCGTATGGGCTCCGGGGATGAAAGGGTGTGAGCTCCGTCTGCGGGGTCTCGACCACTTTGCCGTACATCTCCGACGACGACGCCTGGTAGAACCGAATCGGCTTGTCGAGCATCCGGACTGCTTCGAGCAGCCGGAGTGTGCCGAGGGCGTCGACATCGGCGGTGTAGAGGGGGTTCCGGAATGACACCGCAACATGGGATTGCGCCCCGAGGTTGTACACCTCGTCGGGCTCCACCTCTGCCACCAGCCGAGCGAGTGAACCGCTGTCGGCGAGATCCGCATAGTGCAGGAACAGTCGTGCCTCGTTCTGGTGGGGATCCAGGTACAGATGGTCGAGTCGCTCGGTGCCAAAGGTGGATGCTCGCCGGACCGTGCCGTGCACCTGGTAGCCCTTCGACAGCAGAAGCTCGGCTAGATACGATCCGTCCTGGCCGGTGATTCCTGTTATCAACGCGACTCTGTCGGTCATTGCTACTCCCTCTGCACGCGCGTGAGTTGGGCCGTCACCCCTGATTCATACGGCGGAACGCCGTTGAAGTCCCCTCGAACGTCGTTGGGCCACTGTAGCGCCGAGTCGATGGTGGTCCATGAACCAGAAGCGGCGCCGGCACCGTTCGCTTGCCGGGGTCGGGCGACCGCAACTCAGCGTCGTGGTGGCGTTGGCTGACTTCGGCCACGCTGATGCTTGTGCCAGCATCCGTGGTGCCAGTGGCGTCGCAGGTCTGGCTCGTACCGGGGGACTACGACCAGGTGGAACGTGCCTACCGGCACCGTGCCTTCGCACCCGGGGCAGATGTAGGTCTTGCGGGCTGCGTACGGCTGGACCGGGCTGACATCGACGGCTTCGATATCCCACATGTCAGCCGCCGACGAGCGCCCAGACGATCACCGCCAACGTGAGGAGCACCGCGCCGATCACCATGGCGATGTCGAATCCGGACTTGGTCTGTGGTCGAAACGGGTTCAGTCCCATCTGGCCTCAGGGTAGGACTCGCGCCCGGCCTTCGAGATCTAGGCTGCCCGCATGGACTGGATCCGGATCGAAGATCGTGGCAGCGTACGTTGGCTTGTCCTCGACCGACCGGAACGGCTCAATGCCGTTCCGTCTCCGGACGGATGGGTGGACCTCAGGGACGCTCTGGTGGCATTCGAGCAAAGCGACCAGCGGGTGTTGGTCGTATCCGGTGCAGGTGGTGCGTTCTGCTCGGGAGCCGATCTCGACCCCAGAGGCATCGTGTCGCAGGGCGTGGCCGACCGGAAGCGGTCGATGAACCGCGTCGCCGACGCTGCGTTGGCGCTGAGGCGGATCACCAAACCGACGATCGCCGCGGTCGACGGCGTGGCCGTAGGGGCCGGTATGAACCTCGCGCTCGGCTGCGATGTGGTGCTGGCCTCGACACGAGCTCGATTCTCCGAGATCTTCGTACAACGCGGTCTCACTCTCGACTTCGGCGGCAGTTGGCTCCTGCCGAGGGTTGTGGGCTCGCAACGGGCCAAGGAGTTGGCTCTGTCGGGTCGCATGGTCGAAGCCGACGAAGCGTTGCGCATCGGGTTGTGTCTCGAGGTCGTCGATCCGCATGTGCTCGAGCAGCGCGTCACCGAGTTGGCCGAGGCTTTCGGCGCTGGTGGGCCGGTGGCACAGATGTTCGCCAAGCAGGGCCTGGACCGCTCCTGGGAGATCTCCTATGAGGATGCCCTCGACTGGGAGGGGCAGTCCCAATCCATCTGTTTCACCACCGAGGACGTGGCGGAGGGGGTGGCGGCCTTCATCGAAAAGCGACGACCGGAGTTCCGCGGTCGCTGACCCACGGTCCCCTCGCGCGTTTTCGTCACTCCAGGGCCGTAGGTTCGGTTCATGTTCGCCGTCAGTTCGTCAGCAACCCTCGTAGGAGCGTCACCCCGACGCGTCCACGTAGAAGCACATGTTGGTGGGGCAGGGAAGGCACGGTTTTCCCTCGTCGGCCTGCCCGACACAGCGATTCGTGAAGCCAAGGAACGAGTCCGGGCTGCGATGGTCTCATCCTCGTTCGACTTCCCTCAGCGTGTGCTCACGGTCAATCTGGCGCCCGCCGACATTCCGAAGGCCGGGTCGGCGTTCGACCTGCCGATCGCGCTCGGTGTGCTCGCCGCTGCGGGAACGATCAGCAGCCACGCTGCAAATGTGGTCGCCGTCGGTGAGCTGGCCCTCGACGGTTCGGTGCGGGCAGCCCGCGGGGTGGTCGCCGGGGCTCTCGTGGCAGCGAAGCTCGGACTTCCGTGTCTGATTCCAAGCGAGTCTGCGGCCCTCGCTGCCGTCGTTCCGGGGGCAGACATCCGCCCTGTTGGATCGCTGTCGGAGGCGGTCCACGCCGCCGAGGGAGCTCCGGTTCGGATGAGTGCTCCCTCCGGCTTCGTCGACGAGCAGACTCATCCCGACCTCGCCGACGTGCGTTCGCAACCGCTCGGCCGGCGTGCGGTCGAGATCGCGGCGGCGGGCGGCCATCACCTCCTGCTGATCGGGCCCCCCGGCACCGGGAAGTCGATGCTTGCTCGTCGCCTTCCGGGACTCGTTCCGTCGTTGTCCATGGACCACCTGCTCGAGGCATTGTGCGTGTGGGAGGCGGCCGACCGGCGTTGGTCGTGGGGAGCCCGTCCGCCCTTCCGGGCCCCCCACCACTCCGCATCCCGTGCGGCCCTGCTGGGTGGTGGTTCGGGGACGCCCGTCCCGGGTGAGGTGAGCCTGGCCCATCGAGGGACGTTGTTCCTCGACGAGTTGGGTGAGTTCCCGGCGTCGGTGCTCGATGGCCTTCGCCAGCCATTGGAGGACGGAGTGGTCGAGATCGCCCGTAGAGGATGGAGCGTCCGGTACCCCTCACGCTGCCAGGTCATCGCAGCGACCAACCCCTGCCCTTGTGGTCATCGAGGCGACACGCTGAAAGGGTGCCGCTGTTCCAACGGTGCAGTCGAACGCTATCGCCGACGGTTGTCCGGGCCACTGCTCGATCGATTCGACCTGAGAGTGTGGATCGGACGTCCGGGGCGTCTCGACGGTCCCCCCGGGGAGCCGTCGAGTGTCGTGGGCGCGAGGGTGGCGGCCGCCGCCGCCCGACAGTTCGCCCGAGGAGCGCCGAATGCCGAACTCGGCTCCTCGCAGCTCGACGAACTTCCAGTGTCCAAAGCCGCATCCGACCTCTTGCGATCGACCTGTGACTCTGGCGTCCTCAACGGCCGGGGTTACGACCGGGTGCGCCGCGTTTCGAGAACGATCGCCGATCTCTCGGATCGGGACGAAGTAGGCGAATCCGACATCGCCGAGGCACTGGCGTTTCGGGAGGCATGGTGACTCAGCTGCTGACGCTGGCGCTGCAAGGCTTCAACCCCGACCGCGTCCGCAAGATGCTCGCCTCCGGGGCGATCCCCGCCTATCCGGTCGAAGAGTCGACGTGGCCCGTTCCTGACGTCCGATTCGTCCTTTCCGACGAACTGCCCGGACACCTCTCTCTCCTGCCGGATTCACCACCATGGTTGTTCCTGAGGGGCCGGCTCCCTTCGTCGGCGGGTGTGGCCATCGTCGGCAGCCGGACCGCCACCCGGTATGGCCTCGAGGTGGCCGAGGAGCTGGGAGGCCGCCTTGGTGCGGCCGGTTGGCCGATCGTGAGCGGTTTGGCCCTTGGCATAGACGCTGCGGCACATCGTGGTTGTGTGGATGCCGGTGGAACGGCGGTGGCGGTCTTGGGATCCGGGATCGACCGGTTGTACCCACGTCGCAATGAGGCGCTCGGCGAGCGGATTCTCGTCACGGGCGGAGCGATCGTGTCTGAGTTCGGCCCGGGCATCGCCCCTGAGCCCTGGCGCTTTCCGTGTCGCAACCGCATCATCTCGGGTTTGAGCGGCGTCGTGGTCGTTGTCGAGGCTGCAGACCGCAGCGGGGCACTGATCACGGCCAATCTCGCTCTCTCCCATGGACGGGAAGTGATCGCGGTGCCCGGCGACATTCGACGAGAGACCTCGAAAGGATGCAACCGCCTGATTCGGGATGGTGCCCACCCGATGGTGGATGTCGACGAGGCGGTCGAGTTGGTGGAGATGGTGCTGGGTCCTGCGCCGCGGCACCCGGGCCTGACCGACCAGGCCTCGGCCCTCGGACCGCTGCCGGCCACGGTGGAGGAGTTGGTCGAGCGAACCGGTGCCCCGTTGGCGGAAGTGATGCTCGCGATCACCGATGCGATGGGGAGACGCGAGGTCACGCTCGGGGAGGGTGTCGTGCGGCCGGCAACGTGATCCCACGTATCGACTGCGAATTGGCGTAGCATCGCCAGGTGTCTTCAGTTCCCGAGCTTCCGGCGTGGGCCAATGCGCCTGTCGATGGCTATCTGCGTCGCCTCGCCGACGAACGGGGGCTCTCTCCGAACACCATCGAAGCCTATCGTCGCGACCTGAGCCAGTTCCTGGACTTCTGTCGACACCAGGGTGTCACCGGGCTCGGGCTCATCGATCGTCAGACGGTGCGTGCGTTCCTCGCCGAGCTCGATGCGTTGCGATATGCCCGTACGTCGACCGCACGCAAAGGTTCGGCGATCCGGGCATTCCTCGACGACTCCGTTCGGCGTGGCCTTCTCGCCTCGAACCCGGCTGCCGGCGTCGCCCGACCCAAGACCCCGAAGCCGTTGCCGCACGCGTTGTCTGCACGTCAGGTTCAGGCTGCGATCGAATCGATCGACGGCACCGGCGCCTTGGATCTTCGAGACCGGGCCCTGCTCGAAGTCCTGTACTCCACGGGAGTGCGGGTGGCGGAGCTGGCCGCGATGACGGTGAAGTCGGTGCGAGGCGCCTCCGCCGTGGTCGTCCGGGGCAAGGGCAGTCGCGACCGCTCGGTGCCGATCGGGGGGCCGGCGATGGCGGCTGTCGAGCGATGGTGCGCTCTCGGGCGCCCGCAACTGGTCACAGTCGAGGCCGGCGATGCGTTGTGGATCGGCCGGCGTGGAGGAAGCATGGATGCGCGGTCGATCCGGAGGGTGGTCCGCGGGCGGGTCGGGACCTTCCCTCATGCCCTCAGACATTCGTTCGCAACCCACCTCCTCGAAGGAGGAGCCGACCTCCGCAGCGTGCAAGAGCTCTTGGGCCACGTTGCCCTGGGTACCACACAGACTTACACTTCAGTCACTCGCGACCATCTCAAGGCCACTTATGACCGCAGCCACCCACGGGCGTGACCCGTCGCCGATGGACGACGTCCTCGCCCTGTGGGAGAGGTTCAAATCCACAGGTGATGAGCACACGCGTGATTTGCTCATCATCCAGTACTCGCCGCTGGTCAAGTTCGTCGCCGGCCGCGTGGGAGTGGGCCTTCCCCGAAACGTAGATCAAGCCGACCTCGTCTCATACGGGATCTTTGGACTCATCGACGCCATCGACAAGTTCGAGCCGGAGCGCGGATTCAAGTTCGAGACGTATGCGATCAACCGGATCAAAGGAGCGATCCTCGATGAGCTTCGGGCCATGGACTGGGTTCCCCGCTCCGTCCGCGCCCGGGCGCGTGAGATCGAACGTTCGATGGCCGAGCTCGAGCACCGACTCCAGCGCACACCGACCGACGAAGAGCTCGCCCGTCACATGGGAAGCACTGTCGACGAGCTGAGAGACGCGCTGGCGGAGATCTCGAACCTCGGGATCGTCGCCCTGGATGAGGTCCTGTCGCCCGACTCCAGCAACTCGCTCAGCGACATCGTCGCCGACCCCACCGGAGCCGGCCCAGAAGCGGCATTCCAGAAGGAAGAGACCCGGCGTATCCTCGCCGACGCCATCAACCGGCTTCCCGACCGGGAACGTCTGGTGCTCACTCTGTACTACTACGAGGGACTCACCCTTGCCGAGATCGGCGAGGTGCTCGGCGTCACCGAGTCCAGGGTGTGTCAGATCCACGCCAAGAGCGTCATGAGCCTCCGAAACCGAATGACCGAGCCGACCTACCGCTAGGGTCCCCGGCTTCCGGTCTCCAGTCCCCGGTCGGGGGCATTGGCCCGGTCAACGGCGTACAGCTCGCGGCCGACGCCTCAACCTCCTGCCGGATCATTGGCAGGTTGGCCGTCGGCCCGATGCAGCGCGGTATTCCGACCGGCAGCTGGCGACTGGTGACCGGTAGCTGGTTTACGATTCGTGCCACCCCCGCGACCAGCGGTACAGTGTCTGCCATCACACACGCCTCGGCACCTCTTCTGGTCGAGCTTGCTCGAAACGAGGTGGGACCTGCAACGGGTCTCTGAGGCGGAGGAACCAACCAGAAGGAGCTGAAGTGGCTGGAGTCACGATGAAGCAGCTGCTCGAGGCAGGTGTCCATTTCGGACATCAGACCCGGCGCTGGAACCCCAAGATGGCGCCGTACATCTACGGCGAGCGCAACGGCATTCACATCATCGACCTGCGTCAGACGGTCGAGCAGATCCAGACCAGCATCGACTACGTACGGGACCTCGTCGCCGACGGCGGCGTTCTCCTGTTCGTGGGCACGAAGAAACAAGCAGCGTCGGCCGTGGCACAGGCGGCGGAACATGCCGGGATGCCCTATGTCAACTACCGCTGGCTCGGCGGCATGTTGACCAACTTCAACACCATTCAGAAGCGCATCTTCTACATGAAGGAACTGGAGCGCATGGAGGAGACGGGCGAGATGCAAGCCCGTCACAAGAAGGAACGTCTCCGTCTTCGGCGGGAACTCGAGAAGCTGCAGGCGAACCTCGGCGGAGTGGCGAGTCTGACTCGCGTCCCGGATGCCGTCTTCGTCGTGGACGTGAACAACGAGCACACCGCCGTCAAAGAGGCGCAGCGCCTGGGCATGAAGGTGCTGGCCCTCGTCGACTCGAACTGCGATCCAGACCCCGTGGACCTCGTGATCCCGGGCAACGACGACGCGATCCGCTCTGCCGAGCTCATCGCGATGGCACTCGCCGACGCCTGCCGCGAAGGCCGAGAGGCCGCCGGCAAGCTGGCCGAGGCCGAATCGGACGAGTCCTGATCAACGGAGAGATCTAGTGGCTGATTACACCGCAAAGGACGTTCAGAACCTTCGACAGCAGGCCGGCGTCGGCATGCTGGACGCCAAGAAGGCGCTCGACGATTCCGCCGGGAACTTCGACGAGGCCTTCGAGTTGCTCCGTGAACGTGGCCTGGCGGCCGTCGCGAAACGCGCCGGTCGTGAGGCTTCGGAGGGCACAGTGGGCTCCTACCTCCACGTCCAGAACGACCACGTCGTGATGGGTGTCCTCGTCGAGCTCGTTTGTGAGACCGACTTCGTCGCCAAGAGCCCGGAGTTCGGGGAGACCGCAACCGACATCGCGATGCACGTCTCATGGGCCAACCCACAGTGGGTTCGGCGTGAAGACGTCGAGCAGGCTGCGATCGACAAGGAAGCCGAGCTCATCGAGCGCGAAGCCCGTGCATCGGGCAAGCCCGAACAGGCGATCGCCAAGATCGTCGAAGGGCGCCTCGACAAGTTCTTCCGCGACAACGTGCTGTACGAGCAGGAGTTCGTCAACAAAGAGAAGTTCGAGGGCACGGTGGAAGCGCTCGTGGGGCGCCTGGCGGCAAAGATGGGCGAGAACATCTCCGTGCGACGGATCTCGAGGATCGCAATCGGCGAGAACGCGTGACCGGGCGGCGGGTTCTCCTCAAGCTCTCCGGCGAGGCCTTCGCCGACCCCGAGCTCGGCTACGGGATAGATCCTGTCACGGTGAAGCGTGTGTCCGAGGAGGTGGCGGAGGCCCACGCCACCGGGACCCAGATCGCCATCGTCGTCGGTGGTGGGAACATCTTTCGGGGTGTCTCGTCTGCGGCAAAAGGCATGGATCCGGCGTCGGCCGACTACATGGGGATGCTCGCCACCGTCATCAACGCCCTGGCACTGAGGGACGCCCTCGAAAAGGCCGGCGTTCCGACGCGGGTGCAGTCGGCGATCAGCATGCAGCAGCTCGCGGAGCCGTACATACGCCTGCGTGCGATTCGTCACCTCGAGAAGGGGCGGATCGTCGTGTTTGCAGCGGGGACCGGCAACCCCTTCTTCACGACCGACACGACGGCTGCTTTGAGGGCTGTCGAGGTCGGCGCCGACTTGCTCCTGAAGGCCAGCAAGGTCGACGGCGTGTACGACAGGGACCCCGTCACCCACCCCGACGCCACCCACATCCCCGAGCTCGAGTACATGGACTTCCTGTCGATGGGTCTCCGGGTGATGGACTCGACGGCCATTACCATGTGCCGCGAGCACGGCGTGCCGATCGTGGTGTTCGACATGACCGAGCCCGGCAACATCGTCCGGGCGGTCAAAGGCGAGCACATCGGCACGATCGTGCACTGACGCTCTTCGGCGGCGCACCCAGGTGCCGCGCGGACTGGAGGAATGATGATCGACGAACTGCTCGATGAGGCTCGTGAGAAGATGATGCAAGCCGTCGATCACGTCGCGTCCGAGTTTGCGACCGTTCGCACCGGCCGTGCCAACCCTCAGATCCTCAATCGGATCTCGGCCGAGTACTACGGCAGCCAGACGCCGTTGCAGCAGTTGGCGACGTTCTCGGTGCCCGAGCCGCGTCTGCTCGTCATTTCGCCGTTCGACAAGTCGTCGATCGGAGCGATCGAGAAGGCGCTGCAGGAGGCCGACCTCGGGATCTCGCCGTCGAACGACGGCCAGGTGATCCGTCTCTCCTTCCCTTCATTGACCGAGGAACGCCGACGCGACCTCATCAAGATGGTGCGTTCGATGGCCGAGGACGGTCGCATCGCTGTGCGCAACGTGCGTCGACACGGCAAGTCGGACATGGAGGCACTCCATGGAGAGATCTCCGACGACGACATCCGGCGGGCCGAGAAAGACCTGCAGGATGTCACCGATGAGCACATCGCCGAGATCGATGGCTTGCTGGAGCGCAAAGAGGCCGAGCTCCTCGAGGTATGACATGACCGACGAGCCCTCCCACCAGGCACGTCCACGGGTGCTTCGTCCGTGGGAAACGGAAGACGAGGCCCCGGCCGAAGACAGCGCTGCGAGCGAACCGGAGAATCGGGACGAACCAGACCAGCGGGATGAGTCCGTCGATCGGGACGAATCCGCCGGTCGGGACGACTCCGCGCCGGACAACTTCGACCACCTCGAGAGCGGCCCCACCTCGCTCGATGAGTTCACAAACGACGACTACGTGGCGGCAACGACCCGGGAATACCAGGGGCTCGCAGAAGACGTGGCGCGGGCGGCCGCCGAGGACGTCGAGCAGCAGGCGGTGGCTGCGTCGCTGCCCGGGGTCGGATCCGGGTTGATCGGGTTCGACGATGTGACCGGGGTGCGAGGGCCGACGGAGGAAGACGTCGAGCTCGAAGAGCAGAAGCGTGCGTCGGATCTGACGATGCGAGTCGTGACGGCTGTTGTCCTGGTCGGGATCTTCCTCGGGAGCCTGATGCTCGGCCGCGGTTGGTTCACCGGGTTCGTGGCGCTCGTGATGATCATCTCGCTCGGAGAGTTCTATTCGACGGCGCGCACACAGGGTTTCGTGCCGGTCGCCATCTTCGGCTTCCTGGGTGCGATCGGAATCGCCGTGGGAACGCTCCAGGTGGGCATTGTCGCCATCGGCGTCGCACTGTCGGTGGTGGTGGTGGTGGTCGGTCTCTTCATGGCAGGCGCCGGTCGTCGGGATCCCCTCGAGAACGCCGCAGTGACGATGATGGGGGTGGCATGGATCGGATTGCTCGGGTTCGCCGTCGGCATCACGCGAGCCGACTCTTACGTCGGTTTGGTGCTGCTCGTGGTCCTGGTCACTGCAGCATTTGATGCCGGCGCGTACTTCGCCGGGCGCGCCTTCGGCAAGCGCCTGATGGCTCCGAAAGTGTCACCAAAGAAGACGTGGGAAGGGTATCTGGGTGGGCTCGTGACAGCGCTGCTCCTCACATCCGTTCTCTCCACGTTCAAGGCCATCTTCCCCGTGTCACTCATCGAAGCGCTGTCACTGGCCGGAGTGGTGGCGATCCTCGCCCCGCTCGGCGATGCCGCGGAATCTGTGATCAAGCGGTCCCTCGACGTCAAGGACATGGGCTCGCTGCTCCCCGGACATGGAGGAATGCTCGACAGGATCGACGCGATGCTGTTTGTCGTTCCCGGCGCCTATTTGCTCTTCGGATTCTTCGGCCTGGCGTGAAACCACTGATCCTGCTCGGCGCCACCGGTTCGATCGGTCGCCAGACACTGGAGGTCGCCGAGCGGCTCGGCATCCGCATCGCCGGACTGGCAGTCGGACGTCCCCGTCCGGAGGTCGTCGCGCTGGCCCAGCGTTTCCCGGATGCCGCAGTGTCGGTGGCCGGCGGGTCATCTGAGGAGCGAAGAGCAATGCGTGACGCACTGGGGTCGCGCGTGGAGTTCGGTGCAGACTCGGTCGTCGCTCTTGCATCGACGACCGGCGCCACGGTCATGAATGGCATCGTTGGGTCCGCCGGGCTCGTTGCGACGATCGCCGCCCTGGAGGCGGGGAACAGGCTGTGCCTGGCCAACAAGGAATCCCTGGTGGCCGCCGGAGATCTGGTGCGCTCGACGCTGGATGCCGGCTCCGGCACGTTGATCCCGGTCGATTCGGAGCACTCCGCACTCCACCAGTTGGTGGCTGCCAGCCCTCGCTCTCAGATCGACACCCTCGTGCTCACGGCCAGCGGCGGGCCATTCCGAGGTCGCACGGGCCAAGATCTCGAAGAGGTTTCGGTCGATGCGGCGCTGGCACACCCGACGTGGTCGATGGGCGGTCGAATCACAATCGACTCGGCAACGTTGGTGAACAAAGGCCTCGAGGTGATCGAGGCGCACGTGCTGTTCGGGATCGGATTCGATCGCATCGAGGTCGTCGTTCATCCCCAGAGCCTCGTGCATGCGCTCGTTCGGCTCTCGGATGGGGCGTTGTTCGCACACGTGGGCCACGCCGACATGCGAGTGCCGATCCAATATGCGCTCACGTATCCCGAGCGGGTCGACAGTGCGCTTCCGCGATTCGACATCCCGGGCACGACCCTCACGTTCGAGGCGCCGGACCTGGACACCTTTCCCGGCCTGCGGCTCGCCTATCAGGCCGGCCGTGTCGGTGGTTCGTTGCCGGCCGTGTTCAACGCGGCCGACGAGGTGGCCGTGGCGGCATTCTTCCAGGAACGTCTTGGCTTCAACGGAATCGCCCGGGTCATCGAAGCGACGATGGAACAAACGTCTCCGGTACCCGTCGAGTCGGTGGAGCATGTCCTCGAGGTCGATGCACAGGCTCGCTCGTTGGCGGCATCCCTCATTGCGGGTGCGTGCTGAAGCAGCGGGAGACTGTCGATAGCCCCGGTTGGCGGCTAGGTTGTGGACCTCCATGAACGGTTTTCTCGGAGGCTTCGGCGTCATCGCCGCCATCATCATCTTCGTGGTCGCCCATGAGGCCGGACACTTCTTTGCCGCAAAGGCAACCGGGATGAAAGTCACCGAGTTCTTCCTCGGATTCGGCCCCCGCATCTGGTCATTCAAACGAGGCGAGACCGAATACGGCATCAAGCCGATTCCGTTCGGAGCGTACGTTCGCATCGTCGGAATGAGCGCCCTGGAGGACATAGATCCTGAGGACGAGGGTCGGACCTACCGCGAAAAGGAGTTCTGGAAGAAGTCGGTGGTCGTGCTCGCCGGTGTTGCGGCCAACTTCCTCCTCGCCTTCTTGATCCTTCTTGGCCTCGCGTACTCCGCCGGTGACCAGACGCTCACCACCGAGGTTTCGGAGGTCGTAGCTCCTGCGGCGGGTGTGACCACCGCAGCAGCCGATGCCGGTATCGAAGCGGGTGACGTGATCGTGGGAGTGGACGGTGTGGCGATCTCGGACTGGGACACCCTCGTCGACACCATTGCCGCCGCAGCCGGGGAAGACCTCACCATCGACATCGTTCGGGACGGCGAGCCGTTGTCGCTGGCGGCCACGATCGGGTCACGTGAGGATCCGGAGACGGGGGAGACGATCGGATTCCTCGGAGTGCGACCAGGTTTCGAGCAGGTGCCGATTTCCCTGTTCACCGCGACCGGAAGGGCAGCCCGGGAGGTCGGATTCCAACTGACGTCGACGTTCGATGTCTTCTCACGGATCTTCCGTTTCGACACCCTCGGTCAGCTGGCAGGCGGTATCACCGGGGGAGAGGTGGACGACGCAGTCCGCCCGGTGAGCGTGGTCGGATTGGCGCAGATCGGTGCGCAGGCCGACGAGCTGGGCCTGGCGCGTCTTCTGTATCTGATGGCCGCAGTCAACGTGGTGCTCGGCACCATCAATGCCCTGCCGCTCTTCCCGCTCGACGGCGGACACTTTGCGGTCGCCCTGTTCGAGAAGCTCACCCGCCGCAAGGTGGACATCAGGGCACTCGTCCCGGTTGCCGTGCTCGTCATCGGGGCGCTCACGATCGTGGGCGTCTTGTCGATCATCCTCGACATCGTCAATCCCATAGAACTGCCGTCCTGAGGTGACGATGGAGCCGTTCATCCAGCGGAGACTCACGCGCCAGATCCATGTGGGCTCGGTGCCCGTGGGTGGCGGAGCGCCCGTGGCAGTGCAATCGATGACGACGACCAAGACCGCAGACGTCGACGGCACGCTGCAGCAGGTGTACGCCTTGGCGGCCAACGGCGCCGACATCGTCAGGATCACGTGCAACGACGTCGAGGCGGCGCAAGGGTTGGCGGAGATCGTGCCGAGGAGCCCGGTCCCGATCGTCGCCGACATCCACTTCCAGCACAAGCTCGCTCTCGCCGCGCTCGAAGCGGGAGTCCAGGGTCTGCGTTTGAACCCCGGCAACATCCGCAACGAGGAGCACATCAAAACGGTTGCCCGTGAGGCTCGTGATCGTGGTGTCCCGATCCGGGTGGGTGTCAACGGTGGCTCACTCGATCGGGATCTCGAAGCCAAGTACGGCGGCGCCGTGCCGGAGGCCCTCGTAGAGTCGGCACTCACCGAGATCCGCTATCTCGAAGATGTCGATTTCACGGATATCAAGATCTCCGTGAAGCATTCGAATGTGCCCATGATGGTGGCGTCGTATCGGCTGCTCGCCGACACGGTGGACTATCCGTTGCATCTTGGTGTGACGGAGGCGGGGCCGCTCCCAGGCGGTCTCATCAAGTCTGTAGCGGGCATCGGGACCCTCCTCAATGAAGGCATCGGGGACACCATCCGCTTCTCGCTGACGGCCGACCCGGTCGAAGAGGCGAAGACCGGTCGCCAGCTTCTCGAGTACCTGGGCCTGCGTGAACGCAAAGGCCTCGACCTGATCGCCTGCCCCTCATGTGGCCGCGCCGAGGTCGACGTCATCGAAGTGGCCGGCAAGGCACAACAGGCGCTCGAAGCGGAGAACCTTCCGATACAGGTGGCGGTCATGGGATGTGTGGTCAATGGGCCGGGGGAAGCCAGCTCGGCCGACATCGGCATCGCTGCCGGTCGCGGCAAGGGACATCTCTTCATCCAGGGACAAGTGGTCCGTGTGGTCCCCGAAGACGAGATGGTCGACGCCCTTCTCGACGAAGCGAGAAAGCTCGTGGAAGAAGGTGTGGACGCCCGCCTCGCCGCGGCTGACGCCAATGCGGCGGCCATCGCAGAGGCGGACCGGCTCCAGCTCATCGAGATCAAGGGCGACGCCAACCGCACCCAAGAGCGCCGCAACCGCGTCGCCGAAATCGCCGAGCGATAGGGGACCCTCGGCGGTATGAGCGTGGCATCGAGGACTGCCGACTGCCGCCGGCCGACAGCCGACAGCCGACAGCCGACAGCCGACACGCACGGGAGCAGTTGGCTGTGTGCCGTCGGCCGAGGAGCCTCGAGCCGAGAGAATCCGTCGCGGCGAGTCCGGGCGCTCGGCTATCGTCCCGAGCCGATGCGTTGGTCAGAACTCTTCATCCCCACACTCCGCGACGATCCGGCCGAAGCGGAGGCGGTGAGCCACCGACTGCTCGTGCGGGGCGGCTTCATCCGCCAGTTGGCCGCCGGGCACTACTCGATGTTGCCGCTCGGTCAGCGGGTGCGGGCGAAGGTGTCGTCCATCATCCAGGACGAGATGGACTCCATAGGAGGGCAACGGTTCCATCTTCCTGCTCTGCATCCGGCCGAGATCTGGAAACGGTCGGGTCGGTGGGAGGTGATGGGCGACGAGATGTTTCGACTCGTCGACCGCAAGGGCGCCGACAACGCCCTCGGAATGACCCACGAGGAGGTCTTCGCCCTGCTCGCCACCGAACTGTTTTCGTACAAGGATCTGCCACAGATCTGGTACCAGATCCAGACGAAGTTTCGTGACGAACCACGACCCAAGTCCGGACTGTTGAGAGTTCGCGAGTTCACCATGAAGGACTCCTATTCGCTCGATGTGGACCAAGCCGGTCTCGACATCGCCTTCGATCGGCATCACGGCGCCTACCAGAGGATCTTTCACCGATTCGGTGTGGAAGCGTTCGACGTGGAGGCTTCATCGGGAGCGATGGGCGGTTCCGGGTCGATCGAGTTCATGGTCCGCAGCCCGGCCGGCGAGGACTGGATCGTCACATGCGACGGTTGCGACTATCGGTCGAATCTCGAGAAGGCCGTTGCTCGGCTGCCCGATGTGGACGATTCCGAGGGCGGCGAAGGTCCGACACGGTTCGCCACGCCGGATCTTCGAACCATCAAGGCGCTGGCCGCGGCATTCCCCGGGAAAGCGGATGCCGACCGCCAGATAAAGACCCTCGTCTACGTGGTGGACGATCGTCCGACCCTGGTGTTGCTCCGGGGTGACCACGACCTGCTCGAGCAGAAGCTGGTCGACACCACGGCCGCATCGACGGTGCGACCGGCTCAGCCCGAGGAGATTCTCGAGCTCCTCGGTGCTCATCCGGGCAGTCTCGGCCCCGTGGGCGTCGATGGCATGGCGATCATCGCCGACCCTGCGCTGGCCGGTCGCAGGGGGATGGTGACCGGGGCCAATGAGGACGATTGGCACCTCGAGAACGTCGACGTCGATCGACATGTCGAGGTCACAACGTGGGCCGACCTGCGAGCGGTCGCATCCGGTGAGACCTGCGCCAACTGCGGGGGTACGCTCGATCTCTGGAAGGGAATCGAGGTCGGGCACATCTTCAAGCTCGGTACGAGGTATTCGGAGGCCATGAACGCCACCATCCAGGACGAGGAAGGCGAGTCGCGCCCCGTGGTGATGGGTTCCTATGGGATCGGTGTCGAGCGAAGCATGGCCGCGATCGTCGAAGCATCCCACGACGACCGCGGGATCATCTGGCCCGTGACGGTGGCGCCCTATGAGGTGGTGGTCACGGTCATCAGGCCCGATGACGAGGAGACCGGGATCGCCGGGAGTCGCATCCACGACGAGCTGGCGGCAGCAGGCATCGAGGTCGTACTCGACGATCGTGCCGAGCGGCCAGGCGTGAAGTTCGCCGATTCCGAATTGGTCGGCATTCCGTATCGGGTCACGGTGGGACCCAAGGGTGTCGCGAACGGTGAGGCGGAACTGACGACCCGTCGCGGGCTCGAGACGGTGGCAGTACCCATCACACAGATCGTCGGAAGGCTCGCTGAGCTCGTCGGAGCGCACCGAAGGGCGTAGCTTCAGCGATCGGCGATTCGCGAGGCGCCCGAGTACACGACGAAGTCCTCACCCCGCGAGAAGCCGATCAGGGTCATTCCCAGATCTTCGGCGAGTTCAACCGCCAACGACGAGGCGGCCGACACGCCGATCACAACTGGAATCCCCGCCACCGCTGCCTTCTGCGTGATCTCGAAGGAGACGCGTCCGGAGACCTGGAGGACGAGAGGCCCGAGCGGCCAGCGGTCGACGGCAGCCGCGCCGATCGCCTTGTCACAGGCGTTGTGCCGCCCGATGTCCTCGGAAGACGACAGAATGGTTCCGCCGGCGTCGAAGAGGGCTGCCGCATGGAGGCCGCCTGTGACATCGAACGCAGCCTGTCGCTCTCGGAGCCGATCGCCGAGGGACAGCAACAGTCGCCGCGAGAGCACCGGACCTTCTGGGACGGCCCTGGCGGCGATCTTCACGGCGTCGATCGATGCCTTGCCGCAGATCCCGCAGGATGACGTGGTGTAGACGGAGCGCCGGAACTGCTCGGGATCGATCTTCACTCCCGGTGCCATCACGACTCTCCACCGTTGGCCATCGCCGACGGGCGTCACGTCGGCGATCTCGTGCGGGCCGAGCACGATGCCTTCCGTGATACAGAAGCCGATCGCCAGTTCACGCTCCATTCCCGGGGTGTGCATCAGCACCCCGATCGGTACCTCGTCGATCCGCAGCTCCACAGGGGTCTCCACGGCCAAGAGATCCTCTACGTGGTTCGATCCGTGCGCATCGAAGCGGGTCACGCTGCGCGGCATCACCGACGGTTGCAGTTGCTCCATTCGACGGAAGCCTATCGGGGAGTTGTCGGCATCGTTCATGCTGTCGATCGACGACGCATGAGGCGAGTTCGGCGAGGAGGACCGGAGATGGCGACGATCGGGGTCTCTGGGCTTCGACGGACGGGTGATTGGCGACCAGGCCGGCCGACTGGCACCATCCGGCGGATGCGCGTTCACAATTTTGGTGCCGGCCCTTGCACCCTTCCGACAGAAGTCCTGGAGGAGGCCCGGTCCGAGCTTCTCGACTTCGCGGGCTCCGGGATGTCGGTGGTGGAACTGAGTCACCGAAGTGCAACCTACGACGGCGTCCATCGAGAAGCACTCAGGCTCCTGCGGTCGGTGTCGGGGGCTCCCGACGACTTCGAGATCCTTCTCGTTCAGGGGGGTGCAACGCTCCAGTTCGGCATGATTCCGATGAACGTCGCCTCGGATCGCCCGGTCGGCTACGTGATGAGTGGGAGTTGGGCCACGGCCGCGTTCGGTGACGCGATCCTGGTCGCCGACGCGTACCAGGCCTGGGATGGCGCCGGTTCCGGATACAGCACCATGCCCGACCCGTCTGAGATCATGGTCCGGCCCGACACGCGCTATCTCCATGTCACGACCAATGAGACGATCAACGGGATCCGGATGATCCAGTTCCCTGATCTCGGAGTCCCGCTCGTCGCCGATATGTCATCTGAGTACCTGGCGCGACCCATCGCATGGGAGCTCTACGACATCGTGTACGGGGGCGTCCAGAAGAACCTCGCACCGGCAGGCCTGTCGGTCGTGTTCATCCGACGGAGCGTCATCGAAGCGGCCCCGGAGTCGCTGCCGAGGTACTTGCGGTTTGGATGGCACTCGGCCGCCGATTCGCTCGCCAACACGCCCCCGATGTTCTCGATCTATGTGATGGCGAAGGTGCTGGCCCGGATCGAAACCTCAGGCGGCATCCTTGCGCTCGAGGCCCGTTCCGCCGAGAAGTCGGGGCTCATCTATGGCGTCATCGACGGCAGTGACGGGTTCTACCGCAACCCGGTCGACCCGCGGGTGCGAAGCCACATGAACGTCGTGTTCCGGCTGCCCACCGAGGAACTCGAACGTGAGTTCGTGCAAGTCGCCGACCGATCCGGGCTGGTCGGTCTGAAGGGTCACCGGTCGGTCGGCGGCTGTCGTGCGTCTCTCTACGCGGCGCTGTCGATGGAAAGCGTCGCAACTCTGGCCGAATTCATGACCGATTTCGCAGAGGAAAACCGTTGACTTGGACGTCGGTATACTGATCGATCCAACTGATAGGACGCTACTGCGAGGTGGGCGCCCAGCCCACCTTGTCGTGTGATGGAGCGGCGGCCTCCGAGCCGGCGCTCTTTGGTGGGTGCGCATCGAGACGAATCGAGCGCAAGAAAGAGAAGAATCGACGACCGTTCGGGCGCCACGCGGCTCCGATGACGAGGAGAACACACTGACCATCATGACCACACGGCACGAGACACTCCGTGGTCTGATCGAGCCCTGGCTCGCCGCCGAGCAGGTCGAACTCGACGACCTGGAGCTCGCCGGCTCCGGCAAGGGGCTGACGCTTCGCGTGCTGGTGGACGCCGAGGATGGGGTGGACATCGATCGGATCGCCGAGTTGAGCCTTGGATTGTCGGCACTGTTGGATGCGGAGACCGATCTAGACGACCCGTACCGGTTGGAGGTCTCGTCCCCGGGGCTGGAGCGGACACTCAAGACTGCTCGCCACTTCGAGAAGTCGATCGGCCGCGAGGTGTCGGTCAAGACCCGGACAGACGGGGTCACAACAGTGTTGAAAGGTGTCCTCCTCTCGGCAGACGACTCGGAATTCGTGGTCGCTGTCGATGGTGACGAACGCGCAGCCCGATACGAGGACGTGATCACCGCCAAGACCGTGTTCAAGTGGCAGGCGGCCCCGAAACCCGGAAAGAAGCAGTGAGGAGCGTGTCATGAAGATCGACGTTCAGGTCATGGAGGCGCTCGAGTTGCTCGAACGCGAACGCGGCGTCCCGGTCGACACCATTCTCGATGCGCTCGCAAACGCCCTCGTATCCGCCTACAAGCGGAGCCCCGGTGCCGCCGAAGAAGCTCGTGTGACGATCGACCCCGACTCCGGGGAGATCTTCGTGTACGCCCAGGAGCTCGACGAAGACGGAAACGTCGTTCGCGAGTGGGAGGACACTCCCGACGACTTTGGTCGCATCGCCGCTCAAACCGCCAAGCAGGTGATCGCGCAGCGCCTTCGTGAGGCCAAACGCGATCAGGTGTTCGACGTGTATGAGGGTCGCGAAGGCGACCTGATCACCGGCATCGTCCAGCAAGTCGACAATCGATATGTCATCCTCGACCTCGGTGACGCAGAGGCCCTCATGCCCGGCTCCGAGCGCATCCCATACGAGCGGTTGGATCGTGGCAATCGGATCAAGGCGTTGATCCTCGAAGTCCGCAACGACGCAAAGGGCCCTCAGATAGTGGTGAGCCGGAGCCACCCGGATCTCGTGCGGAGACTGCTGGAGCTCGAGGTGCCCGAACTCGTGGACGGCACCGTCGAGATCGCAGCGATCGCCCGTGAGCCGGGACACAGGACAAAGATCGCGGTGAGCTCCAACGACCCCAACGTCGACCCCAAGGGAGCATGTGTGGGCGCCAGGGGCTCGAGGGTGCGGCAGGTGGTCAACGAGCTCCGTGGCGAGAAGGTCGACGTGGTGCAATACCGCGACGACACCGCACAGTTCATCACAGAGGCGCTCGGTCCGGCCAAGGTAAAGGAAGTCATCATCGATGACGAGACCGGTACGGCCAAGGTGATCGTGAGCGAGCACCAGCTTTCGCTGGCCATCGGCAAGGAAGGTCAGAACGCCCGACTGGCCGCCCGGCTGTCGGGCTACAAGATCGACATTCGCTCCGATGAGGTCGAGGTCCCCGTCGAAAGCCCTGAGCCCGAAACCCCGCCGGAGGCGCCTGCGCCCCCAGGCGACGGCGAGTCGACGGTCCCGGCGGATGCTGCAGCCGCCGTATCTGACGGCGCAGCCTCAGGAGATGAGACCCCTGAGGAGGTTGCCGCCGAGACGCCTGAGCCCGAAGTGATTGGCTCGCCGGCCTCGGAAGAGGCTCCTTCGAGTACCGAGGAAGGGGCCGGAGACACCGGCGCCGGCGAAGAAGAGTGACGCGCCTGACGGCGCACGACGATTGAGAGACGGAGAGAGAGTGGCGAAGATCAGGATCTACGAGCTGGCGCGAGAGCTGGACCTCGAATCGAAAGAGGTCGTTGAGAAGGCGCAGGAGCTCGGTTTCGGCGTGAAGACCGCTTCTTCCAGTTTGGAAGACGGCGACGCCGATCGCGTCCGCGCCGCTCTCGGTGGGGCCGAACCGACCGCAGAGCCGGAACCCGAGCCGGAACCGGAGCCCGAGCCGGAACCGAAGCCCGAGCCGGAACCCGAGCCCGAGCCGGAACCCGAGCCGGAACCCGAGCCGGAACCCGAGCCGGAACCGGAACCGGAGCCAGAAGGCGACGAAGTGGGCATCGTGTCCCTTGTCGAGGGCGTCAGCGTCGCCGATTTCGCCGCGGCGATCGGACAGTCGGCTCCTGAGATCGTGAAAGAACTCCTGGTGAGGGGAAGGCCGATCGGGGCAGTTGCGCCCATGCCGGCCGATCTCATGGACGACATAGCCGAGAAGTACGGTTTCATCGTCGAGGTCGAGGCGATCCCACCCGCCCCTGCCGCTGCCGCCAAGGAACCCGATGTTCGTCCGGGAGACGAGGGGTCTCTGGCGCCGCGACCTCCCGTGGTCACGGTGATGGGCCATGTCGACCACGGCAAGACCACCCTCCTCGACAGCATCCGCAAGGCGAGCGTGGTCGCCGACGAGCAGGGTGGGATCACCCAGCACATAGGTGCGTATCAAGTGGAGGTCGGTGGCAACAAGATCACGTTCATCGACACTCCGGGCCACGCAGCGTTCTCGACCATGCGCGCCAGGGGCGCCAACGTCACCGACATCGTCGTGCTCGTGGTTGCTGCCGACGACGGGGTGATGCCGCAGACGATCGAAGCCATCAGCCATGCCAAGGCTGCCGGTGTCGAGATGATCGTTGCCGTCAACAAGATCGATCTTCCCGGCGCCGATCCATTCCGGGTTCGGACGATGCTGACCGAGCACGACGTGATCACCGAGGATCTGGGTGGCGAGGTTCCGACCGTCGAGGTCTCAGCCGTGACCGGGGCAGGTATCGACAATCTGCTCGAGGTCATCGATCTCATCGCCCAGTTGCAGGAGTACAAGGCCAACCCGACCGCCAATCCGGAGGGTGTCGTCGTCGAGTCCCAACTCGATCCGGGCATGGGACCCACTGCCACGGTGATCGTCCAACGAGGAACACTCGGGCAGGGCGATGCATTCGTTGCCGGCGCAGTGGCCGGGCGGGTTCGGGCGATGATGGACCATGAGGGCAATCGACTCAAGGAGGCGGGTCCATCGACTCCGGTCTTGATCATGGGGTGGTCCGACGTGCCGACGGCGGGTGACCACTTCGAGGTGTATCCCAACGACAGGGAAGCACGAGCGGTGGCCGCCGAGCGGGCCCAGGCGATGCGCGATGACGAGCAACGCCTTCCTTCCGCCAAGGAGCGCCTGCAGAGCCTGCTCGAGCAGCTCCGTTCAGAGGAGACCGAGCTCAGGATCATCGTCAAGGCCGATGCCCATGGCTCGATCGAAGCCCTCCGAGATTCGATCGCGAAGATCGGCCGCGACGAAGGGCGCATCGACATCGTGCACTCTGCGGTCGGCGGGATCAACGAGAACGATGTGACCCTCGCCGAAGTCACTGGATCGGTCATCGTCGGCTTCAATGTTCGACCCGACGGCAAGGCGCGTCGTGCCGCCGAGCAGAAGGGCATCGAGATCCGCACCTACGGCATCATCTACGAGCTGTTGGATGAGCTGGAGTCCATGCTGGTCGGCAAGCTCGCTCCGGACATCCAGGAAGTGGTTCTGGGGACGGCCGAGGTTCGGGCGCTGTTCAAGGTGCCACGTATCGGAACCGTCGCCGGGTGCTACGTCACGGAAGGCGTCATCCAGCGCAACGCCAGCGTCCGGCTGCTGCGGGACGGTGTGGTCATCCACACCGGGCCGATCGGGTCGCTCCGGCGGTTCAAGGACGACGTGCGCGAGGTCGCAACCGGGTTCGAGTGCGGAATCGGGATCGAGGGGTACAACGACCTCAAGGACGGCGATGTCATCGAGGCCTTCGTGACGCGCGAGGTGCCTCGCACCTGAGCCCGCGGATGGTTGTCGCTGGACTCCGATTCGAGATTCGAGTGCCGCTCGCCAACTCCCTGAAGGAGAAGCGTGCGGTGATTCGCCCCCTGGTCGAAGCGCTGCGCCGGGCGGCGTCGGTGAGCGTTTCGGAGGTCGATCACCAGGACACGTGGCAACGCTCGGCGATCGGCGTCGCCATCGTCACGCCGGATCCGCGAGCGATGGAGCGAATCGTCAACATGGTGTGCGAGCGTTTCGATTCCGATGCCAACATCGAGGTGTTGAACACTTCGATCGAATACGTTGAGATGGAGCCATGAGCGAACGTATGCGCCGAGTGAACTCGATCGTTCACGAGATCCTCGCCGAGGAGGTGGAGATCCTCAAGGATCCGCGGCTTTCCATGGTGACCATCACCGGTGTCGTGACCGCTCCGAATCTGCGTCGTGCCACCGTGTACTTCTCGACCTTGGATCCCGATTCCCTGGAGCCGGCCCGTGAAGCGCTCACCGCCGCTGCCCCTCGATTGCGTCGGGCGCTGGGACATCAGGTGAGGATGAAATACACGCCCGCCCTCGAGTTCGAGATCGACCAGGGTGTGATCGGCGGTGAGCGGATCGATGCGATTCTCAGAGAACTTGCCCACGAACAGGATGAAGAAGAGTGATCGATCACCCCGAACTCGAGCACGCCGCCAAGATCGTCGGATCCGCCGACACACTCGCGATGGCATGTCACATCGGTCCCGATGGAGATGCGCTCGGTTCGATGCTGGCGCTTGCGGTCGCCGCACGTTCCGCAGGCAAGACCGTTTTTGCGAGCTTCGGAGAGCCCTTCGTGATCCCGGACACCTACAGGTTTCTCCCGATCGACATGCTCGTCGAGCCGAGTGCCGTTCCGTCCCAGCCGGCGACGATGGTCACCTTCGACGCCGGCTCGATCGACAGGCTCGGCACGCTGCGACCGATGGCGGAAGCCGCGGGTGAGCTCGTGGTGATCGACCATCACATCTCGAACACCGGTTTCGGCAGCTGCAACCTCGTCGTCCCCGACGCGGCGGCGACGGCCGAGATCGTATTCGACCTCCTTGGGCGCATCGGCTGGGATGTGGACGAAGTGGTGGCGAACTGCCTGCACACCGGGATCGTCACCGACACAGGCAGGTTCCAGTATTCGAACACGACACCCCGCACGCTGGAGGTGGCATCGGCGCTCGTGAACGCCGGGGCGCGTCCAGAGCTGGTGGGCCAGCACGTCTATGAGGAGGTGCCCTTCGGGTATCTGGCAGTTGCAGGCGCGGTGCTGACTCGAGCGGTGCTGGAACCCGAACGCCGATTCGTCTGGTCGGTGCTCACCGAAGAGGATCTGGTGGCGGGTGGAATCGGTCTGGACGACGCCGATCCGCTCATCGACGCGCTCCGTGTCGCGCGCGAATCGGATGTTGCCGCCCTGTTCAAGGTGCTCGACGACGATCGGGTCAAGGGCTCGCTTCGTTCCAGGGGACGGGTCGACGTCGGGGAGATCGCAGTGGATCTCGGTGGGGGAGGGCACCACAACGCCGCCGGCTTCACGGTCGAGGGTTCGGTGGAGACTGCCATCGACGCCGTGAGGCAGCGTCTCGAGCCAGTGGTGGACGCGTGAGCCAAACCCGTGGGAATCCGGCAGGCCTGGACGGTTTCCTCGTGGTCGACAAACCTCCGGGGCTGACCTCGCATGACGTGGTGGCGGCGGTTCGACGGGTCACGCAGACCAAGAAGGCCGGACACGCCGGGACGCTCGACCCCATGGCGACCGGCGTCGTGGTGGTGGCGCTGGCCCGTGCGACACGTCTCATTCGCTATGTCCAGGAGACGATGAAGGAGTACGTGGCCACCGCTCGCTTCGGGGTCGCCACCGACACTCTCGACGCGGACGGCGCGATTCTCACGCGAGAGCCGATGGAGATCACCGCCGATGACGTGATTGCGGTCTCCCGGAGATTCGTCGGCGACATCCTTCAGGTCCCGCCGATGGTCTCTGCACTGAAGGTCGGTGGACGCAGGCTGTATGAACTGGCCCGGGAAGGCACCGAGGTCGAACGCGAAGCCCGCCCGGTGGTAGTCCACGACATCGAGATCCTCGACGTAGGCCCGCCTCCCTATCCGGATGTCGAGATGCGCGTCTCCTGCGGCAAGGGCACCTACATCCGGTCTCTTGCCGACGACATCGCCGCCGCTCTCGGTGGACGGGCGCACTTGACGGCGCTCCGGAGAACCGCGGTCGGACGCTTCACGCTCGACAAGGCGGTCACCGTCGACGAGCTCGAGTCCAGGTGGGCTGAGATGCTGATATCACCCAGGGCAGGCTTGTCGGATCTCCCCGCAACGGTCGTGACCGACGACGAGGCAAGAGCCGTGGCGCATGGCGTTCGCTTCGCACACCGGATCGCGCCCGATATCGAAGACGACACGCCGTTCTGTGTCGTCGGCAGCGACGATCGCCTGCTCGCCGTGTACCGGAACGCAGCCAACGGCTCCCGTGCCGACGTGGTGATCGCGTGATCCTCACCGGCGATCCCCTGGACTGGCGATTGCCAGACCACGTGGTGACCGCCGTGGCAGTCGGCGTGTTCGACGGGGTGCATCGGGGCCACAGAGCGGTGATCGAACAGGTCGTCGGCCATGCCCACGAGCGCGGCCTCACGCCCGCCGTCCTGACATTCGACCCTCACCCGCTCGAAGTGCTCTCACCGAACCGTGCGCCCAGACTGCTGTCGACGATCGGCCAACGCATCACCGCACTCACGAGTGCCGGAGCGGATGTGGTCGGTGTTCTGCCCTTCCCCATCATTCGCGACATGGCGCCCGATCACTTCGCACGCGAGGTGCTCGGTACGCACCTCCGTGCCAAGCTGGTCGCCGTCGGGTCTGACTTCAGATTCGGACGTGATCGCTCGGGCGATCTCGATACGCTTCGGACGGCCGGCGTCTCAGAAGGGTACGAGCTGCTTGCGATCGATCTGGTCGCCGACGACGGACACGGGCCGATCTCGTCCACGGCGATCCGGGAGCTCCTGCAGGCAGGAGAAGTGGCAGCCGCCGCCGAGCTGTTGGGTCATCCGTACGAGTTGAGCGGGATCGTCGTGGAAGGCGACCGGCGGGGGCGCACGATCGGGTTCCCGACCGCCAATCTCGCAATCGACGAGCGCATCGCAACACCGGCCGATGGCGTCTACTCGGCCTGGGCGCTGTGTCACGAAGACCTGAGGCCGGCGGTCGTGAACATCGGTGTACGACCCACTTTCGATGGGACTCGGCGCACGATCGAGGCACATCTGTTGGAGTTCGACAATGATCTGTATGGAAAGGCCATGGACATCAGGTTCGTCGAGCGCCTCCGCGGGGAGCAGCGGTACGACTCTGTCGAAGATCTCGTGGCACAGATCGCCGTCGACGTCGAAAACGCCAAGATCAGCCTGGAGGTCGGTACGTGACCCAGCGAATCGGATCCCAATCACGGTATGAGGACGCCTACGGGTTCTGCCGTGCCCTTCGCATCGGAGACAGGGTCGAGGTCGCCGGCACCGCGCCGATTCCACAGGATGGCTCGGATCCGCCTGAAGGTCCCTATCAGCAGATGATCCTGTGTGGACGGATCGTCATCGACGCTCTCGAACAGCTCGGTGCATCTGCCGCAGACGTCGTCAGAACCCGGACGTACATCACGAGCTCGATCGATTCCGAAGAGGTGGGTCGAGCCCATGGTGAGCTGTTCGGCGAGGCCCGGCCGGTGGCGACGATGATCGTTGTCAAGGCGTTGCTCGACCGTCGTTGGAAGGTCGAGATCGAGGTCGAGGCGATGGTCGGAGGCGCGCACCGATCGTGAGCTACACGAGCCTCTTCGACCTGTTCAAGATCGGAGTCGGCCCTTCGAGTTCGCACACGGTGGGCCCGATGGTCGCGGCCCGGGCCTTCGTTTTGGGCTTGGCCGAAGAAGGACGGCTCCAAGAGGTCGAGCGCGTTCGAGTGACACTGTTCGGATCGCTTGGGCTCACCGGCCGCGGGCACAACACCGATCGTGCGGTGGTGATGGGAATGGAGGGTTTCGAGCCTGCCACCGTGCCGATGACCGAGGTCGAGGGCGGAATCGAACGCGTGGCGAATACCGGTTCGATCATGCTCGCGGGCCGCCATCCGGTGGCTTTCGACACCGCGGCCGACATCGTGTTCGAGTCGTCCTTTCGCACGGAGCATGCGAATGTCCTGACGTTTGCCGCGCAGCTCACGGACGGCGCGTGCTCCGATCGCTCCTACGCCTCGATCGGCGGGGGATTCGTCGTCGACCTCGAACAGGGAGCCAACCAACCGCCCGAGACGCCTGACACGATCGTCGTTGCATCGGCAGCCGAGATGCTCGAGGCGGCCGCAAGGCTCGGGAGCATCGCAGACATTGCTCGGGCCAACGAGCTCGACATACGTGATCGGGATGAGATCACGACAGGAATCCGGCAGATCGCCGAGGTCATGCTCGAATCGATCGATCGTGGGCTGTCGACCATCGGCCCGTTGCCGGGGAGCCTCGGCGCCGTCCGCCGGGCTCATGGTCTGGCCCAGGAGCTGAGCGAACCCGGTCGGTCACACTCGCTGCCGCCGTGCGAACCGACCGATTGGGCGGGCGTGTGGGCAATCGCGGTGAACGAAGAGAACGCAGCGGGACGGCGGATCGTCACCGCTCCAACCAACGGAGCGGCGGGCGTGGTGCCGGCGGTGATGAGATTCATGCTCGACCATTGCTCGCCCCAGGTGGCGAAGCCGATCGAGGAGTATCTCCTGACCGCCACGGTGATCGGGTCGCTCTTGAAGGAGCGAGCGGGGATCTCGGGTGCGGAACTCGGCTGCCAGGGGGAGGTGGGGTCGGCATGTTCCATGGCCGCAGCCGGTCTGACTGCCGCACTCGGAGGTACCCCGATGAAGGTGGAGAACGCCGCCGAGATAGCCCTCGAGCACAACCTCGGACTCACGTGTGACCCGGTTGGTGGACTCGTACAGGTGCCTTGCATCGAGCGCAACGCGGTGGGTGCCGTCAAAGCCATCACCGCAGCCTCTCTGGCCCTCCGCGGCACCGGTCACCATCTGGTTTCGCTCGACGCTGCCATCGAAACGATGCGACAAACCGGGGCCGACATGGATCGGCGCTACAAGGAAACCTCACTCGGAGGGCTGGCGGTGAATGTCACCTCCTGCTGAAGGAGCTTCAAGCAGCGAGCCGTTGCTCGTTGCTTGAAGCTCTGTCGAATTGCACTCTGTCTCCCGGGGGGTGTTACACTACGGCCGTTCCCGGCTGACGGACGTTGTTTCCGCGGCCGATCCACCTACCCATTCAGGTCATACGCGCACATGAAGACGACGCAAGAGATCATCGCAGAGTTCGGCAAGCACGATTCGGACACCGGATCGCCGGAGGTGCAGGTCGCACTGTTGACCGACCGGGTCAACCACCTCACCGAGCACCTGCGGACTCACAAGCACGATCACCACAGTCGGCGCGGACTCCTGATGCTGGTCGGCAAGCGCCGCCGCCTCCTGAACTACCTGAGAAGTCAGGACGTCGAACGCTATCGCAACCTCATCGCAGCATTGGGACTTCGTCGCTGAGCTCGAAACTTCGAAGGAGCAGGTCGGACCTGCTCCTTCGTGCTTTGGGTCGGAGCAGTTTCGATCCGAAGCCACAGTTCCGGTGGTTCACCGGGATCACCTCCACGGACGCACACGTCCGAAGCAAAGATGGAGCCCCGACCGGTTGCTAGTCGCCACCCATCGGCCAGATCGATGGATGACAACTGGTAACGGGTCTCGGCTCCCAGATCCGGGAAGGGGACCCCCTTCCCCGAAAGGAGCACCGTGTCAGAAATCACGGTTTCCGGCGAGATTGGTGGGAAGCAGTTCAGCTTCTCGACAGGCAAGCTCGCCATGCTGGCCGACGGAGCCGTCGTGGCCCGTCTCGGTTCGACAGAAATGCTGGTCACGGCGACAGCCAACAAGACCGTCCGCGAAGGCATCGATTTCTTCCCGCTGACCGTCGACTTCGAAGAGCGGATGTATGCCGCCGGCCGGATTCCCGGCTCGTTCTTCCGGCGTGAGGGGCGTCCGACCGAGCAGGCCATCTTGACCTGCCGGCTGGTCGACCGGCCGTTGCGGCCGTCGTTCGCCGACGGATACCGGAACGACACGCACGTCGTCATGACGTCGCTGTCCGTCGACGAGGAGAACCCCTTCGATGTGGTCGCCCTCAACGGTGCGTCCGCGGCCCTGATGGTGAGCCCGATTCCGTTCGAGGGTCCGGTTGCGGGCGTACGGCTTGCACTCAAGGACGGCGACTGGATTCCGTTCCCGACCTACGAAGACCTCGAGAGCTCGGTGTTCGAGCTGGTCGTCGCCGGTGGCAAGAACGCCGAGGGCGGCATCGACGTCATCATGGTCGAGGCCGGGTCCACACCCGACGGCCTCCGGCTGATCGCCGAAGGCCAGCCGGCGTCGGACGAGGCAACCGTGGCACGCGGTCTCGAGGAGTCCAAGCAGTACATCGGAGCGCTGTGTGACCTGCAGAGCGAACTGGCTTCACAGGTCGAGAAGAAGCACGTGGAGTGGCCTTCGCAGCTCGACTACTCCCAGGACGTGCTCGACCGCGTGAAGGCTGCAGCAGCCTCCAAGCTCCAGGACGTCATTCGGATCGCCGACAAGCAGGAGCGAGGAGACGCTCAGGATGCCGCGCAGCAAGCCGTGATGGCCGAGATCGGCCTGGACGGCGAGGACGCCGATGCAGCCGAGGTCACCGCCGCCAAGCGCGCCTTCAAGTCGGTGTTGAAGGACATGATGCGGGCCCGTGTGGTGGATGAGGGTGTGAGGCTCGACGGTCGCGGACCAACCGACATTCGCACATTGTCGGCCGAAGTCGGTGTCGTGGGTCGGGCGCATGGATCCGGGCTGTTCCAACGTGGCGAGACCCAGGTGCTCAACATCACCACGCTCGGCATGCTGAAGATGGAGCAGATGCTCGACGACCTCGGCCGGTCCGAGTCGAAGCGGTACATGCACCACTACAACTTCCCGCCGTTCTCCACCGGTGAAGCCGGGTTCATGAGAGGACCGAAGCGCCGCGAGATCGGGCATGGTGCGCTGGCCGAAAAGGCAGTGCACCCGGTGATTCCGACCCCGGATGTGTTCCCGTACGCCCTCCGACTCGTGTCCGAGGTGCTGTCGTCGAATGGCTCCACGTCGATGGCATCGGTCTGCTCGTCGACGCTCTCGTTGATGGACGCCGGCGTCCCGATCCTGGCTCCCGTTGCCGGGATCGCCATGGGCCTCATCGAGCGGGAAGGGAAATACGTGACCCTGACCGACATCCTCGGCGCCGAGGATGCATTGGGTGACATGGATTTCAAAGTCGCCGGTACGGCCGATGTGATCACTGCGCTCCAGCTCGACACGAAACTCTCCGGCCTCCCGTCGGATGTGTTGACGGCGGCCCTCGATCAGGCCAAGGAAGCCCGACTTCAGATCCTCGATGTGATGGCATCGGCCATCGCCGCTCCGCGTGAGGAGCTGAACAAGTTCGCTCCACGAATCGAGTCGATCGAGATCCCGAAGGACAAGATCGGCGAGGTCATCGGCCCCAAGGGCAAGGTCATCCGCGAGATCGAGGAAGAGACGGGCGCAACCGTCGAGATCGAGGAACAAGGATCGATCGGGATCGTCCGGATCGCCTCCTCCGACGCTGACGCCCTGGCGGCGGCGCGCGAACGAGTCACCCTCATCGTGAACCCGCCGGAGGCCGAGGTGGGCAAGGAGTACGAAGGTTCTGTGGTGAACATCACCAAGTTCGGCGCCTTCATCAACATCCTCCCCGGCCGCGACGGCCTGCTCCACATCTCGAAGATGGACGCCAATCGCCGTGTCGATCGAGTCGAGGACTACCTGTCCCTCGGCGAGGTGGTGAAGGTCGTCGTCGGTGAGATCGACCGCAACGGCAAGCTGTCGCTCGAGCTCGCTCAAGAGCTGGAGTACAAGCCCGATCCGAACGCCCCGCCCGTGGAAGATCGTCGGAACGATCGTGATCGCGGTGGACGCGACCGTGATCGTGGTGGACGCGATGGCGATCGTGGACGCGACCGTGATCGTGGTGGACGCGATGGCGATCGTGGACGTGACCGTGATCGTGGTGGCGACCGCGGCGGCAACCGCGGTCGTGACCGCGGAAGCGATCGCAACCGCGATCAGCAGCCGGCTCCGAGCTCGTCCAACCAGTCGGGCGAGCGGCGTCGCGCCGCTTCCTTCGAGGACGCCTTCGACGAGATGAACAAGGACTGACGAAGCGCATCGACGATGCCGCAGAAGCGCCCGGGTCGATCGACCCGGGCGCTTCCGTCGTTTTGAATGGGCACTCCCCGTATGTGGGTCAGACAGAGCGAAGACCACCGGTGCCCGTGGATCGGATCACCACCCGTCTGTCTCATCGAACGTGGGTCTCGACCGGCCGCCGGTGCCCCAATCGATCCCGTATTGGAGTCCGGGTGACCGCCTCGAGTGCGATCGGAGACAGTCAGTGTGCCGCCCAGTCTCTCTACCGATCGCGTCTCCGCCGGGGTCCGCGGCCCTCAGTTCCGTAACCTTCCTCCGCGGTGGTCTGTTCCGCGGTGATCGGCGGTCAGAGCGTGTGAGGGGCGATTGGTGGCGTGTTCCATTCGCAGTCCAACGGCTGGGGGACACTACCGTGCCGTCTTCGTTGCGATCAGCGTCGCCGGTCCGCTGGCCGTCGCCTGATGAACGGGACGTGAGTCGCGGCATACCCCCGGGATGTTGTCGACGCATGCGGTTGTCTCACTCCCAGAGACGTCGACAGACCCCGTCTTCCGTGAATAGGGGTGCGATCGCCTCGACGTCGTTGTAGTTCGAGCCTGCGTTCCACTCGTCGGCCAGCCGGGTTGCCGGTTCCGGTTCGGTCTCTTGGGTGGCGTCGATCAGGAACCACGCCCCGAAGCCGAACGCCGCTGTCACCGACGGCGGCGACAAACACGGGTCAGCCCCAGCTTGCGCGTCCCAGGGTCGACTTGGCGTTCTTGTCGGAGTCTCGAGGCGCCTCCCTTCAACAGCGGGGACACGCCCGAGGTCACCGGAGGGAATCGCGGGTAGTAGGCACGGGGCCATGGGTGGCAAGTTTGCAGACAGGCGCTCTGGGCCGGTCATGAGCTGGGCGACCGTTGCAACTGCCGGCGATCCCTCGCAACGATCACAGACCCGACCGGTCCGCCTAGTCCGGCTTCAGCCAGCCTTCTCCGAGGCACGATGCGAGGTGACCTGTCGATCAGACGGACACGGTGGTTCGCCGACGGCCGGCCTCGCTCCGCTCGCCGGGCAAGCCGGGTCGCTGCGCTCCCTTGCTGCGGAATCCGCTCAGGAGGTGATGGGCGCGTCCGTCGGGTCGACGGCGTCGGTCAAGTCGATGGTGCGTCGGGGGACCTGGCGCATGCGGACCAAGTCCAGATAGCGCTCAGCGGTGACGAGGGCAACCGAGTGGTCGATCTCGGCCAGTTCGAGCAGGGATTCGAACACCGCCCCGGTCTCTCCCGCTTCGATCTCGCTGCGCATGCGGGTGGTCACCTGACCCCATTCGATGCCAAGGGCGTCGACCTGCCGGCCCAAGTCGGCCGGGAAAGCCGCTTCCACCTG
The DNA here is from genome assembly GCA_963785075.1 of uncultured bacterium. Classification (GTDB taxonomy): domain Bacteria; phylum Actinomycetota; class Acidimicrobiia; order Spongiisociales; family ZC4RG35; genus JAOUGY01. The sequence goes on from CAWATW010000010.1 coordinate 503,952, forward strand.
GCCAGAGGCGAACACGCCTTGAGCGCGTGTCTCGTGCTCGATCAGGTCGAGCGACCGGGTGATCTGCTCGAGATCGGTGGTGGCGAGCCGCAGATCGCCCGGCTCCCGGGCGTCGATGTAGGCGTCCAACAGCTCGCTCTTGGCCCGCTCCATGGCCCGCAGCATGCGGAACACTCGGCCACCAACCGCGGCGGGGGCGGGCTCCTCTACGAATACGAGCACCACCCGGGTCGGATGATCGTCGTATCTGTCGACGCTGTAGACGATGGGCCGGACGAACCGACCGCCGTACTGCGATGAGACGGTGCTGGCGCTCGGGCGCGGGGACTTGCGCTGCCCGGCCCGGCGCACCGCCTCGTCAAGCTCGTCGAGCCAGAGGGCTCGGTCGGGAACCCGGCTCGAGGCGGTGAGCATTCCCCATGTGTAATCCTCGGTCCGGCCGAACGGCGTGCCGAACAGCTCGAAGATGCCAGGGGTGGCACCAGCGATGGCGGATTCCTCGGGGATGCCCCCGTGATCGGCCCCCAGCGGGATGTCGAGCTCCACCCGGTACACGGCGTAGTAGGTATCGACTCGTTCGAACTGAGCGCAGATGGTGTCGGCGGCGGTGGCGACTTGCGCGTCGTCGAGGTCCGCCGCGAGCGGCCAGCGACTGTGGGTGATGGCAGTGGTTCGGAACAAATTGGTGAGGAACCGTGAGACCGGCTCCGGCTCCGCCGGGACGCACTGGAGGTGTTCGAGCTGGCTTGGCGGCTTGGCGGCCGGATGGTGGAGGCATACGATCGGGTCCTCGTCGTCGGCGTCGAGCCGCGAGAACAAACCCGCTTCGTACGTGCACCAACTCCAGTCCTGGTTTGGATCGTTGTAGACGAGCAGCAGCATGTCGCTGTCGCTCAGCTCACGATAGATCTGGTCCCGCCAGTCCATCCCGTGGTAGATGCCGGTCTGGGGGTTGAAGACGTTGACGTATGGCGACAGCCCGTCGATGGCGCCGGCGATGGCGGCGATCCGGTCCCGGTCCCGATCGTGGAACTTGTGGCTCAGGAACACCCGGTACCCATCCATCACGACCCGCTTTCTACCTCGGCTTCCTCCACCGAGGCTACGCGTTGACTCGCTGAGGCGCACCGGCAATCGGCCGACCGCCGGCGACCTGCTCCAGGTGATGATCGGGATCCGTTCTTCTACCGGCAGTTCGGGTATTCGTTTGCCATGCCGATCCCGCTGCCGTGGGCGGTGCACACCATTCCCGCCGGCGATCAGGACATGAAGGTGCGGCCGGCGAGGCTGGACGACATCCCGCAATGGCAGCGTTGCAGGCGGCCGCGCAGAGTGCCGCAGACGTCCGCATGCCGCACTCCGCCGGGTGCCGGCCGTGGCTCGTACTGAGGTCAGGGTCGACCCAGCTCGTCGACGAGCGCGACGGTGCAGTGATTGCGACTGCGCCAGACGCCCCCAGATGATGGTGTTGTGCTCGGTGAGGTGGCCGGTGGCGCCGGCGGCGTTCGCTCCCTGGTCGCGGCCGCTGGACGTGGAGGCGACGTGGTGATTCAGGAGCGGCCGGTGGCGGGTCTCGACGCAACGTTGGCCGGCATGGCCGAGGCACCAGACGCCCCCAGGCCCGCGAGTGGTTCTATGCGCGTGTCCCTTCCCTGGCACCGCTCCTCGACCATCTGCGACCTGCTGCCGGAACGCTTCAGGTCCGCCGGGTTCGTTGGTCACCACGAGGTGCTCCTGTCGTGCTGGCGCCGTCACGTCCGGTTCTCGATCGACGAGGACTCCATGTCGGAAGTGGTCGCCGGAGGCCCAGAGCAAGCTCCCGTGTCGAAGGGATGTGCGGGCGTACCGCCAGATGCCGTCGCCCCCCTACTACTCGGACTGCTCGTGCAGCCGGGCTCGAGGCCCGTCTCGGCGACCTGTGCTCGGCCGGCAGCGTCGAACCAATGGAGGCCTGGGCTGCTTGTCCGGTCTTTCGAAGGTTGCGACACGACGCGGCGCGACGCGTCCGCTGTGTGGCATCAACCCCGTGCAAGGGGTTTGTACTTCAATCGGTGTGGCTTCGTTGCGTCGTCACCGAACTCCGCCCGCATGTACTCCTCGTACTCGGTGTAGTTGCCCGGGAAGAAGCGGACCTGTGAGTTTCCCTCGAACGCCATGATGTGGGTGGCGATGCGGTCGAGGAACCAACGATCGTGCGAGATCACGAGCACACAACCGGGGAAGTGCTCGATCGCTTCTTCGAGCGCCCGTAGTGTGTCCACGTCGAGGTCGTTCGATGGCTCGTCGAGCAAGATGACGTTGCCACCCGTTCTGAGCATCTTGCCAAGGTGCACACGGTTGCGTTCACCTCCGGAGAGGTCGCCCACCCGCTTCTGCTGGTCGGAGCCCTTGAAGTTGAGCGATGCGACATAGGCCCTGGCGTTGACGTCGCGGGAGCCGATCTTGAGCCATTCGGACCCACCCGAGATCTCGTCGTAGACCGTCGCAGCGGGTTCAAGGTCGTCGCGGGTCTGGTCGACGTAGGCCAGATCGACCGTGGCGCCGATTTCGATGGCACCGTCGTCGGGTTGCTCGGCTCCGGTGATCATCCGGAACAGAGTCGTCTTCCCTGCACCGTTTGCTCCGATGATCCCGACCACGCCGGCGGGAGGGATGGTGAAGCTCAGGTCGTCGATCAAGAGCCGATCTCCATAGCCTTTTGAGATCCGGCGCCCTTCGATCACACGGTCTCCGAGCCGTTGGGTGAAGGGGATCTCCAACGCCAGCGCCTCGGGCCGGTCCTCGGCGGAGCCCGCCTCGGCCACCAGCCGCTCGTACGCTGCGAGCCGTGCGCGGCCTTTGGCCTGTCGGGCACGAGGTGACATCCGCACCCATTCGAGTTCCCGAGCTATCTCGCGGCGCCGGTTCGAGCCCTGGCGTTCCTCTTGGGCGAGCCGCTCTTCCTTCTGTTCCAGCCACGCGGAATAGTTGCCTTCGAAGGGGTGCCCCCGTCCCTGATCGAGCTCGAGGATCCAACCGGCGACGTTGTCGAGGAAGTACCGATCGTGGGTGACTGCGATCACCGATCCCCGGTAGTCGGCGAGGAAACGCTCGAGCCAGGCGACCGACTCTGCGTCGAGGTGGTTCGTGGGCTCGTCGAGGAGCAGCAGATCCGGGGCCGACAGCAAGAGTCGGCACAAGGCGACCCGGCGCCGCTCACCACCCGAGAGCGTCGTGACGTCGGCGTCGGAGGGAGGAACTCGCAGGGCATCCATTGCGATCGCCACCTTGCGCTCCAGGTCCCACGCGTCAGCGGCTTCGATCTTGCGTTCGAGCTGGGCCTGTTCATCGCCGAGCGAGTCGTAGTCGGCATCGGGATCGGCCCATGCCGCCAGAACCGCGTTGTACCGGTCGATGAGCGCTTGGGTCTGGGCGACACCGTCCATGACGTTGGCCAGGACATTCTTGGCAGAGTCCAGCACAGGCTCTTGTTCGAGCAGTCCGACGCTGTACCCGGGGAGCAGTTGGGCCTCGCCTGAAGTCGGTTCGTCGCGGCCCGCCATGATCCGCAGGAGAGTCGACTTGCCCGCACCGTTGGGGCCGAGAACGCCGATTTTGGCCCCGTAGAAGAACGAGAGAGATACTTCCTTCAGCACGTCGCGATTCGGGGGCACATGCTTCGAGCACTTGTACATCTGGTAGATGAAGTCGGGCACGAGCGAGAGCGTAGCTCGACCTGTTGTTGACGCCGTCGTGCCAGGGCAGGTCGCGCGATGTCGGACGCTGCGCTCGTGGTTGTATGACTTCGACCGTGTGCGAGAATGAAAGGTCCCAACGGTCGATCACATCCACGCCAGGTACGGGAGGGATACAAGTGGCCGATTCCACCCGTTCGAGACGGCCGCTTCGGCCGCTGCCCCGGCGACCTGCCGATGCTGTGATCCTGGAGGGTCCCTCGTCCACCTTCGTCTGTGACAGGGTGGGCTTCACCCGGGTGTCGTCCCGACGGCTCATGAAGGCAGGGTTTGTGTGATGGGCCGCGCCGTTGCGCTGGCCGTGCTCGTGGTGGGTTTCTTGGTCGGGACCACGGCGCCGGTGTGGGCTCAGGAAGACGACGGCCTCGAACTCGAGGTGGTCACCACCTACGACATGAGACCCGCTGACGGGCGTATCGAGGTTCGTCTCGACATCGGTGCCACCAACACGCTCACCGACGCCACCGATGACTTCGGGGTGACCAGGTACTACTTCGACGAGGTCGTGTTCGCCATACCGATCGAAGCGGTCGATGTGGTCGCTTCGGATGACTCCGGCGACTTGGCGGTCGACATGGTCGAGCGTCCCGACGACGGGATCACCGAGGCGTCGATCGCATTGCGGTCGAGGCTGTACTCCGGTCAGTCCCGTGATCTACGACTGCGCTTCGACCTTCCCGGGGCCGCGCCTCGCTCCGATGGCGACATCAGGATCGACGAGGCGTATGGCTGGTTCTTCGTCTGGGCCTATGGCGATCCGGGTTCGTCGGCCGTCACCGCGGTCGTTCCCCCCGAGTTCGAAGTCGACGTCGTGGGCGACCCACTTCGCGAAACCCGAGACGACTCGGGGCGGCGCGTGTTCGAGTCGGGCGACATCTCGGACCCGTTCGCATGGGTATCGGTGATCTCCGCCCGCAACGACGCGCAGCTCGTGACAACCGAGTTCGAGGTGGCCGGTGGTCGGATCGAACTGAGATCGTGGCCGTCCGATGATCAGTGGGCCGATGCGGTCACGCAGATATTGCGTGATGGAATACCGGTGCTGGCGTCGCTCATCGACGAACCGTGGCAAACGGATGTCGTGATCACCGAATCCATCGAACCCTCGATCCACGGCTACGGGGGCTGGTACGCGAACCGGTCGGATTCCATCGAGATCGGCGAGGATCTCGACGCCCATCTCGTGTTGCACGAGATCTCGCATGCCTGGTTCGATGAGGCTCTTTTCACGGGGCGATGGATCGGCGAAGGTCTGGCTGACGTATATGCCGCCGCCGCCGTCGAGCAGATCGATGCGGTCGGATGGGAGCCCGAACCGATCACACGGAATGCTCGAGGGAACCTTGCGCTGAACGATTGGGAGGATCCGACCTTCGACGATCGGACCAGCGACTTCACCGAAGACTACGGGTACGCAGCCTCCTGGGCGGTCGTGGATCGAGTGGTGGGCGACATCGGGTTCGAGGCGATGTCGGAGGTGTTCGACGCGGCCTGGTCCGACACGAATGCGTATCGCGGTGACACGGCGTTCGACTATGTGGCACCAAGAGATGATTGGCGCCGACTCTTGGATCTTCTGGAGCAGGTGGGGGGATCGAGTCAGGCTCTTGGTCTTTTCGACACATGGGTGGCGAATGACGCGGATCGCATCCAGCTCGAGCGGCGCTACGAGGTGCGGGCACGGTATCAACGCCTCGCCGATCGGGCCGGAACGTGGGCTCTTCCTCCCGAGTTGCGGCGGGCCATGAGCCGGTGGGACTTCGACACTGCGGTGGGGGAGATCGCTGCAGCAGAAATCGTGATCGAGGCGCGCGACCGACTCGATGTCGCCACCGAGAGGGCTGGGCTCACGGCGCCATCACCCGAATCCCGTTTCGAGGCCGGGGAGGATGCCGAACTGTTGGCGGCGGAGATCGGGGGCCAGCTCGTGGTGGCCGATGTCATCTTCGATGCCGTGGATGTGGTGTCCCGAGATCGTTCGTGGCTCCAGACGATCGGACTGCTGGGGGCGGATCCCGTGGGGGTCATCGACTCCGCCCGCGCCTCGTTCGCCGAAGGAAGCCTCGAGGAGGCCCGCGTGTCGGCCGAGCAAGCCCAAAGCTGGCTGGGTTCCGCCGAACAGGCCGGTCGAACGCGAGTGGTCGTCGCAGCCGTGGTCTTGTTGCTGCTCGTGACGGTTTTCGCCCTCACAGCCCGTCGACGTCGCAGGCGCCGACTTCCCATCAGCCTCGATCATCCAGGTGAGGCGGTCCGAGCAAGTTGATTCATCCGTATCGATGCGGACTCCGTATGTAATGAGAAATCTCACCAGAGGAGTAGACATGCGGAAACTGTTCACTACCGTCCTTGCAACGCTGGCGTTGCTTGCGATGGCCGTCCCGGCAATGGCTCAGGAGTCAGCCAGGATCCATCTGATCCATGGCATCCCAGACACCGACGTGGACGTCGTGGTCGATGGGGCAGCCGTGTTCGAGGGCTTCGCCTTCGGCGACACCCAAGATCTCTCGGCACTCGCAGGCGAAACACTGGTCGGCTTGCAGGTTCGGCTGGCGGGTACCGAAGACGTAGCCATCGACGCCGGCGACGTCGACCTCCCGGCATCCGGCAACTACACGATCATCGCGCATCTCGACGAGGCTGGGACGCCCACCCTCGCCGTGTTCGCCAACGACACCTCAGAGATCGCGGCCGGCGAAGGGCGGCTCACGGTCCGTCACACCGCGGCAGCGCCTGCCGTGGACGTTCTCGCCAACGGTGACGTGGCATTCTCGTCGCTGACCAACCCGAACGAAGTCTCGGCCGACCTGGCCGTTGGAACGATCTCGGCCGAAGTCGTTCCGGCCGGCGCATCCGAGCCGGTCGTGATCGGACCGGCGGATCTGCCGATCAATGACGGTGAATCCCTCATCGTCTACGCAGTCGGTTCACTCGAAGGCGAGTCGCTGACCGTCCTCACCGAGTCGATCACCGGACTCGGCGCCACACCGACCGCGGTGAACACCGGCACCAGTCCCGTCGGGGCAGATGGGCGCCTCATCGTCGCCGGTCTCGGACTTGCCGTGCTCGCGGGAACCGTGGTCACCCGCCGGTACCTGATCGAAGGCTGACGTATCCACCTGGGGACGGGACCGTTGAGGTCCCGTCCCCATCACCCTCATGAGACGGAGAATCTCAACCGCCATCTGGGCACTGATGTGCGCTTCTCGTTCTATCGGGCTGCAGCGCAGGAACCGATGTCGAGCCTCGTTCGCTTCCGACAATCGCCGATTCGGTCTCGACCTCGACGTCGGTCGCCGTCACGTCGACGACCATTCCCTCGACCACGACCACATCGCTCGGATCGTCGCCGTTGTCGGCAGTCGTCAGCCCGGTCGGTTCGGCACTCTATGAACCGTCGGATCGGCTGCCGGTCTCGGTTCCGGTGGCGTTGACGATCGACACGATCGGCGTGGACTCGGCGCCGGTGATCCCGGTGGGTGTGCTCGACAACGGCGAGATGGAGATTCCGGGTCGTACCGAGGTCGGCTGGTACAAGTTCGGCCCCGGTCCCGGGAACGAGGGATCGGCCGTGCTGGCTGCTCACATCGCGTTCGACAACCGCGCAGGGGTCTTCCGTCGGTTGGCTTCGATGGAGCTGGAGGACAGCTTCGTCGTCGAGTTCGAAGATGGGACCACCAAGTCGTTCGAGGTATTCGAGATAGCCCAGTACGACAAGGAAGAGGTTCCGTTTCAGCGCGTCTTTGCCAAGGACGGTGGACCGGTGGTTGTGCTCATAACCTGCGGTGGGGTCTTCGACCGGAGCATCGGATCCTACGAGGACAACATCGTGGTGTACGGACGACCGATCTCAGGCTGATCTGGTCCGAGATTCAGAGAGTGGAGAGCTCCGCAGGGTCGACTCTCCACACCTGCTCCTCGCCGATCGCGTCGACCATGCTGCGGTACGAGCGCCCGATGTGGTCGTCGACCCCATCCCAGACGAGGATCGCTTCGTCGGCATTCCTTCTGAGCCAGGCGTCCCGGCGGGCGAGGCTGGCGGCAGCCTGTTGCCTGCTCCCCGGAGGCTTTCTCTCGAGGGTGCGCACCTGACGGGCCCCGTCGACGAGATGATTGAAGCGGCGTCTGGTCGCTTCCGGCCAGGGGTGATCCATGCCGGGGTGAGCGAGCACTGCGACGTACGGCGCACCGGCGAGAGCAGCTGCCTCCGCTGCGAGCATCTCGGTACCGAGGGAGAGCCCGGTGAGGACCACGAGATCGTCGTGCATCTGGAGTTTGGCCGAGATGACCTCTCGGAGCCGAGCTCGGAGCGCCCTCTGTGTCGGGTTGTCGTCGTACCCCCCGAGGTCGGGAGGTCGATGGCCGAGAACGACCATCGTGTGCCCAGGTATCTCGTTCGACCTGATCGGCGTGGCGGGTTTCAGATCGTCCGCGGCACCGAGCGTCTCCGGTGGTCGGTCTCCGCGACGACCCTGCTGGTTGCTCGCAGCCTCCACGGCAAGACGATCGACGACGTCGTTCCAAGCGTCACCGGAGTGGCCCTTCACCCATTCGAATGAGATGTCGCGTGACCGCGCCTCGGCCACCAGGGGCTCCCAGAGATCGCGGTTCGCAACGGGCTTCTTCTGGCTGTTTGTCCAACCTCTTCGGATCCAACCCTCCCACCATCTATCCCTGAAGCAGTTGACCACATAGGTGGAGTCGCTGACGACATGCACAGGCCCCTCGAGCGTCTTCAGTGCGTCGAGGACAGCTTCTAACTCCATTCGCTGATTGGTGGTCCTGGCAGCGGCGCCGGACGCAAAGGGGCCGTCTGGCACGGCCCACGCCCACCCTCCTGGTCCTGGATTCCCGGAGCAGGCTCCATCTGTGTACACAACGGTCTTCGACATCCGGGCGCCATCTTCTCACATGCGTGCTGGAGATCGACCGATGGTCAAGCGCCGCGGGGGGTGAGTTCGATCGTGATGTAGACGAGCGATGCCAAAGTAAGCACGGACACCAACGCCACTGGGGAGGTCCACGCCGCCACGAGCCCCAACACGAGGACCAGGGTGGCCGAGATCCGGAGCCGCCAGATGTTCGAAAGCGGCACGGGAGGCTCGTGGCCCACCAGAGCCCGCGCAACCACGAATTGCGCAAAGCTGATGGCGACGACCGCAACCGTGAGAGCAATTCGCCATGGGACGCCTTCATTCGGGTCGATCAGCGGTGGTCGACCCGTCAATGAGAAGGCGGCCGACAGAAGCAGGGTGGCGATGATCGAGAGTGCCAGCATCAGGCCGACGAGAAACGGGGCGATGGCGTCCCACGCTCCTGGCGACACCAACCAGGCCCCCACGGAGACGAGCATCCAGACGGCGCCGGCAAGCAGCAGCCACGAGCCGGTGCGCGCCAGTTGGGGGTCGACAGGGGTGACGGCGAGAAGGCTGCCGTACCCGCGTGCCCTCGTCGCAAACCCGACCATCGTCAACACGACACCCATCGCCGTCAGAGCAGCCTTGGCCAGGATGCTCGCCGTTGTCGCAGGTCGCGCCACAATCCCTCGTTCGATTGACATCTCCCGAGTCCCAACCGGGTTGGGGGGGCATGTTAGTGATCCCCGATGTGTCGTCCATGGGACGGTTAGCCTGGAGGCGATGCCAGAGCTTCCTGACATCGTCATCTATCTCGAGGCACTCGAGCGACGAATCGTCGGGCAGGTGATTCGGCGGTTTCGCGTCGCATCTCCGGCATTGCTTCGGACCTTCCGCCCCTTCCACGACTCCGTGCAGGGAAAGCGCGTCATGGCGCTCGATCGAATCGGCAAGCGGATCGTCTTCGAGTTGGAAGACGGCTTGTACGTCGTGATCCACCTGATGATCGCCGGGCGCCTCCAATGGAAGGATCAGCAAGGAGTGGCGATACCCAAGAAGGTCGGGCTGGCGGCGTGGGACTTCGACCACGGGACCTTGATCCTCACCGAACAAGGTACGAAGAAGCGCGCCGGCGTGTGGATCTTCGACGATCGGAAGGTCGTCGAAGCCGAGAATCGTGGGGGAGTGGAGCCACTCGAGGCGTCCTCCGAGGAGTTCTCCGAAGCCCTGATGCGGGAGAACCGCACGTTGAAGCGAGCACTCACCGACCCGCGTTTGTTCTCGGGCATCGGAAACGCCTACTCCGACGAGATTCTGTGGGAGGCGCGACTGTCCCCGGTCAAGCGGACGCGACAACTCTCGGATGACGAAGTCGAACGGCTTCGGAAGGCGGTGCAGACGTCCCTGGAAGGGTGGACGCAGAGAATGCGGGCGGATGTCGGTGACGGGTGGCCGACCAAGGTCACTGCGTTTCGGCCGGACATGGCGGTACACGGGAAGTACGGGGAATCGTGTCCTCGGTGCGGCTCCTCTGTGCAACGCATCGTCTATGCGGCGAACGAGACCAACTACTGCGCCACGTGCCAGACCGACGGCAAACTCCTCGCCGACCGGTCGCTGTCACGGTTGTTGAAAGACGATTGGCCGTCCACGCTCGAAGAGTTGGAGGAGCGACGACAGTGAGGGTCGGGGGCCGCCTACGTTCGGCCCCCGACCTTGCGGTCATTTCTCGCCTTCCCCAAACCGCGTGAAGGTGAACACCTTGCGATGTCCTTCGGATGTCTCCACGACGATCTCGAACGTCTTGCCCGCCGGCACATCGTGGAAGACGAGCTTGGCCTCCCACTTCCCGCTCTCTCCCACTTCGACTCGCTTGTCCCCGTATGGCGAGATGAGCTCGATCACCAGTCCTGGCGACCCTGTGCCGAAGAAGACCTCATAGGGTTCAGCGGAGTCCGAAGCACGTTTCGCCTGATCGATCGTGAACTCGACCCTGGCCTCTTCCTTGGGCTCTTCTTCCTTGGGCTCTTCCTTTGGCTCCTCGCCGTTCGGCTTGTCCGACTCGTCGTCTGAGTGGTCCTTGTCGCCGACCTCGTCCTTCGGCGGCGCCTCGAGGGTCACGGTCACGGAATCGGTCGACACGTTGCCTGCTTCGTCGATTGCCTCGAGGGTCGCGACATTTCGACCTTCCTGGAGCCAGAGCACGATTCGCCAACTCCCGTCATCACGCACGTCGGCCTCATAGTCACCGGCGAATACGCGGGCACCTGGCTCCGCAGTCCCTTCAAAGACAACCTCCTTCTGCTCGAAGACCTGCCCGTCGACGGGATGGAGGATCTCGAATCGGGGAGGATCGGCATCGGCAACCGGCTCCTTCTTGGGCTGTTCTGCCCCTGGTTCCTCGTTCGGTTGCGGTTTCTCCTCTTCCACGACCTCGGCGGCCTCTTTTTCGTCCGAAGGCGTTTCGATGGGCCTCTCGGTCGTGGTCGAGGTTGCCTCGCTTTCTGATGCAGGCGATGCCACCGTGGTCGTCTCGGTGGCGGCTACCTCCCCGAAACCGCCGATCTGGGCTGTTGCGATCCCCGCGATCATCATGACCGCGAATCCCGCAGCAAACATGCCCATTCGTCTCATGTTCTTCACAATCGCTCCCTGGTCGAGTCGGTTCCCAGCCCGATCGCCCTGCCCTGCACTCGCCGGCCGGGTGTGGCAGGGTTTACGCCGGCCGACGAATGGGTCAGACGACCCATGTGGGTAAACCAAACGAGGTCGATGGAACGAGTGATGTTCGAAAGTGCCCGAACGCCACGACGCATGTGGATGAATGCCGCCGAGGAACCGGTGGTCGTCGGCCTCGAGTCGTTCGAGGCCTTTTACCGCCGCGAGTTCAAGAGCATGGTGTCCTTGGCGTTGGCATTGTCGGGAAGCCGAATGGCGGCTGAGGATCTGGCACAGGAAGCCATGATGGTCGCCCACAAGCGGTGGGCAGAGGTGTCGAGGCTCGAGCGGCCCGACGCGTGGGTGAAGAGAGTGGTGTCGAACATGTCCGTGTCGGCCTATCGGAGGCGGAAGTCCGAAGCCAAGGCGATTGCGCGGCTGGCGGGTCGGCGGCAGGAAGTCATACCGGCCATGGAGCCTCGGGATGTCGAGTTCTGGGCGGCGGTGAGGTCGCTGCCGACCCGGCAGGCTCAGGCGATCGCCCTTCACTACCTGGAAGACATGGCTGTGAACGACATTGCCGAGGTGCTCGATTGCAGCCCCTCCACCGCCAAGGTCCACTTGTTCCGGGGGCGAAAGAACCTCGCTGCGGCGCTGGGAATGGGGTCGAGCGATGAATGATCTCGACCTGAGAGCGCAGGCGGCAGCCGAAGGCCTGAGACGATCCGTGGACAGCGCCGATTTGAAGCTGGCGTCGCAGGTCTTGGGGGAACCGATTCCATTGTTCCGCCGTCCTCTTTTCGCGTTCGCCGGGGGAGTAGCGGCCGCCGCGGCGGTGTTGGCCGTGTTGTTCGTTGGGCCGTTCGACCCGACAACCGAGGACGTGGTGACCGCGCCGACGACCGTGGTGACGAGCGTTGTCGAGGTCACTCCGACGTCCGTCGACCCGGTGGAAGAGTCCGAAGGGACGGTCAACCCTCCCGTCGACGAAACAATGCCCGCGCCGGCGTCGACGTCGAGTTCGACCTCGACCTCGACCACGGTCGCCGATTCGGAGCCGCCGGTGCTGGAGATCACCGATCCGATCGACGGGTTCGAAAGCGAAGAGGCGCGTATCGAGTTCCGTGGCATAACCGAGCCGGGAGCTCGGGTGTATGCCGGTCGGTACGAGGCTGCAGTCGACGAAGGCGGCGGATGGAGCATCGTGTTGCTGCTCGCGCCCGGCGAGAATCGGGCGCGTTTCGTAGCCGTCGATGGTGCCGGCAACGAGACTGAGGCATGGGTGACGGTGGCGCTCGTGATTCCGGAGACGACGACGACCAAGCCTCCCGAGGAGACCACAACCACCAAGGCGGACGAAGAGATCGGGCAGGCGATCGAGTTCAAGGTGTACGCCACCTATTACGAGAGCAGCGCCACGCCACCGTTCGAGGTGTACTACGGCACGGGAAGCCCGGGGACCGTCGTGGAGTTCGTGTCTGCGTATGGAACAGGTCGGGCGGAGATCGGTCAGGACGGGACCTTCGAGACGAAGGTCGTCTTTTCCGAAGTCCCGCTCGGCGAGTCGTTCATGGTGGTCGTCGAGTCGTCCGAAGGCCATCGCCTCGAGTTCCCCTTCAAGCGCATCGAAGGCTGACGGCTCGTGCTCCGTTGCGTGCTGAACGTTTCTCACGCTCGAAAACACTGATTTCGCGCTCTTGTGTATCGAACACATGTTCGATAGGGTGTTGCTCCCGAACGGAGTCAGATGACGTCAGAGGTGAGTACCAGGAACGCATGGGCCACGTCTGGCGCGGATCGATGGGATTTGTCCACCAGGCTCCTGGAGTCGACAGGCGACCTGCTGACCTTGCAGCCTGGCCGTATCGTCGAATTGAGTGGTGTCGCCGGCATGGGTCTGACCCGGCTCGGATATCGAATGCTCGCTGAGCGGTCAAGGGAAGCGCCGGTGGTTGCACTCGACGTGAGGGGGTGGATGTCTCCAGGTGCCGCTTGGGAAGCGGGGGTGGAACGTCGCAACTTGGTGGTGGTGAGGTGCCCGAATCCCAAGCTGTGGCCTCAGGTCGTCTCCGCTTTGTGTGAGGGCGTTTCTGCCGTATACGCCGAGGTGCCGAACGGTGTGAGGGATCAAGACCTCAGACGTCTTGCGGCCTTGATCCGTGCCAGACAGGTCCGAGCCGTGTTCCGACCGCTAAGGGGCGACCTCGCTGGAGGAATCGTCCACCTCCATGTGCGGGCGTTGGGGGTCTCCTGGGATGGAGTCGAACCGGGACATGGCCGTCTGAAAGGGCGACGACTTGTTGTGGAGATTTCTGGCAAAGGGGCGTCGGGCATGACCCGTCGAATCGAGTTGGAGGATGCTGGTGAGGACGTTGTGCGTGTGGTTTCCGGAGTGGCCGCTGAAACGACAGGACGCGCCGTCTGATCGGCCGCTTCTTGTCGTCGAGATGGGGTCGAATGCCCGGGTCGTGGCTGCTTCGGCGGACGTGCTCGAAGCCGGGGTAGAGATCGGGATGGCCCGGCGTGAAGCAGAGGCGATGAGCCCTGAAGCAGCAGTGCTGACCCGCGACATGGGTGAAGAAGCCCAGCGTTTTGAAGCGGTGATCGCTCTGCTCGAAGAGATGATTCCGCGTGTCGAGGTGATCGAACCCGGACTCGCGTTGGTGCCGGTCGCGGGAGCAATCGCCTATTACGGTGGCGAGCAGCAGATCATCGATCTCGTGTCGGGAAAGCTCACAGCAGCCGGCCACGATGCCAGGCTCGGGTTGGCAGACGGACCATTCGCCTCGACATGGGCGGCCCGGGTTGCTGTGCCGGGTGCGCCCTTGCTGGTCGACGATTCACGCCGGTTCCTCGCTTCACTCGATGTCGGTGCACTCACAAGAGATCGACTCGGACACGATGACATCGTCTCGGTGTTCCGATGGTTGGGTGTCACCACCTTGGGAGCCCTCGCCGAACTTCCGCGTGAAGCACTTGCATCTCGATTCGGGTCGGAAGGCCTGGCAGTGCATCGGCTTGCCCACGGGGAGGACAGAATGGTCCACCCACGGCCGATCCCCCCGGAGCTGGCAGTGGAAGCGATCTACGAGGAACCTCTCGAATCGCTCGATCAGATGGCGTTTGCATCGAAGGCGCTCGCTGCTCGCCTGGCAAACGCCCTCCGTCGAAATGGGATGTCGCCTCATCGGGTGGTGGTCGAGATCGAAGCGGCCGATGGTTCGATCCGTGAACGTGTGTGGCGTTCGACCAGTCCCTTCACAGAGTCTTCGCTCGCCGATCGGGTCTGGTGGCAGAGTCGGGCGTGGATCGATACCGGTCAGATACCCGGGGGAGTCGTGCGGATCCGTCTCGACCCCTCCGATCTGTCTGGCGCCGGACGGCAGCTCGGGATGTTCGAAGACGTCTCGTCACAGGTCGAAGCCGAGCGCGCCCTCGCACGGGCTCAGGCCCTTGTCGGTCCCGAGTCGGTGCTCCAAGCCGAGCCTCAGGGTGGACGCATGCCGCAGGAGCGGGTTTCGTGGCGACGGTGGGGTGAGCAGCTCGAAGGGGTCGAACGCGACCCGACCGCTCCATGGCCGGGTGCCACGCCATCCCCCACTCCTGCCCTTGTTCCGCCTGATCCCACGCCGCTGCAGGTCGAGTGGGAGGCGGGAACCCCGGTCAGTGTGAGGCTGGGTACCAGATGGGAGCCGGTGATCGGGTGGAGCGGACCTTGGCGACTCACCGGCCAGTGGTGGAGAGGCCAATCAGCCGTGGATCGCTATCAACTCGTCACATCCGCCGGAGCCTTCCTCTGCATCGTGAGACCTGATGGAACCTTCCTCGCCGGTGTCTACGACTAGCGCGATCAGATCACACCGAAGCTGGCGGACACAAACGCATCATGTCGAGGAACCCGCTCGCAACCGAGCTCGTACACGCACTTCTCGAGCAGGTTGGCCTCGACGAGATCGTGACCATCGACGAGGACAGCCGCTCCCATCACACCGCGTGCGCGACCACCCGTCAGAACGCGAATCGACCACGTCGACCGCTCACTGAACGCCTCGATGACCGCGCGCCGCGTTCTAGGGGCGCTGCATGTCGTTGCTCATTGCTCCGCGGTCTGGTGGGTCGATCGAAGCACGGCAACCGGTGTGCCCACGAAGATGCCGGCGAGTTCGAAGCCGCCCGACGTGTCGATCGTGTGATGGGTGAATTCTTCACGCCAGGCGACAGGGGCGCCTTCCGGCAGCAGCACCGTGGTCGATTCCCAGCCTTCGATGGGCCAGAGACCGGAGTCGTGCAGGTCCGCCGTGAGCCTGGGTACGATCGCGACCAGCCATCGATCATCGAGTCGACGTCCGAAGGCGATGACATGATCTGCCCGGTCACCCTCGACGGCAAGCGGTAGATAATCGCCGTCGAGGAGGACATCGGACCATTCTCGCCGTGCCCGGAGTGTGGCGGCGAGCACCCGAAACTTGATCGCTCCATCCTTCCAGGTCTCGGCGAGTTCGATCATCGATGCCTCGGTCGCTCGAGACGACATCGTTCGGCGTAGATCCCAATCGACGGGGCGCCGATTGTCGGGATCCGTGAGCGACAGGTCCCACAATTCTGCGCCCTGGTAGATGTCGGGAACGCCGGGCGCCGTGAGGCGAAGGACGGTCTGTGCCAGGGAGTCGAGCGCTCCCACTCTCCAGATGCGATCGCCGAACGCCTCGAGCTCGGCTACGAACTCCTCGTTCTCCAGGAGGTTGCGGACGAAGGAGGAAAGGGCTTCCTCGTGCCCCTGGTCCGGGTCCAGCCACTCCGTGTAGACCTTCGCCTCCCGTGCGGCTTTGATCAGGTGCTCGACGATGCGGTCGGCGTAGCTGTCGTCTGGCTCCATCGGCCACGACCCGAGGAGGGTCTGATAGACGAAGAGCTCTTCGTTGTTGGTGGGTGCGAGACCCGCCGCGCCCGGCAGCCGGTGGATCCGGTTCCGCACGTGCCACGCACCGACCTTGGAGACCCACTCGTGGGCGAACTGGGAAATGGCGGTGATGCGATTGCGAACATCTTCCGAACGTTTGGTGTCGTGGGTGGTGGCCGTGGTCATGGCGTGCGGAAATGAAGCGGCGACGTCGAGGTTGTGCTCGTGGTACGCCCCAACGGGATCCGCAGGAAGGGCAGCGGGGTGACCGCCGACCTCGTTGAGCGAGAGCAAGACGTTGTACTGATAGAACGCAGTGTCCTCGACGCCCTTGGCCATCACCGCACCTGTGAACTGCTGGAGGCGCTCGACGAAGTCCTCACGAGCCGATCGTTCTTCCCCATCGTGGTCGGTGGCATGCTCGAGCTTGAGCAGCCTCTCGATGAAATGCTCCACCCGGGGAGGTCGTCCGTCACCCCTGACTCGAGCCAACGCCATCGCCTCGTCGATTCGCCGCCGGTCTTCATCACTCATGCGGCCGCCGGCGGCGTAGGTGCGGTAGACCGGAAGAGAGGCGATGACATCGACCGCCAGTTCGATCAGATCGGATGAAAGCGCATCCCGAGCGTCGCGATCCTGTCGTGCGAGATGGGCGAGCTCGCTCGTGAATCGGGCCGTCTCCGCTCCCAGACGCTCGTGGATGATGAACCGTTGCTGGTCGAACACGAGTCGATGGAAATCGGTGGGGGAGGCTGCGAACCCGCTGTAGTGGGACTTGAGCACCTCGAACCCGTCCGGATGTACGAAAGCCTTTGTGCTTGCGTCGATGTACTCGTAGCCGGTCGTGCCGGCCGTTCGCCAATTCTCGGGAAGTCGCTCGTCGGCAGCCAGGATCTTCTCCACCACGACGTACGATCCGGCCGCCTCGCGGTGGAGTCGCTCCAGGTAGCCGGCCGGGTCGCGCAGTCCATCTATGTGATCGATTCGCAGCCCGTCGGCGATGCCTCGTCCGATGAGGTCCAGCACGAGCCGGTGCGTCGTCTCGAACACCGATCCGAGTTCCTGGCGGACGCCGGCCAGTTCCGTGATGGTGAAGAAGCGCCTGTGATCGAGCCGTTCGCGAGACAGCTGCCACCACGCGAGCCGGTAGTGCTGCTGATCCAGCAGATCGTGCAAGGCATCGGGATCTCGGGAGATCGACCGCACCACCTCCGCCAACGCCGGTGTGTCGTCGACCTGCTTCACACCTGCCGCGTCGAGCAACGCCGAGATCGAGGACGGGGACAGCGGGAACCGATCGTCCCAATACGCCACCAACAGTTCGCCGTCCTCGACGACGAGTTTCAGCTCCCCCTCTTCGAGCGTCTCCGCATAGGGCCTGCCGAGCACCGGCAGGAGTATCGGGGTGTCGGAGGTTCGGAAGTCGAAGAAGTCCCAGAATGCAGAGTCACGTCCACGGGACAGCACGTCCATCCACCACGGGTTGTGCCGCCCAATCGCCATGTGGTTCGGCACGATGTCGAGAATCAGGCCCAACCCGGCTTCCCGCAGGGCAGCGGACAATCGTTCCAGAGCCTCGAGACCACCGAGTTCGGGATCGATCCGGCTCGGGTCCACGACGTCGTAGCCGTGTGGGCTCCCGGGTCGCGAGGTGGTGACCGGGGATGCGTAGAGGTGGGTGATGCCGAGCCGGTGGAGATGATCGATGAGGCGAGTGGCGTCCTCGAGGTCGACCACCGCCGGGTCGAACTGGATTCGGTAGGTGGATGCAGGAACGGGCACGAATCAGTCGACCTTGACCTCGAGGACGGCGCCGAGCTGGCGGAAGCGGGCGGCCCACTTTCTCGCGGGGCCCGACGTGCGCTTGGCCACGGTCGGAAACAGGCTCTCCTTGGCGCGATAGAACCGGTTCTGGGTGTCACCGAGATCCACCTCGAGTCCCACGTTCCTGGTCAATTCGACCATCCTTGCGACGCGATCGAGCTCGCCGTACGCATCGGGTTCGGCCTCCCACCGGTCCATCGCCGTTTCGATCGTGCGACCGAGCGAAAAGGCCAGGCCCTCACGATCCACAGGAACCTCGAACGAAGCGACGTCCTCGAACAGGCGTTGTGCCGTCTCTACGTCGAGGTCGGGATCTGCCAGCAGCTGGGTCAGCTCGTGGGACAGGACCACACGAGCCGTCGAACGGAGCTCGTCCGGTATCGGCACCCCGATGGATGCGAGGAATCGCATGAGCGGCACCTTGTCCTCGTAGAGCGATCGTGTCTGATCTGCCACCTCCTCGACCGTGTCGGCGACGATCTGGGACACGATCCGACGCTGATCGTCTCGGAAGAGGGTCGCCAGCGAGTACGGCTGAGATGGGAACTGCGAGTCGAGCTGGCGAAGGGTTGTAGGCAGATCGGCCCGGTCGAAGGCTTCGAACACCGCCTCCTCCATGGTCTGATACTCCTCGGCGGTGCCGCCCGGGCGCACTCCACCAGTGAGGTTGTGGTCGCCGAAATGCAGCACCCCGTACGCCAGGCTCGCGGATTCGCGGGTGATCGTCGAGACGATCTCGAGCTGTCCGACGGCCACACTCCAGCGTCCCGACCGCCCGTACCGGTGGTCGATCGTCTCCACCTCGAAGGCGTGGATCCGGGTCTGATCCTCGTGATCGTCGAACAACCCCGTCATTGCGTGATGAGCGGCGACGTTGGCCAAGTCGACCCGGGCCGGCGCCACGTAGCGGCGATAGACCGCTGCACCGTCGCCGACCTCGGGGAGGTTGCTCTCGGCTTTCGAGAGACGGTCGATGAACTCCGATTCGAGGTCGAGGTCCAACACCTGTTGTGCGAGCTGGATCACGCGGCCGGCGTATTGGATCACCTGCACGGTCTCGATGCCAGAGAGCTCGTCGAAGAACCACCCGCACGACGTGTACATGAGCATCGCGTGGCGCTGGAGCTCCATGAGTTGGAGAGCCGCCACCGTATCGACCGGGTCGGCGCTGTTCTTGGAGTGATCCTGGAGGAAGGAGCGGATGGAGGCATCGGAACGATCGAGGATCACGTCGATGTACGCCTGTCGTGCCGCCCACGGGTCGTCGAAGACGGTGGAAGCAACCGTCTCGAATGCCGGGGCGACCGTGTCTCGCAGCCAGTCGAGCGCATCGCGGAGGGGCTCTCTCCAGCGCTGATGCCAGCCTCCGTGCATACCGCTGTTGCACCCGCAGTCCGTGAACCAGCGACCGACGCCGTGCACGCAGCTCCACGCGGTGTTCTCGACGACCTGGACCTCATGAGATGGGGGATGATCCTCGAGCCACGTCCCGTAGATCATGAGATCCGTGTCGGGGTCGGCGTCGATCCGCTCCAGCGCCCATGCGAGCGCCATGTCGCCGTGTCGTTGATGGTGTCCATAGGTCTCGCCGTCCGATGCCACGTTTGCGAGCTGCGGCCCGGAGCGGTCGGTGAGCAGTCCCATCAGCCGATCGGCGAATCGGTCGCCGTCGTTGAGGAGCCCCTCGAAAGCGATCGCCTGGGACGCAGGTCCGTCGTAGAAGAACACGACGATCGACCGATCACCGTCGAGTTCCACGACGTATGGCATGGTCGGATCGATCCTGCCACCGGACACGTCCGTCCAGTCCTGTTCGCCGATCGTTCGTACGGCAGAGGCCTGATGCGGCTCGAGGATCGTGAAAGCGATTCCCTCGTCGGCCATGAATCCCAGAGTTTCGAGATCCACGGCGGTCTCGGCGAGCCACATGCCTTCGGGTTTGCGTCCGAACCGTCGCTCGAAGTCGGCCACACCCCATCGAACCTGGGTTTCCTTGTCCCGGCTGTTGGCCAAGGGCATGATCATGTGGTTGTAGACCTGAGCGATGGCGGTTCCATGCCCTCCGAATCGCTCCTGTCCTGCACGGTCGGCGGCGACGATCGCGTCGTGGACGTCGGGCGTGGCCGACTCCATCCAAGCCATCAGTGTGGGACCGACGTTGAAGCTCATGCGTTCGTAGTTCGACACGATGCTGAGGATGCGCCCCTCCGCGTCCAGGATCCTGCTCCAGGCGTTGGGGCGATAGCACTCGGCACCTATGCGCTCATTCCAGTCGTGGAACGGGTACGCCGAGTCCTGCTGCTCGATGCTCTCGAGCCAGGGATTCTCACGCGGGGGTTGATAGAAGTGTCCGTGGACACACACGGCTCGGCTGTTCATGTGGTCTCCTCTTGGAGGTACAGGGCGAAAGCCCAGGGATCGAGGGTCAGGGAGAGGTCTTCGATGGCATCGGGGAATGCAACGCCCGCCCCGCCGAATCGTGGATCTGCTCCGTCCAGAACACGCCGCCAGCGTCCAGGAGGAGCGGAGACACTGGATGCGGAATCTCCGACGTTGAACATCGCCAAGGTGGCCGGATGGCCTCCCGTTCCGTGGAGCACGATGACGGTGTCGACACGTTCCACCCGATGGGTGTCCGGTCTCGGATCGGTCAGAGCATCATATTCGCTTCTGGCGGCGATGAGAGCCCGGTGGAGTGTCAGCAACTCCTCATGGCCGCGTCTCGTACGAGCGTCCCAGTCCAGGACCGAGCGGTCTCGAGTCTCCGGGGCGGCAGGATCCGGCACATCACCGTCGATGAGGCCCTGGAACTCGGATCGCCTGCCGGCCCGAACCGCATCGAGCAGGCCGGCATCGCCGTGGTCGACGAAATACAGGAATGGTCGCGTCTCGCCCCACTCCTCACCCATGAACAGCATCGGCACCCAGGGCGACAACAACACCACACCTGCGGCCAGCCGAAGGGCTGGCGGATCCACGAGGGTCGAGAGCCGGTCTCCATGTCCGCGGTTCCCGATTTGGTCGTGGTTCTGCGCACACACGATGAGCCGTGTTCGCGGAAGGTCGGCGGACGATTGTGCCGGCGAGTCCGTCCGCACGTATCCCGACTCCAGCGCCTTCGCCAGGTCGCCAATCGGACGTTCGAAATGGGCGTAGTAGCGGGCCGTCTCTCCGGTCAGAGCGACGTGGAGGGCGTGGTGGAAGTCGTCGTTCCATGCAGCGTCCAACCCCCAGCCGCCGTCCGACGTGTCACGCACGACGTGGGGCTCGGGCCGTTCGTTCTCGGCGACCACGTGGATTCGACGCCCGAGCCGGCTCCCCATTTCGTGGCAGGCGTCTGCGAGTTCGACCAGGAACGGGCTCGGACTGTCGTCGTGGAGCGCGTGGACCGCATCGAGCCTGAGTCCGTCGATGTGGAAGTCGGTGAGCCACATGAGGGCGTTTTCGACGAAGAACCTTCGGACGTGGTGCGATCCGTCGTCGTCGAGATTGACCGCCGAACCCCACGGCGTGTGGTGCTTGTCTGTGAAGAAAGGCCCAAAGTCGGCGAGGTAGTTGCCTTCGGGCCCCAGGTGGTTGTATACGACGTCGAGCCACACGGCGAGGCCGCGGGCGTGGCACGAGTCGACGAAGGCCTGGAGCCCTCTCGCGCCGCCATACGACTCCTGGACCGCATAGAGACCGACCCCGTCGTATCCCCAATTGCGGGCGCCAGGAAACTGTGCAACCGGCATCAACTCGATCGTGGTGAACCCGACGTCCATCAGGTGATCGAGTCGGCTGATGGCGGCTGCGAAGGTCCCTTCCGGCGTGAAGGTGCCCAGGTGCAATTCACAGATGATCTGGTTGCGGAGTTCGACCCCCGACCACCGGTCGTCGGTCCAGCCGAAGCTCAAATCCACGACTTCGGACGGCCCGTGAACGCCGTCCGGCTGCGACAGCGACCCGGGATCCGGACGCCTCGTACCGTCTTCGAAGCGGAGCGAGTAGTGGTCGCCGGCAGCCATGTCGTGCACGGTGCCGGCGAACCAGCCGTCGTCGGTGCGGAGCAGGCGTGACGTCCGACCTCGCATCTCGTCCACGACGTCGATGGTCGGTTGCCGCGGCGCCCAGACGGCAAATGCGACGCCTTCGGGTGTGACACGTGCGCCCGGGGTCATCGCTCGAGTCGGAAGAAGACCGCGGCGAGCGGTGGCAACACGATGTCGATGCTGTACGGCCGACCGTGTTGCGGCAGCGCCAAGGGTCCGGTGTCTGCGCCACCGAGGTTGCCCTGGCCGCTCCCGCCGTAGATCCGGGCATCGGTGTTGATCAGTTCTTGCCACGCTCCCGGCTCGGGGACGCCGACTCGATACTGGTGCCGGGGCACCGGGGTCAGGTTCAACGCCACCATCACCGTGTCTCCACCCGATGACGTTCTCAGGAAGGTAAGCACGCTCTGATCGCTGTCGTTGGCGTCGATCCATTCGAAACCCGCCGGGTCACAATCGAGCTCGTGGAGAGCCGGAACCTCCCGATACAGCCGGTTCAGGTCGCCGACCAGGCGTCGGAGGCCGTCGTGATGCGGATCGCCGAGTAGATGCCATTCGAGCGAAGAGTCGTGGTCCCACTCTGCCCTCTGCCCGAACTCGCCTCCCATGAACAGCAGCTTCTTGGCCGGCTGCGCCCACATCGTCGCCAACAGGAGTCGGAGGTTCGCAAACTGCTGCCACTCGTCCCCGGGCATCTTGGCGAGCAGCGAGCCTTTTCCGTGAACGACCTCGTCGTGGCTCAGTGGCAGCATGAAGTTCTCGGTGAAGGCGTAGATCATGCGAAACGTCAGCTGGTGATGGTGGTATCCGCGGTGGATCGGATCTCGCTGGAAATAGGACAGGGTGTCGTGCATCCACCCCATGTCCCACTTCAATCCGAAGCCGAGTCCGCCGACGAAGGTCGGTCTCGACACGCCGGGCCACGCCGTCGACTCTTCGGCGATGGTCTGCACCCCCGGATGCGCACCGTAGACCGCGGTGTTCATGTTCCGGAGGAAGTCGATCGCTTGGAGGTTTTCGTTGCCCCCGTACTCGTTGGGTATCCATTCACCGTCGGTACGGGAGTAGTCGAGGTACAGCATCGAGGCGACGGCATCGACCCGTATGGCATCTGCGTGATAGACGTCGAGCCAGAACATGGCACTCGAGGTGAGGAAGCCGGTAACTTCGGGGCGTCCGTAGTTGAAGATCGCCGAATGCCAGTCGGGGTGATATCCCTGCTTCGGGTCGGCGTGCTCGAACAGGTGGGTCCCGTCGAAGCCGGCCAACCCGTGGGCATCGGCGGGGAAGTGCGACGGTACCCAGTCCAGGATCACGCCGACCCCGGCCTGATGCAGCCGATCGACGAGGTACATGAAGTCCTGAGGGGTCCCGTAGCGACTGGTCGGGGCAAAATAACCCGTCGTCTGGTATCCCCAAGACCCGTAGAACGGGTGCTCCATCAGGGGTAGGAACTCGACGTGCGTGAATCCAAGGCTGGTCACGTAGTCGGTCAGACGGTCGGCGAGTTGGCGATAGGTCAAATGGTTTCCGTCTTCGTGACGCATCCACGATCCGAGGTGCACCTCGTAGACGGTGATGGGCGATGCCAGCGACTGAACATCGCTCCGGCCTGCCATCCACGCATCGTCGTTCCACGTGTACGCGAGGTCCCAGACCTTCGAGGCTGTGGCAGGGGGTGTCTCGTGATGGAACCCGAAAGGATCTGCCTTCTCGAGCCGGACGCCGTCTCCACCGGGGTCGATCGAGTACTTGTACGACGCCCCCTGGCCGACGCCGGACACGAAACCACTCCAGATGCCCGAGTCGGCCTCGGGCTCGAGAGGGTCTGCGGAGTGGTCCCATCCATTGAAATCGCCGATGATCGACACCGAGGTTGCATTCGGCGCCCAGACCGCAAACGTGACGCCGGCCACACCGTCGATCGAGGAGAGGTGCGCGCCAAGGCGGTCGTAGGCGCGATGAAAGGTTCCTTCGTTCCACAGGTACAGGTCTTCGTCGGTGAGGAGGCGGGTCTTCATAGAGCTCCTGGCCCGGGCTACGGGGGTTGCGGCACACGGTCCCTGCCACGGTACCC
Organism: uncultured bacterium; assembly: GCA_963785075.1. Taxonomy (GTDB): domain Bacteria; phylum Actinomycetota; class Acidimicrobiia; order Spongiisociales; family ZC4RG35; genus JAOUGY01. The sequence continues at coordinate 528,029 of CAWATW010000010.1, forward strand.
GCTCTGGTCGGCGTGAAGCGTGGGCGGTGATGCGTGTGACCGTGACAGCAGGCAACTGATGGTATGCTGACCTCACCGCTTGGTCCCTGCGATCGTTCGCCACGACCCGAGCAGTATCCCGGACGCGCATGATTTCGAGCGCGACTCGGTCCCGCGTGTGTACGGAGTGCGACGGCCGAGCACATACCCCGTACCGCCCCGCCGAGGCTCTGCGTCGGCGGCCACACGAGGAACCACATGACCACATTCACCGATCTGGGCGTGCCCGCGCGCCTCGCCTCGACGCTCGCCCAACGCGGCATCGAGGCCCCATTCCCGATCCAGACCGCATCGATCCCCGATGCGCTCGCAGGTCGTGACATCCTGGGCAAGGCGCCCACCGGCTCCGGCAAGACCCTGGCATTCGGTCTCCCGCTGATCGCCATGGTGGGACGATCCAGGCCAAATCGACCTCGAGCACTCGTGCTCGCCCCGACCCGCGAGCTCGCAGAGCAGATCTCCCAGGAGCTGATCCCTCTCGCTCGCCGACTCGATCGTTGGGTTCTGGCGATCTACGGCGGTGTCGGATACGAGTTCCAGCGTCGGAACCTGAGACGCGGTGCAGACATCGTGGTCGCCACACCAGGCCGGCTGATCGATCTCATGGAAGACGGCTCGGTGCTGCTCGACCAGGTCGACATCGCTGTCGTCGACGAGGCGGACCGTATGGCTGACATGGGATTCATGCCACAGGTGAAGGCGATTCTCGACCAGACCAACACCGAACGTCAGACGATCCTCTTCTCGGCAACCCTCGACGGAGACGTGGACAATCTCAGGCGCTCGTATCAGAAGGACCCGGTGCTCCACGAGGTGGCGTCGGAGGAAGACCACGGGGACGCCCTCCACTACTTCTGGGAGATCTCGCACGCCGACCGGGTCGAGACCACGGCACGCATCCTCGAATCCACGGCTTCGGCGATCGTCTTCACCCGCACCCGACACGGTGCCGATCGCGTCGCTCGTCAGCTCGAGAGGTCCGGGCTCCGTACGGCGTCGATCCACGGCGGCCGCACGCAGGCTCAGCGCACGCGTGCGCTCAGGGAGTTCTCCAGCGGAAAGGTCAAGGCGCTCGTCGCCACGGACGTGGCCGCACGCGGGATCCACGTCGATGCCGTGTCGGCAGTGGTTCATTTCGACCTCGCTGCCGACGCCAAGGACTACCTGCACCGGTCCGGCAGGACTGCTCGCGCAGGCCAGGATGGCGTGGTAGTGACGCTCGTCACATCCCAGCAGCGGGCCGAGCTCGGTCGGCTTCAAGGAGCGGTGGGCGTCCATCGCGGCCTCCACGACCCGATGACCGACTGGCTGACCGGTGCCACCGCGAGTCGGGTGGGCGAGCGGCCGAGCGAGAGCGCGACCGGATCGCGTACCCCGACCAGAAATCGCAATCGCAACCGCAATCAGAACCAGAGCCAAAACCGGAGTCGCAACCGGAGTCAGGGCCGGCGTTCCAGCAGCGGCCGACGAGGCTGACCGATCAGAGCGCCTCGACCGCAAGCTGGTCGAGGCGCTCGTTGATCTGGTTCTGAACAGCCGATCTAAGCCCTTCGACGTCCTCGCGCCCCTTGCCAGAGGTGGGGATGGGAGGATCGATCACAACGGTGACCGTGCCGGCATGGATCCAAGGACGATTCGGGGGCCAGATCTCGCGGGAGCCGTGGATCGTCACCGGCAGCACGGGCATGCCTGATGCCACCGCCATGGTGAATGCGCCCTTCTTGAAGGGGCGCGGCGAGCCATCCCGGGTGCGAGTACCTTCGGCGTAGATGATCAGCGAGTGACCCCGTTCGATGACCGTCTGCGCCTGGCGGTTCACGGTCTCGATGATCGAAGTCTCGCGTCTGTGTTCTCGGTCGACCTCCACGATCCCAATGGCCCGCATCGCCTGGGCAAGCACCGGAACCCGGAACAGCTCTCGCTTGGCGAGGTACCTGATGGGGACGGGCAGCGCGGCGAAGCACACCATGACGTCCATGTTCGATCGGTGGTTCGCCACCACCACGTAGCTGGTGCGTGGGTCGACATGCTCGGCGCCCCGGATGTCGAGTCGTACCCCCGCCGGTATGAGCCATGCTCTGCTCCATGCAACGATGATCCGCTGGATGAGTGGGCTCGACGGCCGAAAATGCCCAACCGCCCAGGCCGACAGCCCACAGACGAGGGTGCCGGCGAACCCAGAGAGCATGGTCACGATGGTCCGGGGGATGGCTATCACGTATCGCACGCTCGATGACGATACTGCGCAAGGGCGGCGGTCATCGGGTGGGGCCTATCCTCGCCCTCGTGTCGAACGATGCATCCGGGCAGAAGGCGAGGTTGCGTGAGTGGGCTCGGGCGCAACCCGCGCCCATGGCTGCTGAGTCGGATTCCGTCGTCGAAGGTCTCGCCCTGTGGTTGGCGGCGCAACCGAGCTCAGGGGTGCTCGTGTATTCATCGATGCCGGCAGAGATCCCCGTCGAGCGCGTGGTGGATCGACTCGTGGATCGTCATCGGTTCTACCTGACCCGCACGCCACCCGCAGGGCCGTTGACCGTCCACTACTTCTCGACACCGAGGGAGGTGCACGGTTTCGGCTACCTGCAGCCCGTGGCCGGGTCCCCGCTCGCACCGTACGGCGAGATCGATGTGGTTCTCGTACCCGGGCTCTGTTTCGATCGCATGGGCGACCGGATCGGCTGGGGCAAGGGCTACTACGATCAGCTGTTGTCCGAGATGCCCTCCGACGTGGCCAGGGTCGGCGTGACCCTCGAGCGGCTGCTGGTCGATGATGTGCCGACGGAGGCCCACGACCAGCGCATGACACATCTCGCGACCGACGACGGCGTGCGACGGATCGAGCTCAGGTCTGTCGAGGACCTCTGAGCGTTGCTTCCACCGCGTCGGCCCAGATGGCATGGCCCGCGCCGGTGGGGTGAAGCAGATCGGCGGAGAAGACGCCTTCGGTCTTCCGAAACGCCGGAGCGGTGTGGGTCCAGTGATCGATCTTTGCCGCCCCGTGGGCGGCGGCAACCTCCGAGGCTGCTCGATCGAACCGGCGGGCGCGCCGTCCGACGATCCAGCTGAGTGGCCGGCGCAGGCGAGGGATGGCCGACAGGTCGCCGACGCCCGAGATGACGACCGATCGATGGCGTCGCGACAGCTCTCCAACGATGAGGTCGAGCGATGTGCGGTACGTGGAGAAGGAGGCGCCCTTGAGCACATCGTTGGCGCCGACCGAGACGAACACAACATCACAGCTCTCGCACGCCATGGCGATCGGCAGCTGGTCGGCGACCACGTGGCGAGCACCAGCTCCACCGACCGCGATCGACCGGATGTGGATCGCACCGTCGGAGGCATACCGCCGAGCCAGCTGCTGAACCCAGATCTCGTGCGGACCGGTTACGCCGGGGCCTGTGGTGGTGCTGTCGCCCAGCACGAGCCACCGCTGCGAGACTTCGCCATCGCCGATGACGCCTGAGGCGTCGAACTCGGGCTGGCGTGGAACAGGGTGCAGGACGGCGGCGAGCGCCTGGGCGGCGAGCGCCGCTGCCGAGATGCCCGCCACCCGGAGCACAGATCTCCTGGTGATCACGACAGATTGGCGTTCATCCAGGCGGCGGCGAACGCGACCGCGTCGCCTGCGTCGAGCAACTGGCTGGGAGCATCACCCACGGCACCAGTGAGTGCTCGGCCCGTCGCGAGATAGGCCTCGAGGATCGTTACGAAATAGTCGTCGCCCGGCCATTCAACGATCCCCTCCGTGTCGTCGAGGGTCTCGACCACGCGAATCTGCGGCCCGGAGCTAGTGGAGACGAGTCGATGACGTCGGACCCGACGCTTGTCGGGTACGTCCGCCAGGTACTCGGCATGGTGAAAGGCCGTGGTGGTATCGGGATCGGCTCCGATCCTGAGGATCAGCCCGTCGGCCTCGATCAGGCGTTCAAGTGGTGATCCGGCCCCGAAATAGTCGTCCCAGGGCACGTCCGCGACCATTCGAAGGGCGCCTGCGCCGGCAGCTGCGAAACGACCTTCCGGATGGTCGCTCACCTGCGTGGAGGGCTGGAGCCGGAACGCCTCTGCGAGGTATCCCACCTCGGGATCGGCCGGGGTGGTGAGCGCATCGAAAGGTTCGGCGCCGGCCAAGAGGGCGGCGCGTTCTTCTTCAGGGCGATCGTTGATCCAAGCGAGATCGTCACGTGCTCCGAGGACCATGAGCATGGTTCCTTCTTTCCCCACGACATCCATGATCGCGCCGATCACGGCGATCGCTCCACCCTCGACCGGGCCGATCGATCGCAGCGACGCATGGACCATGACCGTCGCGCCGGGGGTGAGCCCGAGGCGTCTGAGGTCGGAAGCAAGATGATCCCGGGTGTACACGTGAGGCGAACCTGCATCCTTTGGGTTCAAACGGCGAACACGGCGCGCCGTCCCCGCACTGCGAGCATGGTCGTCGGAGCCACGAGCAGTGCGAGTCCGGCGAGCGAGAGTGCGGGGTATCCCACGAACTGCAGGAGCACACCAGAACTCAAGCTGGCAGCCGCGCTCGACACCCACACGGTCGAGTCGACGATGCCCTGAAGCCGGGCCGTGCCGGCGGTGGCGAGGACCGAGCTTCCGGCAACGAAGCCTGCGTTCCAACCGACGCCGAGCAAGAGCAGGCCGACGAGCAAGACCCAGGTCTGGTCGTCGGGTGCAGCCGCAGAGACCATTGCCGAGACGGCGAGGATGGCGACGGCCGCAGTCAGGACCACGCGAGGCCCGTGGCGGTCGACGAGACGCCCCGTGATCGGACTGAACGCAAACATGCCGAAGGTGTGGGCCGAGATCACCAATCCAACGATCGACAGGCCGCGCCCGGTGTCTTCGATGTGGATGGGTGTACCCGTCATGATGAGGACCATGACCACCTGGCCGAAGATCATGGAGACCAAGGCGACCTGGATACGAGGATCCCAGAAGCCCCGAGCGGTCTCTCGTGTCTCCACGGCGACCGACCGGGGGATCGTCACAGTGCCGGAACGGGGCGGAGGGGGGTGGAACGCGATGAGTTGGGTGATGAAGGCTGCGGTCATGAACGTCGCCGTCACGAGGTATCCGCCGAGGTAGGCCGCCTGATCGAGACCTTGGGCGAAGCCACCCGCCGGCTCCAGCAGAGATGGGCCGAGCACGGCCCCGATGGTCCCTGCCCAGACGATCAGGGAGACCGATGTCCCGCGCTTGTGGTCTTCGGCCACGTCGGCCGCTGCATACCGAGCGAGTTGGGATGCCGACTGGCCGAATCCAATGACGAACAACCCGGCCAGAAGCATCAGCAGGCTCGACATGATCACTGCGATCGATGCAGCGACGGCCCCGATGGCGGCGATCGCGTAGCCGGCCACGAGCCCGCGGCGCCTGCCGGCCCGGGCGGCGTCGGCGGCCAGAACCCACGTACCGAAGGCGGTTCCGATGACGGCAACCGCCCCCGGCGTCCCGGCCAGCATCGGAGACCCGGTGAGGGCACGAGCGGCCAGCGTCGCAACGGTGATCGCCGCGATATAGCCCGTGTTGCCGAGGGCGACCGATGTGAACAGCACGCCGGTGGATCGGACTCGTCGTCCAGGGGATGTCATGGCGACGGGGAGTCTACGGGGCGAAGCCCTACGCCGCCTGTCGAGAGGGCGGCAGCGGATTGAAGGTCGTCAGCTGTTCGAGCTCATCGCCTGTGCGGCGCGAGCAGCCTTCACGCGATCGCCGAGGCCAAATCGGGCCTTCGGTCGAAGATCGATGACCGCTCCCATGGCTTCGGCGAATGCCTTCGGATCGTCGGGGGCGAAGGTGAACTCTTCGCCGTCGAGCTTGAGCATGAAGCGAAACACGGTCACCCGTTCGCATCCCACCTGCGTCAGTGGCCACGCGCCGAGGCGCCTATGTCCGGCAACGACTCGAACCCAATCGCCGTCGACTTGGACCGTGGCGGTGACGGGATCACCGCCGGCGTGTGCCACGAATCCGCCTTTGAAGGTATTCATCACTCCGCTCCTGTCGCCTGCCCCGAGACGCATCCTAGCGCGAAAAAGGCACTCGTGTAGGTCCGACGACCTACACGAGTGCCCTCTTTCACGTGTCTCCGGGCGCCTTCAGGCGAGGTCTGGCATCGCTGTGATGGCGGTGGCGAGGGACCTGGACTGGAAGAAGCGGACGAATCGTATCGCTCGCTGGGAACCGAGGCGCTCTCGCAGGTAGCCCAGATCGACAGCACCGAGCAGGTCCACCAGGGAATTCCACTCGTCGGCCCCGAGCATCACGTTGCCGTCATCCACCGGACAGAACGCCACGAGGGCGTTTCCGGTGGCGTCTCCGACCAGCTCCCCGCCAAAGTTGATCACGCGGGCGGCGTCGATGATCGACGAGATCGGGTGGGTGACCTCGGCGCCGAACCACCCCGGTTCGAGGACGATATCGAGCCGGAGATCGTCGGTCAGAGCGAGTTCTGCAACCACATTTTCGATCCGGCGGCGGATGAACCGCCGGAGTGAGTCCGGGTCTGCTCCCTGCTCGATCAGCACCGAAGCGATCGCACCCCGGTTCGACGGGTCGATCGCCACCGAAGACCACAGCGAGCCATCGAGGCCTGATCGTTCGGCGTCGATCGTCGCAACCTCACGGCCACTGATCTCTGCGAACGCCAATCGGCCGTCGCACAGGTAGAGGGAGCCCGACTTGCTCTCCGACGTACACCGGAGGGTGCCGGAGACCAGCATGAACTCACACAGGTTGAGGGCGTCGTACAGGGCCAGCTCCGAGATGTTGCCGGATATCATCTCTCTGCCTCCAATATCTCCTTCATGGCGGCTGCGGTTCGGCGAGCATTGAGATGGAGGAGACCGAGGCTCACATCCTCGGCCACGGCAACGACGCCGAGCACGTAACCGTCACCCACGGCGTAGATGCCGATCACGCGATCGCCGGTCGACACCACCGAGTCGTGGAACTCGCCCTGTCCGAAGTCGGCGGCGATCCGCTGTCCGAGACCCAAGGCGGCAGCGGAGATGGCAGCTGCCCGCATGCCTTCGACCTCGCTCCAGCTCGAGTGGATCAGCATCCCATCGGAGGTGGCAACGATCACGGCCAAGACGCCTTGAAGCGAGTGGGTGAGCGCCTCGCATTCTGCGACCACCGCCCCGGCGCCGGTCGAGCGTGCTGCAGTGCGAGCGGCCAGGATGGATACACCGGTCGACGGCTTGTGCGCCGCGGGTTCGGTGGCCACGGCCGTATCGGCCACCCCAAAGTCGTAGAAGCTATCGGTTGCCACCGTCAGATCCCTCCCTTGACCGTGTTCTCGAGCTCCTCGACCACTCCGATGAGCAGCGTGAGGAGCACCTGTTTCACGGACTCCTTGTCGTTCGCCTCGCACGGAACCACCGGCACCGATGAATCGAGTCCCACCGCGGTGCGAAGGAGCGAGGCGTCGCCCTCGGATGCCCGGTTGGCCGCGACGACCATGGGCACCGAGCCGAGCTCGTCGAATCGACGCTTGATGTCGGCGGCGTCCGACCAGGTCTCCGGTCTGGTGACATCGACCAGGAGGACGTAGCCCAGCATGCCGCGGCTCAGGATGTCCCACATGAAGTCGAACCTGCTCTGTCCGGGCGTACCGAAGAGGTACAGCTCCATGAGGAAATCCTCGTCGGCCACGGAGATCTTGCCGAAGTCCATGGTGACGGTGGTGTGGTCCTTGACCTCTTTGCCGTCGGTGGTGCCGGTCTCGGTGCTGACCACCGGGATCTCGGAAACCGATTGGATGAAGGTGGTCTTCCCGGCCGCGAAGGGACCGGTGACAACCAGCTTGAAGTTGATCACATCTACTCGATTCATCGGTCCAGCCTCACAGTCCTCTCACGGCCTCGATCAGGCGTCTCAATGCCCGGGCCTTCTCCTGCGGTGGAGGCTCCGAGCGAGACGACGCCCGCATGCTCGCCATGGCGGCATATGCCTGGCGACCTACGCGGTCCGGCACGTACTCGTCGTCTTCCTGAGCCTCCGGCGCCGTCCGCTCTCCGAACAATGTGGATGCGGCGGGCGGCTCGTCGATCAGAGAACGCTCCGAGGGGGTGTCGTCGTCGATCCTGGCTGCGTCCTGTTCCACCCATCGATCGGAGGCGTCCTGCGGTCGGACGACGGTGACGAGATCGTGGGCGTCCAAGGAGGTCACGAGGTGCCGGGCCCGTTCGGCGCCGAGCTCCTCGACGAGCTCCACGAACCGAGCCGGGGACAACAGGACGGTGAGCGCGTTCCAGGCTTCGCCGTCGAGGGTGATCACTGCCTGCGGATGGACGTTGGCGAGTGAGACGAGCGCGTCGTCGTCGACTCGAGACAACGGCGGGTCCGAGGGCCGGGGAATCGCAACGATCTCCGAGGGCAGGAACGAGACAGAGGTCCCGAAGCCGTGGCGCCCCTTGGACGTCTCGACCGGACCCGCCGACAGAGTGAGCAGCTCGATGGTCGTCTCCAGACGGCGCCGCACGAATCGTTCGACTGCCTCTCGTGGACAGCCGATTCCAATGAGCTCGTCGACGAAATTCAATCGTGCATCCGGTTGCTGAGAGGCAGATTGCCAGAGCGTGCGGTCGATACCGGCGTCCGCCAGCTCGGAACCGCTCATGGCAACACCCTCGACGGAGGCGAAGTAGAGCCGTCCCGACTCGAAGAAGAGCGACCCGGTCCGCGTCCCTTCGACCTTCATCGACCCGGTGGCACCGGTCGACTCCACCCAACGCAAGGCAGCCGTGAGTGAAGCGTGAGCGAGTTCACTCGCCATTGGCGTTCACCCCTCCTTTCGGTCCGTTCATACGATCACCTCGTCCGCCAGCGTGCGAAGGTGTTTTCTTGCCAGCCCGAGCCCGGTGACCCGGGCGTCGAAGATGGCGTACAGGAACAATCCGGGCCCGTTGGCTGCCGCCGGCACGGGACAGGCGATGTGGATCCGATCCCCGATGTCGATGATCAGATCGTCGACTGTTTGACCGGGCTCGATGCTCTCGATCACCGCCAGGGTGCTCCGGAGCGTCTTCGTGGCGGCAGCGACGGCAGCATCGAGGATCGGTCGGTCGATGCCACCGACAGCCCCGAGCGTCAGCCCGCTGGCGTGGTCGCCGAGCGCAATGCCCATGCACCCGTCGATGTCCAATGCCGCGGCGAGCGCGTCCAGAGCATTCAATTCATGGCCTCCGGATGGCTGAGGCGCCGGGTGGCGTGGTCGGTTCGGCATCGGATCGGCGGACTCTGCACATGCGTGACGTTTCCCCCGTCTGACAACGGTCTCCATGGAGAGTTTCGGACCGGACCGGCTGAAACTGGAGTGGCATTCCTGGAAAACACCTCGAGGCTCTGGTCAAGCGTGCATCGATCGGCGCCGATGTTGGATCTTGATGTCGAGCACGTTTCCAGTGGTCCGGAAGGGGTATGACCCCGAAGCCGTCGAGTCGTTCGTGAAAGAACAGGCCGAGGCATGGCGCCTCCAGCTGGAAGAGGCGGTCGGGGCGTTGGAGGAGTGGCGTCGGAGGGCCGAGGCCCTGTCGGAACGCTCCGCCCATCTCGAGCGGCAGATTCGAGAGCTCGAACGGATACACGACGAGCGGGTCAGCACCCTCGAGGCATCGATCGCAGAACTGACGTGGTCGAGAAACCGGGCGAAGGACGAGCTCGCCGATCTCGAGGAGGCTCACACCCGGGCGTCGGGCGAGGCCGCGACGATCCTGCGGGAGGCACGGAGCGAAGCTGCGCGGATCGTTTCGGCTGCCGAGGAGGAAACTCAGCGGTGGTTCGCTGCTGCACGCCGCCGCATCGAGCTCGCGGAGTCCCACGCCGGAGTACACGCCGACTGACGAGAACCGCTTGGTCGTTGATCAGCTTGTTGCTTGGTCCGATGTCCGAGGTCCGACGTCCGAACGCTGCCGGACCTCGGACCCGACACCAAGGCAGCAGGTTCCCAGCAGACTGAGGGTGAGGTGACCCGGACATCGGACCATTGCGCTCCCGGCCAATGACCTCCGCATTCGGTCTGCTGCCCAGTTGTTGATAATCGTCAACATCAATGATATTGTCATGAGGTGACAACAATTCCCTCGGTGGCAGCTGTCATCGGTGATGTCGTCGACTCACGATCGTACCCGGACCGCCCCGAGCTCCAACGACGTGTGATCTCGGCGCTCGATTCCTCGGTGGACCGGGTGCGGCCCATCCAGCCGTTTGCGATGACGATCGGCGACGAGTTCCAAGGGGTGTACCAGACATTGGAGCACGCCCTGGTGGCGACGTTCGTGATCCAGATCTCGCTGACGGGTGTCGCAAGGATCCGCTTCGGCATCGGGGTGGGCTCGGTGACGGTCATGTCGGAGGAGGGTCCCTTCGGTCAGGATGGGCCCGCATGGTGGGATGCTCGGGCGGCGATCGACACCGTCAAGGCAGCCGAGCGTTCGTACGGATCGCCGCCCCACTGGATCACTGCGATCGGAGGCAGCGACCCGGCACATGAAATGCACCGCTCATACCTCCAGCTCAGGGATCATGTGATTGCCGGGATCGACGAGGTCGACGCCGATATCGTTGGCGGACTCATGGACGGAGACACCCAGAGCGCCATCGCCGATCGCCTTGCCCTCGACAAGGGCGCGGTGAGCCGCAGGGTCTCCGGACACGGGCTCTCGGCTCTGCTGCGGTCCCTGCCGGTGCTCGATGATGCGTGACATCGTTGTTTTCATCATCGCTGCCGGGCTGCTGACCTGGCCCTCCAATCAGGTGGTGCGCTGGCTGCTCAGGCTGGCCCGCACGGATTCGCAATCCGTTTCCGGTGCAGGTCGTTGGATCGGCGTGCTCGAACGGCTACTCGTCTTCGTGCTGGTCGTGATGGGTGAGGCCGCCGCTGCCGGCCTGGTCGTCGCCGCCAAGAGCATCCTCCGATACCCGGAGCTCACCGGGGACGACCCCGCAATCGATCCGGAATACGTGCTCATCGGGTCTTTGTCGAGTTGGCTCCTGGCGTTCGCAGTGGCCGGCGGAACGGTTGCCCTCCTGGGGTAGCCTCTCTCGCATGCCACGGGTGTACCTCTCGCCGCCGGACGTCGGCGATTCAGACCGCAATGCGCTGATTCGCGCCTTCGACAGCGGGTGGATCGCCCCGCTCGGCCCCGAAGTCGACCGTTTCGAAGAGGATCTCGCTCGAGTCACGGGTCGGGGGTTTGGCGTGGCTCTGTCGAGCGGAACGGCAGCGCTCCACTTGGCGCTGTTGCTGGTGGGAGTGGAACCCGGAGATCGGGTTGCCGTCCAGTCCCTCACCTTCGCCGCCACCGCCAACGCCGTGCGCTACGTCGGAGCCGTACCGGTGTTCGTCGATTCCGAGACAGCGTCGTGGAACATGGATCCGGACCTTCTCGGCGAATTGCTGGCCGCCGGTGACATCAAAGCCGTGATATCGGTCGACCTGTATGGCCAGTGCGCCGACTACGAGCGGATCGAGGCTGCATGCCGCGAGTACGAGGTCCCGCTCATCGAGGACGCCGCCGAAGCGATCGGTGCGACCTACCGCGGCCGGCCCGCAGGGAGCTTCGGGAAGATCGCCACCCTGTCGTTCAACGGCAACAAGATCATCACCACCAGCGGAGGTGGTGCACTGGTCACCGGTCGCACGAGTTGGGCGGAACGCGCTCGCTTCCTCGCCACACAGGCCCGGGATCCGGCTCCTCACTATCAGCATTCCGAGTTGGGATACAACTACCGGATGTCGAACCTGCTGGCGGCTTTGGGCCGGACACAACTGGGCGACCTCGAACGTCGCGTCGAGCGCCGCCGAGCTCACAACAGCTTCTACCGGGCGGCGCTGGCCGATCTTCCGGGCGTGGAGTTCATGCCGGAGGCGCCAGGGTGTCGGTCGATCTTCTGGTTGACCGCGCTCACGATCGACTCTGCGCAGGCCGGCACCGATCGGGAATCGATCCGGCTTGCGCTGGAACAGCACGACATCGAGTCGAGGCCGGTCTGGAAGCCGATGCACCTGCAGCCCTACTACGCCGGCTATCCCTCGATCGGCGGGAGAGTGTCGGCGCAACTGTTCGACAACGGTCTGTGTCTGCCATCCGGGTCGACGCTGTCAGACCACGATCGTGATCGGGTGGTCGAGATCGTCCGCTCCGAGTTTGGTGGATGATCAACGGGAGTCGAGCGGATACCCCGGTCGCCCTCGCTCCATCCAGTCCGCGACCGCTGCCTCGATCCCGACATCGGACCCGGCGCCCGTCGACATCATGTATCGGTGGTACAGGACGTCGCAATAGGCCTGGATCGGATCGGCGACTCCACCGATGGCGGCGAGCCGCGCCAGCATCGGCTCGAACACCGTTGCTCGCCACTGGATCGCCACGATGCTCTTGCCGGTGGCGCTGTGGTGGTGGTGGGTGGCCTGGTAGTAGTACAGATCTGAGAGGATCTGGCGGGCCTGCTGCTCCAGGGCCTCGATGCCGGTGAGGGCCTTGAGGCGAGAGCTGTGGAAGCTGCGTCCACCGACGCGCAACTGAACCCGCAGCTGCGACCCGCCCTCGGTCGGAACGAGGTCGACCTCTTCGACGTCGAACCCCAGGTCATTGAGTCTGCCGATGCGGTCCTCGATGCGATAACGCTCGTCCGAGCCGATCACATCCTCGCTCTGGAGCTCATCCCACAAGGCCTGGTATCGCTCGGCGATGTCCTCGCCGAGCCCGAGGTCGGCCTCGTCGATGTCCCTTCCCATCTGGGCTGCGATGTCCGCCATGCCGCCAGCGACATTGATGATCATGATGTCGAGGTCCTCTCGACGCTGCCCGTCGGAGAGCTCCCCATCGGGATAGATGGCGGCGGTCTCGGCGTCGACCATGATCGTCTCGATGGCTTCGGCGTCGAATCGGTACAGAACGTTCGACAGCGAGCAGTCGCCCCAGTAGACGCCGTTGAGATGAAGCTGAACGAGGAGTTGGGCAAAGGCATTGAGCATCTGGCCGCGGCGCGGGCCGAATCCGGCCCCGGCGAGCAATTCGCGGTACGAGAACGAGAACGGTTCGTACAGCGTGATGAGTGCTGCGCTCTGCTCGGCGTGCCGATCGGGGTGGCGTCCTTCCACGAGGCCCACCGGTGTCACCGCGGGCATGCCCAGTGACTCGAGCGCCCGCAAGACCCGGTAGTCCTGCTGGGCGGCTCTCTGTGACAGCTCCTTGACCACATAGATGGCACCGGGATACTCGAAGAAGCGGACCTCATGACGCGAGATGCCTTTGGGCAGCACGACCATGTGCGGAACCTCCCAGTCGCGGATCGATTGGTCCCACGGCAGGTCGAGGAAGTCGGGATGTCCGGGGCGTACTGTCAGCTCTGACACCGTCGGGAATGTAGTGGGTTGCGGTGGCCGCTCGAATGCTCGTCAGCCGGTTGGGGCGACCTGACACGTCGGGCACCAGTACGTGATCCGGGCGTGGCGCACGCCGATGTGTCGCGACACGATGGCGGTGTTGCAGCGATGGCAGGCCTGTCCGGTGCGCTCGAACACCCAGGATTCGAGGCCTGGTCTACGATATCCGGTGGTGACGCGCCCACCCCGTCGACCGGCGTTCGGAACCATGAGCTTGCGTGCTCGTGCCGCCAGCGCGTCGACACGCTCGGAGTCGATCGATCCCAGCGTCCGCTCCGGGTGGAGATGCTCCAGGAACAGGATCTCGTTCTTGTATTCGTTGCCGATACCCGCCATGACCCGTTGATCGAGCAGGAAGTCTGCGAGAAGCGTGTCGGGAGGGAGCAGCCCCGCCCTCGTGCGGTAGGACTCGATGTCGAACTCGTCGTCGAGCACGTCCGGGCCCAGCCGGCGAAGTGAGCGATCGATGATCCGCGTCCGCTCGACCTCGACGGTGGGCGCCGAGTAGCAGAGAACCATATGGGTGGCGGTCCGGAGCAGCAGACGGACGGCTCCGGGCTCGTCGGTAGGGCGACCCGTGCGTTCTCCTTCGGTCTCGACCATGCCGTTGTCGGACTGGATGCGCCAACGCCCCGGCATGCCGAGCCATACGTGAATCGTCATCGCGCCTTCCACGTCGATCAAGAGATGCTTCCCATGGGTTCGGATGTCCGCCACGCGGGCGCCCACCAACCGATTTGCCCACCGTCGTACGTTGGGGGATCCATCCACCTCGAGAAGCTCCTTGCCGACGAGCGCAGGCCGTAGCTTGGCTGCCGCTCGGGCATAGGAATCACCTTCGGGCATCGATCCGGAGCCCCCGATGTGTGTGCCGGAACCCGAACTCCGTGAGCGCACGACCCAGCGGAGCGGCCGCGATCGGCTCGCCGTCCACCGTGTCGAGCGTTGCCCGTCCTCGCCGTGTGGCGATGTCGGCGATGGCAGCTGCCACCGGATGCACGAGCGCCGGGTCGGCATCGAACATCCGCACCTTTCGGCCATCGACGAAGGCGACGAGGGATCCGTTTGCCAAGACCACCTGTGAACCCGCTATCCGCCCGATTCGGCCGTCCTCGATCGCCGGCCAGTCAAGGGCCGCTCCGTAGGGATTTGCGGGGTCGGTGGCCGCCAGCGCAACGACGACATCGTCGGAAGGAGCCCGGAGCCGGTCGACTGCGCCGGGCAGGGCGAACTGCGCCCCGCCGAGGCCCTCCACGAAATACCCTCGCCGTACCTTGCCGGCTTCCTCGAGTTGTGACAGCACCGGGTAGATCCCGCTGAAACCGCCGGCCACCGACTCGTGTGCCACCGCTGCCCGGGTGAGCACGCCGTGCCGGCGCAGGAGTTGGTCTACGAGGGCGGCCGCCCGGCGAGTCGGCTCGGGGTGTTCCCAGAGCAGATCCGACACGAGTGACCATCGGCCGGCCGCGTGGGGCGGAAAAGTCGAAGGAACGTTGGGGCGCCTACCCGAACGTGAGCGTCCGGTCGATCGAAGGAATGCGCGCACCGGTGCGAAGCTGTCGTTGGTCACTTCGCCCGCCCAGACGAGATCCCACAGGGCGGCGAGGATCTCGGCCGGCTCACCGCCGCCGCAGGCTCCATACAGGTCGCGAAAGAAGGCTGCACCTCGCCGTTCGAGGTGGGCGCGTATCGCATCGTGGTGTGGGCCAGAGGGTCGTTCGACGGAGGCGTCCGTGAGCAGCGCCGGGAGATGATCGCGGTGGTACAGCGCAACCCGCCCGTCGCGAGCACCGATCGAACCTCTTCCGATCCAGGCGACCTCGCCCTCGATGCACAGTTGGTCGAGCTGGGGGCCTCCGTCGACGAGGCGAGCAGAGAGGACCTCGCTCTCCAGCACCGACGCCGGAATCTCGAGCGCCTGGAGCTGGTGGAGAACATCGAGCATCGCCGAGCGGCCGCGGGCAGGTGGGTCCGTGACGCCGTGCCATGCGGGCAAGAACCGGGCGAGCCCTCCGGCATCCACCGGCTCGATCTCATGGCGCAGGGCGGCGAGTGATCGACGTTTGAGCCGCCGCAGGACCTCCATGTCGATCCATTCCTGACTGGCTCCACCGGGTCTGAAGGCTCCCCGTGTCACGCGGCCGGCCGACTCGAGCCTGGCGAGTGCCGTGTCGGCCACGCCACGGGGCAGCCCCAGTGCGGCTGCGGCCTCGTCGACCGTGAACGGGCCGTGGGTTCGTCCAAAACGGCCGACGACGTCTCCGAGAGGATCGGCGACAGGCTCGAGGAAGACCGAGGGTACCCCTTGCGGCGGTTGGACGCCCAGTGCGTCCCGCAGTCGGCCTGCGTCTTCGACCGCGGCCCAACGTGCGGCACCCGCCATGTGTACCCGGATGACCCGGCGTGCCCGTTCGAGCTCTTCGAGGAGGTCCAGAGTGTCGGTCTCGGTGCTTCGAATCGCCACGTCGTCGGTCCCGAGAGGGCCGAGATCCTTCAGCAGGTCGTGGATCCCATCGGGACCGCGGACTCGGCGCTCTTCGGTGAGGCGCTGCAACTCGAGCTCGAGATCGGCCAGCACCTCGCCGGAGACGAGCTCACGCAGCTCGCTCTCTCCGAGCAGCTCGCGAAGCAGGTCGCGGTCGAGTGTCAGGGCGGCTGCACGGCGTTCGGCGAGTGGTGTGTCGGCCTCGTAGAGGAACGCGGCCACGAACGCGAAGAGCAGCGACGATGCGAACGGTGAGGGTGTCCGGCTCTCGACCTCTACGACCCGGATCGCCCGGGAACGGATGTCTCTCAACACGCCCTGCAGCGCGGGTAGGTCGAAGTCGTCTTGGAGGACCTCCCGAAAGGTCTCGAGCACGATCGGGAAGGAACCAAACTGCTTGGCGACCTTCAGGAGATCGGCAGCACGACGCCTCTGCATCCACAGCGGTGTTCGCTTGCCGGGCCTGCGGCGGGGGAGAAGGAGCGCACGGCCTGCCGCCTCCCGGAATCGGGCGGCGAAGAGCGAGGTGTCGGCCAGATGATCGAGGAGGATCGACTCCACTTCTTCCGGCTCGAGGGTGAGATCGGAGATCGATGGCGTCTCGTCGGCATCGGGGAAGCGGAGCGCGATGCCGTCGTCCGACCAGATCACGTCGACGTCGATCCCGGCCGTCTCCCGGAGTTTGGTGGTCAGGGCCATTGCCCACGGCGCATGCACCCTGGCACCGAGTGGCGACAGCATGACGATTCGCCAGTCGCCGATCTCGTCGCGGAAGCGCTCGACGACCATCGTCTGGTCGGAGGGCAGGGCCCCGGTCGCCTCGCGTTGTTCCTCCAGGTATCGCACGAGATTGGTCGCCGCCAGCTCGTCGAGCCGGAACTCGGCGACGAGACGCCGGGTCGCATCGTCGGGGGAGAGCGAGCCCAGCTCTCTGATGAATCGACCCACGGCCTGGCCTGTCTCCATGTTCCGTCCGAGGGAATCGCCATGCCAGAAGGGCATCTTGGCGCCGGGCTCGCCGGGTGCCGGAACCACTTCGACCCGATCCGGGCCGATCTCGGTGATTCGCCAGCTGGAGGATCCGAGCAGGAACACATCGCCCTGTCGTGACTCGTACACCATCTCCTCGTCGAGCTCACCGACCCGGGCACCATCGGGCAGCTGGACCCGATACAACCCGCGGTCGGGGATGGTTCCGGCATTGGCCACGGCGAGCTGCCTCGCACCCGGCCGCGCCGACACCACGCCGGTGATGCGGTCCCAGGTCAGTCTGGGGCGGAGCTCTGCGAAGAGATCCGACGGATAGCGCCCGGCGAGCATGTCGAGCGTGGACTCGAAGACAGCGCGCGTCAACTCGGTGTACGGCGCCGCTCGTCGTGTCAGCTCGTAGAGATCGTCCACAGTGCGGTCTTCCATGACCACGGAGGCGACGAGCTGCTGGCACAGGACATCGAGCGGATTGCGGGGGATCTTCGTGGACTCCACCTGCCGATCGGCCATCAGGTCGACCACCACCGCCGACAGGAGCAGGTCGCCGCGATGTTTGGGGAAGACCTTCGCTTTCGAAACCCCTCCGACGTGGTGGCCGGCTCTTCCCACTCGTTGCAGGCCCGAGGCGACCGAGATCGGTGACTCCACCTGGATCACGAGATCGACCGCTCCCATGTCGATCCCCAACTCGAGTGACGAGGTCGCAACCACTGCCTTGAGCTCGCCGCGTTTCAGTGCCTCCTCGATCTGTACACGCTGGTCCCGTGAAACAGAACCATGGTGGGCGCGAGCGATCTCGGTTTCGGCGAGTGTGTTGAGCTCTGAACAGATCCGTTCTGCGAGGCGCCGGCTGTTGGCGAAGACGATCGTCGACTCGTGGCTCTCGATGAGCTGGAGGATCTTCGGGTACACGGCAGGCCAGATAGAGCGTGTGCGAACCGGGCCCTCGCCGCCGTCGAGGAACGACTCCAGCGGATCGGGAGGTGCCGGCTCCACCATGTCCTCGACCGGAACGACGAGCTCGACATCGATGTCGCGCTCACCACCGGCGTCGATCACTGCAACGGGTCGCGGCACCATCGTCTCGTCGTCGACCGGGATGGAGCCGCCGAGGAAGGCTGCGATCGTCTCGAGGGGGCGTTGAGTCGCCGAGAGACCGATCCGTTGCGGAGCACTCTGTGTGATGTCTTCCAGCCGTTCCAGGCTCAGGGCCAGGTGAGCGCCTCGCTTCGACCCGGCGACGGCGTGGACTTCGTCCACGATCACGGTTTCGACGCTCTTGAGCGCCTCACGGGCCTGAGAGGTGAGCAGCAGAAAGAGCGACTCGGGCGTGGTGATCAAGATGTCGGGAGGGGTCCGTTGCATCCGCCGTCGCTCGTCGGCGGGCGTGTCACCCGTGCGAAGGAAGGTCGTGATCTCGGGAAGATCTCCCATCCCCAGGCGTTCTGCGGCGTGGCGGACACCGAGCAACGGAGCACGGAGGTTCCGGTCGATGTCGTAGGCGAGGGCCTTCATCGGTGACACGTACAAGACCCGACACCGTTCCGGTTTGTCGGGCTGTGGGCTGGTCAGCAGTCGGTCGATGTTCCAGAGAAAGGCGGCGAGGGTCTTGCCCGAGCCCGTGGGTGCGTGGATCAGCGTGTGGGCGCCCCTGCCGATGGCGTCCCATCCCAGTCGCTGCGCCGCGGTGGGTGCAGGGAACGAGGCCTCGAACCAGGCACGGGTGGCGGCCGAGAACGGAGAAAGGGGATCGGACACCCGTTCACTGTATCGGGGCCCTGTGACCAATAGGGCAGGGTTGGCCGACGCACGGAAGGGACGGTTCCAAAGGGGCGCGAGCGTCGCGGCGGGGATCTGTTCTACAGAGGCGTGGTCGGTGGCAACCGGACGGTCCCGGTGACAGCACACACCGTCAACGGGCTTCGAGAGCCGGGAGGTCGATGGGCAGAAGGGGTGAAAGTCGACCGTTCAGAGCGCCACGGGCGTGCGCTGAAGAACGGCGGCGACCGTCGCAGCGACAGAACCACCTTCGACGAGGCCGACGAAGGTCGAGGCGATGTCTGGATCGAACTGTGTGCCGGCGTACGTCCGAAGCTCATGGAGCGCATGATCGACGGGGAGCGCCGGCTGGTACGAGCGGTGGCTCGTGATGGCATCGAAGGCATCGGCGACGAGAACGATGCGAGCGAGGAGAGGGATCTCGTTTCGGCGAAGCCCGAAGGGATAGCCACCACCGTCCCACCGCTCGTGGTGGTGCAATATCGCTTCGGCGATCGCCCGGTCGTACGCATCGATCGTCATCGCGAACCCGTACTCGGGGTGGCGGCGGATGCGGCGGATCTCATCGCCGACGAGGGGACCGGGCTTGGCGAGGATCGCAGGATCGACGTGGATCTTTCCGACGTCGTGGAGAACGCCCACGGTGGTCAAGCGATCGAGGTCATCTTGATCGAGTCCGATCGCAGCGCCGATCTGGGTTGCGAAGGAACTCACGCGATAGACGTGCCCATAGAGGTCTTCGACAGCGTCCGACATCGCTTCGATCAAGGAGTCCATTTCCGCCCTTCCTCACATCCGTCCACGTCAACTGAGTCTCGGAAAACGGACTCGCGTTACGCGCCTCGCACATGATCACGCATCGAACGGTCGAGGTCCATGGGCCGGGAGGCTCAGACTTGTCCACAGCGAGGTGGATTCCGTGTGGGCGTCAGAGCCAGGAAAGGACCGTGGCAGCGCCGATGAGGGCTGCCGCTCTTGCCGGATCCACGCGGTTGGTGGCGACGCCCTCCACTTTGATGCTCGAACCGACGATCGCAGCGTCGAAGACCTCGGCCAGCTCGGTGAGTGTTTCGGCCGTTGCGCCGGAGCCTGCGACGAGCGGCGCCTCGGGCACGACGTCGCGGACGCGGTGAGCGTCCAGGAGGTCGATGGCCCGCCCTGTCCCTGCACCCGAGATGACCAGTGCACCCGCACCGCCACGTTCCCACGTGTCCACCGCCGCCTGTTCGATCGCCAGCCCGGGTGGTGGTGACGCATGCTTCACGAACACATCGGCCAGCACCACCACCTCCGGAGCCAGGGCAGTCCGTTGCCGGGCGACCTCCGCTGCCTGTCCCGTGATCATTCCCTGGTCGGTGAACATGGTTCCCGACAGTACGTTGATCCTGACATGAGAGGCTCCGACCGCTGCTGCCACGGCGACTGCGGCCAGGCCGTCGTTTCGGAGTACGTTCACGCCGAGGGGAACGGGAGTGGCGGATCGAACCTCGGCTGCGGCTCGGGTCATCGCCGCAACCGTGACCGCCGGAACCGAGTCCGCGAAGAACGGCGCATCACCGAAGTTCTCGATCATGAGGGCGGGGAAGCCGGCCTCCGTCAGTGCGAGTGCGTCGCGAACGGCCGAGTCGATGACCGCCTCCATCGAGCCACCGAACCCGGGCGACCCAGGAAGTGGATCGAGGTGCACCATCCCCATCAGACGGGGAAGGCTCACAGAAAGGCCCTGACCACCTCGACGGCGACCTGTGCCGCATCACCGGAGACCTTCAAACGTGTCTCGGCAAAGCTCGCTCGTGCCACCACGAGCCTCGCCCAATCGGACGCCGATCCTTTGATCAGGTTCTCGGCGTCGTCGGGGCCGAAGATCCACTTCGTGTACCCCGGGCCGATGAGCTCGATGCGAATCGGAACGAAATCTTCGCCCGCCAGCTTGAAAGAGTACGGGAGCGCCTTCCAGCCGAGCCAGCAGATGTGGCGGATGCGCGGGGTGTCTTCGATCTCGGCTTCCATCGCCTCGTAGATGTCGAGACCGTGTGCCCACGTCTCCATGAGCCTCGTGGTGGCCAGCGTTCGGGCGCTCATCGATCCTGCGATCCACTCGAGTCGGTGGCTTGGGTCCATGTGTGAAAGGGGCTCGACGACCCTCGCCCGCCCACCTCGCCACCATTCGATGACGTCTTGGGGCCGCATCTTCCGGCCACGTTCCACGGCTTCCTGTCGGATGCTGTCGAGGTCGGGTGTCGAGCGATATCGACTGAGGTCGGCTTCGCCCGTGATCACCGACGCTGCCAGCTCCTCGGAGTCGGCCAAGTGGCTGATCGTGTCGCGGATGGACCAGCCGACCGAACGCGTCGGCTTGTCCCAGTCCTTCAGCGAAATCCGCTGAAGGAACTGGTCGAGGTACTGCTGCTCAGCAACGAGGTCTGACAGGATCTCACGCACGGCAGGTCATTCTAGTGCCCCGGGAAGCATTCGACGCCCGCTTGCCGGGGTTCGAGCAATCCACCTTCTCGCATCGTGGAACCCCGGCTCTCGGTGACCGGAGAGGAATGGGGAGTCAGAAGCTGCGGTCGGCCTGTTCGGTGCCGAACGGAGCGGGGGGATGAACCTCTTCCGGGGGCGCCACGATCGCATTGAGCTCGTCGATCAGGCTTCTGAGGCGGGCGTATCGCCGCCTGTCGAATCGAAACGCCACACGCTCGCAGTCGAGCGCATCGCCGTCGCGCACTTCTGCCTCGGTGGCACCGATCGCTTCGATGTCTCCGGACACGATGATGTCCCGGTAGTCGTCGGACAGTCGCGCCAGCGTTCCCGGATCGGGGGCCTGCCGAAGCCGGAGCACGAGGGTTCCGTCGACGTAGCGCTGAGAGTGGAAGTTCGCATAGAACCGGCACATCACGTCCGCCGCCTCCGTCGGATCGTTGGTGACGGTGAACAAGGACGTGTCCTCGGGGGAGATGAGTCCTTTCTCGCTCAGGACGGCCTGCATGAAACCGACGAGCGGGCCCCAGTATCCGGTGCCTTCGGCCTCGAGCATCACGATCGGATGCAGGTCGCTCTTTCCGGTTTGGATGAGTGTGAGGAGCTCGAAGGTCTCGTCGAGCGTGCCGAAACCACCTGGGAAGAGCGCAAACCCGTGTGACTCCTTGACGAAACCCAGCTTGCGGGTGAAGAAGTACTTGAAGTTGACGGTTTTCTCCGGTGAGACGTACTCGTTGGCGTTCGCCTCGAACGGGAGCCGTATGTTCACGCCATAAGAGGCTTCGAGTCCGGCCCCGCGGTTGCCCGCCTCCATCACCCCGGGCCCGGCGCCGGTCACGACGCCCCAATGCCGCTCCACCATGATGCGGGCGAACTCCTCGGCGAGGCGATAGTTGGGGTCGGTGTCCGCCAGTCGGGCGGATCCGAAGATGGTGACTTTGGGCTCGTCGTGGCGGGAGAAGACCAGCATCGAATATCGCATCTCTTTGAGAGCGGTGTTGACGAGCTTCAGATCGCCCCGGCCGGGCGCGTCGCGGTGGAGCTTGAGAACGGTCACGATCATCTCGCGGATCAGATCGCCGTTGTCGTTGGTCGACACCTGTGCGATCAGGTCTGTGACGGTCGTGTCGAGCTCGGGATTGCCGAGGTCGTAGCTACGCATGGGAGAAAGAGGGTACCGGTTCGGCGCCGGTCGGCAGGCGGGTCAAAACGGCCGCTCGGACGGACCCTTGCGGACCACGGCGTTCCACACGGTCTCGTAGTGATCCCGGTCGTAGAGGTCGACGTGTGGGAGCACGAACTCCTCCCATGCCAGCCGCAAGGGGTCCTCTGCATCGGCATGGATGTGCAGCCCGGTGGGGATGCGATCGAGTATCGAGCGGAGGCTCAGCGGAGTCTCGACCCGGGTACCGGCGTCGAGTGCCTCGAACGAGGCATTCACTTCCACCGCCAATCGGGCGATGGCCGTCACATACAGCTGTTTGAGCGACGGATAGCGCCGGGAGAGCATCGACTGGATCTGCTCCTCTCCCGGGAACGACTTCTCCCAGATGACCCAACGGTCGGCGAATGCCTTGTTGAGGGTCTGCGTGCCCGCATAGTCCCTGAGGTCGGTCGGGTTCATGGTGCCGAACACCCGAACGTCGGGTCGCAGGGCAACCGTGTCTCCGTTCGGCAGGTCGATGGCCCCATACCGATCCAGTAGTCCGTGGAGGGCGAACAGCGTCTCGGCGCCTGCTGCGTTCAACTCGGAGAGGTTCAGCAACGCCGGCCCGCGAAGCGCCCTGGTGATGTCGCCATCCTCCCACCGGCTCTCGGTTCCGCCCTTGCCGTCACCATGGAGCTTGGTCGAGCCGATGAGGGTGACGTCGCGGACTTCACCTGTGAGCGGGATCCGGAAGTAGGGGAGACCCAATTGCGCCGCGAACTGCTCGATGTCGTGGTCCTTGCCCGTTCCCATGTGCCCTCTCACCGCGAGATGCAGTGGAGCAAACCCCTCCGGGTCCGCCTGACGCACCTGCTCCACTTGGGCAAAGCGGTAGAGCATTCCGAGATCGACGTAGTGGGGATCCGGCGCCGGGATCTTCCTGGCGCGTTGCTCGTGGTCTTCCGTCCCCTTGGGCAGCGTGAACCGCGGCAACGCGATTGCCGGGCCGCCCCCAGTGGGGTCCTCGAACACGACTGATTCAGACACTGACTCGTTCCCTTCGGCTCGTCGTGGGTCGCGACGGACGCGACCACCAGGTATCCATTCCCCACAAGGAGAGGCTGCGGCGGAGCGAGGACCGTACCCCGTCCACCATCGCCCGCGTCAACTCGCCCGGATGTTCGACCACCTGGTGCCGCCCGTAGGCGGTGGACACGGTGTCGTCCCCGATCCCGATCCCCAGCACCGTCGTGCCGCTTCGTTCGATCGCCTCGACCGTCTCGGACAGGTCTGCGATCGAACCTCTCGTCATGCCGTCCGCCAGGACGACCAGAACTCGAACATGGCTCCCGAGCCGCCCCATCCGTTCTGCTGCGAGTGTCAGGTTGTACTCGTCGACGTTGGAGGCTTTGTCGAACATGGATACGGGAGGAGAGGACTTTGGCTCCCGGCGAGCGGCCATGGCGGCCTTCCCGGGTTCGGTGGCGGTCCAGAACATTCCTGCAAAGACGTCTTCGGCGTCACGCCAGCGTCGATCGAACGGCTTGATGACGTAGTGATTCACGGTCGACGTGAGCCGCTCTGCCGCACTTCCTTGGGTTCGACGGAGTCCGGCGATGGACTGACTTCGGGACCTCGTGTACGACCACTCGGTATCGGTCGAACGTGCGGCGAACGATCGGTTGAACAGTGCCACCTCGAAGTCGATCTGCAGCTCGTCTGCCAGGCGGGCGAGGGTCCACGCACCCATCAAGGCAGCCGACATTCCCCATGCCCCGGATCGCACGACGCTCGGACCTCGCGGCTGGAGCATCGACGCCGACGCATCGACCAGCAGGCTCACCGCGTAGGTGCGCCGCGTGCGGGCGGCGCGCCGTTCGTACATACGCGTGTAGAGCCCCGCGCCGATGAACAGGGCGGCATGTGGCGAGACATCCCCCTGGTCGTAGCCGGATCGCAGTCCTCGCCGCTGGTTGGCGGCAAAGAGCGGATAGAGCTCACCCGAAACCTGCCGCTGCGCGATCTCCCACTTGGTGGCGGCGGCGGACAGCGCCTCCCGGCCGTGGGCGGCGAAGGCCGAGAACGAGCGGGGAGCGGCGGCCACCACCAGCTTGCCGGACTGACCGGTGGGCAGATACACGGTTGGAGCCTCCGACACCCGAAGCAGCTGATCCGTGGAGGCATCGGTCCCGAGCTCGGATGCTCCTGCGCGCTCGGTCAGTCCTGCCCTTGCGTCGGCCGCCCGGCGGGTCTCCGAGTAACTCTGGGCGTCCTTCACGACCGGGCTCGTCAATCGAACCCTGTCCACGGCCTCGGCGACGGAGTCGGCGTCGGCTCGGTCGACGAGCTTCTGCTGTGTGGTCGTCACCTCTTCCGTCTTGTTGAGGAGGTGGTTGGTTCGGGCGATCTCGAGGAGCTCGAGGGCGTGGGTCGCCACGGCCCAGGGATCGGCGGCATCGGCCGCCTTGGTGAGCACGTCCGAGGCTTCGGCGAGGGCGACGGCTGCACGTGCGTCGAATCGACGTTCCAGTGGTTCGCGTTCCGAATAGCCCCCGCAGACGAGAAAACACCCCAGTGAGAACTGGGAGAGGGCGCCGGCCTGACGGTTGGCGTCGGGGAAGGCCGCCCGGTACAGGTCCGTGAGCACCGACCGCGCCCCCGGATACACGCCCAAACCCTGGCGTTCCTGACGTGCGTCCTCCAGTGTGAAGAACAACGCTTCTGCGATCGGACCGCCGGCCCGGTCGAGCGCCGTGAGCAGGTCGACCGGCTCGTCGGTTCGCTCGCCCTTGATCGGCCATTCTTCGGGTACGGGACGCCGCTCTTCGAAGTTCGACGACACGAGGTGGACCACCTCGTGAAGGGCAGATGCGAGCGCGACTTCTGCGGCCGTCACAGGAGCGTTGCGGTTGTACGCGGCTTGGAACAGGCGGGGGTCGCACACGACCTCTTCGTCTCCCGCCGCTGCCTCCGACCCGAGGCGCACGCGCAGGCGTTCGTTGCCGGACAGGCTCCGCGCAAAGCGCGTGATGGCGGGCGCAACACGCTGATAGCGCGCGACCACCTGCTCGATCGCCCCTTCGTCGGGGCGGAGCATCTCTCTCAGGACCGTGTCCGAACGTGCGCGCATACCTCTCATTGTCTCACGGTCTGTCAAGCCTCGGGTCCGCGTGCGACAGCACGGCGGATTGCCGGACCGGGGTCGCTTCGTTCAGGGAGTGGTGTCCTCGTCGACCTCGCCCGAAGGCGTGATCACCACGGTGACGTCGGTGTATCCCAGCATCGCCAGGAGATCCTCCAGCACCACTTTGGCGCGATCTTCGGCGTCACCGAGCAGATCGTCCTCCAGGGCCTGTGCGACGAGCGCTTCCTCTGCGGTGATCCGGGCGGAACGCTCGAGGTCCGGATCACCCTTCGTGAAGAGTCCCGTCTCGCGGTTGTACACCACGGTGCGCTCGTTGTCCACGGCGACATAGGTGATTCCCGCCTCAGGGATGCGGATGATCGCCCGCCCGGTGGCCGGGTCCGAGAAGATGTCCTCGGGGTCGAGTGTCTCGAGGTCGACACCTGCGCCGATGCGGGCCACTGCGAACATCTCGACCTTGTCGCCGACCGCCCAGTTGAGCAGGCCTTCGTCGTTGCCCTTCTCCACGGTCGTGTACTCGACCACTTCGACCGTCGTGAGCTCGGCGAGGTTGCGGAGAGACTCGACCGTCACCTCGCCCACCCTGGTGAACTCGCCTTCGGCCTCGACCGCG
Source organism: uncultured bacterium (assembly GCA_963785075.1). Classification (GTDB taxonomy): domain Bacteria; phylum Actinomycetota; class Acidimicrobiia; order Spongiisociales; family ZC4RG35; genus JAOUGY01. The sequence goes on from CAWATW010000010.1 coordinate 554,110, forward strand.
TCGACGACACCGTCGATGACCTGATCGACCTGGTCGACGGTCCGGGCGGCACGACCGGCCACGAAGGCGGTGACACCGATCCCGACCACCAATCCGATCACGCCCAGCGTGACGAGAATCGTTGCGACGGTCTTGCGTTGATCGGACATGCCCGATGGAGGGTACCGGCCCCTGGTTGGTTCGTGGGAGCCGATCACCCGTACCATGGCGCCGATGCACTATGAGCTTTCAACGTTGTCCTCAGGCCTGAGGGTGATCACAGAGCCGGTTCCCGGGATTCGATCGGTCGCGGTGGGATGCTGGATCGACACCGGTACCCGCGACGAGGATCGGAACGAGGCGGGTGCCTCGCACTTCCTGGAGCACCTGCTGTTCAAGGGCTCCGAGACGATGCTCGGTCGCGAGATCTCCGAGAGCTTCGATGCCATGGGCGCAGAATCGAACGCCTTCACCTCCAAGGACCACACGTGTTTCTGGGGGCGGATGCTCGACGAGGACCTTCCCCGGGGCGTCGAGATCCTCGGTGAGATGTTGCAGCGGCCGGCATTCCGGCCTCGCGACATCGATGCGGAGCGCGAGGTCGTCATCGAGGAGATCAACGAGAGCGAAGATGATCCCGCCGATGTCGCGTTCGAGGAGTTCACGAAGGCCGTGTTCACAGGGCACCCGCTGGCCGCTCCCGTGCTCGGGACCCGCGAGAGCATTCGTGGCATGACCCGGGACGACATATTCGGGTACTGGAAACGACGGTACGGCGCCGGCTCGACCGTGGTGGCGCTCTCGGGCTCCGTGGACCACGGTGAGGCCGTGGCGCTCATCGACTCGGTGTTCGGGGAGTGGTCGGGTGATCCTGTGGAGCACGAGCACACTCCGCCGGCACCGAGCTCGGTCGCCAACGTGCGATCGAAGGCCGCCGAACAGGCTCATCTGGTGATAGGCGGGCTCGGTTTCGAACGAGGCGATCCGCGTCGGTGGGCGTTCGAAGTGCTCAACCTCGTGCTCGGCGGTGGCATGTCGTCGCGCCTCTTCACGAGCATCAGGGAGGAGCGGGGCCTCGTCTACTCGGTGTATTCGTTCCGTACGTCGTATGCCGATGCCGGTGCGTGGGGCGTGTACGCAGCTACCACGCCGGCCAAGGCCCCTCAGGTGCTCGACCTCGTCTGTCAGGAGATCGACTCCGTCGTGGAGAAGGGCATCACCGTTGCGGAGCTCGCTCGGGCCAAGGGAGCCATGCGAGGAGGGCTGGCCCTGGCGATGGAGGATGCGAACAGCCGGATGGTTCGACTCGGGCGCGACGAGATGGTGGGCGCACCCCACCTTTCGGTCGACGAGCGGATCTCGCGGATCGAAGACGTGACGCTCGACCAGGTGCGGTCGGTGGCCGTCGACTTCCTCGTCGGTCCCCGGGTGATCGGCGCCGTCGGGCCTTTCGAGCCCGACACGCTCACCAGGTACCTGCGATGAAGGTCGCCGTCTCCGGGGCTGCAGGCCGCATGGGCCGGAGTGTCACGCAAGCAGTGTTGAACGCTGAGGACCTGACGTTGTCCGGCCTGTTCGCTCCCGGCCACGGAGGCGAGACGGTGGCCGGATCGGCGCTGTCCGAAGACCCCTCCTGTGCAGCCGACGCCGACGTGGTGGTCGAGGTCACCCGTCCCGACGTGGTCATGGCCAACATCGAAACGTGGCAGGGGATGGGCAAGCACGTCGTTGTGGGCACTTCGGGGTTCGACGAAGCTCGCCTCGACGAAGCGCGTCGTATCTGGGGCACGTCGGCGAAGGCGTGTCTCGTGGTGCCGAACTTTTCGATCGGGGCAGTCCTCATGATGCGGTTCGCCGAGATGGCGGCTCCCCACTTCGCGGCCGCCGAGATCGTGGAGCTGCACCACGATCGCAAGGTGGACGCCCCGTCTGGCACCGCCGCCTCGACTGCGAGCCGGATCGGATCTGCGGCTCCACACCAGCATCGTCGAGTGGAGTCCGCCGAGTCCGTGGACGGCGTGCGCGGAGGATCGGTGGACGGTATCCCCGTTCACTCCGTCCGACTGCCCGGTCTGCTCGCTCACCAGGAGGTCCTGTTGGGCAATGACGGTGAGGTCCTCACGATCCGCCACGATTCGACGGATCGGATTTCGTTCATGCCCGGAGTGTTGCTGGCGATCAGGAGCATCCATTCGGTCTCCGGCGTCAGCGTGGGCCTCGACGATCTGATCTGATCGGCGCCTCGATCACCTCGAACGCAGAGCCCTCTCTCGCTTCGCCGTTCACCAACACCTCGATCCGGTGTGTGCCGGGCCGAGGGGTTCGAGTGCTGAGTGGAGCCAGCGTGATGGTCTTGCGAAAGGTCGCGGTGTCTCCCGGCGGCACCTCCAACTCACGCCCCTTGAACACTTTCGCGCTGGGCAGGCCGTTCGCCTTCACGAAGTGCACGACGAGGTCGATGAGGACCGGGAGGGCGGCCGCGGTCGGGTTCGTCACGGTGACTTCGAGCCTGACCTTGTCTCCGATCGCCACCGATGTCGGCCGGCACGTGCACGTCACGCCGGCGGGAGAGCCGTGGCTGAACCCAAGCGTTTCGAGCGCCGCCGGATGTCCCTGCTTCACCAGGGTGCGCAGCCCACGTGAGGCGACGCGTCGGTCGAATCTCGTGTCTCGCAGCCAACCACGAACGGTCTCGATCGCCGCATCCGGATGGTCTTTCGATATGTCGTTGACATTGTTGGCCACGGAACGACGCACGTACGGGGACGGATCGAGGTGGAGGCGATCGAGGAGGCCGAGCACCGGGCCTGGATCAGCGATGAACATGTCCAGCCGGGCCGCCCACGGCAGCCTCGGTCTGGTGCCCTCCGAGACCAGCCGGCGAACGTGGGGATCGGGGTCGTCGCACCACGAGAACAGGCGCTCGAGCGTGCGAGCCGGCTCGGCCTCGAGGAACGCGCGTATCGAGAACTCGGCTGTGAAGCGCCGTGTGAGCTCGTGTTGTGCCCGCATCGAGGTCTCGAAGTGGGCGAGGCCGTGATCGGCGACGAAGTACACATGCGGGAGGTACAGGAACGAATCCATTCCATCGAGCTCCTCTGTCTCGTAGGGAGGCCCCAGAGACTCCACGAGGATCTCGATGGCGCGATCACGATCGGCCGGCAGATGGTTGGCGAGGGCATCGGCGACGTTGCGCGCGCGCCCGGTGAGACTGAGGGGCTCGTATCCCGTGAGCGCATCGGCCACGAAACCTGCAGTGTCGAACGCTGCATCCACGCCGACGATCATCTCCGCGATGCGGTGCGGGATGTCTTCTCCGAATCGATCCTTCAGGCGTTCGGCCACGGATCGTGGGAGCTCAGACCGGAACGCCCAATACCGGGCAAGGTGCGTCGAGCAGGATCTCCTGGGTGGCGCTGCCCAAGAGCAACTTCCCGACTCGCGACCGATTTCGGACCCCGATCACGATGATGTCCGACCCGATGTCGGATGCCACGCGGTGCACGACATCGCCTGTCTCACCGCGTTCGACCTTGACGTCGGATGACGTACCGCCAACCCGATGGATCTGATCCAGCGCTTCGCTCTGCAGTCGGGCGATCTGCCTGTCCAGGTATGCCTCTTCGGCGGGGAAGTCCTCGCGCATGTCGCGTAGTTCTTCTTCCGTGAGCACGTAGAGCACCGACAATTCGGCCTCGAGCCTCCTCGCCAGCGCCACCGCCTCCGTCACCACTCGGTCGGAGGCCGCGGTGAGATCGGTGGCCACCAGTACCCGCTTGTATTCCATCGTTGCTCCCAGATTTGGCTCTCACTCCCCAAGGTAATGCCTCCCAGGCGCCCGCGAATCATTTGCGATGCGTCGAGGTGGCGCGGAGCATGGCGGCGCCGGCAACACACACCTTGGATGTCTCATGGAAATCGCTCGCTCGTTGGCAGTCGCAGTCTCGGTCGCTTTTCTGTTCGAGCGACTCGGGGTTCCGGCCGGAGCACTGATCGGAGCGATGGTGGGCGTGGCACCCTCGGGCTTCTCGGAGCCCCGACGGTGGGGTCGGGCAATCTCCTCCGGTTCGCGGCGTTCGTCGTGATCGGATGGGAACTCGGGTCCCAGGTGACCAAGGAGATACTGGTGTCGGTGGTGCACCTGATCCGGGTCGTGACCGTGCTGCTCACCGCACCGATGGTTGCTCGACTCGTCGGCTCCTGAGGGCGATCGCATCGGATTCACCGTGGCCTCGACGCCTCTGGCAGCCAATAGGGAGAAACACATGAAGACACGGGTATTGGGGAAGACCGGTTTCCTCGTCTCCGAGATCGGATTCGGAGCATGGGCGATCGGCGCCGACTGGGGCGACGTTGCGGAGCCGGATGCCATCGCTGCCCTCCACGCCGCCATCGACGCCGGCGTGACGTTCGTGGACACCGCCGACGTCTACGGCGATGGCCGGTCGGAACAGATCATTGCCAAGGTACGACGTGACCGACCTCACGATGAGCTCGTGGTGGCGACGAAGGCTGGACGGCGCCTCGATCCCCACGTGGCCGCCGGCTACACGATCGAGAACGTCGAGGCCTTCGTCGACCGGAGCCGGGCGAACCTCGAGATGGACACGCTCGATCTCGTGTAGCTGCACTGCCCGCCCACCGAGGTCTACTACCGACCTGAGTTGTTCGAAGGGCTCGACGACCTCGTCTCACGCGGCAAGATCCGGCACTTCGGCGTGAGCGTCGAGAAGGTGGAAGAGGCGATCAAGGCAACCGAATATCCGGGTGTCGCGACCATTCAGATCATCTTCAACGCGTTCAGGCGGCGGCCGTCGGAGCTCTTCTTCGGGCTGGCCGCCGAGCGCAATGTTGGAGTCATCGCGCGCGTGCCGCTGGCCTCCGGGATGCTGACGGGCAAGTTCACGCCTGAATCGTGGTTCGCGTCCGACGACCATCGGAGCTACAACCGTCACGGCGAGGCCTTCGACGTCGGCGAGACCTTCAGCGGTGTGCCCTACGAGGCCGGTCTCGCTGCGGTCGAGGAACTCCGGGGACTGGTACCCGATGGCGCGTCGATGGCGCAGTGGGCGCTGCGGTGGGTTCTCATGTTCCCCGAGGTGTCGGTCGTGATCCCGGGTGCGAAGAACCCGGACCAGGCGCGTTCCAACGCGGTTTCGTCTGGACTTCCGCCGATCTCAGGTCCTGATCTGGACTGCGTACGCGACGTGTACGAGCGGCTGATCGCTCCACACGTCCACCACCGTTGGTGACGCTACGCGAGCTCGACGAGGGTCGAGATGATCACGCCGTAGACGATGGCGACGGAGACGGTCATCACGACGAGACGTCGGAGTGATCTCCCGCGGTCGGAGAGACGCACGATGCCCGCCCCGATCAGGATCCACACCAGCGCATCCAGATAGAGGGTGAGAGGGAGGCCACCGGCGAGAGCGGCGAACGCCCCGGACACGGGAGCCCCGGCGGCATAGGCCGTGAACCCGATCGCCTCGGATGTCGGCGACGGATCGCCGAGGAGCATGACGAGGCCGACCGTGACCATCACGACGGCAAAGGCCAGGAGAGCACCGGCGGCGGCGACCAGGCTCTTGCACCCCACACCCTCGGGGGCGCCGGGTTCGGTGGTCATCGACGAGGTATCAGGACTCGGTGATGGTCACGGACTCGATGATGCAGTCGGAGGTCGGCTTGTCGCCGGGTCCGGTGGGTACGGCTGCGATCGAGTCCACGGCATCCATCCCCGAGCTGACCTGTCCGAAGATCGTATAGCTGTGCGGGAGCCCGACATCGGCGAGACAGATGAAGAACTGGCTGCCGTTGGTGTTGGGGCCTGCATTGGCCATCGCCACCGTCCCACGGCCGTAGGAGCCGGAGCCCTCGAGCTCGTCGCGGAACTTGTATCCCGGGCCACCGCGACCGGTGCCGGTCGGATCACCGCCCTGGGCTACGAACCCTGGGATCACGCGGTGGAAGATCACACCGTCGTAGAAGCCCTCGTTGGCGAGGAACACGAAGTTGTTCACCGCCAGGGGGGACCCGGCTGCGTCGAAGTCGATCACGATCTCGCCATGATTCGTCTTCAGCGCCGCCTGATAAGACTTGTCGAGATCGATCGCGAGATCGGGCGCTGAGGCCCACTGGTTGGCTGCCACGGTGACGGTCCTTTCGATGAAAGCGTCCCTGACGGTAACGGGGGAGCCGGATTGCGGCGAGTCGCCCGTGCCATCGCGCGACGCGGGTGATGGCACGGGATCGATCTCGGATCAGAACAGTGCGCTGGCGAGCCGCCGGCGATACGCCGTGGTGATCGGGTGTTCCGGGCCGAGCAACTCGAAGAGGTCGAGCATCACCACCCGCGCATCGTCGGAGTGCTCTTCGTCCCTCGCTCCGACCACATCCAGCAGCTGGTCGAGCGCAGTCTCGTACTGTCCGGCGGATGCCAGCGCCTTGCCGTAGTCCGTCTTGGACTGGAGGTCGCCGGTCGACGCCGCGGCCTCGAGCGCCGTCAGGTCGCCGCCGCCCGACAGGCGGGCCGCCGCCTGCAACTGGCGGACTGCTTCGGTTGGCGCCACCCGGGACAGGATGTCGAGCGCGCCATCGGAATCGTTCCGTTCGAGCAAGAGCCCGGCGAGCCCCGTGGCGGCGATCTCGTTCGCCGGATCGCGTTCGAGCACCGCCCGCCAGATCTGCTCGGCGCCGACTTCGTCGTCGAGCTCGAGCGCCTGGTGGCCCCGTTCGGCGGCCAGGTCCAACTCGGAGGGGGCGAGCCCGCCCACGAATTCGCGTACCTGCGCCTCCGGGAGCGCCCCCGTGAAGCGACCGATCGGTTGCCCGTCCTTGAAGGCGACGACCGTCGGTATTCCCTGTACCCCGAATTGCATCGCCAGTTCCTGATTCTGGTCGACGTCGACCTTGGCGAGCTCCCAGGAACCTCCGCCCTCATCGGCGAGCCGTTCGAGCGTTGGTCCCAATACCTTGCAAGGGCCGCACCACTCCGCCCAGAAGTCGACGACGACGGGGACCTGGTGTGACCGGGAGACCACGTCGGTGGCAAAGTCGGCCGTCGAAACATCTTTCACATGTGAAACCATGGTCCAAGCGTACAAGTGAACGGGAACCACCCGGCGAGACCGTTACGATGGACCCATGATGACGTCAGCCGCAGCGGGGCCCTTCGGTGAGGTCCTGACCGCCATGGTCACTCCCTTCGCCGACGACGGAACGATCGACCTGGAGCGAACCCGTCGGCTTGCGACGCATCTCGTCGACTCCGGCTCGGACGGAGTGGTGGTCACCGGGACGACCGGAGAGTCGCCCACCCTGAGCGGAAACGAGAAGCTCGAACTGTATCGGGCCGTGGTCGAAGCGGTCGGCGATCGGGCGGTGGTGGTGGCCGGAACGGGTACGTACGACACGGCCGAGTCGGCACACCTCTCCCGACTTGCAGCCGAGGCCGGCGTCGACGCCGTCATGGCGGTCACTCCGTATTACAGCAAGCCGGAACAGGCGGGTATCAGGGCCCATTTCGAGTCGATCGCCGACGCCACCGATCTGCCGCTTCTCGTCTACAACATCCCTGGTCGCACGGGCCGACGGATCGAGCTGGCGACCCTGCGAGACCTGGCGACGCATCCGAACATCGTGGCCACCAAGGACGCGGTCATGGACATCGACTTCACCTCCGAGACGGTTCGAACCATCGAAGGGCTGGCGGTGTACTCGGGGCAGGATTCGTACACGTGGCCGATGATGGCGGTAGGAGCAATCGGCGTGGTCTCGGTGATCGCCCACCTGGTCGGGCCCGAGGTGAAGCGGATGGTCTCGGCCGCCAATCGTGGCGACATGGGGGAGGCTCGCCGGATCCACCAGTCACTGCTTCCCATGTGTTGGGCGTGTTTCCTCGAGACCAATCCGTCGCCTGTCAAAGCCGGCCTGTCGGCTCTGTGGGAGCCGGTCGGCCAGCCCCGCCTCCCCATGGTTCCCGCCGGGGACGGCACAGTGCAGGCCATCAAGGACGCCATGTCACACCTGCACGACTCGTGAGTGTCAAGATCCACTTTCTGGGCGGGCTCGGCGAGATCGGGCGCAACTGTGCTGCACTCGAGATCGACGGCCGGATCTGCCTCATCGACGTCGGCCTGATGTTCCCCGAGGAGGACATGCTTGGTGTCGACCTCGTGTTCCCCGACTGGAGTTGGCTCAACAAGCGCAAAGAGGACGTCGACTTCGTTCTCCTCACCCACGGACATGAGGACCACGTGGGTGCGCTGGCGTACTTCCTCAGGGACATCACGGTCCCGGTCTACGGATCGAAGCTGACTCTCGAGCTGGCAAAGGGACGGGTGGACGAGGTCGGAGTCAAGACCGATTTTCACCCGATCGAGCCACTCACGTGGCGCAAACACGGTCCGTTCAAGTTCAAGGTGATCCCGGTCAGTCACTCCGTCCCCGATGCCACCGCAGTGGCATTCGACACGCCGGAGGGCCTGGTGGTGCATTCCGGGGATTTCAAGCTCGACCCGACGCCCATCGACGGCAAGCCCACCGACCTCCCCGCATTTGCCGAGCTCGGTCGGCAAGGTGTACGGCTCCTGCTGTCGGACTCGACCAACGCGGAGAACGCAGGGTTCGTGCCGTCCGAGCGTTCGTTGGCCGATCCGATTCGCGACATCATCCGCGACGCGCCCGGCCGGGTGATCGCGGCGTGCTTCTCCTCACACATCCATCGTGTTCAACAGATCGTGGATGCCGGGCTGGCGACCGGCCGCACCCTTGCCTTCTTCGGGCGTTCGATGCAGCGCAACACCGAGGTGGGACGAGATCTGGGTGTGCTCGACGTGCCTTCGAACTCCCTGGTGGACATCGAAGAACTGATGGACCTGCCGGCGAACCATCAGTTGCTAATCACCACCGGCAGCCAGGGAGAGCCGTTCGCCGCGCTGTCGCTGATGGCTCAGGGCAGGCACAAGTTCGTGAAGCTGACCGAGGATGACACGGTTCTGATCTCGGCGACGCCCATCCCGGGCAACGAAACGGCGGTGTCGCGGGTGATCTCCCGGCTCCTCCGCCGCGGGGCGCGGGTGTTCCACGGCCGGAACGCACGGGTGCACGTCTCAGGCCACGCCAACCGTGAAGAGCTCCTCACCTATCTCAACGTCATCCGACCGCAGGCGTTCGTGCCCGTCCACGGCGAATACCGGCACCTCCACGCTCATGCAGCCTTGGCGCGGATGATGGGTGTCCCATGGGTCGACGTGCTCGAGGACGGTGACACCGTGACGATCGACGGGGACGAGACCAGGGTGGACCGTCGGGCGTTCGAGGCCGGCTACGTCTACCTGGACGGGACCGGTTTGGGCGACGTCAAGCGTGCCGTGCTCCGGGATCGCAGCCACCTCGCCGACGAGGGGGTGGTGGTGGTGACCGTTGGCGTCAATCATCAGAACGGCGAGATCGTCTTCGGCCCGGACCTCGACAGCCACGGGCTCATGGACGATCCCGAGGCCGTGCTGTTGAAGGCGGCCGAGGCAGTTCGTCAGACCGTCCAGGACCGGTCGGGGATCGACGGATACGACCTCAACGCCCTCCAACAGGCTGTGCGGCAGGCGGCGGCGACCGTCATTCGGGCCGAGACATCTCGCAAGCCGGTGATCCTGCCGGTCGTGATGGACATCTAGGGGCCGGGCTCCGCCCGGCCAGTGCCGGGCATCGAGACCCCGGACGTTCGGACGTGTCGGATTCGGGCCTCCCGCCCGGTCTCATCTCAGATGGAGCGCCCTGACCAGGAACGATGCCATCTGCGCCCTGGTGACGGGGTCTTCCGGACAGAACCGGGTGTCCGAACAGCCGGTGGTGATCCCGGACGCAGCCAGGGCCTCGATGTCCCTCTCGAAGATGCTGCCGTCGTCGTCGGTGAACGTGTCTGTGGCGTCCGGTCGTGGCAGGTGAAGGCCCCGCGTGATGAACGCCGCCATCTGACCGCGGGTCACCGTGTCCTCCGGGCAGAACAGGGAAGGCCCGCATCCGGACGTGATGCCTGCCAACACGAGAGCTTCGATGTCGCCCTCGAACACCGTCGTGTCGTCGTCGTCGAAGGTCTGCGACTCCTGAGGCGGCTCGAGGAAGAGCGCTCGGTTCAGAAAGGCGGCCATCTGACCGCGAGTCACCGAATCGTCCGGACAGAAGAGCGATGGCCCGCACCCCGTGGTGATGCCGTGCCAGGCGAGTGTCTCGATGTCCCGCTCGTGGACAGATCCGTCGTCGTCGGTGAACGGGTTGGACCCGGGCCTGGTGGACGTCTCGAAGCGCATGACGAACGCATCCCCCATGTTCGCAGTGGTGAGTCCGCCCACGATTGCGGCCCCGTTCCGATCGAGGACCATTGCCGCCGGCGTGTCGAACCCGGTCGCCCTCACGGACACGACGACGATGCCGCTGTCTCCGAACGTCGTGTCGAGGGTTCCATCGGGATCGAGACGCGTCATCGCCACGTCGGTCTCGCTGGAACCGGCCGCCAGGATCGAGCCTCCCTCGAGCACCGCGATCGACTCGACTCTGTCGTCGCCGCCCGAGTCGTGAACGAACCGGCCACCCGAGCCAAAAGCTGCGTCGGGTTCGCCGTCGCTCGTGAAGCGTGTGACCGCGAAGTCGGATGCGGGCAGTCCGACATGGCCACCGATGAGGACCCGGTCGTCGGTGTCCACAGCCACGTCACGATCGGAGTTGAACGTCCCGGCGATGTCGAGGAGGGCGAGACCTCCGGTCCCGAAGGAGGAGTCGGGTTGGCCGTTGGGAGTGAATCGGAGGGCCGCGATCCCGCTGTCGCCTGCCAGATACCCCGACACGACGATTCGACCCCGGCCGTCGATTGCCACGTTGCCGAACTCCTCGGTGCTACCGCGGTCGAGTGTGGTGATGCCATCCTCGTCGAATTCAGGGACGGGCATGCCGTACCGGTCCAGCTTGGCGATGAACCCGTCGGTGTTGGTGTCTCCGTCGAAATCGGATCCGACCACGATCAGACTCCCGTCGGCGAGGAGCGTCGATTCGCTCGGAAGCATCGAGCCCTGGGTCAAGACCGTGCGACCGGCGCTCTCCCCGAATCCAATGTCGGGGGATCCCGACGGAGCGAACTGCGTGACCACCATCTCGTACTGGTCCCCGGTCCACACGCCGGTCGCGACGAGGATGTCTCCGTTGGCGCGTACGGACACGGCTCCGGCGACCTCGGTCACCGCGCTTCCCGGGTTGGGAAGGGCCTGAGACGAGTCGAGTTCGACGCGACCGTCCCTGCCAAACGTTGGATCGAGCCGGCCATCTGCCGTGTAGCGCACGAGGAGGAGCGGTGGATCGTCCTCGGGTTCGATGAGGGCGAGGATCCTTCCGTCGATCTGCACGGCCATCGATCTGAGCCACTCGTAGTCATAGCCGAAGTCGGTGACCGTCACGCCATCGTCGCCGAACGTCGGATCGAGATCCGACTCCGCTGCGGCGACGGGTGTTGTTGCAGTCACCAGAGCCACGACCACCAGCGCTGTCGGAACGCCACGGGTGAACATGTCTGCTCCCTCTTCGAAGGCCCAATTTCGACCCTACACCGGGAAGGAGCGACGATGGGTCAGGGCCTAATGGCGACCTCGCCTGGCTCGAGTTCAGAATCGCCAGGTGGCTCCAACCAGCGTCACTACTCCTTCTGTAGGCCCTGCGGGCATCCCGCCGGCCTGAGTCGGGGGCCGTTCCACGTGTCGAACCATGACTCTCTTCGAGTGGTGGGCGGATCGCGCCCTTCGGCCCTGATGTCGGACCGCGCGTTGTTGGATGATTGTGGTGGTCCGTAAGAGGTTCTCATGCGAGGCGGCCGGGGAGGCCGGGTGAGCGGTTGCTCCGCTACAACTTCCCGTTTGTTCGGATTCGGCACGATGAGAGCAGGAGGGGTGTGGTGAGAAGGCTCGTAGGTGTGCTCCTGCTTGGAGTTGCGCTCGTTTCGACCGGCCTTGCGGTGTGGATGGTGGTCGACGGCGGATTCCTTGCCGGCTTTCCGGCGATCGCCTTTCTGCTGGCCTCGTCGGCAGGTTTCGGTGGGATCGTTTCCCTGAAGACTCCCCTTGGACCGTCACCAAATGGGCAGCACTCTCCGTTGAAGCACAGCCTTGGCGTTGTATTCGTCGTCCTGGCCGTGGTCGCTTCCGCATACTTCTTGCTGGGCCTGTTCATCTCACTGTTCGGCGCCAACGTCGGAGGTGAGGTGGCCATCTCCTGGACGATCACGGCCGTTTGGGGGATGTTCGCAGCGGCGTTTTGGGCGGCCGGATTGGGGCTTACCCGCTCACGAAGGCACCACCACTGACCCACACGACAACAGGTCCCCCGCGGTAGTTCGGGTCGGAGGAGATTCGAACTACCGGTCCTTTCCCGACACGCTCCGCGCGATCTTCGCGCGGGTAGCGCGTGAAAGCCTTTGACGGCGCGCGCGGGGCGGCTACCTTCTGTTCCACATGCCAACGAAGACACCCACCCGCCGTGGGCAAAACGGGCGGAAGCGGGTGTCACAGAGCAAAACGACAACCAAGGGTCGGTCGACCGGAACTCGTGCGCGGCGGGCACCGGCGAAGACCTCGAAGGAACCGTCACGCTTCACGCTGGGAGCGGTACGGGAGACTCTCCGAGAACGCCTCGGCCGTCAGGCCGACGACGTGTGGGGTCTCGTGCTGGTGGTCGCCGCCATCATCCTCATCCTCGGATTCATCGGCCAGGCCGGACCGGCCGGGCGTTTCCTCGACTCGGGTCTCACCCTGCTGTTCGGTGTCTGGGCGTTCGTCCTTCCCATCGTGCTCATCGCCATCGGCTTGGCCCTCGCCCTCGGACGGAGGTCGGACGGGGCAGGTCGTCTGGTCGGCGGGTCTACGGCGATCTTCGTGGGATCGCTTGCCCTCTTTCACCTGCTGACCGGCGCCGAAGCCCTGTTCGACAATCTCGAGCAGGTGCGCGAGCGCGGGGGAGCGGTGGGTTCGCTCCTTGCGTTTCCACTGCGGCGCCTCCTGGGCACCTGGGGGGCCTTCGTGGTGCTGGTCGCAATCATTTCGCTCGGTGTCCTCGTGATGACCCGAACATCGGTCCGTGAGCTCTTCATCGCTGTGGGAGAGCTCAGCCGCAATCTGCGGGTTTTCGCCCGCACGGCCATGGTGAAGGGAACTGAGCCCGCGGCGGCCCCACCGGATCGACGACGCGCCCGGCATCTGGCCCCCGAGGCCGCTCCCAAGCGCCAGCGGCCGAAGGACGAGCGGCCTTCGAAGCCCAAGGTCCAGAAGCCGAAGGCTCCCAAGACCGCTCCCGTGCCCATGCCGGTCCCGGAGCCAGTGGCCACCGGGGTGTATCGGTTGCCGCCATTGGAGCTGCTCGACTTCGGTGGCGGCGAGGACCACAACCGTCGCGCACTCGAGGAGACAGCCCGCGAGCTCGAGGAGACGCTTCGTCAGCACGGAGTGGATGCCAAGCTGACGAAGATCGTGCCCGGCCCGACGGTCACTCGTTACGAGATCGAGCTTGCCGCCGGCGTCAAGGTGAACCGGGTTTCCAACCTGAGTCACGACATCGCCTACGCCCTCGGGACGCCGGACATTCGATTGCTCGTTCCCATTCCCGGCAAGAGCGCGATCGGCGTCGAGGTTCCAAACCGCAAGCGGCGCTTGGTGAGTCTCGGCGACATCCTTCGGAGTGCTGAGGCCGCCAAGCAGGCCCACCCGCTCACGGTGGGTCTCGGCATGGACATCAATGGTGTCCCCAAGCTCCTCAATCTCTCGGAGCTGCCGCATGTGCTCATCGCCGGGGCCACCGGCGCCGGCAAGAGCTCGTGCATCAACTCGATCGTGACATCGCTGCTGATGCGCACCCACCCAGATGACGTCCGACTGATCATGGTCGACCCCAAGCGTGTCGAACTCGGTCAGTACAACGGGGTGCCGCATCTGCTGACGCGGGTCATCACCAACCCCAAGAAGGCCAACGACGCCTTGAAGTGGGCCGTGGCCGAGATGGATCGCCGATACGACCTGCTCGCCGATGCCAAAGTGCGCGACATCACCGGCTATCGGGAGAAGCTCGACGCCGGGAACCTCGACCCGGAAGGTTTCGATCGGTTCCCGTTCATCGTCGTGATCGTGGACGAGCTCAACGACCTCATGATGGTCGCCGGACGAGAAGTGGAGGATTCGATCGTCCGCATCGCCCAGATGGCCAGGGCGGTCGGCATCCACCTCGTCCTGGCCACTCAGCGTCCATCCGTCAACGTCATCACCGGCGTCATCAAGGCCAACGTGCCTTCCCGGCTGGCGTTCAGCGTGGCGAGCCAGACCGACAGCCGCGTGGTCCTCGACTCCGCCGGAGCAGAGAAGCTGGTCGGCATGGGCGACATGCTCGTGGTCACCGCCAAGGAGCCTCGCCCCGCCCGGATCCAGGGATCGTGGGTAAGGGAGGAGGAGATCCATTCGGTCGTCGAATGGGTGCGAGCTCAGCAAGAGGCCAAGTACAAGGACAAGGAAGTGCTCGAGACCGCCCAGGCGGCCGCGGTGGCCGCAGCCGACGAGATCGACGACGAAGAGGAGCAGCTCGTTCGGCGGGCCATGGAAGAGGTGGTCCGGAGCCAACTCGGGTCGACGTCGATGCTGCAGCGCAAGCTCCGGATCGGGTTCGCCCGCGCCGGTCGCGTCATGGACATCCTCGAGCAGCGTGGAATCGTGGGCCCCTCCCTCGGGTCCAAGGCTCGCGAGGTGCTCGTCACCGAAGACGAGCTGGACGACCTACTGTCCCCGGCCACCGACTAGCAGCCGGTCTCCGGTCCCCAGTCCCCAGTCCCCCGCCAATGGCGTCACTCGTTCAGGATGCGGGCGGGGGTCCGGCTCCTCGCTCCTCGCTCCTCGCCGGTGAGCCGCGAGTCGGCCGACCCGACAGACCCAGAGCGGGTCAGCAACCAGTTACGCTACGAATGCCACCCATGCGTCAGATCCTCACACCGTCAGGCGACCTCGTCGGCGACCCCCCGCTGGACCTCGATATGACCTCCCGCTTGTACCGGGCGATGGTGTTCGCGCGGCTCTTCGACCGAAAGGCCACCGCGCTCCAGAAACAGGGCCGGCTCGCCACCTACGCACCATACGAAGGACAGGAGGCCGCCCAGGTCGGGAGCGCAGCGGCCCTGGCCGTCGACGACTGGGTGGTCGCCACCTATCGGGACGCAGCCGCAATGTGGATGCAGGGCTACCCGCTCGAGTTGTTGCTCGCCGGCCGCACTGGCGACGAGCGCGGGGGATCGCCGCCCGAGCCCGTCAATGTGCTTCCCCCTTCGATCACGGTGGGCGGGCACATGGTGCATGCAGTCGGTCTTGCCTGGGCAGAGAGGCTTCAGGGATCCGACCGGATCGCCATGACCTACTTCGGAGACGGGGCGACCTCCGAGGGAGATTTCCACGAGGCGATGAACTTCGCAGGGGTGTACGACGTCGGATGCGTCTTCTTGTGCCAGAACAACGGTTGGGCCATTTCGATGCCTCGAGACGCCCAGACGGCATCGGAGACGATCGCGGTGAAGGCACTCGGCTACGGAATGCAGGGCATTCAGGTCGACGGCAACGATCTGTTCGCGGTGTACGCAACGGCTTCGGCGGCGGCCGAGCAGGCGAGACGAGGGGACGGACCGACCCTGATCGAAGCGATCACCTATCGCGTGGGGCCGCACACCACCGCCGACGATCCGTCCCGCTATCGCAGTGCCGATGATGGCGCAGCCTGGGCGATCCGGGACCCTCTCGAGAGGGTGCGCATCTATCTGTCCGAACGAGACCGGTGGGACGAGGATTGGCAGGCTGAGATCGAGGCGGCAGCCGTCGCCGAGATCGAGGCGGCCGTCGCATCGGCCGAATCGCTGCCCGAGCCGAGCGCCGGGGCGATGTTCGATGCCATGTTTGCCGAGCTCCCCCCGATCATGGCCGAACAGCGCAAATGGGCCATGGAGGATGAGGACCTGTGACGGTTCGTACGCTCGCCCAGGCGCTGAATCGAGCGATGGACCAGGCGCTCGCCGACCTGCCGGATGTGATCGTGATGGGCGAGGACGTCGGCCGGACCGGTGGGGTGTTCCGGATCACCGACGGCCTTCAGGCGAGGCACGGTGAAGAGCGGGTGATCGACACCCCGGTCGCCGAGTCGGGCATCGTGGGCGTCGGTCTCGGCATGGCCATCGCCGGTCTCCGTCCGGTGCTCGAGCTCCAGTTCATGGGCTTTTCGTACCCGGCCTTCGACCAGATCATCAATCACGTCGCCCGAATGCGGCACCGGTCGCGGCATCGGTTCACCGCCCCTCTCGTCATCCGGATCCCATACGGAGGCGGCATCGGGGCGGCCGAGCATCACTCGGAGTCGGCCGAGGCGATCTACGCTCACACGCCCGGGCTGAAGGTGGTCGTGCCGTCCCGCCCGGGCGATGGAGCCGGACTGCTCCGGACTGCGATCGAGGATCCCGATCCCGTGATCTTCCTCGAACCCATCCGTCTGTACCGTTCCGTCAAGGAGGATCTGCCCGATGTCGTGGACACCGTTCCCATCGGAGCGGCATCGGTGGAGCGAGTCGGCGACGACGTGACCATGATCTCGTGGGGCGCGATGATCCGCGAGGTGCGGATGGCAGCCGAACAGCTCGCAGGCGAGGGCATCGAGACCGAGGTCATCGACCTGCGGAGCCTCGTACCACTGGACGTTGCCACCTTGATGGCCTCGGTCGAACGGACAGGCCGGGCGGTGGTGGTCCACGAAGCGCCGCGGACAGCCGGGTTCGGGGCCGAGATCGCAGCCCAGATCCAGGAGCGGTGCCTGTATCACCTCGATGCACCGGTGGCTCGGGTCACCGGCTACGACACGATCTTTCCGCTCAAGCGCTCGGAGCACCACTACCTGCCGAGTGTCGAGCGCATCACGAACGCCGCTCGTATGGTGGTCCACAGCTGATGACCGAGCACCGACGACACCCCATGAAGGACGAGACCCGTGGCTAGAGAGTTCCGGCTCCCCGACATCGGCGAAGGCCTGACCGAAGCCGAGATCGTCCGGTGGCACGTTGCCGTCGGCGAAACGGTTGCGGTGGATCAGACGATCGTCGAGGTCGAAACCGACAAGGCGGTCGTGGAGATTCCGTCCCCGTTCGGCGGCGTGGTGGTTCGACACGGGGGTGACGAAGGCGAGGTGCTCGCCGTCGGCGCCGTGCTCGTCGTCATCGCCGAGCCCGACGAGGATGCTCCGGCCGACGACGCTCGGTCTCCCGCCGAGGTGGCACCCATCGTGGGGACCCTGACGTCGGAGGCGGTGGACCTGACCCGACCCGATCCGGCCGCCGCCACCGGGCCCGGCGCCCGACCGTCGGCGCTGCCACTGGTCCGCAAGCTGGCCCGGGACCTGGGCGTCGACATCGATGCCATCGAGGGGACCGGTCCAGGTGGCCGGATCACCCGCGAGGACGTGACGTCCGCCGTTGATGCTCAGGGCGTGTCTGCCGGATCGTCGACACCGCCGCCTTCTCCGCTCGACGCGGCGCCGGTCGCCGGCGCACGACCAACCACGGAGGGCGAACGACGACCGATGTCGAGGCTCCGTCGAACGATTGCGGCGAACATGAGCCGCAGCTGGTCGGAGATTCCCCACGTGACCACGTTCGACCAGGTGGACGCCGGCCGGTTGCTCGAAGTGCGCTCCGCGCTCGCCAAGCGTCACGGCACCGCAGTGCCCCTCGATGCCCTCGTGGTCGCAGCGGTCGCTCCCGCACTCCGGGCCTTTCCGTCGTTCAACGCGTCGCTCGACGGCGACGACATCGTGCTGCATGGATCGATCGACATCGGGGTCGCAGTCGACACCGACCAGGGGTTGATGGTGGCTGTCATCAAGGACGCCGGGAACCGGGATGTGATCGGGCTCGCGGCCGAGATCGTACGGCTCGCCGAGGGTGCGAAGGCTCGGACCCTGGAGCCCTCGGAACTGACCGGGCAGACCTTCACGGTGTCGAACATCGGCGCGGTCGGGGGAGGCCTGGGCACGCCCATCGTGCCTCATGGCACGGTCGGCATCCTGTCGGTCGGTCGTGCGGTCGACACGCCAGTGGCGAGGGACGGGCAGGTCGACATCGCCAAGCAGATGCCCCTCTCGCTCTCCTATGACCACCGTGTGATCGACGGAGGGGAGGGTCGTCGCTTCATGGCGATGCTGATCGAGAACCTCGAACAGCCCGCGCTGTTCCTCGTCTGAGCGGTCCTACCGTAGACCGCGTCTCGGCGACCCGTCAGGTCATGTCGCGGTCGCGCAGAATCGACGACATCTTGCGTCTCAGGAGCGGCGGTCCGCTGGTGAGCCCACAAGCGAGGGCGAACTCGGCGTCGTCGGAGATGTCGAGGATCACCTCCTCCCCGTCGGCCTGAAGATGGAACCCGTCCTCGCGGGCGTTGATCCGCACCGCCGAACGAGGCCAGTATCCGAGATCGCCCGAACGAGCCCGCAATGAGATGGTCTCGTCGGTCAGGTCGATCAAAACGCTGAGTCCCGGCCCTGGCTCACCGGGCATGCGCAACGATCCGTCGAACGTCTTCATGTCCTGTCTCCTACCCGCTCTGGCCTACAGGCTATTCGCTGTACGCGTCCGCGGAAGGGTCTTCGTCGTCGGCGTGGCGAACCAGGAACTCGGCGATGGTCGCGTCTTCGATCGTGGGAAGCCCCGGGGAGAGCAGGGCGACGAGTCGGTGCTGGGCGCGGGCGGTGTGTCCGGTACCGCCCAGTTCGACCCTCGAACAGCACGTCGGTGCCGGGCAGGTCGATCGAACATGGGTGTTGGTCCTCCGACCGCGGAACAGCCGAGCGTCTTCGAATCGAACGCCGACCGTGAACGCATGCCCCGACAGGTCGGCGGCGATGTGGGTCGAGCACCAGTAGGAGCCGCCGGGAGTGTCGGTGAACTGGTGGTGAATAGCGAACTTGTCGGCAGAGGAGAAGGCGGCCCTCGCACCCCATTTCCTGCACAGCTGCTGGCCTTCGCTCCCGCCCTCGGCATCGGCCGGCAGTGGTACCCCGTCGTTTGCGTAGGCCTTCCAGATCGTTCCGTCGCCATCCGATCGAATGAAATGTGCGGGCACTCCGAAGTGACGGGTCACGAGGTTCGTGAACCGCTGGGCGGCCATCTCATAGGAAACGTAGAACTGCTCTTTCACATCTTCGACGGACAAGTCACGGTCACGGTGTGCGTCACGCAGGAAGGACACCGCCGAAGGCTCCGGGACGAGAACCGCTGATGCGAAGTACGCCGATTCGAGTCGCTGGACCAGCAGCTCGCGCGCCGATCGCGGTGGCGTGTGGCCGAGGATCATGGCACCGGCCGTCTGCAAGAGCGCCTTCCTGGCCTGGCGGGTGCGGAGCTCGTTTCGTTGGGGCAGGTAGATCCGTTTCCGCTCGGGGTCCACCACCGAACGCAC
This sequence comes from uncultured bacterium, assembly GCA_963785075.1. Lineage (GTDB taxonomy): Bacteria > Actinomycetota > Acidimicrobiia > Spongiisociales > ZC4RG35 > JAOUGY01. Next base: position 573,585 of record CAWATW010000010.1, read on the forward strand.
CGTCGCCGGAATGTCGTCGACGAACCGAACGCGGTAACCGAGCGACGAGACCAGGTCGGTCACGTGCCTGCCCGTGAGGGGCCCGGGACCGTTGTATCCGGCGGCCCGCAGGGCATCGAGCGCCGCCTCCTCGACGTGGCCGAGATACCCATCGGTCTTGCGGAGCATCCGCGTCACCTCACCGTTGGCTGCCCGGATCTCGTCTGTGCCGGCCGCCCTGTGTTCTTCGCGGCCGGTGATCTGGTCGAACAAGGCGATGATGTGTTCGATCGCCTCGTCGGGGAGCCGGGCGGATGCCTTGAGGTAGGGGAGTCCCAGCTCGTCGTAGCGCGGATGTGCCTGAGCTCGTTCGAGTGCGATCTCCAGGCGGGCCCGTCGGTTCGGCGGTTCGGGCTCGAGGAGCTCGGTGACCGAGACCCCGAGCGCCTCGGCCATCCCGTTGATCTGGCTCAGCTTGGGCTCGCGCTTGCCGTTTTCGACGAGTGAGAGATATGGGGCCGGACGACCGATGACGGCGCCCAGTTGCTCGAGCGTGAGGCCGCGCCGCTTCCGGAAGTGGCGCAGTCTCTGTCCGAAGACGATGGGATCGATGGTCACAACAAATGCCCGAACATCAGCGATTACGAAAGATAGCAGGTTCTTAGCCGGGGGAAGCCCGGACAGAATGCAAGTATTGCGAAACAATGCGCTAACCAACGAGTTTGGAGATTCATGACTGCAGCAACCCTCACATCACCGGTGCCCGGCGACGGTGGCGACGTGCTCCGCCCCGAGGTTCTGCAATTCGTGGCGGACCTCCAGCGCCGCTTCGGGCCGCGACGCGCAGAGCTGCTGGCACGGCGTCGAGAGCGCAGGGCTCGGATCGAGGCCGGGGAGCTACCCGACTTCTTGGAGGAGACCAGGGGAGTCCGCGAGTCGGACTGGACCATCGATCCGGTTCCTCCGCCGCTCCAAGACCGCAGGGTCGAGATCACCGGTCCCGTCGATCGCAAGATGATGATCAACGCGCTCAACTCGGGGGCATCGATCTTCATGGCCGACTTCGAGGATGCATCCACGCCGTCATGGGACAATCTCGTCTCCGGTCAGGCCAACCTGGTGGAGGCCTACCGGCGAACCCTTTCGCTCGACACCGGCGAGAAGTCCTACACGCTCGACGATGAGATCGCGACGCTGGTCGTGAGACCGCGCGGGTGGCACCTGCCCGAAAAGCACGTCCTCGTGGACGGCGAGGCCATGTCCGGCTCACTGTTCGACTTCGGGGTCTACGCGATGAACGGCGGAGCCGCAGCCATCGAGGCCGGCCTCGGGCCGTATTTCTACCTGCCGAAACTCGAGAGCCATCTCGAGGCTCGGCTGTGGAACGACGTGTTCACCTTCACCGAAGACCGGCTCGGATGGGAATCGGGAGTCATCAAGGCCACCGTCCTCATCGAGACCATCCTCGCTGCGTTCGAGATGGACGAGATCCTGTACGAGCTTCGCACCCATGCAGCCGGCCTCAACGCCGGACGCTGGGATTACATCTTCTCGGTGATCAAGACCTTCCGATCCGACCCGACCATGGTCCTGCCCGACCGATCCCAGGTCACCATGACGGTGCCCTTCATGCGGGCCTACACCGACCTTCAGGTGGCCACCTGTCACCGCCGCAAGGCTCACGCCATCGGCGGCATGTCGGCATTCATCCCGAACCGCCGCAACCCGGAGGTCACCGAGCGTGCGCTCGCCAAGGTCACCGAGGACAAGCGACGAGAAGCCGAGCAGGGATGTGATGGCACGTGGGTGGCTCACCCCGATCTCGTCGAGGTGGCCAAGGCCGAGTTCGACAAGGTGTTGGGAGACCGCCCGAACCAGGTGTCCAAGCAACTCGATGTCCATGTTGCGGCCCAGGACATCCTCGACCTCACCGTCGAAGGCGGGTATGTGAGCGAGGATGGCCTCCGGGCCAACGTGTCCGTCGGCATCCGCTACCTCGCTTCGTGGCTCGCCGGCCAGGGGGCAGCGGCGATCGACGATCTCATGGAGGACGCGGCCACGGCCGAGATATCACGGTCCCAGATCTGGCAGTGGGTGCACCATGGGGTGGCCCTCTCCGATGGCCGCCCCGTCACCGAGGAGCTCGTCCGGCGGATCGCCGACGAAGAGACCGCAGGGCTCGACGACGTACCGCATCTGGCCGAGGCCCGGAAGGTCTTCGAAGAGGTTGCGCTCGGTGACGGCTTCCCCGAGTTCCTCACCCTCCCGGCATACGACCACATCGCCTGACCTCTCGACACACACGACACACAGGAGCAACAAATGACCAAGAACCGCACCGAGCTCGCCGAGCAGTTGGAACACCAGTGGAAGACCGACCCGCGTTGGAGCGGCATCCGGCGCGACTACTCGGCGGCCGACGTGATTGCTCTGCGAGGCAGCATGCCCGAAGAGCACACCCTCGCCACGGCCATGGCCAAGAGGTTGTGGGACCAGCTGCACACCACCGACTACGTCAACGCCCTGGGGGCGTTGTCGGGTGGCCAGGCCGTGCAGATGGTGAAGGCCGGACTCCAGGCGATCTACCTGTCCGGGTGGCAGGTGGCCGGCGACGCCAACCTCTCCGAGCAGGTCTATCCCGATCAGTCGCTCTACCCGGCGAACTCGGCTCCGGCACTGGTTCGCCGGATCAACAACGCGTTGCGTCGAGCCGACCAGATCGCTTGGTCCGAAGGAGACGAGTCCACCCAGTGGCTCGTGCCCATCGTCGCCGACGGCGAAGCCGGGTTCGGTGGCGCACTCAACGTGTTCGAGCTCACCAAGTCGTTCATCCTGGCGGGCGCGGCAGGGGTGCACTACGAGGACCAGCTCGCCGCCGAGAAGAAGTGCGGGCACATGGGTGGGAAGGTCCTCGTGCCGACCAGCCAGCACATACGGACGCTTCGCTCGGCCCGCCTGGCCGCCGACGTGATGGGTGTGCCCACCCTGGTGGTGGCTCGCACCGACGCCAACGCCGCCAACCTGCTCACCTCCGATGTCGACCCTCGCGACCAGGAGTTCTGCACCGGCGAGCGGACCGCAGAGGGCTTCTACCGGGTGAATCCGGGTCTCGATCAGGCGATCGCCCGTGCCTTGGCGTACGCCCCGTACAGCGATCTGATCTGGTGCGAGACCGCCCAGCCCGATCTCGACGAGGCGGCCCGATTCGCCGAGGCCGTTCACGCCGAGTTCCCCGGGAAGATGCTGGCCTACAACTGCTCGCCATCGTTCAACTGGAAGAAGCATCTCGACGAGTCGACGATCGCCGTGTTCCAGAAGGAGCTGGGAGCGCTCGGCTACAAGTTCCAGTTCATCACGCTGGCCGGATTCCACGCCCTCAACGCAGCGATGTTCGACCTGGCTCAGGGCTACGCCACCAGCGGGATGTCCGCCTACGTCGAGCTCCAGGAACGGGAGTTCGCCATGGAGTCGTCGGGCTACACCGCAACCAAGCATCAACGCGAAGTCGGAGCCGGCTACTTCGATCGGGTCTCGACGGTGGTGTCTGCTGGTGAAGCATCGACGCTGGCGCTGGTGGGGTCGACCGAAGCCGAGCAGTTCTGAGAGCGCCCGTCGGGCGGCCATCGAACGAAAGATCTTGAATTCTTTTCGTGATCCGTGTTCGATGGCCGCTTGACGGGTCGATCCGGAACCCGGACCTTGTTTGAATAGCGAGAGCGCGATTAGGGAGAACCATGAGCAACATCGTCCACGTGGTGGGTACCGGGACCATCGGTGAGCCACTGATCGGCCTGCTGGCCGACGACCGTGAGGCGTTCGGGATCGACGAGGTCACCTTTCACAAGCGAACCCCACTCCTGACCGAGCGAGGCAAGGTGAACGATCTCGTCCGTCGGGGGGCCGTCCTGTCCGTGGACGAGGACCGAAGGGGTGCGTTCGAGGAGCTCGGGCACTCTCCCAAGTACGAGGCACGCGAAGCGATCGAACGGGCCACCGTCGTCATCGACTGCACACCGGTGGGCAACCAGATGAAGACGGATTTCTACGAGGGCGCAGAGGGCCCGGTCGGCTTCATGGCCCAGGGCTCCGAGTTCGGATTCGGCAAGATGTATGCGCGCGGCATCAACGACGAGGCCCTCACCGAGGGAGACCGGTTCCTCCACATCGTGTCGTGCAACACGCACAACATCTCGGTGTTGATCAAGACGCTGGCCATGGACGCTGACGGAACGAACCATCTCGAAGACGGCCAGTTCCTCTGCATACGTCGTTCGAACGACATCAGCCAGGACGACGGTTTCGTACCTGCACCGACCGTCGAACGGCACAAGGACGAACGCTTCGGAACCCACCATGCACGCGACGCTCACGGTGTCTTCGAAACGATGGGCTACGACCTGAACCTGTATTCGTCGGCGCTCAAGCTCAACACCCAGTACATGCACGCCATCCACTTCCGTCTCGAGTTGGACAGCCCGATGACGGTCGACGAGGCCGTGGACCGGTTCGTCGAGAACAAGCGCGTGGCGATCACCTACAAGCGCTCGGCCAACGCAGTGTTCAGCTTCGGACGCGATCACGGCTACTTCGGTCGCATTCTCGCCCAGACCGTGGTGCCGGTTGAGACCTTGGCGGTGCGAGGCAACGAGCTCGTCGGGTTCTGCTTCACCCCGCAGGACGGGAACCCGCTGCTCTCCACGGTCGCCGGAATGCTCTGGTACCTCGACAAGGAACGGGTCGACGAGCGGATGGACGTACTGAGGCCGTACCTGTTCCAGGAGGTTTGAGCGGGGAGGTCGGAGGCCCGATCGGCTCGGTCATCTGCCTCTGGTGAACTGATCGCAGCTCCCGGATCATGGAGACATGGTCCGCACGATCGGGATTGCTGCCGCCGTGGCGATCGGCCTGTTCGTTGCCATCTGGGGGAGCCGGATCGCCGTGCGAGCAGCATCGCGGCTGGCGGCGGGAAGCCGGGTTCCGCCGTTTGTGATCGGGCTGACCCTGATCGCGCTCGGAACCGATCTGCCCGAGATCGCCAACTCTGTGATTTCGTCGATCTCGGGGCACGGCGATCTGAACATCGGAGACTCCGTCGGATCTGTGGTCACCCAGTCGACCCTCGTCGTCGGACTCCTCCCGTTCATCGCTGGTGGGTTCTTCGTAGGACGTCGAGGACTGTCCGCGCTCGGCGGAGCGACCATGATCGGGCTGGGCGCCGGGGTCATCCTGATGGCCGACGGATTCCTGTCACGTTTCGACGCCGGCGTCCTGATCGGGCTGTGGGTTCTGCTCTCCGCAGGCGTGTGGCGGTTCCTGCCCACTTCGGGTGAGCCCGAGCTGCCGCTGCGAGGTGGAATGATCAGGCGTCTCGGTCTGGTCCTGGGTGGACTCGCCATGGTCGTGACAGGTGCGAGCGCCGCCGTGTGGGGGTTGATCTCGATCGCAGACCAGATGGGGGTGCCGGAGTACATACTCAGTTTCTTCGGTGCGTCGATCGGGACATCGCTTCCCGAGTTGGCCGTCACCATCACGGCGCTGCGTCGGGGCGACCGTGAGCTGGCGATCGGCGACGCCTTCGGCTCGTCGCTGATGGACGCCACGCTCTCGATCGGGTCAGGGCCGCTCGTCGCACCCGTCGCCGTCACATCGGCCTTGGCGGTGAGAGGCTCGTTGGCGGCGATGGCGGTCATCGGCCTCGTGGTGATCCTCCTTGTCGCCCGCGAACGGCACGACAGGCGTTCCGGGCTCGTGCTGCTCCTCCTGTACGCCGCCTTCTATCCGCTGCTGCTGGCGTGAACGGTGATCGATCGCGTTGGGGTAGCGTTGTGGACATGGACGGGAAACTGCAACGGCAAGCCCTGACGGCGGCCGAACATGCAATCGAGGCACTGGGTCGTCGGGACCCGGCGGGGGCGCGTTCCGCCGTCGCCATCGCCGTCGAGCGCGATCAGCTCGGTGTGTTCGCGGCGCTCGCCGACGCCGTCTATCTGGCGGCTTCCCACCTCGAGGCCGACGACGAAATCGACGCTGCGACGTGGAACACGCTGGCCGACGCCGTCGGGCCCGGCCCACTGCAGGGGCTCGTCGAGCAGGCCCGAGGCTGACCCCGGGCGTGTCGGACTATCACGTTCATCTGCATCCGCATCAGCCGACCGACGCCGGCCCTCCGCAGGGCGAGTATCCGCCGGGCCTGATCGAGTCGTTCGTCGAAGCAGCGGCGGCGCGCGGCGTCGACGAGCTCGGGTTCACGGAGCACCTCTACCGGTGCCGGGAGGCCGCCCCCGTGCTCGGCCCGTTCTGGGACCGCGAAACTCGACCGGATCTGGCGGCGGCGACCAAGAAGATGGTGGAGGACGACCTCACCTTGTCGCTCGAGGACTACGTGGCGGCCGTGACCGCTGCGAAAGACCGTGGCCTGTCGGTGAAGCTCGGTCTGGAAGTGGACTTCTTCCCCGAAACCTACGACGCGGTGCTCGACCTGATCGATCCCTACCCGTGGGACTATCTGATCGGGTCGGTGCATTGGGTGGCGGGGTGGTCGATCGACTCGTTCGAACAGGCCCACGAGTTCGATCGCCGCGGCGTCGACCAGGCGTGGGCTGACTACTTCGCGCTCGAAGCCGAGCTCGCACGGCGTGGCGGCGTCGACGTCCTGGCACACGTCGACGTGTGCAAGAAATCCGGACATCGCCCCGACATCGAGCCCATCGGCCTCTACCGAGAGGTGGTCCAGGCTGCGGCCGCCGGCGGGCTGGCCGTAGAAGTGTCGAGCCAGGGGCTGCGCAACGCTGCCGACGAGGTGTATCCGTCGCCGGCGTTCCTTGCGATGTTCCACGATGCCGGCGTCCCGATCACCCTTGCCAGCGACGCCCACCTGGCCGAACAAGTGGCTCACGGGACTCGCGAGGTCCGCTCCGCGGCCCGAGCAGCCGGATACGACGTTCACCTTCGCTTCGACCAGCGGGCCCGGAGCGCGCATCCGCTGTGACACGGTTCATGCGCCTGCTGCTGTGGACGGTGGTGACGCTCGGCCTGTTGGCGGCGATCACCTGGTCGGTCCTCCTGTCGCCCCTGGCGGCGGTGGGTTTCAGGGAATCGGCTTGCGACGGCTCGAATGTCTGTGTGACACTCGACGCCGACGGGTTGGCGGCCGTGCCGCCGACGCCCTCCGACGTCGGACTCATCGTCTACCCCGGGGCCAGAGTGGTTCCTGAGGCCTACGCGCCGGTCGCAGAGCGGATCGCCGCAGCCGGATATCCGGTCCACGTTCCCCGCCTGACGGCCAATTTCGCCATCTTCGACCAGGATGCTGCGGCCGAAGTCATCGCGGCTCACCCAGAAACCGAGCATTGGGTCGTGGCCGGTCACTCGCTGGGTGGTGCGATGGCAGCGCGCTATGCGGCAGGTGATCCGGACGTCGTCGGCCTCGTCCTGTGGGCGGCGTATCCAGAGCAGGCGCTCGATCTGAGTGATCGGGATCTCGAGGTCGCATCGATCTCCGCATCCAACGATGGGCTCGCCACGACCGCAGAGATCGAGGCGTCCCGGGCACGCCTGCCATCCGACGCAACGTTCGAGGTCATCGACGGCGGGAACCACGCCCAATTCGGCAACTACGGCGATCAGCGGGGAGACGACCCGGCAACCATCACCGCAGAACGGCAGTGGGATCACGTCGCGGCAGCCACGATCGTCGTCCTCGACTCGGCGTCCACCGGCTGAACCGCTTGGCGCCGTCGAGGTGCAAGCGGGCCGGACGCCTACCGTTGCGCCGGGACGGTCGACAGGGCTCGGTCTCCGGCCGCTCGCACGCTCGATAGACTCGTTGCATGCCTTCCCCCTCCGTGTGGCTGACGACGCTCGGCTGCGCCAAGAACCAGGTCGACTCAGAGAAGGTCGAAGTCATGCTCGGCGAGGCCGGGTACGTTCTCGCCGACTCACCGGGGTCGGCGGACGTGGTGATGGTCAACACCTGTGCCTTCATCGAGGAGGCGCGCCGCGAGTCGGTCGACACGATCCTCGACGCCCAGGATGCCAAGCGTCCCGACGCCAAGACGATCGTCATCGGATGTATGGCCCAGCGTTTCGGAGTGGAGGTGGAAGAGGCACTCCCGGAGGTCGACGCAGTGATCGGCCTCGATCGCTACGGCGAGCTCATCGACACGATCGATCAGCTCACGGGCAACCGGGCGCCTCTCCAGATCAAGCGCCGCCCAGTCATGGACATCCTCAACGTGGTGCGGCGTCCCACTCCGACGATGCCGTACGCCTATGTGAAGGTGGCGGAAGGGTGCGACAAACCGTGCACGTTCTGTGCCATCCCGCTGATCCGGGGTGGCCAGCGGTCCCGACGTCCCATCGAGATACGTGACGAGGTCGAGGGACTCGTCGACGCCGGTGTGCGCGAGATCGTCCTGGTGGCCCAGGACCTGGCCGCATACGGCCGGGACTCAGACGAGACCTGGAACATCGTCGACCTGATCCGCTTCGTGTCCGACGTCGCCGGCCTCCATGCGGTTCGCCTTCTCTACCTCTACCCGAAGGAGATCCGTCAGGCACTCATCGACGAGATCGCGTCCAACGAGCGGATCGCCTCGTACTTCGACCTCTCGCTCCAGCATGCGTCCCGTTCGCTCCTCCGAGGCATGAAGCGTCCCGGAGACGGTGATCGGTACCGCCGGCTGATCGAAGACATCAGGAGCTCTGCCCCGGACGCCACTCTTCGCAGCTCGTTCATCGTCGGGTTTCCGGGCGAGACCGAAGACGACGTCGAGCAGCTCGCCGAGTTCCTCCAGGACGTCCGCCTCGATTGGGCGGGCTTCTTCCCCTATTCGGCCGAGCAGGGCACACCGGCCGCCGACATGGCGAACCACGTGGCACGCCCCGAAATCGAGGAGCGCCTGCGACATCTCCAGGCCATCCAGGAGGACATCACCGCAGACGCCAACGCAGCGACGGTGGGCGACGTGATCAGCGTGCTCGTGGACCAGGTGGAAGACGGTGTACCCGTCGGTCGGTCGTCGCGGGAAGCTCCTGAGATCGATGGGATGATCACACTCGATCGAGGGCGCCCCGGCGATCTGGTCGAGGTGGAGATCACGGGAGCCTTCGGTCCCGATCGTGACGGGGTCGTCGTTTCGTGATCGTCGAAGTGGTTGCCGTCGGCACCGAGCTCCTGCTCGGGCAGATCGTGAACGGCAATGCGGCGCAGATCGGTGTCACGCTCGCGGAGTCCGGGCTCGACGCCCATTATCAGCAGGTGGTGGGGGACAACCTCGATCGGCTCGCTTCTTCCTTGCGCCTGGCCATCTCCCGATCCGACGCCGTGATCATCACCGGCGGGATCGGGCCCACCCAGGACGACCTGACCCGCGAAGGCATGTGCGCCGCGACCGGTCGCCCGATGGCGTTCAGCGACGACTATGCCCGAGCACTCCGCGAGCGCTTCGCGGCGTGGGGGCGTGAGATGCCGGAATCCAACCTGCGGCAGGCCGAATACCCCGAAGGGGCGGAGCTGCTGCCGAACCCCAAAGGGACGGCGCCCGGGCTCGTGCTCGAACACGAGGGCACGCTGCTGTTTGCACTCCCCGGTGTGCCCGAGGAGATGGCGCTGCTGATGGCCGACCACGTGCTGCCACGCCTCCGTGAGGCGGCGGGAATCGACCGGGCCATCCTCAGCCGGGTCATCCGCTCCTGGGGAAGGGGAGAGGCGTCTGTCGGCGAGCTGCTGGACGACGTGTACCGGTCGAGTACCAATCCTTCGATCGCCTTCCTCGCCTCTGCGGGAGAGATCAAGGTTCGCATCACGGCCGGCGCTCCCACGATCGGCGAGGCTCGATCCCTGATCGAACCCGTGGAGCAACTGGTTTGTGAACGGCTGGGGTCATCGGTGTTCGGTTTCGACGGTGACACGATCGAGACGGTTCTCCTCCGACTCCTGGGAGAGCGCAGTTGGACCCTCGGCTCGGCGGAATCTGCGACGGGTGGGCTGATCGCCGCCCGCATCACCGCGGTGCCGGGTTCCTCGGCGGTGTTCCGAGGCTCGGTCGTCGCGTACGACGTCGGCGTCAAGCAGGCGTTGCTGGGCGTGGACGACGAGGCGGTCGCGGCCGGCGTCGTGAGTGAAGCCATGGCCGTTGCGATGGCTCGAGGCGCACGTGACGTGATCGGGGTGGACGTGGCCGTGGCCGTGACCGGCGCTGCCGGCCCCGACCCCCACGACGCTCCGCCGGGAACCATGGTCATCGGTGTGGCGACACCCGAGGGGGCGCGGGCACGAACCCTCAGGTTGCCAGGAGACCGGGAACGGGTCCGCACCTATGCCACGACTTCCGCGCTCCATCTGGTGCGTCTGGCTATCACCGGGGCATGGTGGGAGGAGTAACGAGGTCGTTCGTGGCCGTGGATCTCGATCACGAGACCAGGCACGCACTGGCGGCTTCGATGGCCGGACTGTCGATACCGGGCAAGGTCGTCCCACCCCAGAACTGGCACATCACCCTGCGGTTCATCGGGACGATCGACGAGGTCGCTCTCGATCGGGTCGTCGCCGGCCTCGACGAGCTCGATCTGGGACCCCGATTCGAGGTCGTCTTCGGGGCCTTGGGCGCCTTCCCCCGATCGAGCCGGGCGACCGTTCTGTGGAGGGCGATCACGGACCGTGCCGAGCGGCTTCCCGAACTGGCCGCCGACGCAGAGCAGGCGTGTCGAACCGCGGGTCTGGAGCCCGAGGACCGACCGTTTCGACCGCATCTCACCTTGTCGAGGATTCGTCCTGACCGCAACGTGAAGGCGCTGATCGACGACTCCTCCCCGCCTCCGGTGTCGATGACGGTCGCCCGGGTGTGCCTGTTCCGGTCCGTTCTCGGCGGTCCTCACGCCACCTATGAGATCTTGGAACGGTTTGCGCTGACGTGAGCATCGTCCGGTGCACCCGGCGATCGATCGCACGCGATGCGGGCGTCGCTGATAACCTCCGGCGAGGCGTCCGACCCGCCGCCCAACCCCTGTGGGCCTTCCGCTCCGAGGCCCCTCGAAGGGGCAAAGGGGACCTCGTGAGCCTCCGGGTCGGGGCGTTTCCGCTCGTGGGGACGTCCGGTATCGACGTCGATCCGATGGGCGCACGATACGGCTGGAGCGGAGCCTGTCGTGACAGGCCCGGGAGATCACATGACCACAGCCAAGAGCCTCAAACACCGAATTCGCGCCCGCATGGCAGAGACCGGTGAGCGGTACACCACAGCCCGGATGCACGTGCTCGGGAGCGACCAACCTTCGATCGACATCCCCGGTCGGGTGCCGGGGTATGAGACGTTCGGCGGTGGCAGCCATCCCGACACGGGCGTCGTCCACAACATGCTGGTGGCGGCCGGGATCGTTGCCCCTCACGACGGCGAGCCGTACTCCGATGCTTTGCTCTACGGGCTCGGCGGCGGGACCGGGTTCCTGTATGCCGTGTTCGAGTATCGGGGGATGGACCCGATGCTCAGCGTCGGCGTACGCCACACGATGATGGGTCACGATTTCGCCCGGACCGCCCTCGAGCGTTCCGGTGTCCACTTCGACGTCGTTCATACGACGAGCATCTCGAGGGCCGATGGCGCCATCGACGGGGCGCTCGAGCGGGGCGTTGCGCCGATCGTCACCGTCGACGGGCCCTCGTTGCCGCACAGCGGAGTGCCTGACTTCTATCGCGGAGCGAGTGCAGATCAGGTGGCCGTCATCGGCGCCGATGCCGAGTCGTTCTGGATCGATCACGGAGCCCCGATCCGTCTCTCGAAGGAGACGTTCCGATCGGCCCGCGGGGCGTACAAGAAGGCCAGGAACCAGACCATGATCGTCCGCGGCGCCGGCGACCTGGCCGACCTCAGGAACGGTGTCCGGGCGGCGATCGAAGCCAATCTCCGCAACTTCGAGGAATCGCCGTTCCGGGGGTTCGCATCGAACTGGGGACACGCCGGCATGGAGAAGTGGGCTCGGCTCTTGGTCGACCGGCGCGATCCAAAATGCTGGTCCAAGGTCTTCTCGGCCGACAGGCTGCTGTTCAAGGCACTGACCCAGGTCCGATCATCCATCGAGTGGGAGTTCACGCCTCCGGCCGCGGGCCGGGAGACCTACGCCGACTTCCTGGACGAGGCATCCGCCATCCTGGAATCCGAGCGTCTCGCCGGGGTGGCCGGGGATTACCGCGCACTCGGCAGCGAGTGGAAGGCACTCGCGGATGCGGCCACCGCCGGTCCCGCGATCTTCGAGGAGTGGCAACGGCTCCGATTGCAGTTCCGAAGGCAGGGCTCCGGCGATTCGATCGACATCGGCAGGCGCCGCCGGCGCATCTTCGATCAACTCGAGGACCTGTCGGGGGAGGCCGTCTTCGACGATGGGTTCCGTGAGGCCCGCCTCACCGACATGGCCGACCGCGTAGAACGCATCGGGGTGTCGGAGCGTCGGGCGGCGCAGCGACTGGCGGAGGCAGTTCATCCCTGACGGCGACCGACCCCTGACGGGCGGTGGATCGCATCCTTCGGCGTGTGATCCACCCCGGTCGTCTGCCGGTGTTCTGAGTCGGGTTCTTTGTATCGAACGTCTGTTCGTGTATGGTGCAAGTCACACGGATGTGATTCGCATTCAGGATCTGTCACACTCCACTCGTACGGTGCGACGGTGACAGGACGCCGACAGAGGAGACAGTGATGGAACGCGACAAGGCACTGGAGATGGCCGTCTCGCAGATCGAGCGCCAGTTCGGAACCGGCGCGATCATGAAGATGGGTGAAGCTGCCAACCAGAAGGTCGACGTCATCTCGACGGGCGCATTGTCCCTCGACTTGGCGCTCGGCATCGGCGGTGTGCCACGTGGTCGCGTGGTCGAGATCTACGGGCCGGAGAGCTCCGGAAAAACCACGCTTGCGCTGCACGTCGTCGCCGAGGCGCAACGAAACGGCGGCATCGCCGCGTTCATCGATGCCGAGCATGCGCTCGACCCGGTGTACGCCAAGAATCTCGGCGTCGACGTCGACGAGTTGCTCATCTCGCAGCCCGATACCGGCGAGCAGGCGTTGGAGATCACCGACATGCTCATTCGATCGGGCGCGCTCGACGTCGTGGTGATCGACTCGGTGGCGGCATTGGTTCCACGAGCCGAGATCGAGGGTGAGATGGGTGACACCCACGTCGGTCTCCAGGCCCGTCTCATGTCGCAGGCGCTGCGGAAGCTGACCGCCAATCTGAGTCGTTCCAGGACCACCTGCGTGTTCATCAACCAGCTGCGAGAGAAGATCGGGGTGATGTTCGGTTCGCCCGAGACGACCCCTGGTGGACGTGCCTTGAAGTTCTACTCGTCGGTGCGACTCGATGTCCGGAGGATCGAGACGATCAAGGACGGCGGTGAGCAGGTCGGAAACCGAGTCCGGGTGAAGGTCGCAAAGAACAAGATGGCGCCACCGTTCCGTCAGGCCGAGTTCGACATCATGTTCGGCGAGGGCATATCGCGGGAAGGCAGTCTGCTCGATGTGGCAGTGGATCACGGAGTGGTCCGCAAGAGCGGAGCCTGGTTCACCTTCGAGCAGGATCAGCTGGGACAGGGTCGCGAGAATGCGAAGCGGTTCATCCGGGAGAATCCGGAGATCGCCATGCAACTGCAGGCGAAGATCTACGAACTGGTCGACCCCGAGCCGGTCGAAGAAGCCGAAACGTTCCCGGTGGAGGCAGAAGCCGAGACGGAGGTCGAGGTCTCGGTCGAAGACTGATCGTTCCCAGGCGGATCTTCGCGCACCGAGTAGAATGACTTCTCACACACACGAACGAACCGCCCTGAGAGCCGAAACGAAGCAATGACCAACAGACCTTCGACGATACGAACGTCACGCTGACGATCCTTCGTCGCTGAACAATGATTCCGGTCGTGTGTGCCGAGTCCCTGTGGGCTCGGCACGCCTTCGTTCTATCGGCGGGCAGGCATGAAATGAGGAACGATGGACAGTCCGGCGATCGTGGCACTGGCCGTGGTCCTCGCCGCTGTGATGGCAGGGGGAGGGGGATACCTCCTCGCCCGAGCCGTCGGCCGGTCGAATCGGGCATCGACCGGGGGTGACGGCGAAGAATTTCTGTCGTCGGCGAGGTTGGAGGCACAGCGGATTCTCGCCCGCGCCGAGGAGGAAGGGCGGGCTCGAGCGGACGGTTTCCGTGAGCGCGAAGAGGCCCAGCTGGCGCACCGCCAGGTGGAGCTCGACAACATGGAGAGTCGCCTCAGCCAGCGGGAAGAGACTCTGGATCAGCGTGCTGCCAACCTGGCGACTCGTGAGCAGATGGTTCTGCAGCGCGAGCGCGAGATCACCGAGACCCGATCCGAAGCCGAGCAGCTCCGGGAGTCGGGACGCCAGGAGCTCGCCCGGCTCGCCGGTCTGGACGCCATCGCCGCCAAGGAGCAGTTGCTGGCTCAGGTCGAGGACGAGGCACGTCGGGACGCCATGTTCCTGGTGAGGGACCTCGAGATCAAAGCCCGGGAGGAAGCGGACAAGCGCGCCCGGCGCATCCTGGCAACGGCCATCCAGCGTCTGGCGTCCGAGGTCGTCACCGAATCCACCGTGTCGGTGATCTCCCTTCCATCCGACGAGATGAAAGGTCGGATCATCGGACGTGAGGGCAGGAACATTCGCGCCCTCGAGTCGGTCACCGGTGTCAACCTGATCGTCGACGACACGCCAGAGGCGGTGTCCGTCGCGTCGTTCGATCCCGTGCGACGAGAGGTGGCGCGGCTCACGCTCGAACGACTGGTCGCAGACGGTCGTATCCATCCGGCCTCGATCGAGGAGGCCTATCAGAAGGCCCAGGCCGAGGTCGAACAGGCCGTGCGGGACTCGGGAGAGTGGGCGTTGCTCGAGGTCGGGGTGTCACGAATGAACCCCGAGCTCGTCACGTTGCTCGGGCGCCTCAAGTACCGGACGTCGTACGGTCAGAACGTGCTCAACCATCTCGTCGAGTCGGCTCATGTGGCGGCGATGCTCGCCAGCGAGCTCGGCGTCGACGCCGCCCCGGTCAAGCGAGCGGCGTTGCTCCATGACATCGGGAAGGCCGTCACCCATGAGGTCGAGGGCTCGCATGCCCTCATCGGCGCCGAGATCGCCCGGCGCTTCGGAGAGGATCCGTCGGTCGTCCACGGCATCGAGGCGCATCACAACGAGGTCGAGCCTCGGACCGTTCTCGCCGTGCTCGTCCAGGCGGCCGATGCCGTGTCCGCCGCCCGGCCGGGGGCGCGTCGAGAAGCCCTCGAGTCATATGTGCGCCGGCTCGAGCGGCTGGAGAAGCTGGCGCTGGACTTCGAAGGTGTCGAGCGGGTGTTCGCCATGCAGGCAGGACGCGAGGTTCGCGTGGTGGTCGATCCCGGTGAGATCGACGACCTTGCTGCGAGCGACCTCTCCAGGCGTATCGCCCGCAAGCTCGAAGAAGACCTCCAGTACCCGGGCCAGATCCAGGTCACCGTGATCCGCGAGTTCCGGGCGACGGACTACGCCCGCTGATCACCATGGAATCGGTGCTGCTTCCTGATCCTTCTCGCCGTGAGCGACCGTACCGGTCGCCGACCCGGTCAGGCGCTCGCTATCTCGTTCGCACGATGGGCTGCCAGATGAACGAGCACGACTCCGAGAGGGTCGCTGGCTTGTTCGAGGCGGACGGCATGGTTCCTGCCGATGGCTACGAGGACGCCGATGTGGTGTTCATCAACACGTGCACCATCAGAGAGAATGCCGACAACAAGCTCTACGGCACGCTCGGCAATCTGAAGGCGATCAAAGACCTGAATCCCGAGATGCGTCTGATGGTGGGCGGCTGTGCGGCCCAGAAGGACCGTGAGATCGTACGGGAGCGCGCACCCTGGGTGGACGTCGTGCTCGGGACCCACAACCTGGATCGTGTCGTCGACCTGTTGGATCACGTCGAGGATTGGGGCCCGATCACCGAGGTGGTCGACGCGCTGCAGGCCATGCCGTCCTCGCTTCCGGTCCGCCGTGAGGTGGCGCATTCGGCCTGGGTGACCATCCAGGTCGGTTGCAACAACTCGTGCACCTTTTGCATCGTGCCGTCCGTCCGGGGACCGGAGATCTCCCGGCGACCCGGCGACATCCTCCAGGAGGTCAGAGCGCTGGTTGCCGATGGGGTGTCCGAGGTCACCTTGCTCGGGCAGAACGTCGACACCTATGGCCGCGACCTCGCTCTCGCCGGCCGTCGCCGGCCGCTGTTCGGAGAGCTGCTCCGCCAGGTTGGATCCGTCGAGGGGATCCGCCGGGTGCGCTTCACCAGCCCGCACCCGAACGATTTCGGCCGTGAGGTCGCCGAGGCGATGGCGGAGACCGATGCGGTCTGCGAGCAGCTGCATTTTCCTCTCCAGTCGGGTAGCAACGGCATTCTGAGAGCCATGCATCGTGGCTACACCGTCGAGAAGTACCTGACTCGTTTGGAGATGGCCCGCCAGGTCATCCCCGATCTGTCGGTGTCGACGGACATCATCGTCGGGTTCCCCGGTGAGACCGATGACGACTTCGAGCGGACGCTGGAGGTGGTCGAGGCCGCCCAGTTCGATCAGGCCTTCATGTTCATCTTCTCGCCCCGACCGGGAACTGCGGCCGCCGACTTCGACGACCGGTTCGTCGATCCGGAGGTCGTTCAGGAACGGTTCCAGCGCCTGCTGGCGATTCAGAATGCCGTCACCGAGGCGCGCAGCCGTCGCTGGATGGGCCGGACCCTCGAGGTGTTGTCCGAGGGGCCGTCCAAGAGAGATCCGGCCGTCGCCACCACCCGCACCCGCGGCGGGAAGGTGGTCCACACCAAGGGTCTCATTCCCGCCGGAGCGTTCGTCGACGCCAGGATCGTCGACACGTCTCTCCACCACCTCACCGGAGAGCTCGTCTGACTCCGTTGATCGCCATCGTCGGTCCGACGGCATCGGGGAAGTCCGAGGTGGCACTGCAAACGGCTCGACGAACCGGGGCCATGCTCCTCTCGGTGGACTCGATGCAGGTCTTCCGTGGCATGGACATCGGGACGGCGAAACCGTCGGCGGCGGACCGTGCCGAGGTGCCTCACGCCATGATCGACGTCGTGGACCCGGAAGCCGACTTCTCCGTCGCAGCCTTTCAGAAGATGGCGCGCGCCGATATCGACGCCGCCGGGGCGCCCGTGGTCATCGTCGGCGGCAGCGGTCTTCACTTCCGAGCGGTCGTCGACCCGCTCGAGTTCCCCCCTTCGAGCAAGGCTCTCCGCCGTGAGTTGGAGGCGGTGAGCGACGCCGAGCTGGTCGGGGAGCTCCGGGCGAGCGATCCCGGGGTCGACGCAGTCGTCGACCTGGAGAACCGGCGTCGGGTGGTCCGAGCCGTCGAGATCCTGCGGTTGACCGGACTCACCCCCACCGAACGCCACCGGTCACCTGCTTCCACCGCCGTGCGCGGCTACCGGCCGATCAGGCCCGTGATCGTGTTCGGTCTGGATCGATCGTCGGATCTGCGCCGTCGGATCTCCACCCGGGTCGCAGAGATGCGCACCAGGGGACTGATCGACGAGGTCCGGAGTCTTCGGGGCCGCCTGGGTGTCCAGGCGTCACAGGCGGTGGGCTACAAGGAGCTGTCGGCGGTTGTCGACGGCGAGCTCGATGAGGATCTCGGATTCGACGAGGTGCTTCGCGCCACGTGGGCGCTGGCGAAACGGCAGAGAACGTACTTCCGCCGCGACCCCCGAATACGATGGATCGATGCCGCCGAGGCCGACGCGGTGTCGGGTCTGGTCGACGAGATCGAGCGAGAGGTACGTTCGTGGACTTCGTGAAGATGCAGGGGCTCGGCAACGATTTTGTCGTGGTCGGCGTCGAGGTCGTGGTCACACCGGATCTGGTCCGCCGGGTGTGCGACCGCCGGTTCGGCGTCGGTGCCGACGGTGTCTTGCAGGTCTCGCTGCGGGGCGACTCGGTCCACATGGGGTACTGGAACGCCGACGGTTCGGCTGCGGAGATGTGCGGGAACGGGTTGAGATGTGTGGCGCGCCGGGCGGTCGACCTCGGCCTGACGAGTGCGACCGACTTCATCGTCGAGACTCCCATCGGACCCCGTCACGTTCGCGTCGGTGACGACACCGTCACGGTGGAGTTGGGTCCTGTGAGTCTGGGCGGAACGGTGGTCGTCGACGGGATCGATTTCACAACGGTCGATGTCGGCAATCCTCATGCGGTGGCGCTGTCCGACCCGACGCAGGTTGTGCTCGACGAGGTCGGACCACGAGTCGAGCGCGGCAGCCCCTTTTCTGGTGGCACCAACGTCGAGTTCTACCTTCCGACCGGCTCCGACTCCGTCACCATGCGGGTCTGGGAGCGGGGGGTCGGTGAGACGCTTGCCTGTGGCACCGGGATGGTCGCCGTGGCGAGCGTTGCGCGAGCGTCGGGTCAGGTCGCGGGCGACAGCGTCGAAGTCACCGTTCCGGGCGGTGTGGGACGTGTCGAATTCGACGATCGCGTGTGGCTCATCGGCCCGGCAGCGACCGTGTTCGAGGGCCGGTTGGCGTTCAGCGAACCTTCCTGAGCACCGAAACGACCTTGCCGACTATCCGGACGCCGCCGTCGAAGACCATGGGCGCATATGCGGGGTTCTCCGCTTCGAGCACGACCTTCCCATCGCGGCGGCGGAGCCGCTTCACAGTTGCCTCTTCTTCGTCGACGAGGGCCGCCACGATCTCGCCATCGTTGGCATCGGCCTGGCTCCGGACGACGACGTAGTCGCCATCGAGGATCCCGGCGTCGATCATCGAGTCGCCGCGAACGGTGAGCATGAACACAGGGCCCGATCCCACGAGGTCGGTGGGGAGTGCCATCACGTCCTCCACGTCCTGTTCGGCGAGGATCGGCCGCCCGGCGGCGATTCGACCGACGAGCGGCACGGCCCGAACGTCGTCCCGGGTCGGCTCGTGCGCCGGCGTCGCGGCGGGAGTGGATTCTCCCAGCACCTCGATGGCTCGGGGCTTGCTGGGGTCCTTGCGGATCAAACCGGCTTTGGCGAGCGAGGACAGATGACTGTGCACCGTGGATGGGGACGAGAGACCGACGGCCTCTCCGATCTCGCGCACCGACGGGGGATAGCCGCGAGCTGCGACGGTCTCCCGGATGAAGTCCAGCACCTGGCGCTGCCGATCGCTGATCGCTTTGTCCTTCTTCTCTGCCATCGTCGTCGACCTCCTGGTCTGGGCGAGATCGACTGGATCACCGATCTCTGTCCGCCCCCGGGGGCGAATGTGTGTTCGATAGTGTAGTGGCTTCGAGTTCGCGATCCAAACATGTGTTCGACTTGACAAATCGAACATACTGTTCGGTACCGTGGCCGAACAGATGTTCGAGGGAACCCACACCAGAGACACGACAGGCATCCGCCCAACGGCGAATGTCTTTGCGAGCGTCAGAGCGAACGCCGGTGAAGATCTCGCCGCCGCCGCCTACGCCGGTCGAGGTGATCGATCCGGTTGCCATTCCCGGCCTTCCGATGGCGGCGGGGCGGACCGTGCTCGGATGCGGCCGAGTGCACGTGACCGTGGTCGGCCCACCGTCCCGCTGGTGGGCTTCACCGCCGACGGCCGTCTGGCCGGCGGGGGCGTTCGTCATGTTCGAGCGACGGTGGGGGGCTCTGGGGTGGAGCCGACCCGGCGGTCGAGCACGGCGACGACGGGGGACCTCGGAGATTCTGTCACACCCCGACCGTACGTTGGGGCAACGCCCGATTCGGGCAACCAGACATCGAGAAGAGGAAGGGTCGACATGACAAGCGTACGCATCCTGCCCGGCAGGCTGTTGATTCTCCTGATCGCGCTCGCTGCGATCCTTCTTCTTCTCGGTGGCACCGGTGCTGCGAGCGAGCCGTCGATCACGATGGAACACCGCGTTCGATCCGGAGACACGTTGTGGACGATCGCTCAGGGGTTCACGTCGTCGGGTGACGACATCCGGGCGTCGGTCGCCCTCATCCGGGAATTGAACGAACTCGAGAGCTCTGCCCTGCACCCGGGCCAGACCCTGATGATCCCGGTCGGGTGACCCTGGCGCCGGCCCTCGGTGGTCGCCTCGGCCTGCTACAGGTCCATCCGCCACTAGCCTGGGGCCCTCATGCAGTGCCCCTCCTGCGGACATTCCGCTAGCCGCGTCATAGATTCCCGACCCGCCGAGAACGGGACGTCGATCCGGCGCCGCCGTGTCTGCGAGCGATGTGAGTCCAGGTTCTCGACGTACGAACGTGTCGTGTCGTCGGTGATGGTCGTCAAACGATCGGGGCAGAGCGAGCCGTTCGACAGCGCCAAGCTCAGAAGAGGCGTCGAGGCGGCACTGGCGGATCGTCCTGTTCTCAGCGGTCAGGTGGATGCGCTCATCGATTCGGTCGAGAGCGAAGTTCGTGCCCGTCCCGGTCCGGTCTCGTCCGAGAGGCTCGGCCTCATGGTCCTCGAACGGCTGCGGGCCCTCGACGAGATCGCGTCACTGCGTTTCGCCAGCGTCTACAAGGATTTCCGTGACGTTGGCGACTTCGAACGCGAGCTCGCCGAGTTGGAGGCGAGCCTCCAGCCGCCCGAGAGCTGAAGCTCAGGCGGTTCCGATCCGACCGAGCATCCGGGAGACGTCGGCCGTTGCGGTGTCGAACGCACGCCGGGCCTGTGCCATCGCTGTTGTCAGCGACGCTTCGACCTCCGTCACTCGAGCGTCGAGCTTCTCCAACGCTGCGGTGGCCGCACCAGGGTCGCCGGACCTCAACGCGTCCAGATACTGGGCCTGAAGCGCCGAGCCGGCGTCCGAGAAGCGGTTGACGAGCGTTCCGTGCTCCGCAAACGCAGGTTGATCCGGCACCGGTTGTATCACTCCCAGGAGCGATGTGAGCCACGACGTGTATTGCTCGCTGATCTCGGAGAGATCGTCGGTGGACGCCGGCAGCGACGGGCGTCCGACGAACACGACGAAGCCGGTCTCGTACGCCAGGGCTTCGCTCAACGAGCGTTCGGCTTCGAGCACCCGCCCGGAGGCGTCGATCGCCAGTGCACGGTCGGCGTCACCGATCTCCAGTTCTTGGGCGGTTTCCAACAATCGGCGGGCGGAGGCGTCGACGTCGGAGAAGTCGGGGTTCGCCGACGAGTCGAAACCTTCGAGCGTCTGTGCGAGGTCCGTCGAGGCCGCCACGAGGTCTTCGCGAACCGAGGAACCACTGCCGAAGATGAGAGATATCGCAATGATCATCGCCACCAGCGCAACCGCGATCAGACCGAAGCTGACGATACGCGCAGCGCTGCGCTCGGGCATGGCCGACAGAGCCTCTTCGGACTCCCAGGAGTCGAGGACTGGCGCGTCGGGCGTCTCGTCCCACAGTTGTATGACCATTTCGCCGGTGGGATTCAGGTCGACTCCGGCGCTCCCGGTGGGGGTACGGGGCGCCACCGTCCGGTCGGCGACGGCGGTCGACGCCGCGGGCCGGGTGACGGCGCGCTGCTGGCCGGTGTCGAGCAGATGGTCTCGCTGCGTCTGCCCGGATGGGCGAGATGGCGCTGGTCTCTGCGGGCGTTGAACGGCATGATCCGCCGTCGTTCGCACTCGATCGAGGACGGCGAGCCCGGCCGCGGCGGCACCGCTGATACGACGTCCCCGCCGGGAGGAGATGGTTGATTGGTCGACCCTGTGGCCGAGAAGGCAACGCCCGTCGACGGCGGTCACCCGCGCTCGGCACTCGGTACAGTAGCCGTGTGGCACTCTTCAGCTCCGTGGTCGGTCCGCCCGGACGCCCCACGTGATTTGAACATGTTTGAGATTAGCTTCGTGCGGCTGGATCCGCGGGCATTGTCGCCGCGGCGTGCCCATGGCACCGATGCCGGTTTCGATCTCCACACCATCGACGAGGTGGTGCTCAGACCCGGCGAGCGCAGCTCGGCGGGCACCGGGCTCGCGATCGCGCTTCCCCCGGGCACCGGTGGCCTCGTGATACCCCGCAGCGGCCATGCATCGCGCCATGGCATCGCGATCGTGAATGCGCCAGGCCTCATCGACCCTGGCTATCGCGGCGAGATCCGTGTGCTGCTGATCAACCACGGGTCCGAAACCGTTGTCTTCGCACCGGGGGATCGAGTCGCCCAGCTGGTGGTGATCGATCTCCCCGAGGTGTCGTTCGTCGAGGTCGACGAACTCGAATCGTCGAGCCGGGGCGACGGTGGCTTCGGTTCCACGGGCCGGTGACGGCGTTTGTCGGGTCTTGGAGGTCGGCTATCATCGACGCGCACGCGGAAGTAGCTCAGTTGGTAGAGCGCAACCTTGCCAAGGTTGAGGTCGCGGGTTCGAGCCCCGTCTTCCGCTCCACCGATCGGTCGGATCCTCCCTCGCCTCACGATGGGCGATGTCGTGTCCGGCTGGATCGACAAGGCGACGTGGCCGAGTGGTTAGGCGCGGGTCTGCAAAACCCGTCACCCCGGTTCAATTCCGGGCGTCGCCTCCGGGCGCAATGCGCCTGCAACGGGCCCTTAGCTCAGTGGAAGAGCGCTTGCATGACACGCAAGAGGTCACTGGTTCAAACCCAGTAGGGCCCACGGCGCCGGTCGCCGCCGCTGGCCTCTGGCCAGCTGACGGAGTTTGCTTCGCCAACTCCAACTCTCAACCTTGTTTGAACGGGGTTTGTCTTGCGATCACAACGGCGCTGTCGAATGCCACCGTGCCCCGGATCTTTCTGGGAGCTACAAAAAACCGCTCACGGATGTGAGCGGCTTTTTGGATGAACCTGGCGGTTACACCCGGTCTCATCGGTGCGGACCTGGTCAGTTGCCGCCGAACATGCCTTTGAGCTTGTCGGCTGCGCCGCCGATGGCATCGCCGATCTTGTCGCTGTTGCCGGACAGGAATCCTTCGATCTGTCCGGCGATCGGAGCCGGCAGCTTGTCCTTCAGGAAATCAAGCGCTGCCTCGGCAGCGCCTTGTGCCTTGTCGGCCGGGAGTCCGGTCCGCTCGGAGATGGCGGCAATCAGTTCATCCATCGTATCCCTCCAATACGGTGTGAGGTGTGCTGGGTGCTCACACCTCGTTGGCGTACCACGCTTTTCGTGGCAGAATCCACAAAATAGCACCCCAGGAAAGGATGGCCCAATGGCGATGTCAGACGCCCACAAAGAGGCGTTGGCCCAAGGGAGGCGGGAGTCGCGAGCGGTCAAGGCGTACCTGGAAGCCCTCGGATCAAAGCGTCCGGGACGACCGGTGACCGTCGATTCGGTGAAGAAGAAGTTGTCCGGGATCGAAGAGAAGCTCGCCGGCGAGTCCGATCCGCTCAAGCGTCTCGACCTGGTCCAAGCGAAGCTGGACGCCGAAGATCAGCTGGAGGATCTGTCGATCGACGTCGACGTCGAGTCACTCGAGCGGGAATTCGTGGGCATCGCCAAGTCGTATTCGGAGCGCAAGGGCATCTCCTATTCGGCGTGGCGTGAAGTTGGCGTGTCCGCACCGGTGTTGAAGGAGGCGGGAATCCCCCGCACTCGTCGGGGCTGACGCTCTTCGCACGAAGTCGGAAACGGGCCTCGGATCTCTCGGATCGGGGCCCGTTCTCTTTGGGTCAACGATCTCCCAGGGCCTCTTCGAGGGCTTCGGGCTCGATCCCGTCGAGAGTGGAGTACAACAGGGTGCCGCTGAAGCGCCGCAACTCCCTCAGAAGATGGGTGGGAAAGAACTGTGGGAGCAGCAACACGGTGGCCGTATGACCGGGTGAGAGTCGGGATGCGACTTCCTGAAGCCATGGGTTCGGGATGCCGACGTCGCGATAGGTGGCCCACAACCATCCGGCCAATGCGCCGAGTACGGCGCCGATGATCCAGCCGGTGGTGCCGAAGAGAAGCAGTCCGGGGATTCCTGCCCACCAGCTGCCCGTGAGGGCCGCCTGCGATGGTGCCATTTCCCTCGTCTGCCTCACGCGGCTCCGGCCGTTCACGAGTTTGGAGACCAACACCGCGTCGGCGAGTTGGATCGATCCCTTCCGAGCGAGACGGGTCGCAGCCAGGACCGCTTCCTGTGCGAGGAGGGGGTCGTCGAAGTCGATCGCCATCACGTTGGCGGGATCGATGAGTTGGCGATCGTTGTTCCTCATTGGTGTCTCCTGGTCCACGACCTCAGTTTCCCCTCGTCGGCTGAGAAGTTTCTGAGCTGCGGATGTGTTCTCACTCAACAACCATGGCACATCTGGCGGGTATTCCCAGGGAGAAGTGCCTAATCCCATCCCAATTCGTGGAGTCGGGCGTCGTCGATACCAAGGTGATGTCCGAGCTCGTGCAGAACGGTCTTGCGGATTTCCGCCTCGAGCTCGGGTTTCGACAGGTGGAGAGCGAGGTGGGGGAGTCGGAATATGGTGATCTGGTCGGGCAGCGCTCCCCAGTAGTCTCCGGAGCGCTCGTGCAGGCTCACGCCTTCGTACAGGCCCAACAGGCCATCACCATCTGGGTCTTGCTCGCGTGTCGGGCGGTCTTCGACGACCACGATCAGGTTGTCGATCTGATCCCAGACCCATTCGGGGAGCCCGTCGAGCACCCGGTCGACGACGGTTTCGAACTCTTCGATTCGCACAGGTGCATGCAACCACGCCCGCCGGACAATCGTCTGCGGGTGTGCGCGCTAGATCATGCGCTCCTGCCCGAAACCCAGCACCTTCCGGCAATGCGGGCAGAAGAAGATCATGGTCTGGCCCGTGAACATCGGGATTCCTCGCTTCTGCACGTGGATCTCGTGGAGATCGAGGTTGCAGAACGAGCAGATGGGAACGAGGTCAGGACGCTCTACCAGATTGAACGGATGTTCGGCCATGGATGCTCCTCTCACGCCAATCATGCGTCCGTGCCGGCACGCCGGACCAGGGGACTAGGTCGATCACGGCCGCTCGGCCGACGTGAGAACCGCCTCGAGGTGCTGGTATCCTGCCGTTCGCACGGGCGCTTAGCTCAGCGGGAGAGCGCTGCCTTCACACGGCAGAGGCCACTGGTTCGATCCCAGTAGCGCCCACCCCAAGAATCCCCTGTAACCACAGGGGATTCTTGCATATCGGGATCTTCAATCAGCCATTGTGTGGTGTCCGGTGTCCGTCTGGTGTCCGTCAGAGGTCCGGATCCGCGTCATGGGACTCCCTCGGGCAACGTCCTCGCGCGCGGGGCGTCCTGCCCGTTGGTGGTCGGCTAAACCCGGCGATGAGGACGCTGTCGCCCGAGGTCTACGACGCGATTCCGCCGCGCGGAAGCAATGGTTTGAATCACTGCGAGTGGTCAGTCCCGTATTTGTGATGCGTCTGATTGCCGGATCCCGGACGCTCGTGGCTGCGCGATATCGTTCGGGGTGGTGGGTGATCTGTGCGGAACGGAAGGCTGGAGCCATCCGGTGCGCCTTGTGCCGTGGCATGCTGCACTGTGATGAAGGACTTGACTCGACGTCTTTGGGAAGAACAGGACCGCCACCCGGGTGATCGCCTGCGACTCTTTGGTGCCGTCGGTGAGTTCATTGGGGACACCTCGGTGCTGTACCCAGGGTCGTTCGTCGACGTTGCAGCATCGTTCGTCTTCGATTCAGTGACCTATGTTGACAACGACCGGAAGGCCGCCCGGTTCTTCGCCGACACGAGCGGCGTATACGAGATCATCAACCGTCACCGCCACCGCTTGACCAGCGCAAACTGGCGGTTCATCGGTGCCGACTACCGGACCGAGCTCGATCTGGCCGACCAATCCGTGGGCCTGCTGGTTTCGCTCTATGCCGGCTTCGTTTCCGAGCATTGCACGCGGTATCTCTTGCCGGGAACGTGGCTTCTGGTCAACCCCAGCCACGGTGACGCTGCGATGGCGTCGATCGATCCGCGGTATCGCCTCGCTGCTGCAGTCAACTCGAGATCGGGCGGATACACGATCACCGAGCGTGATCTGGACAGCTACTTGATTCCGAAACGTCCGACCACGGTCACGGCGGAGCTGCTACACGAGACAGGCCGCGGGATCGCCTACACGAGATCGCCGTTTGCCTACCTCTTCCAGCGCAAGAACGACTGATCCCGGGCGAGAACGCTCCAATCGCCCAGGAGCACCGATCGGCACGAATGCGTGCTGTGCCGCAACTACGCAGGGTGGCGTCCGACCGCGATTGGGCTCTTCCCTGGCACAATGTTCGCATGGGAACACCGGCCGGGTTCGAGTGGATGCAACGCAAGAACGGCGATGTTGTAGTCGCGCATCATGCCCGGGTGGCCGCCATCCTGCGGGGGAGGGCAGCGATCAAGTTCGTATCCGACGTCGGTCGGGGCGACGCGCAAGAGGTGATGGCCAGGGTTACGGGCAACTACAAGCGCGGCAACGAGCGATCGGGCGGCCGGAGCTCTCGGCGCTGAAGTCATCTCGAAGCGCCGCTGATGGCAGCTTCCTTCGGTCTGCTCAGCGGTTGCAGCGCACCGACACTCGATCGCGGTCGATAACGCATGCGTCGCCCGATAGCGCCGAGCGGCACATGAAGGTGCGGGGTCTCGAACACTCACTGTTGCGGTGATGTCGAGTCGCTATTGGGACTCGAAGTGAGTCTTGTATGCCGCCAAGAAGGCGTTCCCTATGTTGGAGCTGCCGAGCTTCCGGTAGAAGAAGCCCAAGAACCCGGGGGCCTCGACGTCGCTCATGACGAGGCGGTAGCTCACTCCGGTGTCGCTAGCGGTGAATTCGTCAGCGAAGTGTGACGTTGCAGTGACCTTCGTTCCGGCCTCGTACTGCTCGTCGAACTCCACGACAACGCTGTCTGCCTCGATCCGTTTGGAGATGTTGGTGCGTTTCATGAGGCCTTCGTTGGTTCTGATGGTCACAGAGTCGGTCCCCTGTTCCACCAGCTCAACGCTCGTCATACCTGGCATGAGACTGGTGACCCCTGCATAGAGCTCGCCGGGATTCTCGAGGGCCCGCTTCACTTGCTGGATGTTGCAGTCGATCTCGTCTGTGCCTTCAAACCAAACAGCCACGGTTACTCCTTTGGGCGAGAGCTGAGTGTGATGGACATACACAGCCTACGGATGCCGCGACATCGACGTTCGAGGCGGACCCGCAGAGACTGATCCGCCACGCGTCCGTGCAACCAGCCCGAATGCCACGCCGATCAACGATTCTGTAGCAATATCGCACATTTCGCCACCCGCCCCCGATCGGCACGTCTGAGTGCGGGGTCGCGCTTAACCCTTCTCCCCAAGGTCTCGCAGTGACTTCAGGTCAGATTCTGTGCGCTTTGTGATCTGTCGCTTCATCAACGCCAACGTCACCCTGGTGAGAGGGTTGGTGCCCTTCCCAACCCATCGCACCGTGAGCTGCGTCGCGTCGCGACCGACAGGTTCCAACGTGGTTTCCACTGTCGCTGCGATACCGCCGCCGGCGACCCGCGACCGGTAGTACCGACCAGGAGTGACCTCCTCGAGCACATCGACCAAGATATAGCGGCGGCCGCCCTCGAGATAGTGGGCGTAGCCAACGCTGCCAGCTTGTCCCGGCTCTCCCTCGATGAGTTCGAGGCGCTCAAGCCCGGCCGTCCACCGCGGGGCCAGATCAGCGTCGAGCAGGACTCGGGTCACCTCGTTGGGTGGCACACCGATGCGGATCGAACTCTCCACCGTAGGCATCTGTTCATCGTTGCCGCCCCAACCAAGAGTGACCACAGGCCAACGTCACATGCGCCCATAGCGGCCTCGGAGCGGGCGGTTCCTGTCATTGGCAACCCCTCACCCTGTGAGGCCAGGAACACCGTCAAGTCCACAGCCACATCGGCGTGACAACTGGAACAATTGAACCGACCCGATCGCCAAATATGAGCGATATCACCCCTCACCGCATGGTGTCCCCGATCGGCACGTCGGCGTGCGGGAGCCTCTGCTGCCTCAACACTCAGCGTGTCCGAGTCGAGTATCAGTGGGGATTTCGGGGAATCTGGGCGCGGTCCGGTGACATAATCAACCGGTGGCACACGAGAGAGTTCCAGTCTGGTTGCGGCCCGTGCATCGATGGTTCTTTTGGTGGGAGGAGATCATTCCTTCGGTGTACCGGGTGGTCGCCGTGGCCGTCGGGGCGGTGATGGTTGCCACGGTCGTGGTTCTGACCACGACCGTGGGCTGGTTTGTCGCGGTGCCGCTGGCGACGGTCGGGGGGATCGCTCTTGCCGTCATCCAAGACCACGACCAGGGTGTGCAGCTCGATGTCTACAGCGAGTTCGACAGCTTGCTTCGAGAGCAGGCTGATTCGGTATTGGCGCGGGCGGGGTTCACCTTCAACGGCGCTGACGGACCTTATCGAGCGCGGCGCGACCGGTGCGACACGTTCCTTTACGAGGCCGGCGACCCAGCGGGAAATGGCTGTATCGATTTGTGGATCCGCCGTGACCGTTCCGGAGGGCAGATGGAAGTATCTGTGGACGGCCGCCCCCTGGAACGATTGGTGGCATCGAACGGCGACCCACAACTTGCCACCCGAGTCACTCGGGCGGAAGGACCGGCTGGTGACGTGGCGGCTCTGGTCGCCGCGTTTGAGCTAGTCCTTGCCAACCGGAGCCAATAAGCGTCCGGGGTGCAGACTCGCGCCACCCTCGCCCTACCCGGACCCGACCGCCCAGATCATTCGATCCCGGTCGAGAACGCTCGGACGCCCAGACGGCGCCGATCGGCGCGTCGGCATGCGGTTCCCGAGCGGCAACTAGGTCAACTCCTCGAACCGGTCGAAGAAGTCTTCGTCAACGATCGGGCTGAGAGCGACTCCGATGTTCGCTTCGAGGCAGAGGTCGGTGAGCTTCTCGCCATCTACGAGGTCGATCGTTGGATGTCTGCTGAGGGCAGCTCGTCTTGCGGGCTCGGAGAAGCGTCCGGTTGTCACGAGCACTCCGTGTTCGGCGCCGGCGGCTGTTGCATCGCTCTGGAATAGCGCCACGGTCTCTCGACCCACCGTCTTGGAGGGGTTGTAGCGTTTGGCCTGGACGGCGATTGTTGTTGAGAGGACTCCGCTGAGTGGTGCCTTGCCGATTCCGTCGACGCCTTCATCGCCTGACCCGCCAACACGTTTGAGCTCCATGCCTTGGGCTCGGAGCACGTACAGGACGAGGTGTTCAAAGGCATCTGGCGAGAGTCTGTGCAGTCGGGCGAGGAGAACTTCCCTCCACCTCTCGTCGTCTTCGGGAGGACTCTCGGTGTCGTCGTCCGGTGGCAGCTGAGCGTCGTCCTGCGGTTTCCTTCTGCGAGCCCTCCTCACTGCGTGATCGATTTCCTTGAGTCGCTCGTGCGCCTCTGAGTTCGGTAGGGCGGCGATTTCGCTGTCCGAGGTCTGTGATCAGGAACAATCCCCGCTTGGGGCTTTCGAGAACCCCTCCCAGCTTGCAGTAGCTGCGGGCCCAGTCCAACCGGTCCACAAGTATCGACTTTTCGCGGCCCTCGTAGGTCATTGCAAGTAGGTCTTCCGAGAATCCCTCGCTCTCAATGACCGACTCGGAGATCTCTCGTGAGTTGCCCGAGCCACCGAGTTCCAATACAGCCCTGACGACTGGGAGCATAAGATCGCGATACGACGGGAGGGGCGGTTCCATAGCGGCAATCTACTCAGGCTGAGCGCGGCGGCTATCGATCGTTCCCGACCGGCGGATCGTCGACTGCAAGCTGCGGACGAAGTCGGCCCATATCAACAGTTCCGGAGCGAGAACACCCACACAGCAGAACTGCGCAGACCGGCACTTCCGCGCTCGGTGGTCGATCCTGTGCCGCCACTGAAGGTGGTTGCATATCCAGTCCGCACAGACTCCGAAGGACACCGCTCGTGACAACGGCGGTGAAGAGAGCACACCTAGTTTCTCGGTCGGGGTGGTCGCCCGATGGCCGGCCGCCACTGCCAGCCCGGAAGCTCCTGGAGTCGGTCAGCGAGACGACCGTCAAGGCGCCGCACACGATGGCGACGCCTCTGGTCGCCGACCCACACGCCCAAGGTGAACCCATCCTCCGACCGATACCGGGCGGGCACGAGGGCGTGCCCATGTTCATTGACGAATATCTCAAGGCGTTGGTACGCCTCCTCCCACCGATCGATGCGAACCCCGAGGTCTGCGTCCGCGCTCGAGACCGATCCGCCTCGGTATGGTCCTTCCGTTGGCCACTGCCAGCCGGCTATCGAATCGAAGGCTTCTCTCTGGTGGGCAGGCAGAGTTCGGTTCCGCCATCGGGACTTCACCGATTCGACCCACTGGCCAAGCTTCACACCCTCGAACACGATGGACCGGCTCACAGCCGAACTGCCGTGCCGTTCGACGAAGCGGAGCAGCGTGCCGTACATCGCCTCGAACGAGTCTGGTGCCACAACTCTGGTGCCGTCGGCAAGAATGGCAGTCAGATCCGTGCGCATGCCAGAGAGTTGGATGAGTCCCCGTTCGGCGGCCAGGTACACCCGGCTGCGGGCGGTCGGCCAGCCGACGCCGAGTTCGTCACCAGTCCGCTGCCACACACCTCGTGACTGAACCGTCAGCTCGTCGATGAACACGTCGACCGCCTCTTGGAGAAGGTGTTCAGAGAGCCGTCCCTCCGGTCCGAACCTCGCCTCCAGCATTGGTCGAGTCCGTTCAGGTTCGGTGGCGTTCAGCTCGTGTTCGGCACGACGTTCTGCCTTCATTTCGCGACGACGACGCTCGTCGGTGGAGAGTCGCTTGATCGCCTCACGATGTGGTTCGCCGATCTCGATGAGGTCGGTCTCGCGCACGTCTGGACTGCTCGGCTCGGAGGTTGGGTGCAGCCAGCTTCGTCTTCCGCATCAGGCCGTAGGTTCGGCGGTACTCGGGTGCATTGAGCCCGTGGGTGGCCCAGGCGTGAGCACCGAGATTGCGGTACCACTCTCCGC
The DNA here is from genome assembly GCA_963785075.1 of uncultured bacterium. Classification (GTDB taxonomy): domain Bacteria; phylum Actinomycetota; class Acidimicrobiia; order Spongiisociales; family ZC4RG35; genus JAOUGY01. Next base: position 604,446 of record CAWATW010000010.1, read on the forward strand.
ACTGGTGGCATTGGACGGTGTCGGGCGTGGTGCGGAGGACGCCAGGTTGGCCGTGAATGGTTGATCCGCGGCCACCGCATGGTGTTTGCCACGCTCACAGCGCCTGTCGGTCGAAGTTCAAGGTCACGCTCCACGCCTCGGCGGTGACTACGGGTTCCTCGCTCTGGTGTCCATCGACACAACATCGACCCGTCTGGCGGCCGCCCGGGGTCGGCCAGAGCTTGCGAGCGGAGGCGATCGAGCCCCTCCATGGCGGCCTCGTCGATGCCCTCGTATAG
>CAWATW010000011.1:0-129165 GCA_963785075.1 uncultured bacterium
ATGTGGTCGTAGGTCCACACTGCTGCGAATCCTTCGTCCTCGGCGACGCGGGCCGCCGACACGATCTCGTCCACGTCGATCCCAAACGGGCTGAGAGCCAGGTCGTTCTTCACAGCGGGATGGTGCGGAAGGCCAGGAGGGCGCGGCCACACGATGCGGGTTGTGGCCTCGGTGACGGGCGGCGGGCGCCGCGCCTGTCGAGACGAAATCGATTCGACGGTCGGGTCGTCACGTCCGCATCTTCGCCGCGCGCCGAACCGGCCGCCAAGCGATGGCAACGGCTGCCATTCCGGCCGCGGCGAGAGCAAACGTCCAGCGTGGTCCGATCCCATCCGCCAGGGCCGACCCCGTCGGTGGTCCAATCACCTGTGCCACCCGTACGAATGTCACCCAGATGAGCACGCTCAGACCCCGGTACAACGACCCGCCCACGCTCGCGGCCCGATCCTGGGCAAGGGGCACATAGAGCCCGAACCCGAGTCCGGCGATCCCCAACCCCGCCGAGACGGCCCACCAACCTGGTGCCAGCGCGGTCACCCCGGCCCCGATCGCCATGAAGGTGAAGGCGGATCCAACGAGGCTGGAGCCGCTGTGACGCGCTCGCAGGCGCCCGATCTGAATCGCCGCCAAGACGGTTCCCACCTGGAATGAAGCGAGGATCAGTCCCCTTCCCGAAGATCCGATCCCGAAGACCTCGTCGAGGAACAGGGGAGTGGTGGTGTAGCCGAACCCGTGGAGCAGAACCGTCGCCGCGACGGTTGCGCCCAGCACGCCGGCGAAGTCGCTCAATGTGTGCTCTCGCCTCATGGTCGCGATCGCCGCTCCGAGGTGTCGGAGCGGTGATGCCGTCTCGCCGGGTGGATCAGAAGGCATGCGGCTCGCCCAGACGGCGAGTGGATACCCGACCAGGAAGATGAGGAACGGTCGAAACGGGCCTCCCTCCCCGATCGCGCCCGACAGGATGGGACCGGCCATGTTCACGACGGTGACGCCTGTGAGGTTGTAGCCCATCACCCTGGTCCGTTCGCTGCCCTCGAAGAGGTCACCGACCAGCACGATGCCGAGGCCGAGGATTCCAGACGTGCCGATGCCCTGGATGAAACGTGCGATCACCAGGGACCAATAGGAGCGTGCCAGAAATCCGGCGGCACCGAAGGTAGCGAAGATGATGAGACTGGTCAGCACCACCCTGCGACGCCCCAGCCGATCGGCGAGATAGCCGATGATCGCTGACAGAAACACACCAGGGATCGACACTGCCGCCTGTACCAGTCCGATGGCGCCACGATCTACGCCGAATGCGTCGGCGAGGTCGGGCAGCAGCGGCGACGTGATCGAGAACCCGAGCGTTCCCATCGCTCCGACGGAGATGGCGATGGCCAGCCGTTCCCACCGTGAGGCGGTGACCCCGAAGGGGTGGTGCCACGACATCGTCCTCGTTGTTGCCATGGTTCCTCTCGATGCCGTGCGCCCGGTGCCCGATCGAGCACGATAAACAGGGACACGCCGACAGCGGGTGTTCCGGCACGACTCCCGACGACGATCCGCTTCATCGAGGAACGAGGCCGTGAACCATGTGATCGGCCAGCTGAGCGGGGTTCGTTCGTGTCGTGTGCCCTCCGGGCCGCTCACGACTGGTACGGAACTCGCGTCGCTCCCGCCTTGGGCCCGGTCAGAGGGTCACGACGACCTTGCCCCTGGTGTGCCCAGCTCCGACGTACGCCACGGCTTCGGAAGCTCTGCTCGAGCGGGAACGTCCGATCGACCACGGGAGTCACCGTGCCGCCCTCGATCATCCCGAGGAGCGCGAGCGAGGTCTTCACGTTTCGAAACGGATAGGAACGGTCGGAGCTTCTGGCTCACGAACGGCGACACCAGCCAGGCCTTGGCGATGCGGCCGATGCTCCCGAACCACGGTCCGCCTCGTCCGCTGTTGGGAACCAACGTTCCACGACTCGTGAGCACCCGTCGGCGCTCCGTCAATGTGTGGTCGTCGGGGATGTCGAGGATGAAGTGGTATCGAGCGTCTCCCCGCGTGTAGTCCGCCACGATGTAGTCGATCACGTGATCTGCTCCGAGCTCACGCACGAGCTCGAGATTCCGAGCGCTGCACACCCCTGTGACGTCGGCTCCCATCGCCTTGGCGATCTGAACGGCGAAGGTTCCGATGCCGCCCGATGCGCCATTGATCAGGACACGGTCTCCGGCGGTCACGCGTCCCACGTCTCGCAACGCCTGCAGCGCCACCGTTCCGGCCATCGGCAGGGCGGCAGCCTGTTCGAACGTCATGATCTCGGGCTTGGCGACGAGGTGATCGGCAGGTGTCGTGATGTACTCGGCGAAGGCCCCGGTGCACCATCCCACAACGCCATCGCCGATCGTGACGCCGCTGGCCTCGGGGCCGATCGCCTCGACCACCCCGGCGACGTCGGTGCCACGGATACCCGACCGGGGGCGCCTCAGGCCGTACCCGAGCCGCATCACGTACGGCATCCCAGTGGTGAGGCTCCAATCGGCCCAATTGACCCCCGCCGCACGGACACGGACGAGCACCTCGTCCTTCTCAGGTATCGGTTTGTCGACGTCCGCCAGCCCGATCACATCGGGTGAACCGTAAGTCACATGGACGGCCGCCCTCATCTTCGTGCTCGTCGTCTTCGAACCGCGGCGTGTGCCGGTGCGGGCCACGGGGCCTCCCTTCCCTGAGCTTGTCCCAGTCTCTGAGACGGGGCGTGTCTTGCCAAGGGCCGTCCGACCCCCGGCACTCGGGTTGGGTACCGGCCGCGGCCTACGACGGGCACGTTTCCCCTATCGCCGGTCGGTGCCGCTCCGATAGGGAATGAGCAGGTCGAGAGCGAGAGGTTCGATGGGACCAGTCTCCGAGAGTGATCAGCTCGCCATTCGTTCATCCGGGCTATCAAGGTTCTACGGTGACTTCGTCGCGGTCGATGGCGTCGATCTGGAAGTCGAGCAGGGTGAGCTCTTCTCATTGCTCGGGCCGAATGGTGCGGGCAAGACCACCACGATCAAGATGCTCTGCTGTCTCCTGAGACCCAGTGGTGGGACTGCGAGCATCCTCGGCCACGACATCAGAGAGGATCCGCTCGCTGTGAAGCGAGTCATCGACGTTTCGCCACAAGAGACCGCCATCGCCGAGCACTTGAACGCCTGGGAGAACCTCGGTCTGATCGCCGGATTGCATGGCGTGGGCAAGACCGACGCCAGGCGGCGGTCGAAGGAACTGATCGAGATGATGGGTCTGGGGGACCGGGCCGATGACACCGTGAAGAGGTACTCCGGCGGCATGAAGCGGCGTCTCAGCCTTGCGATGGCGCTCGTGTCCTCTCCGAGGGTCTTGTTCCTCGATGAACCGACGCTTGGGCTGGATCCGCAGTCGCGTCGGGCCATCTGGGAGCACATCGAGGGTCTCAAGGGCACCACCACGACACTACTCACGACCCATTATCTCGAAGAGGCCGACGCCCTGGCGGACCGGGTGGCGATCATCGACCAGGGTACGATCGTCAAGCAGGGCTCGCCACAGGAGCTCAAACGGGAGATCTCCCGCACCCAGGTGACCGTGGTCGAGACCCGGAACCTCACCGACGATGCCTTCGAGGCGCTCCGCCTCCTCCACCCGAGTGTCCGGCGCATCGAGGGCGGGGTCGAAATCGAGGCAAGCGACATCAGCCTCTACGAGCTCGAGGACTGCCTCAGACCCCTCGGCGTCGTCATCGACGCCACCTTCAAGCGGCAGGTGACGCTCGACGATGTGTTCCTGGCACTGACGGGAAAGCAGATGAGACCATGAGATGGATCGAGTTGGGGAAGCGAAACCTCAAGGAGGTTTGGAGAGACCCGCTGTCGCTGGGCCTGACGGTGGCGCTGCCGGTGGTGCTTCTGGTCGTGCTTCAGGCACTCGGTGGAGTGGAAGCCTTCTTCCAGCCGACGACGCTGGCGCCCGGGATCGTGTTGTTCGGGTTCGTGATGCTCATGTTCAGCGCCGCGATGACCTTGTCACGCGATCGAGAGAGCGCACTGTTCACCCGCATGCTGACGGCGCCGTTGCGTGCGAACGACTTCGTCGCCGGCTATTCGGTTCCCTACGTACCGGTAGCGGTGGTGCAGATGGTGGTGCTGTTCGGCATCGGAGCGTTCTTGGGACTCGAGATCAAAGGAAGCGTCGGTCTCGTGGCCTTGGTCTTGGTCCTGACCTCGGTGCTGTACATCGCCCTGGGAATGATCCTCGGGGCGAGTTTCACCCTCAAACAGGTTCCGTTCCTGTATGCCGCCATCTTGTTGCTGACCGTCTTTGGTGGGGCGTGGATGGACTTGGATGCAATCGGGGGAGCACTGCAACAGATCGCCGACGTGCTCCCGTTTGCACACGCTCTCTATGCAGCCAGGGCAGTCATGGTCGATGGCGCCGGCCTCGGTGCGATCGCCGGTGACCTGATGTGGGTGCTCGGCTACACAGTCGCCGCGGCCGCATGTGCGTCTGTCGTGTTCCGCCGGAGAATGCACGAGTGACCACGGGACAGACGTCTTCGGAGGTCTGTCGCCCCTGTGGGGGATCGATGGTCCGGGAGGTCTCCGGCCCGGCGCGTTGATCGTCGGCGACCAACCACGGGAGAACCGAGCGCCCCGACCGGATCAGGCCTCCTCGACCCGCTCGATCTCGATCGTGCACTTGGCCAAGATCGCCGCCATCGCTCCGACCGCGGCGAGCGTGGGAAGTACGAGCGCACCGACCACACCAAGCGTCAAGGGGATCTCGATGATGCGGTCGCCGTCTTCGCTCAAGATGATGATCTTGCGAACGTTTCCCTCGTGAATCAGCTCTTTCACCTTGGCCAGAAGTTCCTCGCCCTTGACCTCGATCTTCTCGGTCCACACCTTTTCGTCGGTCATGACAGCTTCTCCTTCCGATGGTGCCCTGTCCGTCCGTTGACCACGCAAACCGATCCCATGAGTTGAACCTACGCCTCGGACCGCCGATCGGATAGAGCCTTCGGTGGTGCCGACGTCACCACCCGACCGGCTTGGTGGAAGGTCGTTTGCCTCTTGCGTCTCGACCCGGACCGATCGACTACATTGGTTTCCATGGCTGAGGTGGTCGTGTCGGTGGCCGGACTCCGGAAGTCGTACGGCGACTTCACTGCGGTCGACGGGATCGACCTGTCTGTGTTTCGAGGCGAGGTCTTCGGCCTGCTCGGGCCCAACGGGGCTGGAAAGACCACGACCTTCGAGTGCCTCGAGGGCCTCCGCAGGCGCGATGCGGGAGACGTCGCGGTCGTCGGGATCGATCCGGACCGCGACGGAGCGCGACTGGCCGGTCTCATCGGCGTGCAGCTTCAGTCCTCTGCGCTCCCGGCCACCATGACCCCGCGAGAAGCGATGAGCTTCTTCGCGGCGTATCACCGGATGAGTCCACGATTCGAGCTCCTCGAGCGATTCGGGCTAGCGGCGCATTCTTCGGTGACCTACGAGGCCCTCTCGGGTGGTCTGCAACGTCGGCTGTCGCTTGCGCTGGCGATCGCCCATCAGCCGGCAGTCGTGCTGTTGGACGAGCCGACTTCCGGACTCGACGTTGCGTCCCGTGTCGAACTCCACCGGATCATCACCGAGCTGAGCGATGGAGGGACAACGGTGTTGTTGGCCACCCATGACATGGCGGAGGCCGAGCGTCTGGCCGACCGGGTCGCGATCCTGCTCCGGGGCACCGTGGTGGCGGTCGGGAGTCCTCGGGAGCTGACGGCGACCGGGGCCGGGTACACGAAGATCTCCGTCAGGACGGAGCCACGCACCCTGATCGATGCAATCGAGGTCCCTGCCGCAGAGCGGCTCGACTCCGATGACGACTATGCGCTCTTCTGGACCACCGATACGACCGCCTCGGTGGGGGCGATCCTTCGCGGGCTGGAAAGCGACGGGGCAGCCCTGGTCGACCTGCGGGTCGAGCGCCCAACGCTCGAAGAACGCTTTCTCGAGCTCACCGGGGGCCGGCAGTGAACGCGTTCGCCCATCACCTGCGGTTCGACTTCATGGCCGGTCTCAGGAACAGCACGACCATGCTCATGTTCTACCTGTTCCCGCTCGGCTTCTATGTGCTGATGAGCATCGTCATGACCGAGATCAATCCGGCGTTCGTGGACACTGCGGTGCCGGCACTGGTGGTGGTGACGCTCATGGCTGGAACGGTTCTCGGTCTCCCCGGTCAGTTCGTGGAGACTCGCCAGCTCGGGATATATCGGATGTTCAAGGTCAACGGGGTGCCCGCCCAGGCCGCACTTGCGTCCCCGATCATCTCGGGAGCAGCCCACGCGGTGATCGCTTCGAGCGTGATCGCTACGACAGCCGGACCTGTGTTCGGGCTACCGGCTCCATCGGTATGGCCCGCGTTCTACGCATTGCTGATACTGGGCGCAGTGTGCTTCGGGTCGTTGGCGGCGCTCATCGGAGTGGTCTCCGACAGTGCCAGAGCCACGGTGTTGTGGTCACAGTTGGTGTTCTTGCCGTCGATGCTGATCGGCGGCCTCATGGTCGATATCGCCATCCTTCCGGATTCGGTCCTCCCGTTTGCGCGGCTGTTGCCGCCAACGTACGCAGGACAGGCCTTGCTCGGTCACGCCTTTGGCGCCGACACGTTGATCGATCCGACCGGAGCGGTTCTCGTCCTCGTGGCGTCATCGGTCCTGAACTCCGCGCTGGCCACACTCTTGTTCAGGTGGGATCCGGCGGACCGGGATGGACGCCATCCGAAACTGCTGGCCCTGTTGGGCCTCGCACCCTTTGTGGTGGGTGCCCTGTTTCTCTGATCTGGGCTCGATCGGTCCGCCTCCGACCAACCCTGCTCGGGCTGTCAACCGGTTCGGAGGTTCGCAATGATCTGGCCGAACACGAAGAGGGTGATCGTCGTACCGGTCATCCACAGGACGAGGCGTCGGGTGGGTGTCCTCGATGTCAGCACCGCGGCAGCAGTGCCTCCCTGGATCGTCAGGACAGCGATCCCTGCGATCACGAACGCCCCGGTCAGGTCGATCGCCGTCCACAACGCTCCGAGACCCGCGACGCCTGTTCCGAGACCACCGATCGCACCTGTGGCCACGGCGGCGCCTCCCGTTCGGCTCGTGCGATCGAGCACCCATGCAAGGAGCACCACCGCAACGGCGAGCGCGGCGTAGGCGAACGGGATCCGGCGAAAGAGCACCTCGTCGGCCAGCAGAGCCGGTTCCCTGTCCTGATCGAACAAGGGAGCGAAGACGCCGGCGTTGAAGAAGAGGTCGATGCCGATGACAACAAGGACAGCCGGCACGATCCGGCCAGGTGTCATCGCTCGAGCATGCCAGAACATCGCAGGTTCATGCACGGCCGTAGTGGCTCCCGCTCTTCGGCGTCATCGTCGACTGGCTCTTCGGCCTCTGATCAGGCCAGGTCGTCTGCTGCTTCGACCTCGGCTGCCAGCGCGTCGAGGTCTCCGGCGGCCGGAACGTGGTCCCAGACCCGCACTCCCTTGGAGTAGATCGGCGTATTGGGTCATCTGCCCCGGTCGTACCGATACACCGATCGGTACGTCTTCCCGCAGATTCTGCTTGTAGGCCGCCAGGATGGATCGGTGGGTCGGGCGATCCAAGTCGAGAGCGAACACGACTCCGTGGGCTTCCTCCGCCATCGGGCAGCGGTCACCCGTCAGCATCGGACATACGTGCGTGTCGTCGGGTCCGTGGCAGACCCGAACGGCATGCCCCGTCGACGCCGAGTCGATCGTCGATTCGTCGGCGACGTCGATGAGGATCATCCCGAGCGGTTCGTTCATGGCTGCACCTCCTTGCGTCGATGTTTGATGCCAGACCCTTCCGACGGCTAGTGCCGAAAGCCTCGACCTCGATTCGTCTGGCGCGGACTGCCACAGCGACACCCGGCCGAAGCTCGTGGGTGGCATATCTCTGAGAATGCGCCACAATGCATGTGTCGGCACTTCGCCGATGTGGAGGGGCCCGCTCGATCATCATGCTTCCGATCATCACCATCGCCGTTCTCATCGCGGGCTGGAACAACGTGCTCCATCTCGCTCCCGCCCGCCGACGTGAGTTCGTGGTTGCCGCCGGCGTGACGACGGCCGGAGTTGTTGGCGGAGCATGGCTGTCCACGCTCCACGACATCGCCCTCGGTTGGTCGGCGGCACTCCCGTGGGCTGCTGTGACGATCGCTGCGGGCGGCCTGCTCGCACTCGTGTCGCACGTGGCACCGACCATCGGACGGTCACTCAGCGACGAGCGCATCGTCGGAATGAGCCGGATGCGCTTCCTCGTCCACGCGGTGCTCCGTATCCCGGTCGTGTCCGGTCTCGCCGAAGAGATCCTGTTCCGGGGTGTCATGTGGGCGATGATCGCTCCCTTCGTCGGAACCGGTTGGACCCTCGCTCTCACGTCGGTCGCATTCGGCCTCTGGCACGTCGTGGTGTCGGCCCAACAGGCGCGCCGTATGGGAATGCCAGCACCCCGTTGGGTCACGGTGAACGTCGTGGCAACATTGGTCGCCGGCTTGCTCCTCGGTCTGTTGCGGGTGGAAACCGGCGGGGTGTGGGCGCCCGCAGCAGTCCACGCGCTCGTCAATGTGGCTTTCGCAGTGGCAGCCCGGGTCGGCGCCGCTCATCGGCGCGGTGCCGGTGCGGCCCAGGTCGTCGCTGCCGAAGGCTGAGCTCGACCTCCGGCTCTTCAGCCCTCTTCCGCCGCTGATCCGCGCGACCGGCGTCCCGCGAGGACCTTCTCGGGGATCCGTTTGAGGTCCCCGTCGGAGAACCCGTCGAGAAGGCTCCATGCCACATCGAGCGTCTCATCGAGGGACCGTCGCGTGGACTGGTTGACGAATCGATCTTCGAACACCTGTGCGAAGTCGAGCATCTTGCGGTCGTCGTCCGCAAGGCTCGCCTCGCCGACGATTGCCACCAGCTGGCGGAGATCTCGGCCCTGTGCGTAGAACGAGTAGAGCTGGTCGGCCACGGCGCGGTGGTCCGCTCTCGTCTTGTCGGCACCGATGGCACCGTTCATCAGACGACTGAGGCTCGGAAGAACGTCGATGGGCGGATAGATCCCTCGCCGATGTAGCTCACGCGACAGGACGATCTGACCCTCGGTTATGTAGCCGGCGAGATCCGGGATGGGATGGGTGATGTCGTCGTCGGGCATCGACAGGATCACCAGTTGTGTGACGGACCCGGGGTGATCGTGCAAACGCCCTGCCCGCTCGAAGATCGATGCGAGATCGGTGTACATGTAGCCGGGGAACCCGCGCCTGCCCGGCACCTCTTCGCGGGCAGTCGACACCTCGCGCAACGCCTCGGCGTAGTTGGTCATGTCGGTGAGGATCGCCAGCACGTGATAGCCGTGTTCGAAGGCCAGGTACTCGGCGGTCGTCAGGGCCAGTCGTGGGGTCAGGAGCCGCTCGATGGTCGGGTCGTCTGCCAAATTGAGGAAGAAGACCGTCTGGCCGAGTCGGCCCCCCTCTTCGAGGCGACGGCGGTAGAACGCAGCCTCCCGTCGGGTTGTGCCCATTGCGGCGAAGACCACGACGAAGTCCTCGCCTTCGGCTCCCTTGACGGTCGCATGCGAGGCGATGTCGGCGGCGAGCTCTCCGGCCGGCAGTCCGAATCCGGAGAAGATCGGGAGCTTCTGGCCCCGGACCAGAGTGTTGAGGCCGTCGATACTCGAGACCCCGGTCTCGATGAACTCGGACGGATAACGGCGGGCCGCCGGGTTGATGGGCAGGCCATTCACATCCCAAGACTCCTCGGGCATGACTTCGGGGCCATCGTCGATGGGTCGTCCTGATCCGTCGAGGATGCGGCCGAGGAGCCCCCTGCCGACACCGAGACGGGCCGAGTCTCCTCCGAGCCTCACGCAGGTGGATGCGACGTCGAGGCCCCGCGTGCCCGAGATACACTTCGATGACTGCACGTTCGTGGTCGATTTCGAGAACCTGGCCTCGGCGGACCTCGCCATCCGGAGCAACAACCTCCACAACCTCCTGAGCGTGGACACCTCGGGCTCTGTCGATGAAGATGAGCGGGCCCGACACGTATGACACCGTCTGGAACTCGAGCGTGTGGAGACCACGGCGGAGCCTCACAGTGACGCCACCTCCTGTTCGATCTCGGCGACCAGAGCCAACGCCCGATCGGCCGCTTCGTCCGGAGGCCACCCTCGCATGCGACCGATACCGCGCAGCGATCTCAGACCGAGGACTGTTATAGGGTCGGCCCCGGAACTCGCAGCTTCGGTGGTCAGTTCGTGCGTGCGGCGAATGACGCGGAGCATCCAGTACTGCTTCTCGAGCGGGCAGTATGCATCCACCTCGTCGAACGCCGATTGTTGGAGAAAGTCCTCGCGCAGGATCCGGCCGGTGTTGAACGTGATGCGCTCGACCGGGGCGAGGACATCGGCCCCGAGCAGCTTCACGATGTTCTGGAGTTCCTCTTCTGCTCCGAGCAGTCCGACCGCCCAGCGTCGTTGGTCGTCGAAGTCCGGAGCTACATGCTCGTCGAGCCATCCACCCACGTCGTACAGGCTGTAGCTGCGAGTCCAATGGATCGCCGGGTAGTGTCGCCGGCGCGCCAGGTCAGGGTCGAGTGCCCAGAAGGTGCCGGCCAATCGGAGGCTGTATTGCGTCACCGGTTCGGAGAAGTCGCCTCCGGGTGGCGACACGGCCCCGACCACGGTCACCGACCCGGTCCGTGAGGGTGAGCCCAGTGCCTCTACGGCGCCGGCGCGCTCGTAGAACTCGGCCAGCCGCGATGGCAGGTATGCGGGGTATCCCTCCTCTCCGGGCATCTCTTCGAGGCGAGACGAGACCTCCCGCAGAGCCTCGCCCCATCGACTGGTCGAATCCGCCATCAGCGCCACGTCGTAGCCCTGGTCGCGGTAGTACTCGGCGATCGTGATGGCGGTGTAGATGCTCGCTTCGCGGGCTGCGACCGGCATGTTCGAGGTGTTGGCGATCAGGATCGTTCGGTCCATCAACGTGGAGCCGGTTCGGGGGTCGACGAGCAGGGGGAACTCCTCCAAGACCTCGGCCAGTTCGTTGCCCCGTTCACCACAGCCGACGTAGACGATCACGTCGGCGTCGGACCATTTGGCGAGCGTTTGCTCGTGAACTGTCTTGCCGGTGCCGAATCCGCCCGGGATGGTGGCGCTACCGCCCCTCGCGATCGGGAACAGGGTGTCCACTATTCGCTGTCCGGTCACCAAGGGCACCGTGGCATCGAGTCGCGTCCGATATGGCCGTCTCCGTCGGACTGGCCAGCGCGAGAGCATCGTGAGCGGTACGCCGTCGATCTCGGCGATCGGCTCTTCCACCGTCGATGGTCCGCCGTAAATCGCAGTGATGGTGCCGCTGCGGCCAGGCGGCACCATCACTCGATGCTCGATGGCCCTGGTTTCGGCGAGCGTCGCCACGATGTCGCCTTCGGCGACTTCATCGCCAACCGACACGGTGAGGGTCACGTCATAGGAGCGGTTGCGATCGAGTGCGGGAACCTCGACGCCTCGTCGGAGGAAGGGACGGGCGAACGCTCGGTCGTCGACTCGGGCGAGGGCTGGAAGAGCACGCTGCACACCGTCGAAGATCCCGCCCATCAAGCCGGGACCGAGTTCGACGTCGAAGGGCGTCTCCGTGTCCTCGATGGTCGAACCGACCTGGAGGCCCCCGGTGTCCTCGTACACCTGGATCACGGCTTCGGTGCCCGACAGTCGGATCACCTCTCCGATGAGCCGACGCCGACCCACCCGAACGACGTTGTAGAGCCGGGTCGTGTCGAGCCCCTCGGCCACCACCACCGGTCCTGCCACCCGGACTACACGCCCCTCACGCATCACGTTCCTCGCCGAATGTCACACGGAATCCGATCGCACGTTGGAGTCGAGAGAGAAGCCGGGCCCGATGATCGCCTCCACCGTCGGCGGTGAGTCCGCTCGGCAGTGGAACGACGACAGGAACGAGTGACCGCTCCAGCTTCGAGCGACGGTCGGCCGACATACCGGACAGAAAGGGCTCGTAGACCGCGATGACTCCTGCGGTGCCCTCGGAGATCAGCCGTTCGAGGCTCGTCTCCGCCTCTGCACGATCCGCCACAACCCGCACCTCGACTCCGGCGAGCAGGAAGCCGCTCTCCAGGTCGGGAGGTGACAGGACGACGAGGTGGCTGCGGCTGTTCACGGCATCACCATGCGTTGTTCGACCTCGAGGGGGTCGAGGCCGTGTCCGAGCGCTCGCGCCACGAGCCGGAGGTTTCGAGCCTCGTTCTCGACGAGCCAGATGTAACCGACCGGGATCCCCATGCCGAGGGGATCGGAGACGAATGCCCTCACCGCCAGGTCGAGCACTGCCCGATCGAGGTCGTCGGCGAGGATCGGTGCATCCCGGTGGCCGATCCAGCTCCCAAGCGCATCGACGAATCCGGCCGGCAGCATGGCAAGGTGCTCGAGCGTGGACTCGATGTCGTCGGCGTCGACCAGAGCCACCACCCCGGATGTCGGTGTGCCCACCCAGGGTCCTGGAGGAAGGGGCTCCTTGCGCAGTCGAGCCTCTCGAAGCCTCACCGCCGTGAGTACGTTGCTGCGGTCGCGCTCGGCCCTGAGCTGGTCGCTCAGGGCATCGCTCCTGTCAGCGGAGATCGCCTCGTCGACCTCGTGATCGAAGCCTTGTTGGATTGCGGACTCGATGACCGAAACGTCACCCGTGCGTCCGAAGTCGGGTAGGGCATCGTGGACGGAGACGGCCATGGCACGAGTGGGCACGCGCCACGCCATCATCACCTCGGCCATGGCGCGGACACCTGACTGCGCAGCCAGTTCGTGGACCGTGGCCGTCGACATGCGACCGACCGGTACGAGCGAATCGACCACCGCCGATCCGCCGGATCGCCGGCTCTGCACACGGACGAGTGCCTGCAGGTTGCGAACATCCCAACGCCCTAGCGTCACGGACAGACGTGACCGCTGCGGTTCGTCGTAGAACGATGCGGCGAGGTTCAGCTCGCGATCGAGGTGGAGCCCGACTGCCTGGTCGATCCGTTTCACGCCTGAGTAGATCGGTAGCGAGGCCTGGATATCGGGCCCATACTGACCCTCGCCGAGTATGCCCGTGAGCCGGTCGATCGTTGAGATCGTGAGCATCTCCATGTAGTCGCCTCTCGTGTACAACCGGGTTCGTCGTGCCCGGAGCCGGGCGTTGCCGTAGTCGAACCCAGACGTCACGAGCCTGCCGCCAGTTCGGGGCACATGGTCACTGCGAGACGGCGAAGTGCTCGGTCCGCCTTGTAGAGCCGGGACTCGAGCGTATTCCGCACCGTGCGGCCATCCTCCGTCGAGAGCTCGACGCCACCCCACGTGCCGAGTGAATCATGAACTCTGAGCGAGAGGCCGAGGCTCTGCTGCCGTCGATCGCATGAGGGCACCATCGAGCGGATCTACTGCAGCCGTTTCGGCCTCCGGCAAGGCGTCGTGTGCCTCGACGAGCAGCCGGTGGAACACTTCGGCGTAGCCAGGCGATTCCCGAACGGATGCCAGCCGTCGACCCGCTTCTTCAACCGCGCTTCCGTAGAGCTTCTCCTTCGTCGCTCCAAGTGCCCGATCGGCCTCGAGGCGTGCTTGGTTGACGATCCGGGCTTCCGCGAGCCGGGCGGCGGCGTCCTTGGCCGAAGCCATGCGCTGTCGTTCCGACTCGGCGCGTTCGTCGGCGGCTGCCAGCACGCTGTGGCATCGTTGCTCCGCTTCGGCCAGCAACGAAGCCGTTCGCGCACGTGCTTCGCCGTCGATCGCAGCGAGAATCTCGGGTAGAGGCATCAGCCGCCGAGCAGGATGATGATCATGGCGGCGACCGCAAAGCCCAAGATCACGAGCGTCTCCGGTATGGCCACCAGCAGAATGACCCGACCGGTGAGCTCCGGTTTCTCGGCGATCGTTCCGATCCCGGCTGATCCGATTCGAGCCTGGGCCATACCTGTGGCGAGGGCTGCGAGCCCGACCGCCAGTCCCGCTCCGATTGCGAGTAGACCGACCTCCATGATCACTCCTCTCTTGTGGCCTCGGTGAGGACCGGGCCTGTGCCGACAGGATGGGTGTCTCCGCCAAACGGGCGGTATGGCTCCCCTCCTTCTGCGTAGAACTTCTGGAAGAACTCGACGTAGTGCAGGCGCAACGCCTGGATCGTCGGACTGAACACGCCGAGAATCAGATTGAGAGCGTGGAACAACGCCGCAATGACGACGCCCAGCCACAGGGGACCGGTGGCGCCGAGTTCGTTGGCCACGCGCGCCAGGTACACCGATGCCAGCCCGATTGCTCCGAGCCGGAGATACGACAGGACGTTGCCGACAGTTCCCATCAACTCGATCGGGCCCAGGAGCGCTCCCATCGCTCCTCCGAGCACGACCAGCACCACAAGCCCGACGACGATGGCGGCGATCGCCGGAGTCATTGCGCCTTCGGGGAGGAGGTCCGCGAACACGGCCGCCACCAGGAACAACCCGATGAGCGCAATCAGGTGGCCGAGCCGTTCGATCATGGTGTGGCGATCGCCGCTTCGTCGTGCCTGCCACACTCCGAGAATCAAGACCGAGGAGTACGTGGGCGCCGCCGACTGCGAGCGCGAGCAGCAGCAGAGGTTCGAGCGCATGTTCGCGGTCGATCCAGAGGGGCTTCAATCCGAACCACTCGCGGCCGAGATCGCCGAGCAATTCCCCGTAGACGAGACCCCAGGCGATCGTCCATGCCGCACAACTCACGAACACCTTGGCGAATCCGGCGAGCGACTTCGACTCTGCTCCGTCGGGAGACGATCAGAGCAGTCGGCACCGAGGACGACGCCATAGGCGACATCTCCGAGCATCATCCCAAAGAACATGGGCAGGAACAGGGCCATGAGGTTGGTGGGGTCGAGCGTCCCGTATCGCGGAAGCGAGAGCAGCCGAATCAGGGGCTGAAATGGTTCGGCGGCGGTGACGTTGTCCAGCGCGACGGGCGGCATTTCGTCGGCGCCGGCTGCCAGGGTCTCGACCATGACATCGGAACCGGCGTGCGAACGCGAGGGTCGCCCGCAGGTCGTCGACATCACGAGTCGGAATCCATCCGGACACTCACGAACGTGTGCGGCGTGGCCCCCAGCTTTCGGATGGCGTGCAGCTGATCTTGGCGGGACTTCAGCAGGACGACTGCTGCGGGCCAGTCGAGATGGGGTCTCACCAAGTCTTCCAGGCGCAGCTCGCGAGATCGGCGATTTCGTGGTCCAGCGATCGTAGCCTTCTGCTCCATCTCGGTGATCGCCTGACGAAACGGAACGGCCTCGTACTCGAGGGGGAGTCGAAGCCGGCTCACCTGCTGATGCCCGAAGATGGCCTCCACCTCGGAGCGAGCCCGTGCCGGAAACACGACCACGGCACCGATCGTGCCGGTGTCGACCCGATCCGAGATGATCTCGAAGTTGCCTCCGAGGAGTTCGGTCATGCGCTCGTTCAGGTCGCCAAGCGCCCCTGCGTGGCGGGCGTCGATCACCACAGCCATCGTGTCGTACGTGTCGAACCGTGTCAGCTCCGGTACCAGAGGGAGCAGCTTCCTGAGTGCCTCGAGATGGCGCGGGAGTGTGTCTCGTTCGACGACCAGGTCTTCCAACTGCCGTGCCAGTCTCTCTATCTCGGGGCCCACGGTGTCGAGGTCCTGTCGAACCGCGCCGATGTCGACGTGCTGGTCTCGACCCTCGGATGCCGGACAACCCCGCGAGTCCGAGGAACGATTCGAGTCGCGCGGTCAGGTAGCGGGCGTCCTCGAGTTCATGGAGGTGGGAGTCGTCGACCGCCAAAGGAGGCAGCCTCACGGAAGAATCCTGCGTCACGTCGATGAGGTGGACCGTTCCGAGACGCTGTATGACTGCCAACGTCTCGTCGAGGCGCCTCCGATGGCCGATCACATGCACCTTCGACATCGGGACGAGCACGTCATGCTTCCTTGGTGCTGGGCGGCGACAGCACCAGCTCGACGATGGAATCGACGAGTGCCGGAAGCCTCGGCTCGACCGCCGCGATCACGGCGGCGATACGATCGTCGGGAGTGATCGAGGCCGCCTTCGGCGGGCGGCCGCGATCGTCTCCCGGAAACGGCGATCGGCTTGCTCCGATACCCTCCTCTCGAGCTCGCTCCAAGCGTTGCTGGGCCTGCCCGGTGCGCCGCGGCGACCAGGGCACTCGCCTCCGCTTCTGCGGCCTCCACCCGCCGGGCAGCATCGAGCTCCGCCCTGCGAATCGATTCGAGCGAGCCGTTGGTCACGTCGTCCTCGATCTCGGTGTTCTTTCACACGCTTGAGGCGGAACCGATCCTGGCGTTCTCGCTCATCCAGGACGGCCTGTATGGTTGCCGCCTCCGCGCGCAGACGGGGAACGACGACGAACTCGAGGGCGTTGACGCGACGGGTGGTGGTTGCGATCTCGTCGACGAGCCGGCGCAGGAGGACTTCTCTCGTCGCCAACTCGAGTATCAGCTCCAGCTCGGCTTCGAAGGTCTCGGCGGCCGCATCGACCCGAGGCGTGGAACCGGCGAGGGTGTAGCCGCGTTCGCATCGAGCCCGACCCAGCGGCGGCGCTTCGATCTCGGCAATCCGGACACCCATGATCGTGTTCGTTCTGGCGTCGAGCTCGATTTCGGATCGGCCTGCCATCCCCGCCGTTCCGATGATGCTCGGGCCGTCGGCGGCTTCGGCAAATGCGAGCGCTCGTTCGAGCGTCGGCGGCAGCGTCGCTCGAGCGTTTCCTGACCGGCAAGCACGTCATCGACGACTTCTCGGAAGGCCTCCATCAGCTGATCCCGCTTCTCCTCGAGCAGGTTTCTCCCGCGTTGGGCAAGTTCCAACTGGGCCCTTCGTTCCAAGAGGGCCGACCTGGTTGCGGTGACTCGTTCCACCCGGCTCCTTGAGCTCTCTTCTCACGAGAGTATGAGACACCCGGTTTGGCACGGCCACGGCAGGTGGTCCTTTTGTGCCGAGTCGGTCGACCGCAGATACCGACGTGAGTATGGGCTGGGGACTCTCGACCCCCAGCCCTCACTCCGGACGAGCGGCTCGCCAAGAGCCGCCACGGGTCTATTGGGCCTCGAGGTCCATCACGGGTCCCAGGAGCGCACCTCCATCGATGATGAACTCGGATCCTGTGCTGTAGGTGGCCTCTGACGCCAAGAACATGACCAGCTTCGTCACCTCTTCCGGTTCGCCGAACCGAGCGATGGGTTGCGCCATCGTGATTTCATCTCCCATCTCGCCCGTCATCGGGGTCCGGATCGGACCGGGATGGATCGACACGACGCGGATACCGTCCTTGCCGAGTTCCATCGCTGCGGTCTTGGTGAGACCCCGCAGCCCCCATTTGGATGCGACATAAGCGCCGATCTGGGCGTACCCCATCATGCCGGCGGTGGACGAGATGTTGATGATCGCTCCGCCGCCTGCCGTGCGCATTGACGGGGCGGCGAAGTGCATTCCGAGGAACGGTCCGAACAGGTTGACGTCGATCACGCGCCTGAATTGCTCGGGTGTGAGCGTGTCGATCTCGCCATACTCGATGATGCCGGCGTTGTTCACCAACAGGTTCAGCGGGCCGAACTCACGCTCGGCCATGGCGATCGCCTCTTCCCAGCTCTGCTCTTTGGTCACGTCAAGGTGTACGAAGCGAGTCGCGTCTCCGAGAGTATCGGCAAGTGCCTTCCCCTCGGCGTCGAGCACATCTCCGATGATCACCCGAGCACCTTCGCTCGTCAGGCCACGAACATGCGAGGCGCCCATGCCGCGGGCACCTCCAGTGATGAGTGCCACCGTCCCGTCGAATCGAGCCATTGGCACACCTCCTCACATCGTGTCGCCGCTCGATCCGTCCGATTGCCAACCGTCTGTATGGGGAATCATCGAGTATCGGCGGTGCCGGTGGCAGGGTCATGGGTCCCGAGATCGCCAGGTGTGCACGTGGTGTGCTGCTCACTTCGTCGAGTCGTCGGCTGCCGCGGGCCAATGGTGGGCAACATCTGGCCGCCTGACCCACCCAGGCACATACCCGGGACTATCCGATGTTCGAGCCAAACGTCACGTCGCGGACCTGCGCGACCATCGTGGTCGGGTCCCCTGCCGGCCTCCAAATGGCGCGGTCGACGGCTAGGTCGGACGGCGTGTTCGGCCATCGACGAATTCAGAGCAGTTCGGCACTGGCCACCGCTCTACGGGCCCATCGATGATGGAGCCGAAGAGCCTGAAGATCCGAGGCCTGGACCGCCCCCATCTGAGATCGGGGTCGGTCCGACCGGGCCGTCGCAGCGGCCCCGGCGTCTCGATCGGCGGGCTCTTCCGTTCGCGGACGACCGACAGGCGACGACGACCGCTGGAACCGTGCATGATGCCGAAGACGATCGAGGTGGAGGGCGCGCTCGCATGGAGTTGATACAGGAATCACCGTGGCGTTGGCGTATCGACCCGGCGGGAGACATGCGGGTCCCTGGCATCGTGTTCGCCTCACACGAGCTTCTCCCGGATGTGATGTCCGATCGCTCGATCGAACAAGTCGCCAACGTCGCCACGCTCCCCGGGATCGTCGAAGCGTCGTTTGCCATGCCCGATGTGCACTGGGGATACGGTTTCCCGATCGGGGGAGTGGCCGCCACAGCCGTGGACGAGGGCGGTGTCGTATCCCCCGGTGGCGTGGGCTTCGACATCTCGTGTGGCGTGCGCCTGTTGATCTCAGAACGAACCCGCGACGAGATTCGAGCACCTTCGGCCCTGATGAGTGCGATCGCTCGCCATGTGCCCAAGGGAATGGGGCCTGGAGCGGTGTGGGAGCTCAACGACCAAGACCTCGATCGGGTGTTGGCCTCCGGTGCCCGATATGCCGTTTCGCAGGGATATGGGACAGAGCGAGATTTGTTGCGATGTGAAGACGGAGGTGCACTCGAGGTTGGAGACGCCTCGGTGGTGAGTGACAGGGCGCGACGGCGGGGGGCTCGTCAACTCGGCAGCATCGGGTCGGGGAACCACTTCGTGGAGGTGCAACACGTCGCAGAGGTCCTCGACGAGCGCGTTGCCGCACGATATGGCCTGTATCCGGGTCGAGTGTGCGTCATGATCCACACGGGGTCGAGAGGACTCGGGCACCAGGTGTGCACCGATCAGCTGGGCATCATCGAGACCGCGATGCGCAGGCACGGTATCACCGTCCCCGACCGGCAGCTCGCATGCGTGCCGGTGAGGTCCCCGGAGGGAGAGGCATACATGGCGTCCATGGCGGCGGCCGCCAACTATGGACGGGCCAATCGCCAGTTGCTCACACACGCCGTGCGTGAGGCCTTTTTCGACGTCGGCGAGGGAGAACTCGAGCTGCTGTATGACGTGAGCCACAACCTCGCCAAGATCGAGCGCCATGCCGTGGACGGTCGGACGATGACGCTGTGTGTGCACCGCAAAGGAGCGACTCGGGCTCTTCCCGCGGGCCATCCCGATGTGCCGGAGGACTTGCTCGACGTCGGTCAGCCGGTGCTGGTTCCCGGGTCTATGGGAACCGCCTCCTATGTGCTCGTCGGTGACGGTGACGGCGCCGGCGGGGGGCGTGGGGCGTTTCAATCGACCTGTCATGGGGCGGGGCGCCGGATGAGTCGCACGAAGGCCCGGAAGTCGATCGACGTCGGAGTGCTGCGCGAACAACTGAGGGCTCAGGGGATCGAAGTCCGGGCGGGATCGTCACGAGGGTTGGTCGAAGAGGCGCCCGAGTCCTACAAGGACGTCGACGCCGTAGTCGACACCGTCGTGCGAGCCGGGCTCGCCACCGCCGTCGCCCGACTGGTTCCGATCGGCGTGGTCAAGGGTTGACAACGATCAGACGTCCACGATGAAGCGGGCGAAGACGACGTTGGAACGATCGAGTGTCATCTCGGATCTGGATATCGCTTTCGGCACCGAACCTGTAGGCGTGACCCGAGACCGAGGCGCGAGCCCGATCGAGGCTGTCAGAAGCGCGTCGTCGTCACTGACATGGCAGGCAACAGGGACATCATCCTCCGTGTCCAGAAGGTAGATGAGCTCGTCGAGGAGTTGCTCGAGGGCTTCGAGGTCGGCGCTGTCGATCGTCGTGCGTACCTCGACCGTCGCTCGGGGCAGGGGGTTCTCGGCATATGTCTCGATCACGCCCATGCATGCCTCGCTCAGGCATGCAGCCAGGGTCGGGCCCCAGGACTCCACGATCACGTCGGCGGTGTGTTCACGCAGGCGATGCCCCGACATGTCCCGTCGACTGCTCGCCTGGTGGTCTCATCGGAGACTCGATCCTGCTCGCTCGACGAGCGTCTGCGTCTCATCGAGATCTATCTCGAACCCCACGTCTGGATCGATCGACCACGCGTGTGTCGGCCCCCTTCGCCCACCGCTTCCTGCTCGACGGAGAGAATTCCGGTTATGCGGCTGGTGTGTCGTGTGGACTTCGTGCGACTTGGCGGTCCGTGATCGATGGGACGTGGATGCTCCTCCGTGCGACCAGGCTATCTCGGTGACGCTCCCGACCGTGTCTCGCGATCTCCGGACATCACGGCCGGATGGCCCAAGGCCCCGTCTCCTTGCCTGCCGCTGGCATGCCCGGGGGTAGTCTCCCCGCTGCTCGAGCTGGCATCGTGCCGGCATGACGATGGAGGATCACGTGGATCGGAACCGTTTCGTGCTCTACGGCAACGAGCTCAAGAGGTCCTACGCCCACAGGGCCGCCAAGTGGCAGGACATGTTCGTCGAACGGTTCGACTTCGACCCTGATGAGCGCTACGACCTGAGCCTGCGGCCCAACCCGTACCTCGGCGATGTCTTCGGGCTCCAGGACGTGGTCCGTGATGGTGACGGCGAACCGATTCGGTCGGACTCCGGTGTTCTCATCGGAACCGTGCGAATGGGATTCGGGCACTATCGAATCGCCATGGCCGGGGCATCGGCCGCACGTGCCATGGGCCATACACCCCTGTGGCTCGACCTTCTGG
Source organism: uncultured bacterium (assembly GCA_963785075.1). GTDB lineage: Bacteria > Actinomycetota > Acidimicrobiia > Spongiisociales > ZC4RG35 > JAOUGY01. Next base: position 21,033 of record CAWATW010000011.1, read on the forward strand.
CGATCCCAGGTATCACTTCGGACGTCATCAACTGGTGGAATACCAACTACTCGAAGTACTCACGGCTGTCGCAACGGAGCTCCCTGTTCAACAAGTACGTCTGGGAGCCGGTGACCACCGGACACCGGACCCTGCCCGGTCTGTGGTGGCTTCTCAACAACACGGCGACCGGGTTCCCGTGGCGATTCCTCAAGGCAAACGCCCGTGACTACCGCAAGAGCGAGCTGTTCGGCCCGCTCCATCGAGCGTTCCCGTCGGAGATGCCCATGCTCACGTCGCACATGTGGAACGCCATGGGTGCCGTCGCAGGTGGCATGTCCAACGTCGTCGACATGATGTTCGACAACTGGCCAATGGCGTTTCAACTCACCGAAGGTGCCAAACACGGTGTGCAGTCGCCGTCGGGCTACTACGGCTTTCGCGTCATGAACGGTTTCGACGAGAAGGACGCCATCCTCTCACCGACGCCGGCTGATGCGCTCTACTACGTGGGTCACCACGTGGACCACGAGCTGGTCGAGAACATCGAAACCGATTGTGGGGCGCGCCTCCGCCGGCTTGCAAATGGCGAGCCTCGGCGTTTCCTGCTGACCATGGGAGGGGCAGGTGCCCAGCGCGACCTCTTCAAGGCGATCATCGATCACGCCGTTCCAATGGTGCAACGGGGCGAGGCGACGCTGTTCGTCAACCTAGGCGACCATGCCGACAACTGGACGTGGCTCCAAGACCAGCTGGGTTCGAAGACCGAGATGGTCACGCTTCACCGGACGTGGGACGAGGCTCGTCAATTGGCCGATGCGATCCGCGACGGAGAGGCATCGGGGCTGCACGTCCTGTTGTTCGACAACACCTTCCACGCCGTGTACTCGACCAACTACCTCATGCGAGTGGTGGACGTGCTGATCACCAAGCCGAGCGAGCTGGCCTTCTACCCCGTTCCCAAGATCTTCAACGAACGAGTGGGCGGCCACGAGGCGTGGGGTGCGATCCGAGCCGCCGAGCTGGGCGACGGGACGATCGAGACTCGAACGATCCCTCGAACGCTGCAGGCGATCGATCTGTTGACGAGAGAGCCCGACCTCCTCGGGATGTTCTGCGACTCGATCGTCAAGAACAAGCAGATAGGGGTGTACGACGGCGCCTACAAGTGTGTGGCGCTGGCCACAGGTACGAGCTGGGAGCGGCCCTCGAGTGAGCCATCCACAATGCAGCGAAGCACTACCAAACCAAAGTGAAAGGGACGTAGGACCCTAACCGTAAGGACTTGACCAGCAATCGTAAACAAACGTAAGCTCCATTCATGGAGGAGGGCATTCCAGGTGAACTGCGACGAGATCGAATGCTCACCCTCGTGCGAGAGCGGGAGTTCGTCAGGGTCGCCGATCTCAGCTCGATCTTCGGGATCTCCGAGGTGACGGTACGTGCCGACCTCGCCCACCTGGCAGAACAGGGCTACCTGCAACGGGTGCACGGCGGAGCGATCGTTCGTGGGCCCGAACTCCGTCTCGAGCGATCGTTCGAAGAGGCCATGGACGAGTCCACCGGCGAGAAGGCGGGCATCGGCCGACATGCGGCCGGTACGATCCGCTCCGGAGAGACCATCATCCTCGACGTGGGGACGTCGACAACCGCCTTGGCGCGGGCCATCGTGGCCCGACAGGATCTCGTCGACGTGATCGTGTTCACTTCGAGCCTTCCCATCGCTCTCGAACTCGAGCCAGCCATTCCCAGGATCACCGTGGTGGTGACCGGTGGCACGCTTCGCCCCAAGCAGCATTCTCTCGTGGATCCGATGGCCGGATTCATCTTCGAGAACACCCACGTCTCTGTTGCGTTCATCGGATGCAACGGGGTCCATCCGGAAGCAGGTGTGACCAATGTCAACCTGCCAGAAGCCGAGATGAAGCGAAAGATGGTCGCCGCCGCCCAACGGACCGTGGTGGTGGCCGATGGTTCCAAGCTCGGGAACATCAGCGTGGCCAAGGTGGTCGATCTCGCCGCCATCGACCAGCTCATCACCGGCCCGTCGGCGCCGCCACACGTCGTCGACGAGCTCGAGAGCCGGGGCGTTGCCGTGGAGATCGCAGAGCCCGATACCCGGGCTTGAACAGGAGCTCGTGCTCCAGAGAAACAACGGGAGGAAGAGATGAAGAGAAAGCTGGTTCTGCTTCTTGCGGTGCTGGCGCTGGTCGTGGCCGCGTGCGGCGGGGACGGAGATACCTCGGAAGACACCGAGACCACCTCCGACACTGCCACCACCGAGACCACCACTGCAGGCGCAACCGAGACGACGGCGGCAGAGACCACCGAGTCGTCGATGAGTGGCGAAGAGGTGACGGTCCGTTGGCGGACGCGTCCAGACAACGACGAGGAAGCCGGGGTCTATGCCTCGATCTCCGACGAGCTCTCTGGTCAGTTGGATGGCATCGACTTGAGTTACGAGCCGGGTGGGCAGGAGACCGCTGGGTACCAACAGAACCTGCTGACAGAGTTGTCGGCCGGCACTGCGCCCGACGTGTTCTGGCTCCCCGGTACGGACATCGCCGACTTTGCCACTCGCGACGTCATCCTGGACCTGCGTGAGCTTGCAGATGCGAGCGGGCACAGTGACGGCGATTTCTACGAAGGGCCGATGTTCCACCTCACCTTCAACCCCGAAACGGGGAACTCAGGTGAGACGCTGTGGGGACTTCCCCGTGACGTCTCGACCTTTGCTCTGTATCTCAACCTCGACCTGATCGCCGAAGCCGGCGTCGAGGATCCCCGGGTACTCGCCGACAACGGAGAGTGGACGTGGGAGAAGTTCACCGAGGTAACCGACGGCATTGCCGCCCTCGGCGGTGGCATCACCGGATACGGCCAGAGCTCGTGGTGGGGACCGTACGGCTATTGGATGGAGGCGGCAGGCGGCGGCTTCTTCAACGACGACAGGGCAGCGTGTGGGCTGGACAGCGAGGGAAGTGTCGCCGGTTTGACCTTCCTGGCCGATCTCTACTCGGGCGGCTCGGTTGTGCCATGGGGTGAAGACCCCGAGGCCCCGTTCCGTGCCGGTACGCTGGGCATGTTCCAGAACGGTCGGTGGGCGACGCCGGGCATCCGGACCGTCGACTTCAACTGGGACGTCGTGAAGCTGCCGGAGGGCCCGGGTGGTCCTTCGAACTGGTTGTTCTGGGGCGCGTATGTCGTCAACGCCAACACCGAGCATCCTGAGGCCGCCTGGCAGCTCGTGCAGGCGCTGACCACTGCCGAGACCCAAGCGGAGATCTCAGCCCTCGGGGCCAACGTCCCCAGCAGGGTGAGCCAGGAGGCGCTCGACGCTTTCCTCACCTTCACCCCGCCTGAGAACAATCAGGCGTTCCTCGATGGTCTGGCCGAGAACCCTGCCACCGAAGGCCCGCTGTGGGCCGGAAGCTGGCCGGACTACGTCTCGATCATGGATGCCGAGGTCGGTGCCGTGGTCACTGGAAGCAAGTCGGTCGACGACTTCGCAGCGAACATCTGCTCGCTGACCGAGTCGGCGTTCTCCGGCTGATCGACCCATCAGTGTGGGGCCGGACCGACCGTCCGGCCCCACACTCGACCGAGGGGCGCGCATGACCGCTGCAAATCGGACTCTCACCAATGCCTACCGTCCTCGCTGGCTGTTACCGCTCGTTCTGTGGCAGGTCTTGTTCGCGATCGCTGCGTCCTTGCTGGTCGCGCTCGTGGCGTCCGGCACGGGCATCGCGATCGAAGGCACGCTGCGGTGGGTGGCAACGGGGTTGCTGGCGGCGGTTGCAACACTGGCAGCACTCTCCGTTCCATGGATTCAGCGGCGCCGCCATAGAGGTCGCCTCTCCGGGTTCACGCTGAACTTCCTGCTGACAATCGTCGCCGCGTTCTTCATGCTGCAGGAGGTCAACCTCTTCAACGGTCTGGACGCGGTCGGTGAGACATTCCCGAACGGCATTCCGTTTCTCGTGGTGGTGGGGGTGGGATGGCTCATCTCCGGGTGGGCGGCCAAGCTTCCGCGATATGAGCATGCGCTTCGGCTGGCCGCCCGATGGATGATCTGGATCGGTCTGGCGTTCTTGCTGATCGCGGTCGGGCTCTTCCCGGGCCTCTGGACGTTTGCGCAGCGAATCGTCCAACCGGGCGCCCTCGTGTGGCTTGCCATCGCTGCCGCCGGTGCAGTGTGGGCCATTCTCTTGTGGCGTGATGAGTCGACCCAGGTCTTCTCCTCGTCGCAAGACCAGGTCGAAGTGATGAACGGCATGGTGTTCGTGGCGCCCAACATCATCGGATTCCTCGCGTTCTTGGCGGGACCTCTGATCTTCTCGTTGCTCGTCTCATTCACCGACTGGGATGGTCTTCGCCAGGCGACCTGGATCGGATTTCAGAACTATGTCGACCTCGTGACCGACCCGTTCTTCCTCAAGTCCCTGCGCAACATCATGCTGTTCGGAGTCGTGGCAGTTCCCTTCTCCGTGGCCCCGGCGTTGGGGCTCGCCGTGCTCTTGAACTCCAAGTTGCCCGGGATGAAGGTCTTCAGGGCGTTCTATTTTCTCCCGTCTGTGGCCGGCGTCGTCGGCGTCGCTCTCATCTGGAAGCAGCTCTACAACGCCACCGTCGGATTCCTCAACTACGGGATCCTCCGGCTCTTCGATTTCATCAACTTGTTGCCCGGCGTCGAGCTGACCGCTCCGCAACCACAGTGGCTCTCGAACTCTTCGACCGCTCTGCTGTCGATGATGATCGTGTTCGTGTTCCAGACGCTCGGGTTCAACGCGGTACTGTTCCTCGCCGGACTCCAGGGCGTGCCCACAACGCTGTACGAAGCTGCCGAGATCGATGGGGCGGGGCCGTGGGCGAAGTTCCGCAAGATCACGGTGCCCATGCTGGCCCCGACCACCGTTTTCGTGGTGATCACCACCACCATCCTCGCTCTTCAGCTCTTCTCTGAGCCGTTCATCTTGAACGCCCCTCAGCTGTCACCGAACGGCCCCAACAACGCCACCCTCACGCCGGTGATCTACCTCTACCAGAACGCGTTCGAACGCTTCAACCAGGGGTATGCGTCGGCGATCGGCTGGGTCCTGTTCCTGTTGATCTTCGCCATCACGCTCGTCTACTTCAGGACGCAGCGCGAGGAAGGAGTCCTGAGCGCATGAGTCTCGCATCGACGACGGTGGGAGAGCGGAGCGACCGACGGCGCAGGATCGGCCGGTTGATCGTCGGTCGGGGAGGGGTCTATCTCCTCCTGGCCGGGCTGGCGATGCTCATGATGTTTCCCTTCATCTACATGGCTTCGTCTGCGCTCAAGACCCCCGAGGACACGTTCCGCTACCCACCCAAGATCCTGCCCCGAGAGCCGGCGGTCATCGACGTGAACGGCGAGCAGCTCCCCGCCTACGCCCTCCCGATCGACGGGTTGGACCGGACGGTCGTTCTGGCCGAGTCGGGTGTGCCCGCGGGAGTGTTCGTCGACCCGGCCTCGCCTGATGACGAGGTTGCATGGCCGATCGACCTCGCCACCGACACGGGTACCACCACCGTCCTCGATGGGGAGGACGTCCCGGTCTATGAGGTCCCAGTGGGTGCTGCCGTCGAACGGTTGGCACTGAGACGGACCACTGTTGTCGGGCGCTTCGTGGACCCGAGTGATTCCTCCGTCGAGACCTACGCAGTGGTCCGGACAGCCCCGGCGGCAGAGGAGATTAGTGCTCGTACCGAGAACTTCTCGGATGTCCTCGAGCGGAGGAGTCTCGACCGGGCGCTGACCAACACGATTCTCGTCACGACCCTGGTCGTCGGAGGGATTCTCTTCACGTCGATCATGGGTGGGTACGCCTTTGCGCGGTTGAAGTTCCCCGGACGCAACGCCATCTTCTTCGCCTACCTCGGGTCGATCATGATCCCCTTCATCGTTGTGATCGTCCCGCTGTTCCAGCTGATGGTGGCGTTGGACTGGATCGATCATCTCGGGGTGCTCGTGTGGCCTTTCCTGTTCAACGCCTACGGCACATTCCTCATGCGTCAATTCTTCATCTCGATCCCCAAGGACCTCGAGGAGGCGGCTCTCATCGATGGCGCTAAGCGGTGGCGGATCCTCTGGACGATCTTCGTGCCGCTGTCGTGGCCGGCGATCGCAACCCTGGCGACGTTTTCGTTCCTGTACGCGTGGAACTCCTTCGTCTGGCCGTTCGTCGCCATAAACACCGCCAACGAATCTGACTGGGTGTTGACCATCGCGCTGCAGCAGCTCGGCGGGCAGTCGGTGGAGAGTCCCAATTTGATCTTCGCGGGGATCGTGATCGCAGTGGCGTTGCCAATGCTGGTGTTCGTGATGGCCCAGCGGTATTTCGTGGAGAACGTTGCGACTTCAGGGATCAAGTGAATCCACCGTGAGCGACTCGTCGTCGGCTGTCATCCCCGAGGGAGCCGGTCGCTTCTATCAGCATGGTTGGCACTCATGGAGCCCAACCGGGTGGCGCTCTCGTACCGTTCCGGTCCGGTACCCGGTCGTTGCCGAGCACCGCCGCCAGGCCACGGAGCCCACGCATCTCGACGATCCGCTCCCTGGAGGATCCGGTGTCGGGGCTGTGGAGACCGATCCGGGTCACGTGACGTTGGTCGGGGCCCGAGCGGTCGGAGGTTGGGTCACGGCGCACCCGGACCACTTGGTCGGAACCGGTGCACGAGACTGGTATCGGGCCTGTGGGCCTGAGAGCGAGGTGTTCGCCAAGTACGCCCAACAACTCTCGGCCCAGCTCGGGGCTCGGACCGGGAACTCAGGCCCGGTCTGGTGTTCTTGGTACTCGTACTACCGGGAGATCGCCGAGTCCACGCTGCGGGAGGTTCTCGCCGATATCGGCGATCTTCCTTTTGCGGTTTTCCAGATCGACGATGGGTGGCAACGCGCGAACGGAGACTGGCTCCCGAACGACCGATTCACCCGCGGTATGGGTTTCCTCGCCGACCAGGTCGAAGACACCGCACGCACCGCCGGCCTGTGGTTGGCACCGTTCCTCGCAGATGCCGACTCGGAGCTTGCTGGCCGGTACCCCGACATGCTGCTGTGTGACGCAGACTCACGACCGATTGTTGCGGCCTCCAACTGGGGTCCGGACACCTACGCTCTCGACGTTGGCCGGTCCGACGTTCTCGAGTGGCTCGAAGAGCTCGTGCGGACGGTGGTGGGGTGGGGTTACCGGTACCTGAAGCTCGATTTCCTCTACGCCGGCGCCCTGCCACGTTCTCCCGAAGAGCGGTACGGGCGGGAGGATCGGTACCGGCGAGCCGTCGAGACCATTCGTGCCGCTGCCGGCGACGACGTCTACCTGCTGGCATGCGGCGCTCCGATCATCCCGTCGATCGGAGTCTTCGATGGCATCCGGGTTGGCCCCGATGTGTCACCGTACTGGGACAACGAAGATCGCACGGTCCATCTGGCAGACCGAGCCGGCCCGGGCACGGCCGATGCAATCACGACGTCGCTCGGCCGTTTCTGGCTGCGATCGGTCATCGACATCGACCCCGACGTCGCATATTTCCGGTCGCGCCGTTGTCTTCTCACGCGCGAGCAGCAGACCTACCTGGTCCAGCTCGGTCACGTGTGCGGGTCCCGGGGTACCTCGGATCCGCCCGCTTGGCTCGATGCCGGCGAGCGAGCGGCGCTCGAGTCGTTCCTCACCACGCGACCCACAGTCGAGCAAGTGGACAGATACCGGTTTCTCATCGACGGCGAGCTTGTCGACTTCACGCCGGTGGCGGAAGCCAGGCCATGGTGATCGATGGTCCCCACCGTCGGTTCAACCCTCTGCTCGGCGAATGGGTGCTGGTATCCGCCGGACGGACCGACCGCCCGTGGCAGGGAAGCCAGGAGTCCCCGCCCGCGGAGCTCCGGCCGTCGTACGATCCCGACTGCTACCTCTGCCCTGGCAACACCCGTGCGAGCGGTGAGACCAACCCCGCCTATCCCACAACGTTCGTCTTCACCAACGACTTCGCAGCATTGCGTCCCGACGTCCCAATCCAGCGGGTCAGCGACGGCCTGCTGAAGGCGGAGAGCGAGCCGGGCACCTGCCGGGTGATCTGCTACTCGCCCCGCCACGATCTCGACATGGCGGTCATGGGGGCCCACGATGTCCGGACGGTCGTCGACCTGTGGGCCGATCAGATCCACGAGTTGGCCGAGAAGTACCGCTGGGTGCAGGTTTTCGAGAACCGCGGCGCGACGATGGGAGCCTCGAATTCGCATCCCCACGGTCAGATCTGGGCGGGTATCGCCCTCCCAAACGAGCCAAGCCGCGAGGACGACCGGCTCCGGGCTCATCACGAAACGACCGGGTCGAACTTGATCGTCGACTACCTCGATCAGGAATCGGGAGGCGAGAGGGTGGTAGCCGAATCCGAAACCTGGGCCGCAGTGGTGCCGTTCTGGGCCGTGTGGCCCTTTGAGATACTCGTCGTGCCAAAGCGCCACGTTCGCTGGATGCCCGACCTCATGCCCGTAGAGCGAGACCACCTGGCTGAGATGCTCGCCGACGTGCTGCGTCGGTATGACAGGGTGTTCGATCATCCGTTCCCGTATTCGATGGGCTGGCACGGGGCGCCCACCCCGGTAGATGACCATTCACATTGGCAGCTCCACGCACACTTCTATCCTCCGCTGCTCCGGTCGGCCACGATCCGCAAGCACATGGTCGGCTACGAGCTGCTTGCAGAGAAGCAGCGTGACGTCACCCCTGAGGTCGCTGCAGAGCGGCTCCGCGCGCTCGGCGGCGACGCCGATCCCACGAGTGGGCGCAGCGTCACCATGCTCCCGTGATCCGGCGAAGGTCACAGCATTCGACCCGGGATGTCCTTGCGGGTCGGCGACAGAGATCCGGGGATGGGGCGGAGGTGGATGCGAGCATCGAGCACTGCCACACCGTCGCCCGGCGACAGCACCCTCACGGGTTCCAGGTCGATTTCCACCACCTGCGGGTGATGTTCGATGAGCGTGGAGACGCGGAGGATCAGATCGACGAGCGCTTCGCGATCACCTGGCGCGCTGCCTCTGTATCCGGACAGCACCTGGGCCGAGCGGACATCTGCGATCATCTCGCGAGCATCCAGATCCGTGAGCGGGTTTATGCGGTATGTGACATCGTGCATCAGCTCCACATATATGCCGCCCAGGCCGAATACCACCAGCGGTCCGAATTGAGGGTCCTCCCGCATGCCCACGATGACATCGTGACCCCGCTCGAAATACTCCTGAACGAGCGCCCCTTCGGCGTCGTCGGCGGCCGACATGACCTGTCGAAATGCCGCGCCGACCGCCTCCGCACCCTCGACACCGAGGACGACCCCGCCAACGTCGGACTTGCAGGCCAACGTGGGTGAGACGACCTTCACCACCACCGGTCCGCCGAGTCGCTCCGACGCCTCGATGGCCTCTCGCTCGTCCTTCACCCACTCGGTTCGCGCGGTGCGGATCGAGTAGAGACCGAGCAGCTGCTCTGCAAGACCAGGTGCCATCGCACCGCCGCCCGGTCCCAGCCTGGCCAACTCACGCGTCAGCAGCTGTTCGGACTCCGTGCGCTCGATGTCGGTGAAGTGGATGTGCTCTCCCTCGGGCCGTTCACGCCAATCGTGGTATCCCGCAGCACGTCCGAGCGCGTCGGCTGCGGACTCCGGGTATGGGTAGACGGGGATTCGCCCTGAGCCACCTCTCATCGATGCCCGGGTGTCGGCCGAACCCATGAACACACCGAGCACCGGGATTCGCCGCCCGCCGGCCGCTGCGGCCTCGTCCACTGCCCTCGCCACGTCGTCGGTTCGCTTCGGATCGGTCGGGATGAAGGCCACGATCACCGCATCGACCTCGTTGCTCTCGAGCAGCAACGAGAGACAGGCCCGGTACGCCTCGGGATCGGCTGATCCGGACAGGTCGATCGGATTGCGGACGCCTGCAGCTCCGGGGGCGGCGGCGACGATTCGGCCACGGAGCTCGTCCGAGAGCAGAGGAACCTCGAGACCCGCACCGGCCAGTGCGTCCACCGCGAGCATCGCAGGCCCGGCGGCGTTGCTGAGGACCGCGGTTCTCCGCCCCTCCGGAAGTGGTTGATTGGCAAGAAGCGCGGTCACATCGAACAGCTCCTGGAGCGTTCGGCACTGGATCACGCCGGCCTGCCGGAACAAGGTGTCGACTGCGACATCCAGGTCGGCCAACCATCGGAACTCTCGTTCAGACGGAGGCCGGGCCACCGTCGAGCGCCCACCCTTGACCACCACGACCGGCTTCTTCCTACCCACGCGTTTGGTCAGGCGACCGAATCGCCGAGGATTGCCGAAGGACTCCACGTACAGCGTTATGACGTCGGTGGCAGGGTCGTCCTCCCAGTACAGCAACAGATCCATTGGTGACACGTCGGCCCGATCGCCGAGCGAGACGAACGTTGAGATACCGACGTTCAGCCGGGTCGCCTCCTCGAGCATCGCCAGACCGAGTGCTCCACTCTGGCTCGCCATGGAAACGGTGCCGGCCGGCGGGAAGGTGGGGCCGAACTGGCCATCGAGGCTGATCTTGTCGTCGGTGTTGATGAGGCCCATGCAGTTCGGCCCGATGAGACGCATGCCGTGCCGGCGAGCGGCGGCAACCAGCGCCCGTTCGAGGGAGGTGTCGCCGTCATCACGGGACCGGAATCCCGACGAGATGATCACGACCCCCCGCACCCCCTTCTGCCCGCACTCTTCGACCAGCAGCGGCACCAGCGGCGCCGGAACCACGATGATCGCGAGATCTATCGGATCGGGGATGTCCCGGATCGACGGGTACGCCTTCACCGCATGGACGAACGCGGCGTTCGGGTTCACCGGGTACACAGGCCCGGTGAACCCGCGCATGAGCACGTTGGTGAAGATCCGGCCGCCGATCGAGCGGTCGTTGCGACTTGCGCCGATCACGGCCACCGATCTCGGGTAGAGGATTGGCATCAGCGAGGCCGTCACGGCCCGCTTTTCGTGTTCCCACTCTGCGGCCTGGGCCTCCAACGAGTATTCGATAGGGAACTCGACCTCGTAGCAGCCTTCTTCCAGCTGACGGGTCAGCCGATATCCGGAGTCGCGGAACAGCCGAAGCATCGCTCTGTTCTCAGAAAGGACGTAGGCCTCGAATGCCGTTATTCCCTTCAGCCGTGCGTAGACGGTGAGATGCTGCAGAAGGTGTGAGCCGATGCCCAGTCCTTGGAAGGCGTCCTCCACCAGGAACGCCACCTCGGCGACTCGACCGGTGCTCGAGCTCTTCTCGTGCATCACGTCGTACCGGCCAACCGCCACCATGTCCTCACCGTGAAGCGCGATGAATGCCATTCGGTCGTCGTAGTCCACGTTTGTGAAGTAGCGGAGTTCCTCAGGGCTCAGCTCTTTGCGAACCTGGAAGAAGCGAAAGTAGGAGCTTTGTGGGCCAACGTGTGCGATGAAGGCCCGCTCGCGCTCGGCGTCGTCGGGGCGAATCGGCCGGAGTTGGATGACGCGGCCATCACTCAACAGAACGTCGAACTCGAATTCCTTCGGATAGTCGGGCACCTTGTCCTCTCGCAGGTCGACCGCGCCAATCTACGGTCGCTCAGAAGAGGTGGTTAGGGGCCAGCGACACATGAGGGTCGTGGTCTGCCGGGTTGACGTACTGGTCTTTGACGACTTCCGGCTCTACGTGACCGAGTCTGCAATCGTGTCAGATGAGAAGACTTTACGACCGCAGCAACGAGAGGAGCGGGACATGGACACAGCGAGGCACGCCGGGAAACGGGCCGTGGTGACTGGAGCCGCTTCAGGCATCGGACGCGCTACTGCCATCCGACTGGCGCAAGAAGGAGCCGAGGTCATCGCCTGTGACGTATCGGAGGAGGGTCTCCACGTCGCGGCCGAGGCGCATGACGGCATCACCGTGATGCGGGCCGATGTCACGGCATCGGCGGATGTCGATCGCGTCGTGGAGGCGGCGGGACGGATCGACATACTCGCGAATGTCGCCGGGATCATGGATCACTTCCTCCCACTGGGTGAGGTCGACGATTCGACATGGGATCGAGTGCTCGCCGTCAACGTCACCGGCGTCATGAGACTGACGAGGGCCGCGCTTCCGCTCATGCAGGCGGAGGGGGGTGGCGCCGTGGTGACGGTGGCGTCCGAAGCCTCGCTCGGAGCAGGCGCTGCCGGAGTGGCGTACACGACCTCGAAGCACGCAGTGATCGGTCTCGTCCGGCATATCGCGTTCTTCTATGGGCCGTCGGGGATTCGTTCGAATGCGGTTCTTCCCGGGGGAGTCGAGACCGGCATCGGCACCACGGCCGAGCCTCGCAGCGGTTGGGCCATCGAGCGGGCACAGCTGAAGATGGCGACGATGGGCCCAACGGCCCAACCGGATCAGGTGGCGTCGGTCATCTCGTGGCTGGGGAGTGACGAAGCTTCGAACGTGAATGGCGCACTGGTCACTTCGGACGGTGGGTGGTCCGCAGCATGACGCTCGAGTCGTCGCTCAGCCGGGAGCGCGTAACGGGGTCGTGACCTTCGGCAGTGGAAAACCCCGATCCCAAGTACCACGTTGGGGTGAGCGAGCGGTGCCGTAGTTGGTTGCGGTAGGAGGTCGTGGTGGTTGAGGTGATCGACGACCGCCGGACGGTCGTGGCCGAACGGACCTTGCGAGTCGAAGGACTGCGCAAGCGCTATGGCGACGTGGTGGCGCTCGATGCCGCCTCCTTCTCCGTGGATCCGGGTCGAATCGTCGGCTTTCTCGGCCCGAACGGGGCCGGCAAGACGACGGCGATGCGTTGCATCCTGGGTCTCGTCGAACCCGACGCCGGCACGATCACGTTCGGCGCGGCACCGCTCGACGAGTCGACACGACTCTCGTTCGGATACATGCCCGAGGAACGGGGGCTCTACCCGAAGATGCGTATCGGAGAACAGCTGTCGTACTTCGGACGACTCTCGGGCATGACTCGTGACGACGCCCGCTCGGAATCTGTGTCGTGGCTGGAACGGTTTGGTCTCGGTGATCGCGCCTCTGCTCCGCTCGAGCAGTTGTCGCACGGCAACCAGCAGCGGGTGCAGCTCGCGGCGGCACTGATCCACAGACCCAAGATCGCGGTGCTCGACGAGCCTTTCGCCGGCCTCGATCCCATCGGTGTGCACACCATGTCCGGGGTTCTACGCGAGTTGTCGGCACACGGGACGGGTGTCCTGTTCTCGAGTCACCAGCTCGACCTCGTCGAGGACGTCTGTCAGGACGTCGTTGTCATCGAGCGGGGTCGGGTCGTCCTCTCCGGCGTGCTCGACCAGTTGCGTGAGGCATCTCCCATCCGCCAGCTCGAGCTCGACGTCGACGGTCGTCCCTGGACACGGCCCATGCTCGACAGCGCTCGAACCGAGGCCGTTGATGGCCACGTCGTGCATCTGGTGGACAAGGCGGTCGACCTCGACAGCATCCTCCGGGCCGCCGAGACCGATGGGAGGGTGACCCGCCTGCGGTTCGAGCCGCCCACGCTTTCGGATCTGTTCAGAGAGGCGGTGCGATCGTGAATGCTCTCCGTCAGGTGTTCGAGGTGGCACGACGCGACTTCCTCCAGCGGGCCCGTAGCAAAGCATTCCTCATCATGACGGTCGTCATCGTCGGTGCGATCTTTGGCCTGGCCCCGATTCTCGCCTCCGACATCGGGGACCCGTCGCCAACATCGATCGGCGTGACCGGCGTGGTTCCCGTCGGCTTCGGGGATCGGCTCGCTGTGATCTCAGAGTCGATGGATTTCGAGACCGAGGTACAGAGCTTCGAATCGCTCGATGCCGGTGAAGAAGCGCTCGAGTCGGGCGACGTCGATGCCCTGCTGGTGGATGGCGTGACGCTCGAGTTCGCCACTCAAAGGAATACCCGGATCTCAGGCTCCGTCGATCTCACTGTACAATCCATCGAGCGTGACGCCGCCCTCGCGGAGCTCGGAATGACCGCGGCGGAGGCTTCCGCAATCCTCGCACCGTCGGGAATCGAAGAGCAGATCCTGTCACCCATCGACGTGGAGGAGATGCCCCGAAGGGTGGGCGCCTACATCGGATCGATTCTGCTGTACATGGCGATTCTCATCTTCGGTCAGTTCATCATGCTCGGGGTGATGCAGGAAAAGCAGAGCAGGGTGGTCGAGGTGGTGCTGTCCAGGGTTCGGGCAGAATGGCTGTTGACCGGCAAGATCCTCGGCATCGGGCTGCTGGGTTTGTTGCAGCTCACCGTGATCGGGGGAGCCATAGTGGGCGCCCTCGTCATAGTCGGCCTTCCGGGGGTTGATCTCTCGATGTTGGGGGCATCCATTCTCATTCAGACCATCCTGTGGTTCCTGCTCGGTTTTGCCGTCTACTCGGTGCTCTACGGTGCGCTCGGCGCCACGGTGACCCGTCAGGAGGACTCGCAAGGAGCGGCGATGCTTCCTGTGATCCTGTTGCTCCCGGGCTATCTGATCGCCATGACCGCGATCGAGTCTCCGCACAGTCTGGCCGCAGTCATCGGATCGTTCTTCCCCTTCACGGCGCCGATGGTGATGCCGGTGCGGGCCGCAACGGGCACGCTGCCAATGTGGCAGATACTGGTGTCGATCGGCCTGGTCGTGGTGACGACCATCTTTGTGATCAAGTTGGGTGCCCGGATATATCGCGGTGCGGTGCTCTCGATCGGAGCAAAAGTCAAGATCCGAGACGCCCTCCGATCCAGCGGACCGAAGGCGGCCTGAGTCCTGCGAAGCCGACCCTCGAGGGGTAGCCTCGGCGGGGTGGATCTGTCCGTGCTTGATCAGATGTCGATAAACGTGGAAGGTCCGGTGACCGTCGAGGTGTTCACGCTCGTACGATCGGATGACCAGGTACTGCTGACGGGGCCGTGCGGGGCTGCACCGTGGCTCATCGAGGCAGGGCCGGGGGAGCATCCGCTCGAGACGGCGCGGCGGATCGTCGAAGGCGCATTGGACGGCTTGCTGCTGATGCACTCCACATCGTGGAGATATGAGCGCGACGCCGTCGTATTGAGCTTCGTGGCGGTCATCGACGGAGCCACCCTTGGTGACATGGAGGCTCAGGTGGTTGGTCGGTCGGAACTCGCACGCGGTGGAACGCACGCTGCTCCGGTCGACGTTACCTTCGAACAGGTCGTGGAACACGGTTTGCGCCACTTGTCGTGGCTCACGCGAGACGACGACGTGGTGCGCGCAGCGCTCGATTCGGAATGGCAGCATCTGTTGAACGGCTGGATTCCGGAGCCTTTCCGGCAACTGCCCTGAACGAGGAGAAGACATGAGCTCATGGAAGATCGCATGTGCCTGTGGATGGGAGACGACCGGGACCGAGAACGAGGTCGTTGCTGCCACTCGAGAGCACGGGCGCACGCTTCACAACATGGACCTCGACCACAGCCAGGCGATGGCGATGGCGGTGCCCGTCGACTCTGAAACCTGATCGACCTCGGGTCAGCCGGCCAGGGTTCCGCCGAAGACCTGCCAACCCAGGGCGGTCTTGGCCGCCAGGCTCAAGATGATGTAGGTGCGCTCCCCGTAGAGGTAGTCGCGCCACTTGCCGACCGCCCGGTACTGGAGCCACTGGTTGAGAGCGAAGCTGTTGAAGAACACGAACAGCGAGAAAAAGATGCCGTACACGAATGCCGGCGGTTCGGCTTCGGTACCGGGCGAGACCAGGTAGATCCCTACCGCGATCCACGGGACGATTCCGGCCAGCGACCCCAGCCAGAACGGGAGGAGCGAACCGCCGGGAGACTCGTACTTTTCTTGAACCGCGCCGAAGAAGATCATCGAGGCGTTCACTCCGAACAGGGCCACCAGTGCGGCCACGTCGGAGATGCCGGTGATCATGGCGATCAGCACGATCATCAAAGAAGCAGAGAGCGAGTACTCCACCCAGCGGAAGTTGTTGTGACCTGCTTCGAGGCCGGCGACATACCGATCGTGAAAGGGCCCCGCCACCAGCAGGTGAAACAAGGCCGACAGGAAGAAGAACCCGGCTACGCCCGTTGCGATACTGACATCGAACAGCCCAACCAGGTCTTGCTGACTGCCAGGAGGGCCTTGTAGGAAGGTCGCAGTGACAGGGAGGGTGAACTGATTGGCGAGGACCAGTACCAACACGCCCTGGGCGGCGTGGAGCACGGTCATCGCGATGTTCCAGGTTCTCAGCATTGTTCTCCTCGTCGGCGGTCGAGTTGGAAGGTACCGCCAATCCCGAACATTCGGAAACCAGGTCTGGGACCAACGGCCCTGATCGAGGTATATCTTTAGTTATAGAGTAAAGAATTAATGAATATCTCGTTCCAGCGAAAGACCGATCTGGCGCTCAGGGTCATCACGACCCTCGCAGCCTCGGAGGATGCGACGAGTCGAGAGGAGCTGGCGGGGGAGGTCGGGACCAGCCCGGCATTCCTGGCACAGGTGATGACCCCGCTGGTGCGAGCCGGCTGGGTTCGGTCGGAACGGGGCCCGGGCGGTGGGTATCGACTTGCGATCTCGGCGGAGCACATCTCGTTGTTGGCCGTGATCGAGGCCGTCGAGGGCGAGACCGTGACGGGCCGTTGTGCACTGCGCGATGGCCCGTGTCCCGGGACCTCGAGTTGCCCGATCCACGATGCGTGGACCGTGGCCCGGGCCCACTTGTTGGAACGTTTGGAAGGCATGTCCGTTGCAGAGGCTTCAGGAGATCTGAGATGACACAGACAATCACACCAAAAACCGAGCCGGCGGACACGCCGGAACCCAAGCACGTACACCCCCTGCTCACCTGGGTCGCCATCTCCGCGTTGGCGCTTGCGGTGGTGGGAGGAGCCTTTGCCGTCGGGGCCCTCATGATCATGCCGGACGAGGCGGTCGGGGCAGATCCGGTCGCGGTTGCGGACGGTGCGGCGGCGGGAGTCGGCACCGGTACCGCAGACGTCGTCGACGTGATTCCAGACTTCGTTCCGAAGGCGCAACTGTCCGCGGTTCCGGCAAGTGAGGTCAACGTGTCGTATGCGCCCGACGTGCCCCCGGCAGCGGTGCGGACCACACCCGCCATCGTGGATGTTCACTTCGAGATCGCCGAGAACGTCGTCGCCATCGACCCTGCGACCGGGACCGAATACGAGACATGGGGATATCGACTCATGGGCGATGGCCTCGACGTGTCCATCGGGACGCCGGGACCGATGATCCGTGCGCGGGTGGGTGACGTGCTCCGTTTCACACTCACCAACCCCGAAGGCAACGTCCACCCGCACAACGTCGACTTCCATGCGGTCACCGGTCAGGGTGGCGGTGCCGCCGACACGACCGTCGCTCCCGGAGAGACGAAGACGATCGAAGCAAGGCTTCTGTATCCGGGTGTGTTCATGTATCACTGCGCATACGGCGACGTCCCGGCCCACATTGCCCATGGTATGTACGGAGGAATCCTGGTCGATCCCGAGACTCCCCTGCCCGAAGTCGACCACGAGTGGTACATGGTCCAGTCCGAGTACTACACCGATGGCACAACCGGAGGCATCGCAGAGACGGATCGGGCGGCACTGAGCCTCGAAGAGCCGACCATGGTTGTCTTCAATGGCGCCAAGGGAGCGCTGATCGAGGACAACGCCCTCCACATGTCGGTGGGAGAGCGGGCACGCTTCTACTTCGTCAACGCAGGGCTGAACCTCGACTCCAACTTCCATCCGATCGGCTCGCATTGGGACGTCGTGTACCCGGAGGCGGCGCTGTTGAGCCCGCCCATCAGAGGATCGCAGACCACCTTGGTGCCAGCGGGAGGGGGAGTGGTCGCCGAGCTCGTCGGGCAAGTCCCCTCGACCATCGTCTTGGTCGATCACGCCCTCGTCCGAACGTTCGACAAGGGCGCCGTTGGCCACTTGATCGTGGACGGCGAACCGAACCACGAGATCTTCGAGGTTATCGGCGGCGAAGCCGCAAACGAGAAGGCCCCGTCGGCCGTCGCGGAGTCGGAGGAGGGCATCCCTGTCTCGATCCTGGCCGGCTCGGGGACTTTCCAGGCGGATGATGCCGCCGACGAGTTCTCGGACTCAGAAGCGCCGGGTGACTACTCGGTCAACGTCCTCACCATCCCCGTGGGGACAACGGTCATGTGGACCAACGACGACGCCATGGTTCACACCGTGACGGCAGTCGACGGCAAGTTCGATTCGGGAATGATGGCCGAAGGCGATACGTGGTCCTACACGTTCGACACCCCCGGCGAGTACGAGTACCTCTGCTCGCCGCATCCGTGGATGCGGGCCAAGGTGATCGTCGAGGGCTGATCCCGAGTCGCACCGGTGGGCACCGCAGTGGTGCCCACCGGTGAACAACTTCCAGTGAGAGGATGAACCACCATGACGGTCTCTATCGACGATGTAGCGTCCGAAGTCGAAATCCCGCCCGGCGGAACCCTGAGTCGCGTGCCGTGAAGCAGGGTCCAGTGCGTCTGGTGGTCTTCGCCTTCGACGACGGCCAGGAGCTCTCGGAGCACACGGCCAGCGTGCCTGTCATCCTGCAGACGATCACCGGCGCGTTCCGAGTCGAGGCTGACGGCGTTGCGACGAGGCTCGAACCCGGCGGATGGCTCTACCTCGAAGCTCATCAACCCCACTCTGTGGTGGCAGAGGGACCTGCTCGGCTCCTGCTGACGATGATCCGCTGCGACACCTGACCGTTGCACGGCATCGGGCAGGCGAGAGCGTCAGCCCACGGTGGAGAGGTTCACGAATACCGCAACAGGGTCCGTGCAGCGGTCGGCCGGCACGTTCGCCGGGCCATGCCGGCGGAGACCCTTCCGGGCAAAGACCTTGATCTACGGCCGGAATCTGCCGAGAGAAAAGGGGTGAGAGGCTTGCGCCGCGGTTCGGCGCCACTCGCGGCTGTCGTTGCGGCCTTGCTGGTGTTGATGATCTGTGGGGTCATCGACAGCTTCGCCAGGTCTGCATACACGGTGGAGACCCGAGCGCTGGTGGCAAAGGACGTCGAGGCCCTTGCCCGTTATCTGTCAGATGAGGTTGCGCGGGAGTCTGCGGCCGCAGACACGCTCGCCGCTTTCGTGCTCGTGGCCCGCAGCCAGCCGAAACGACTCGAGTCCGATTTTCCCTTGTTCGCCGAGACTCTCATGGAGCAGGCCACACACGTCCGATCCGTCCAGCTTGCACCGGGATCCGTGTTGAGGTTCGTGTATCCGCTGGAAGGAAATGAGGCCGCAATCGGTCTCGATCTGATGGCGGACGCCGACCGACGCCGGTTGCTGCTGCCCGCCATCGAGACCGGCGAGACGGTGATTCAAGGACCCGTCGAGCTCGTACAGGGCGGAACCGGACTGCTGGTGCGACGCCCGACCTACGAGCCCGACGGCACGTTCTGGGGATTCAGCGCCATCGTCCTCGATTGGGATCAAGTCGCCGAGCACGCCGGCCTCCGCGACCTCGAGGGCATGGTGGTGGGTTTGCGCTCATTCGAAAGCGGCGAGCTCCTCGACGGGGACCCCACGGCATTCGAGGGCGACCCGGTGACTCGGTCGCTCTATCTGGGTGCAACCGACACGATCTGGGAGCTGGCGGTGCGACCTGTCGACGGTTGGCGCTCGGCAGCGCCTGTCACGTCCGACCTGTGGATCGGTGGCGTCTCGGTCGCGTTGTTCGCCGGACTGCTGGCTTTTCGTGTGGCGCGGAGACCCCAGATTCTTCGGCGAGAGCGCCAGGCGGCGATGGATGACCTCGCACTCGCCGAGGCGCGTTATCAAGCGGCATTCGAGCATGTCGACGCCGGGATCGTGATCAGCGGGCTCGCCGGCACCATCATCCGGGCCAACCCTGCCTTCCGACGTATCCTCGGGCTCGGCGACCGTGCCCCGCTGGCCAGAACCCTGCAGGACTACATCCATCCCGAGCACCTGGCGGTGCACTGGCGGAGGACTCTGGAGCTTCACACGGCGGGCGAGCCGTTCGTACATGAGATCAGGCTCGTCCACGGAGACGTGGAACGGTGGTGCCGCATGCGCGTCGCCGCCATGCCGGGAGATTTCCCGGAGGAATCGGTGTTCGTGGCTGTGACGGAGGACATCACGGAACGTCGTGCCGCCCAGCTCGCCTTGGTGGAGAGCGAAGCCCGATTCCGAACCCTGTTCGAGCTGGCCCCGGTGGCCATTCAGCGTGAGGACTACCGAGCGGCGCTCGCCCGGGCGGCCCAGCTGGCCGAGCCCGCCGACCTGCGCAGCCACCTCGAGGCCAACAGGGACGACATCGCGGAGATCCTCGGGCTGGTGACGATCACCGACGCCAATCCGGCCGCCACAGAACTCCAGGAACACCTCGTGCAGGGTGCGGGCACCCTGACACTCGAAGACCGACTCTCGGACGCCGCAATCCCGACGTACATCGACACCCTCGTGGCGATGGCCCAAGGCGAGATGAATCGTGAGCTCGAGGTCACTACCGTCGACGCCAGTGGCGAGCCGATGTATCTCGTCGTGCGCTGGCGAGTGCCGATCACCAACGGTGAACCCGACCACTCCGCAGTGCTCGTGAGCATCTCCGACGTGACCGAGCTGGTGCGTGTCGAACGCCAGCTGCAAGGCCTGCTGGCCTCAAAGGACCAGTTCCTCGCAACCGTCGCTCACGAGCTGCGAACCCCCCTCACGGCGGTGGTGGGATTCAGCCAGGAACTGCTGACGCATCGAGCCGAACACAGCCTCGATGACTGTGACGAATTCCTCGACCTGATTGCCTTCAACAGCTCAGAGATGGCGCACCTCGTCGATGACCTCCTCGTACTGGCCACGGCAGACGTCGGAGAGGTCAGTGTGGTCCCCGTGGCAGTGGAGCTGGGAGCTCTGATCCAGGACTCGATCAGAGTCGTCCGGGGTCTCAACGCAGGCGTGGATCTGCCAGAGTCAGAGGTGGTCGCACTCGTGGACCCGGCCCGTGTCCGTCAGATCGTGAGAAACCTCGGCACAAACGCTCTCCGCTACGGGGGGGACGACGTGCTGGTGTCCCTTCGGATGGAAGGATCCTCGGCTTTGATCGAGGTGTCAGACGACGGTCCGGGGCTGTCGCCATCGGTCGTCCAGCGCATCTTCGAGCCCTATCAGCGAGCTGTGACGGAAGCCAACGACCCGGGCTCGATCGGCCTGGGGTTGACGGTGTCACGTGGCCTGGCGCGATTGATGGGGGGTGACCTCGTGATGATCCGCCGCTCAGGCCGCAACGTGTTCAAGGTGTCGCTGCCCTTGGCGGAGGCCGTTGTGTCGGCCATCGCCGATGACCGCGTCGCCTGAGCCTGGGTCGAGACCGGCTCGCTCAACCTGAGAAGCCGCGAACGTCTGGAGCACCGAGCCGAGCGGCGTCGGCCGTTCGATCGTCCCGCTGTGCTTGGGAGTCGAGCTCCGCCCGGACACGCGCGAGATAGTGCTCCACCTCGCGTTCGATGACCGCACCGGTCCATCCCAGAACCGGCGCCAGGATCTGAGCGACGGCCTCAGCGGATTCCGCGCCGCGATGTGGAGTCTCTATCGAGATCCGGGTCCGGCGCGTGAGGACGTCGTCGAGATGCAGAGCCCCCTCGTGGGATGCGGCATACCTGATCTCGGCGCCGATGTGGTGTTCGGCACCCGAGAGCGGGGTGGCGAGTTTCGGCGAGCTGCGGATGATCTCGAGAACATCGAGCGCGCGGTCGCCGTAGCGCGCAACGAGGCGTGAGACGAGGGTTGCGTCGAGGCCATACTCGTCGGCGAGAAGAGTGGTTCGTCGTCGGAGCGACTCGTACTCGACGGCGCCAACGAGAGGAGTCGCCTCGGTGATCGACGGAAGAACCTCGATGTCGAGATGTTTGGCCGCTTCGTCTACGGCGTCCTCTGCCATGACTCGGTACGTCGTGTACTTGCCTCCGGCCACACTGATCAGGCCGGGCGCCGAGACAACAACGGCATGTTCGCGACTCAGCTTCGATGTGGCTTCCGTCTCACCCCGGAGCAGTGGCCTCAACCCTGCATACACCCCTACGACATCCTCGTGTGTGATCGGTGATCTCAGGATCCGGTTGACGTTGGTGAGGAGATAGTCGATGTCACTGCGGCTCGCTGCGGGGTGGGCGAGGTCGAGGTTCCAATCGGTGTCGGTGGTTCCGATGATCCAATGACGTCGCCACGGGATCACGAACAGCACGCTGCTCTTGGTTCGTGTGATGATGCCCGAGTCGGAGTCGATCCGTTCCTTGGGAACCAAGATGTGCACGCCCTTCGAAGCGCGAACGTGGACCGCGCCGCCCCCGACATGATCCTCGATTTGATCGGTCCATACACCTGTCGCGTTGATCACCTGACGGCCTTGGATCGCCAACGCATCCCCAGATTCGAGGTCGGTGGCTTGCACGCCCCTCACATGCGGTCCGGCTGTCATGAGTCCTGTCACCCTGGTGGACGAAGCGAGCGCGGCGCCGTGCTGGGCAGCGGTGCGTGCCAACGTCATGGTGTGGCGGGCGTCGTCCACCTGCGCATCCCAGTACTGGATCGCCCCTTCGAGCGCGGTCTCGGCGAGCGCGGGTGCGATCGCATGGGCCGCACGCTTGGAGAGATGCCTGTGCCTTGGGAGGGGGCTTCTTCCGACTGCGGCGAGCAGGTCGTAGAGGGCAATACCTGCGCCGACGTACGCCCGTTCCCAGACCTTATGGGTGAGCGGATACAAGAACGGAACACCTTCGGCGAGGTGCGGACAGAGACGCGTCGAACATCAGATTGCGCTCGCGCAATGCCTCCCTCACGAGGCCGAAGTCGAGTTGCTCGAGGTAGCGAAGCCCACCGTGGAAGAGCTTGCTCGACCGGCTGGAGGTCCCGCTTGCGTAGTCGCGCTGTTCCACGAGGGCGACCTTCAGACCGCGGAGGGCGGCATCGAGGGCGATGCCGGTTCCGGTCACGCCACCGCCGATCACGACGATGTCGAAGGCCTCCGATCTCATCCGGTCGAGATCGCGGAGGCGTTGAGCCGGTCCGAGAATGCTGTGGTCCGTGCTCAAATTGCTCTTCCTCCGCCCACGCAATGCTCGGTGGTGCTCGGGTCTGCAACCCGGCCCTCGGCCATCGACGCCCACCCGCGAGGACAACGGTGATATAAGCGCCATGGACGCGCCAGCGCACCAAAGCCGGTGGGCGGTGGAGCGAGTCGTGAACGATCGGCGCGGTCTCACGCCCGGCCTGGCGCCGGTGCCCACATCGCCCGAGCGTCGTGGCTCGCTACGGGGTGGACGTGGTCGTGGTGCTCTGCGGCCCTGTGGTCGTCGTGCTGGTGACCGGTGGAACCACGTCTCCCAGGATGAGCTGCCAAGCGATGTCGAGGTCGGCCGCCGCCGCCACTGGGCGATCGGGAAGCGCGGCGATGGTGACCTCGAGCCGATCGATTGCGTCGGCAACGGTCTCGTCGGCCGTTTCGATGTCGGCGAGTACGTCCCGAGCAGCCACAACGTCTTCCCTGGCCAGCCCGTAGTTCGCCTGATAGAGAGAGAGTCGGGCCCGCGACATCAGTTCCATCGCCCTGAGTACCGTCAATTCCCGCTCCAGAGTGGCGGCCGCGATCTCATCGGTCTCGGCGAGTCCGAATGCCGTTTCTTCCAGTCCTTCCAGGCGGGCGGTTTGTGCATCGATGGCCGCTGCGAGATCGTCGAGGCGCCCGACGAGCTGGGTGTCTTCGGCCGCTGCGCTGTCGGAGGTGGTGAGGATCGTCTCGGTCCGAGATTCGAGCTCTGCGATTCGCACCTCCAATTCATCGATCCGGGAGGCGAGAGTGTCGATGTCGGCGCTGTTGTCCGAAACCGGCTGGAAGAACCGTTCGTCGATGGTGGGCCACAAGCAGGTATGCACCGTACGCGAGTCCACCGAGCAGGACCAGCGTGAGCACCAGCTTCGTCAGACGGCCCAACCAACGGCGTCGCGGACGCTCTTTGCGGGGCGGTGGAGGTGGGTCCAGGGTGCTGAGGGTATTGGTCAGTTCAGACTCTGAGCTGGGCGACGCCATTCGAGTTCCTCGGCGGGTCGGGGGCGGCCGCGATCGATCCGGCCTCGTACCTGAACGTTACCGCAGTCTGTGGGACGAATCCGACGTTGTCTGCCGGCACCAGGTTCTCATCCGCCGATGATCCGAATCCTAGGCGTCCACGAGGATCGGCACGGTACGCGGGACGACGATGATCGAGGCTTCGCCATGGCCGATGGTCTTGCCGTCGCCCCGGACCCGATGCGCGAATAGGTCCCCATCGCGACGTGCGAGAAGCACTTGCGTCGGCCGTCGACATCCATCGCATCGATCGCACGTGTGCGACCTCCAGCGATCACGGCCGCCGCAGCGTCGAGGTCGAGCGGCAGTTCCAACTCGCAGGCCAGCAGATTTCCGGTCCCGGTTGGCTGGACCCCGAGCGTCACGCCGGGGTGTTCGGCGACGACATCGGCACACTTGGCGACGGTGCCGTCGCCGCCGGCAGCAACGATCAGTCGATGCCCTCCTCCGATCGCCTTCCTTGTGAGCTCGCGTCGGCTCTGGCCCTTGGTGCGCAGCACCCACGTCCACGTGAGCCCGGCAGGGGTCAGATGGCGGTCGAGCGCCTCGGCGATGGCTGCTTCACCATGCGATGCCGAGCGGGTGTTCACGATGACACACGTGGGGCTCGAAGGTGGGGTGCTCATCGTTGCGGTATGCCTACAACTTGGGGCACTCGACCCCTTCCACCACCTCGAAGCCCCGGCATGGCGACCGGGGCTTCGATGGGCGGTTGGAG
The DNA here is from genome assembly GCA_963785075.1 of uncultured bacterium. Taxonomy (GTDB): domain Bacteria; phylum Actinomycetota; class Acidimicrobiia; order Spongiisociales; family ZC4RG35; genus JAOUGY01. The sequence continues at coordinate 45,812 of CAWATW010000011.1, forward strand.
ATCGTCGACTACGCCAGCTTCTTCGCGGAACTGATCCACGACCTGAGTGTCGCCTGGGATGGCAGGGCGTCGTTCATCCCGGTGTCGGCGCGGACCGAAACGATCTCCGATCTCAGCTCCTCCGGCTTGCGATCCCGAAGGTCCGAGATCGACGCCACCCTGCAAAGTTCAACAGGTTCATGTACTCCTCGCCGACGCCGGTGATCCGAGTGAGGTCGGCATCGGCCGCCCATTGCGCGAGCGAGGCCGTCGGGATGTCGGCCTGTCGCCCGAGCTCCTCGAGACCATCCGTGGTGCGGGCACGCTCCACGAGCGCATGCGTCGAAATGACGCCGGCGGCCTCGAGTCGTCTGGAGAACGCGGGGCCGATCCCTCCAATCCGGTCGAGTGAAACCACGGGTGTTGTGGCTGCCGTAACGACTCCTCGAGCCACCCGACCGGCAGTGTCGGCTGCGGCCCGCTCCATCGTTCGGTCCTGCATGGACTCGAGCGACTCCACGGCCTCGGCAGAGCGGTCGGAAAGAGTCGAAACGAAACGCTCACCTTCATCGGCCCACTCCTCGATCAGTGCGCTCACTTGCTCCGACATCCGTCCCCGAGCCTCGTCGAGCATGTCTCGTGTCGATCTGACTCGATCCATCAGCTTGTTGGCGACGTCGACTGGTACGCCGAGAGCTGCATATGCCGATCGCTTCAGTGTGTTCTGTGTCATGAGACCTCCTTGACTCTTGAGTGATTACCCAAAAAGCTGGGGTTCAAACGACCACGGCGACGCCGAGAACTAGCCCCAACGGAGGGATTGACGACACTGCTCGAAATGACGGGGAACGATGGAACACTGCCGGAGGCGGAGGGCGCCCCAGAGACGTTACCCCCTTCCGGCTTTGGGGCGCTCGCCGACCAACTGGTCGCCGAACGTCGCTTCCGCGTAGTCGCAGCGCCAGCTCTCCAGGGAGCCCACCCCGGACGCGATCGAGGGACGAAGCCGGCGTCTCGCCTCGCTCCATCCCTCGACTCCGCTCCGCTCGTCGCTTTGTCGCGACACTCTCGACATCGGCCGATCGGACCCGATTCCCGAGGACCATTCCAGGATGACACCCTGGTACTAGTTCGATCGACCCGCGGGATGGCGGTGGCGGCGATCGAACCCGTGCCGGCGCCCGTGGGAAGAGTGCCGAACATCGCTCCTCCGTCGCCCGATATCCGGGACATCACATAGGCGTCCGCGGCCGGACCCGACCGGTGTCGGACCATCAGCGAGGCCGCCCATGTCACGGCAAGTCGTTCCACGATCCGCCGTGCCTCGTGTTCGGGATCGGTCAAGGTCGCCAGGGTGGTGCGGACCTCGCCGATGGCGTGGTCGAGCGCTGGGTCGGCGCCCAGCGCCAACTCCGACTCGACGACGAAGGCCTCACCCGAAGCCGGCTCTCGCGCCAGTGCCCGCATCGTGTCGAGTGCGATCACGTTTCCCGACCCTTCCCAGATGGCATTCACAGGTGACTCCCGGAAGAGCCTGGGCACGATCGACTCCTCCACGTACCCATTTCCCCCGAGACACTCCATGGCCTCTCGGACCACAGGCGTGCATCGTTTCGTGACCCAATACTTGGCGACGGGGGTGGCGAGTCGCCGAAACGCGGCCTCCTGCGGGTCGGCGTCCGCCCTGTCGAAGGCTCCTGAGAGGCGCATCATCATGAGGGTCGCCGCCTCGACTTCGATCTCGAGATCGGCCACCACGTTCTGCATCAGCGGTTTGACGATGAGAAGGCCACCGAACGCTCGCCGGTGGGCGGCGTGCCAGGCGGCCTGCGAAACGGCTTGGCGCATGAGCGCCACGGAACCCACGACACAGTCGAGTCGGGTGTGGTTGACCATCTCGATGATGGTGGGTACGCCACGGCCTTCCTCGCCGACCATCCATCCCGCGGCGTCGATGAACTCGATCTCCGACGAGGCGTTGGACCGATTGCCCAGCTTGTCCTTGAGGCGCTGAATTTGGATCGAATTCCGCAGGCCATCAGGCGTGAACCGCGGGAGCAGGAAGCACGAGAGGCCCCCGGGCGCCTGAGCGAGCACCAGGAACGCATCACACATGGGGGCAGACGTGAACCATTTGTGACCAGTGAGCCGGTATTCGGCTCCAGGTCCGCCACCGTTGGCGGGTCGGGCGACCGAGGTGTTGGAACGTACGTCGCTTCCGCCCTGTTTCTCGGTCATCCCCATCCCGAGGATCGCACCGGACTTCGCCGAGGCCGGGACGAACCGCCGATCATACGAACGAGACATCACCCGAGGCTCCCACACGCCGGCGAGGTCCGCCTGGAGCCGGAGCGCCGGAACACCGAGGTGGTCATCGAGATCGGGCAACCATGGCCCGCCTCGGACTGCGACACGAGCGTAAACAGGGCGTCCCTCACCACCCGCCCACCTTCGCCGGGAGGACTTCTCGTAGGGCAACGAGTGGAGGCCGTTCGACACCGAGAGTTCCATGAGCGAATGCCATGCCGGGTGGAAGTCGACGATGTCGCTCCGATTGCCGAACCGGTCGTGGGTGAGCAGAACAGGTTCGTTCACGTTGGCCTGGAACCCCCAGCGGTACACCTCTTCGGAGGCGGTGACCTGGCCGAACTTCTCGATCAGGTCATGACCCCATCCACCACCTTCTCGTTCGACCGCCTCCCGCAGTGTGGGATCCGATCCGTAGGGGTCGTATCCCTCGAGCGGGGGCGGCTGGTTCAGCACCTCGTGCGTTCCCATACGACGAGCGTACCCCGCCCTTGTCGCACCCCAACGCCGGGCGAGGCCCGCCACGAGAGCGGGAAGATCGGGTACGGCGATACGGCACGTCGGCGTTGGTGTTCCGGGCAGCGACCCCGTTCAGAGCGGCAGCCCCTCGGTCTCGTCGGTGAGAAGCCTCGTGAGCAGCGCAACCTCGGACTCGAGCCCCGGTTTTCGGGGTGACCGTGAGATCGCCGTCGTGCCCATCGAGAAGGAACGCAGGCCCCGTGGCAACAGCGAAGCGGGATGGGTCGAGGTAGAGCTTCGGCTTGATCTGCGCCGGATCACCGTCCTCGGGGCAGAAGACCATGCAGTTCCCGCATTCGTTGCACAATTCGGCGAAGACGAAGTACTGCTGGCGTCCGTCGATCACCACATCCTCAGGGGTGGGAAGCCGGAAGAAGGCGTCATTGGGGCACACGGTGACACAGAAGTTGCAGGCCACACATCCCCACATCTCCAACTTGTGTTCGACTTCACGTGGGAGCTTCGAGTTCCCCGCCTTCGTGTAACCGGCGTTGGATGCCGGGTCGTGGAGCGATGTGATGTAGGCCGCCACAGCCCCTGAGAAGCCTGCGCCCTTGGCCGCGGCACGACGATGTGAGCGCCACGCAGCGAGATCGTCACATCCGGCTTCGGTCATCGCCTTCTGCAACCCGGTCAACATCGGCTTGAGGCGCCCGTAACCTCCCGGCTTGAGAAGGTCGGAGCAGATGGTGATCGGCGTCATGCCGAGAGCAGCAGCATCGGGGAGATTCTCCTTCGTGATGCCCGCCGAAAAGCTGACCTGGATCGGGGCGTCGTCGTGCCCGTTCACCCGCAGCATGCCGGGGAGCGCCGCGTCGAGCTCGCCCAGCAAGGTCGTCGAAACCACGTGGAGAGGAGGGCCCGACAGGTACATCGTCTCGTCGGGCATGAAACCCTTGTGGTTCTCCACGACCAGCGTGTTGGTGAGTTTGACCCCGAAACGGCGACCATGCTCTGCGGCGAAACGCTGGAGCTCTCCGATCAGGGCGATTCCCCTGTCGAACTGGAGGTCGGCCTCGAAGTCGGCGGGGCGCAGCCGGATCTCCTCGTACCCGAGCTCCTCGACGACGATGTCGCGGACGCGGTCGAGACCGAGGAGAGTCGGGTTGAGCTTGACCACCACGTCCAACCCGTGCTCTGTCATGAGATGTTTGGTGATGCCCTCGATCTCGTCTGGCGGGCAACCGTGGAATGTCGACAGCGTCACGGTGTCGGCGATGCGGGTGGGGAAGTCGTAGTCCCGCCACCCGGCGAATGCCTCCGGGATCTCGGGCCGGAGTCGTTCGATGTGCTCGCGAGCGTCCATGAGGCCGGCGATGAACGTCGCAACTGGGTTCCGACGAGATCCCGGCGAGGTCGTAGCCGACCGACAGGTCGAAGACGTGTGGTCCCGGGTCGGGGCCGAGGTGGGTCGCGAGCGGCTCCCACGAACCGAGGATGTGGAGCATCATCCACGCCTTGACGTACTCGTCGAGCGATTGGGCGATCTTCAGCTCTTGGCTCCACTCGATGTTGAAACCGATGGTCTGCATGTCGATGCACGGTCGGTTGATCTCGAGCTCGTCGAGGATCTGAACCGTCTTCAGCTCGAACACGCGCCCACCGCCGAGCCATGCCAGCACGATGTTCTCAGCGAGCTGACTGTGGGGGCCCGCTGCGGGTCCCACGGGTGTCGCCGCCTGGCGTCCCATGAAATCGGCGGTCAGATCGGGTCCGTCGGAGACGTCGAAGAACCGGGCCGTCGGCAAATCGAATATCCGTCCCCGGGTCGAGAATTCGTGATCGATCCTCCCGAGGAGCCTCCCCAACGAGAACGGCGTCAGCGGGGGTGCGGTGATGGCCATAGATGCTCCTCTCAGAGTCGAGCGTGGAGTCGCGCGGCCTGCTCGGCGGCTTTGGCCCGGATCTCCACCGGGTCGACCCGGGTCGGTCTTCCATCCTGCCACACCATCTCTCCCGCCACCTCGATGGTCAAGGGTCGCACGACAGGTGTGAATGCCAGATGCCACGGCTCCATGGGCTCGTAGCTCCACGTCACCCGGTCTTCGCGAGCCTCCGGAACGATGTCCCAGCCCGTCTCGAGCCACCCCCACGCCGAGTCGGGAGAGGAGGTCACGTCGACCGAGCGGTGCAGGTAGTACGCAAGCCGGAAGATGCCAAGCATGTCCGCACCGATGCCATCAGTGCCCAACGCCACCGGATTCCGAAATCGGCGAGGGTCGGCGTAGCCGACGGCGTTGTTGAGGTTCGAGGCCGGATTGTGGAGGATCGTCCCCCGGAGCCGATGGTCGGTCGGCAGATGCACGCAGTGGGCGAGCAGCCAGTCGTCGCCGGTGAGGTGCTCGATGCGACCGGCGGCACCGTCGTCTTCGACACCCTCGTGCACGTGGATGTGCACACCGACTCCGAATTCGACGGCGAGGGCGGCTGCGTCTTCGAGCGTCGCCTCCGAGCACGTGAACGCTGCATGGACGCCGACGAGTCCACGACCGCCCTCGGACAGGTATCGGCGGTTCTCCTCGATCCCGCGCCGAGCGCCATCGGAGCCGTGGCGATCCGTGACGCCGTAGGCCGGAACGACCCGGACACCGACTTCGGCACAGGCGTCGACGATCACCGACAAGGACCCTTCGATGGCGTGCGGGCTCTCGTGGTGATCGACGATCGCCGTGGTCCCGGCCTCCAGGGCTTCGAGGGCCCCGAGCTTCGCCGACCATTCGATCATCTCGAGGTCGAGCGCCGTATCGAGCCGCCACCACACCTGTTCGAGAATCTCGCCGAAGGAAGTCGGCGTCTTCGGCGGTGGCGGCATACCCGCGAGCAAGAGTGGAGTAGAGGTGATGGTGCGCGCATACCAACCCAGGCGTCACAGCCGACATGGTGCCACTCTGTCTCCCGAACCCAGCTCTGTCAACAGAAGCCGAACCCAGGGTTAAGACCGTCATTTTGGCGGACCACGGCCCAAAGAAAGCGAGGTTGGCGCACCGCGCCGGATCTGGTGAGCCTCCGGTCCCAGCCCGCACGCGTTCGTTCCGTGGGCGGTAGTCCGCCATTTTGGCGGTCTTAACCCTGGGTTCGGTCAGGTCTCGAGGGGTTGGTGACGGCGGAGCGGGAGGCGGGTTCGCCACGTGCCGTCGATCTGGCGGAAGGCTTCGGCGACGGCACCGGCGGTGGGAACCAGGCCGATCTCGCCGACGCCTTTCACGCCGTAGGGCGAGTCCGGCTGGGGGACTTCCACGAGGATCACCTCGATCGCCGGCGTGTCCTTTGGGCGGAGGATGTCGAGCTGTCTCAGCGTGAGGTGCTCCGGCATGCCGTTCTCGTCGCACGGGAACTCCTCGGTGAGGGCATAGCCCAGGCCCATGTGGACCGACCCTTCGACCTGGCCTTCGCACAGCATCGGGTTGATCACCTTGCCAACGTCGTGGACTGCCACGACCTTCTCGATGTCGCCGGTTTCTCTGTCGGCGACGACCATCTGTGCCGCGTAGCTGAAGGTGGAGTGGATGACGGGGATTGGCCTTTGCCCGAGTCGATCGAGTCGGTCCAATCGACGATGTAGGTTCCCTCGTAGTCCGTGTCTGGTTGCCGACCGCCTTCATCGGCCGCCAAACACGCGTCTCTGACCGATCCCGCCGTCATCAGCGTCCCACGAGACCCAGTGGTCTGACCGAAAGCCGATCTCGCGTGTGGTGTCGACGATGACCTCGATGCTCTCGCTCGGGATACCGAGCTCCTCGGCAGCCACCTGCAGCGCCACGGTGTGCACACCCTGGCCCATCTCCGTCCATCCGTGACGGACCTCGACGACACCGTCGGAGCGGAAGCGGACCACTGCCTTCGACACTTCCCGGAAGCCGTTTCCGAGCCCTGAGTTCTTGATCCCGACGCCGAGACCGACCGCCTTGCCGGCCGCGATGGCGTCGTCGTAGTGGGGCCGGATCGCGTCGAGACATTCCCGCGCACCGAGGCAACCGTCATCCATGATCTGGCCCGGGCCCCAGAGCTGCGCCGGGACTCACGATGTTGCGGCTCCGCATCTCCCAGCCGGAGATGCCCACGAGCTCGGCCAGTCGATCCATGACTCCTTCGGTGGCGAATTGAGCCTGATTGGCCCCGAACCCCCGGAAGGCGCCGCACACGGAATTGTTGGTGCGTACTGCGATGGCTTCGACGTCGATCGCCGGAAAGACGTACGGCCCCGATGCATGCCCGGCGGCCCGTTCCAGCACCTTCATGCCCACGGAGGCGTACGGACCTGAGTCGCCGATCATCCGAGCCTTCAAGGCAGCGAGCCTGCCATCCGCATCGCATCCGGCCCACACCTCGATTCGGATCGGGTGCCGCTTGGCGTGCATTCGGAGCGACTGTTCCCTGGTGAGCGTGCAGCGAACCGGAACTCCGAGCAGGTGGGCAGCCAGCGCCGTTTGCGCCTGGTTCGACAGATCTTCTTTGCCCCCGAACGCTCCACCGTTCGAGACCAACTCGACGGTCACCTGCGAGGTGTCCAGCCCGAGGACCTCACAGATCTGGTCGCGATCGTCCCACACGCCTTGACCACCCGAGTAGACATGCAGGCGTCCATCGCCGGTGGGCACTGCGAGCGTCGACTCTGGTTCGAGGAAGGCGTGCTCGACACGCTGGGTCTCGAACACTTCGTGCACCGTGTGGGCCGATGCCGCCAGCGCGGCCTCCACGTCGCCTCTGGCGTACACGGACTTGGAGAGCTGGTTGCCGTCGAGCCCCCAGACGGCATCCTCGTCGGAGGCGAGTGCTGCAACCGGATCGGTGATCGGACGGTGGACTCGATATTCGACGTCGATGACCTCGGCCGCTCTACGGGCGGTGAGCATGTCGTCGGCCACCACGATCGCCAACACGTCGCCGGCGTAGGACGTGCGGCCGCCTTCGGGAATCATGACCGGCCAGTCCTTGTGGATGAGACCCACCCGTAGGTCGCCGGGGACGTCGGCCGCAGTGAACACGGCTCGCACCCCTTCGAGCCGTTCGGCGGGGGAGACGTCGATGCGGATCACGTCGGCGCGGGTGTGGTCGGCGAGTCTGAGTGCCCCATGGAGCATTCCGGGCACGACGATGTCGCCGACATAGTCTCGGTCTCCGAGCGCGAGTTCGAGGACCCTCGTACTTCGAGCCTTCCTTGCCGATTCCCTTTCGACAGAACCGGGTCGGGTATGGGCTCTCCGGATGCCAGCAATTCGATGGCGTCGACGATCTTGACGTACCCGGTGCATCGGCAGAGATGGGCGCCGAGCCGGCCTTCGATGGTGCTTCGGTCGAGCGCCGAGCCCTTCTGGTCGACGAGCGCTTTTGCTCGAACGACGATACCCGGGGTGCAGAAACCGCACTGCAATGCCCCGGTGGTGGCGAAGGCACGTGCGAGACGGTCACGCTCGGTGTCGTCGAATCCCTCGAGCGTCGTGACCGTGCGGCCCGCTGCCTTTTCGACCGTGGTGACACAGCTGACCATCGCCTTGCCGTCGACGAGGACCGTGCAACAACCGCACTGTCCCGATGGTGAGCACCCGTCTTTGACCGACGTCAGGCCCAGCTCGTCACGGAGCGCCGAGAGCAGATGCGGATGGTCACTACGAACCGATACCTCCGCACCGTTGACGATGAGTGTGGTGGTCTCGGCTTCTTGATGTTGCAGGGTCACGTGCACTCCTCGCATGACGCCGGTACCGACGGACTCCCCAGCGGCGTTCTGTGATCGGTGACGACTCCGGACACCAAAACGACTCGGCGATTGTGGGTCGCCAGTCCCTATTCGTCAAGGAGCCGTCTGTTATCAAAGGCGTGGAAATATTCCCGTCACGTCGCAGTTCCGTGTTCGACATACGGTTCACCGAATCTCGACCTGTTCGAGACGCCCCACATACCCTCGGAGGAGAGCATGCCCCATAGTGTGGATTCGGATCCACGGCGGTGACCGAAACCGCCCACGTTCGCGGGTCTCGCTTCTTCGATCGGAAGGATCTCGGCTCTCCGCTTTGCGATCCCGGTTGGCGCAGTGATCGGCGCATTCCTCATCGGAGCGGTGATGCTCGTGGTGCTCGGGCGCCGATCCGATCACCGGCTACCAAGCACTCATCGAGGGTGCCTTCGGCAGTCGGAACGCTCTCATTCAAACCGCGCTCAAGGCCACGCCGCTGCTACTGGTCGGTGCGGGCATCACGGTGGCCTTCCGTGCGAACGTCATCAACATCGGCGGCGAGGGCCAGATGGTGATGGGAGCTCTGGCGTCCACGGTGACGGCGTTGTCGCTGCCGGACCTGCCGACACCGGTGATGCTCACTGCCGTGCTCGTCATGGGCGCTGCGGGTGGTGCGGCGTGGGGTGCCGTTCCGGGGTCGCTGAAGGCCTACGCCGGCGTGAACGAGATCTTGTCCACGATCATGTTGAACATCGTTGCCGTCCAGGCGATGAACTATCTGCTGCGTGGGCCGCTGATCGATCCGGCCGAGATCGAGCGTGGTACCCGAATTCCCCAGACGGAGCGACTCCCTGAATCGACCGATCTTCCGAGACTCTTTGGTGACGGGCGGCTCCACATCGGACCCGTGGTCGCGGTGCTGGTCGCCGTTGCGATGTGGGTCTTGCTGTGGAGGACCACGGCAGGGTTCCGGTTGCGGGCGGTCGGCCTGTCGAACGATGCCGCCCGATATGCCGGGATCCCGGTCAAACGAGGCGTCGTCCTCGCAATGACGATCAGCGGCGCATGCGCCGGGCTCGCCGGCGCCGTGCTCGTGCTCGGTTCCGAGTCGCATCGATTCGTGACCGATGGGTCGACGGCCGGGTTCACCGGGAGCGCGGGATTCAATGGCATCGTGGCAGCGCTCTTCGGGGGCCTGCATCCACTGTGGACGATTCCGGCGTCGTTCCTGTTCGGCGGGCTTCTGGTCGGGGCCAACAGCCTCCAACGAGCGGTCCAGGTGCCGTCTGCGTTGATCCTCGCCTTGAACGGCCTGGTCGTGGTTTTTGTGGTCGCAACGGATCGTTGGCGTCGAGGACTCCAGCAGGAGGCAGAGAGGGCCACGACCGATGAGTGAGGTGTTCACCGCCGCCGCCATCGCCTCCATCGTCGCATCGGGCATCAGGCTCTCCGTCCCGCTTCTGCTCGCAGGGCTCGGCGAGGCCATCGGTCAGCGTTCCGGCGTGCTGAACCTCGGTGTCGACGGAATCATGCTGCTCGGCGCATTTGCGGGCTACTACACGGTGCTCGAGACGCGGATCATCTGGCTCGGCCTGGTCGCCGGGCTCCTCGTCGGGCTTGTGCTCGGTCTGGTGACGGGAGTCATGTCGGTGACGCTCGGCGCCGAACAAGGAATCTCCGGGATCGGGGTCTACCTCTTCGGGCTCGGAATGAGCGATCTTCTCTTTCAGAAACTGGTGGGCACCCCGATCCCAATCCCGAGCTTCGCCCGCATGGACCTTCCCGTGCTCTCCTCCATCCCCGTGCTCGGCCCGCTTCTCTTTCAGCATTCCTGGGTCGTGTACCTCACCTTCGGGCTCGTTGTGCTCGCCACGTGGATGATCCGCTCCACGACGTTCGGCTTGAACGTCCGGGCAGTGGGTGAGAATCCAGAGGCCGCCGACAGTCTCGGCGTGTCGGTGTCGGCCGTCCGGTACGCCGCGGTGTTCATCGGCGGTTCTCTGGCCGGGGTCGCCGGAGCAGCATTGTCGATCGAGCTCCAGATCTTCCAACAGAATCTCACGGCGGGCGCAGGGTTCATCGCAGTCGCCCTCGTCTACTTCGGAGCATGGCGGCCCATCGGGGTGATGCTCGGGGCACTGCTGTACGGATTGGTCAACGCACTGGTGCTCCACATGAAGACCGCCGGCGTGATCCCGCTGGAGGCCTCGGACATCGCTGCGATGGCACCGGCCATCATCACGATCGCGGCCCTGGTCCTTGTCGCCAACCGTTTCCGTCAGCCGACGGCGCTCACCAAACCATTCCTGACGGGAAGCCTGACCCGGAGACTCCGGGTCACGTGACACACAGAGGGAGACAGACATGAAGACGAGATGGACGACCACGCTGGCGATCGCCGGTGCGTTGGCGCTTGTTCTGGCGGCGTGCGGAGGCGACGACACGGCCGAGGAGGCAGGTTCCGATGGCGACGAGGCATTCCGGATCGCAATCGTTGCCCCTTCGGCTTCGAACGACCTTGCGTTCACACAGTCGATCGTCGACGGGGTGAACCGACTCGAGAACGTCGAGGTCGCGGTGACCGACGGGACGTTCGTGGTCGACGACGCCGCGGCCGCCATCCGGGGTTACGCCGAGGAGGGATACGACCTCGTCATTGCCCATGGTTCGCAGTACGGCGGGTCGCTGGAGGAGATCGCACCCGAGTTTCCCGATATCGCATTCGCCTGGGGAACCGCCGCCGACACCTTCGGCCTCGACAACGTGTTCTCGTACGAGGCCGCATCCGATGAAGGCGGATACGTCATGGGTGTCATGGCCGCTGCGCTCAACGAGTCCGGAACCGTCGGAGTGGTCGGGCCGATCGAGGTCGGAGACGCCAAGCTCTACGTCGACGGATTCGTCAACGGCGTGATGGCTCAAGACCCATCGATCACCACGAGCGTCAACTACATCGGCGACTTCGCCAATGTCGCGCTCGCCTCCGAGGCGGCTGAGTCGCTCATCGGTGCCGGCGCCGACGTGCTGACGGGTACCGCCCAGATGACCGTTGGCGCCATCGGCGTCGCCGACGAGAACGGCGCCGCGTGGTTCGGCACACAATCCAATCAGACGTCGGTCGCTCCCGACATCGTGGTCGCCAACCAGGTGTATCACTGGGAGGTCGTGCTGACCCAGATCGTCGACAACGTCAAGGCCGGCACGCTTGGCGGTGAGATCTACACGATCGATCTCGCAAATGGCGGACTGGTGATCGAGTACAACGACGGGTATGACTTGCCCGCCGACATCAAGACGTTGGGTGACGACACGGCCGCCGGCATCGCCGACGGCTCGATCGAAACCGGGACCTGAGGTCCGATGGATGGGGGACGGCCGGACGGGCCGTCCCCGATCTGCCAGGTGAAGGAGCGACCATGGACGCCATGCTCGAGATGCGGGGCATCACCAAACGGTTTCCTGGCGTCATCGCCAACGATGCCGTCGATTTCGACGTGGTGCCGGGTGAGATCCACACGCTTCTCGGCGAGAACGGCGCCGGCAAGACAACCCTCATGCGCATCCTCTACGGGCTTTCCCAACCCGACGAGGGAGACATCTTGTTGTCAGGCCAGCGCGTGTCGATCACAAGCCCCGCGGAGGCGATCGACCACGGGATCGGAATGGTCCATCAGCACTTCATGCTGGTTCCGAGCCTCACGGTCGTCGAGAACGTCGCCCTCGGGATTCCGTCCTCGCGGGGACCTCTGACCGATCTCGAAACAGTCTCCGACCGTCTTGAAGAGCTCGGCGACCAATACGGGTTGCGGGTCCACCTCGACGTCGAGGTGTGGAGACTTTCGGTGGGTGAGCGACAACGGGTCGAAATCCTCAAGGCCCTGTTTCGGGAGGCGCGGCTCCTGGTGCTCGACGAACCGACCGCAGTGCTGACCCCTCAGGAGTCCGACGAACTGTTTGGCACGCTGTCCCAGATGGCCGCGGATGGTCGTGGAATCGTGTTCATCTCGCACAAGCTTCGCGAGGTTCTCGCCGTGTCGAGCCGTATCACGGTGCTCCGTCAGGGCAAGGTGGTGGGTGCCACCACGCCCGCCGAATCGACGCGCGAGAGCTTGGCAAAGCTGATGGTTGGCCGCGACGTCTCCCTGGTGCCCGAGCGTGACGAACACCAACCGACGGAGGTGCGTCTGGCGATGCGCGGCGTCACGGCCCGCAACGATCGCGGTGAGGTTGCGCTCGAGTCCTTCGACATGGAGGTTCGAGGAGGCGAGATCCTGGGGATCGCCGGGGTGTCGGGCAACGGTCAGCGTGAGCTCGCCGAAGTCGTCGCCGGTCTGCGACCGGTGGAAGCGGGGGTCGTGGAGATCATGGGCAAGGACGCTACGGGGTTGGGCGTCAGGAAACGACGCCGCTCTGGACTCGCCTACGTGCCAGAAGAGCGAATGCGCGAAGGTGCGATCGGAGAGTTCTCGGTGGCAGAGAACCTCGTGCTCATCGATCACGCCGACCCACGCTTCGCCAAACGGGGCATGCTCAGGCTCGGGGAGATCCGCAGGCATGGCCGCGATCGGATCGAGGAGTTCTCGGTGAAGACGCCCTCGCTCGATGCACGCGGTCGAACACTGTCGGGTGGGAACATCCAGAAGATGATTCTCGCCCGCGAGCTCTCGTCACGTCCAAAGGTGATCCTCGCCGCCCAGCCCACGAGGGGCGTTGACGTGGGTGCAGCCGAATACATTCACAATCGGCTGATCGAGGCGCGTGACAATGACGTTGCGGTCGTCGTCATCTCCGAAGACCTCGACGAGGTTCTGGGGATCGCCGACAGGATCCTCGTGCTCTACGAGGGACGGCTGGCGGGGATCGTCGACGCAGCAGACGCCGACCGGACCCGGCTCGGTCTCATGATGGCGGGCGCGTCCGCCTGACCGAGCAACCTTGAACTGTGCCGGCTGAGACGCCAGGATCATGTCCATGTCGACATTCCCCGACGTGCGCTTCGAGCTGCCCGGATGGATCAACAACCTGGACCACGACGAACCGGTTGTCTGTCGGGACGTCGACAGCCAGGCACGCTTTGCCATCGGGCTAGCCCTTCGGAACATGAGAGAGGAATCCGGGGGTCCGTTCGGAGCAGCGGTCTTCGACATGGACTCTGGTGCGCTGGTGGCTCCGGGCGTCAATCTGGTGGTCCCGGCGGCGGCCGCCGTCGCCCACGCCGAGATCGTAGCGATAGCCGTCGCCGGGAGGGTTCAAGGTGAGTACGACCTCGGAGCGGCGGGGGCTCGAAGAGTGCTCGTGGCTTCGACCGAGCCTTGCGCCATGTGCTTCGGGTCCGTGCACTGGTCGGGCGTGAGCCGCCTGGTGTGCAGCGCTCGTGACGAAGATGCACGCGCTGTCGGCTTCGACGAGGGTCCCAAGATGGAAGACTGGGTGGAAAGGCTCGAGGCGCGCGGAATCGAAGTGATCCGAGATGTGGAGCGTGCCGCTGCCATCGAGGTCCTCAACGAGTACGCCGGATCGGGCGGAACGATCTACAACGGCAGACAGGAGCCCTGAGGTGCACGAGGTTCAGACCCACCGTCTCGAGCTGGCTCGTGTCTCCACACCGGGGACGGTCGAAGAAGCGTTGAGTCTCTTGGCCGAGAACGCCGAGCGTGCCCGGATCGTTGCAGGCGGAACCGACCTGCTGTTGGAGCTCAGCCGCCGGGTACGACCCGATGTCGATCACCTGATCGACATCACCAGGATCACCGGCCTCGACGACATCGAGCTGAGCGAGGGCATGATCACCTTGGGTCCTCTGGTCACCCACAACCAAGTCGTGGCTTCTGACCTGGTCGTCGAACGGGCGCTGCCGTTGGCGCAGGCATGCTGGGAGATCGGCTCGCCGCAGCTCCGGAACCGCGCCACCGTCGTCGGGAATCTGGTCACCGCCAGTCCCGCCAACGACACGATCACGCCGCTGCGAGCGCTCGATGCGGAACTGACGCTCACGTCGGTCGACGGTGTGCGGACGGTGTCGCTCGAAGCTTTTCACACTGGTGTCAGGCGGTCGGTTCTCCAGCGCGGAGAGATGGTCACGGGGGTGCGGTTCAGGCCGGTCCGCCCAACCGAGCGCGCAGTTTTCGTGAAGCTCGGCCTGCGACGAGCGCAGGCGATATCGGTGGTCCATCTCACTGCCAGCGTCGATCTCGACGGAGACATTGTGACCGCCGCCCGGATCCTCCTGGGCAGTGTGGCGCCGACCATCGTCGAGTTGCCTGGATTGGACGAGGCCCTCGTCGGCCGTCGACTCGACGGTGAGTCCATCGCCCACATCGCCGCGGTCGCCCAGGAGTGGGTACAACCGATCGATGACGTGCGCGCCACCGCCGCATATCGTTCCGACGCCGTGGGCGTGATGGTGCAACGGGCTCTGTCGGGGCTGGCCCAACCCCAAGCGCCGCCAGCATGGGCCGGGCGCCCCGTCACGCTGTCGACCGGGCAGCCGGCACGAGGGCCTGAACACAGCGCCGATCACGCCGCCGGAGATCTCATATCGGCACGTGTGAACAGGGTCCGGATCGAAGCCGGTGGAGGCGTTTCGAAGACGCTGCTCGACTGGCTGCGCGACGACGCCGGGCCGTCGGCGGGACAGTCGCTGATCGGCACCAAGGAGGGCTGTGCGGAGGGGGAGTGCGGTGCCTGCACCGTCTTCCTCGACGGGCAGGCCGTGATGTCTTGCCTTGTGCCGGCCGCGAGGGCCCATGGCGCCGAGGTCGTGACGATCGAAGGTCTCGGCACTTCTGAGCTCCACCCGCTCCAGAACGCGTTCGTCGAACGTGCTGCGGTGCAGTGCGGATACTGCATCCCTGGTTTTCTGATGGCCGGCGCCAAGCTCCTCGAGGAACACCCCGACCCCGACGACCTCCAGATCCGCATCGGCCTCTCGGGCAACCTGTGCCGCTGTACCGGGTACTACAAGATCGTGGCCGCCGTACGTCAGGCGGCAGAGGAGATGGGCGCATGACGGTCGGGTCCAGCAGCTTCCGTGTCGACGCCCCCGGCAAGGTGACCGGCGCCACTCGATATCCAGGTGACATCGAACGAGAGAACGTTCTGCACGCCAAGGTGGTGTTCACCGACCGTCCGCATGCTCGTCTGCTCTCGCTCGACGTCGGGCCGGCCCTCGAGCGCGAGGGGGTGGTGGAAGTGGTCACCGCCTCCGACATCCCGGTCAACGAGTACGGGTTGACGATGTTCGATCAACCGGTTCTCGTCGGGGTGGATCACACCGGACGCTCGAAGGTGGCCTGCGACGTGTCTCGGTGGGAGGCCGATCACCTTGCGGTCGTCGTGGCCGAATCGGAGGACGCAGCTGCACAGGGGGCAGCAGCGATCGTGGCCGAGTGGGAGGACCTGCCGCTCGTTCCCGACATCGACGCCGCCATGGCGCCCGACGCACTCGTGGTCCACCCGGACACGGCTCCTGGGAACGACTACTTCCACCTCAGGATCGAAAAAGGCGACATGGTCGTCGGCTGGGAGGGAGCCGACGTCGTCATCGAGGCGACGTACGAGTTCCCCCATCAGGAACACGCCTACCTCCAACCGGAGGCGGCCGTGGCGTCGATCGACGAGGAAGGCCGTGTTCTCGTCGAGGTCGGAGGTCAGTGGACCTACGAGGACCTCGAGCAGATCTGTCATGCGCTCGACCTCGAGCACGATCAGGTGCGGGTCGTCTACCCGGCGATCGGTGGCGCCTTCGGCGGGCGGGAGGACATGTCACTGCAGATCGTGATGGCGGCTGCGGCTCTGAAACTCCATCGGCGAGGCATCGACCGCCCGATCCGCTGCAAGTGGTCGCGGGAGGAGTCGATGGTCGGGCATCACAAGCGCCACCGCGGGCGGGTGCACGCTCGCCTCGGAGCCACCCGCGACGGGCGGATCACGGCCGTGGAGGCGGACGTCATGCTCGATGCGGGTGCGTACAACTACACCTCCAACAAGGTGTTGGGCAATCTCCACCTGTGTGTCGCCGGTCCGTACGACATCCCGAACGCCAGCATTCACAGCCGCGCCATCTACACGACCTCGGTTCCCGGGGGCGCCTTTCGGGGCTTCGGCGCCCCGCAGGGGGCGTTCGTTGCCGAGAGCCAGATGAACAAGATGGCCGATGCGCTTGGCATCGACCCCATCGAACTTCGACTCCGCAACGTGCTTCAGGAGGGCTCGCTCGGAATCACGCAGACAGAGATGCCACCGGGTGTGTCCATGTCCGAGGTGATCGTGGCTGCAGCCGAAGCCGCATCGACCAGGCTCGAGGAGACCCCGTTCCATGCCTTTTCCTCGCTTCCCCCCTCGGAGGCTCGGGTGCGACGCGGACGGGGGTTCGCCTGCGCATACAAGAACATCGGCTTCTCGTTCGGGTTCCCCGAACGATGCGAAGCGGAGATCGTGCTGCACGGTGACGACGAGGTCGAATTCGCCGAGCTGTTCCACGGTGCGGCCGAGGTGGGGCAGGGGACACACACCGCCCTCGTGCAGATGGCCGCCGCCGCAACCGGGATCGATGCCGACCGTGTTCGGTCGACGTTCTCGGACACCGCCACCAGCGGCGACTCCGGCTCGGTGTCTGCATCGCGGATGACCTGGATGGCCGGCAACTCGATTCTGGGCGCCGCCGAGGAGGCCACAAAACGCTGGAACGAGGGAGATCGTCCGGCGAGGGGCAGCTTCCGGTTTGTGCCACCGCCCACCGAGGTGCTCGATCCTGAAACCGGAGTTGGGCAACCCAACTTCGCCTACGGATATGTCGCCGAGGTCGCAGACGTGGCCATCGACATCGACACCGGTCACATCATGATCGAGCGGATCGTGTGCGCCGACGACGTCGGAAAGGCGATCAACCCCGATCTCGTGGTCGGACAGATCGAAGGTGGCGTGGTGCAGGCGGTCGGGTACACACTCTCCGAGCACCTCCAGGTGTCCGATGGACGGATCACAAACCCGCGCCTTTCGACCTATCTGATTCCCGGTATCGGTGACATCCCCCGCAGGGTGGACTCGGTGCTGGTGGAGCATCCCGACCCCCGTGGTCCATGGGGAGCGCGAGGTATGGCGGAGATGCCGTTCATTCCGCTTGCACCGGCGGTCATCGCAGCCATTCACGAAGCGACCGGTGTGTGGTTCGACAGTTTCCCGTTGACTCCGCCACGTGTTGTCGACGGCCTCCGCCGGGCAGGTCTCGGCGGCATCGGGGCTCCATGACCAGCCTCCTCGTCCGTCACGCCGACCTGCTGGCGACCATGGACGATGCCGAAACGGAGATCCTGGACGGCGGCTTCTATGCGGTCGACGGCTGGATCCGACAAGTCGGACCCAGCTCCGAGCTCCCGGACCGCGCAGACGAGGTGATCGATGCTCGCGGGCGGGTAGTCGTCCCGGGTCTGGTCAACACCCACCATCACTTCTATCAGACCCTAACCCGCACGCGGGCGCAGAACTCCGAACTCTTCGACTGGCTGGTCGAGCTGTACCCGATGTGGGGCCGGCTGACCTCTGATCACGTACGGGTCTCGACCACCACCGCACTGGCGGAGCTCGCTCTGTCCGGCTGCACGACGGCGTTCGATCATCACTACTTGTGGCCGGCAGGAACGTCCGTCTCCGACCAGATCGACGGATCCCGCTCGGTGCCGATCCGCTTCCACGCCGCTCGCGGGTCGATGAGTGTCGGTGAATCCGACGGTGGCCTCCCACCGGACTCGGTGGTGGAATCCGAGCGTCGCATCCTCGACGACTCCGAGGAGATGGTCGGCCGGTTCCACGATCCTTCGCCGGGTGCGATGGTCCGAGTCGTGCTGGCGCCATGCTCGCCGTTCTCCGTGAGCACCGATCTCATGCGCGAGTCGGCCGAGCTCGCTCGGGATCTGGGGGTGCGACTCCACACGCATCTGGCAGAGACCAGGGACGAAGAGGAGTACTGCCTGGACCGTTTCGGTCTGCGTCCGGTCGACTATGCGGAGTCCGTCGGATGGCTAGGCGAGGACGTGTGGTTCGCCCATGCGGTTCACCTCTCCACCCCTGACACCTCGAAGCTCGCTCATAGTCGAACCGGGGTGTCTCACTGCCCGACGTCGAACATGAGGCTCGCATCGGGGATCGCCCCCCTCGCCCGCTTCATCGAACTGGGTGTGCCGGTCGGGCTGGGTGTGGACGGTGCGGCTTCGAACGACGGGTCGGATCTGCTTGCCGAGGCACGCCAAGCCCTGCTCGTTTCGAGGGTTGCGCGCGCTGTGGAGACGTCGGACCGTCCAATGACGACCGCACGTCAGGTGCTGAGGGCGGCCACCCGCGGCGGGGCGGAGGTGTTGGGACGGGACGACATCGGCGTCATCGAGCCGGGCAGGGCGGCGGATGCGGCGATCTTCTCGGTCGACGACGTCGCCATGGCGGGAGTGTCCGACCCGCTGGCCGCACTGGTTTTCTGCGCTCCTCAGCGCGTGGAGACTTCGTTGGTTCACGGCCGTCAGGTCGTCGAAGGTGGAGCGATCGTGGGCTTGGACCTGCCGCTTCACCTCGAGCGTCATCGCTCCCTTGCCCGCTCGCTCGCCGAGTGACGCTGCGGCCAATCCGACAGCACGGGACCATGGGACGGCGACCGGCGTCGTTCAACCCATGCCGGCGAGCTCGGTCTCGGCGATGCCCGGCGGCGCCCCCTTCTTGATGAACCACTCGACTCCCATCACCGCCGCAAATACGTCCTCGGGCATCGACAGAAAGGCGGTGGTATCGGTGACCTGGCTGGCGTGACAGGCGATGGAGGCGCGCTTGGCATCGACGAAGGCCGACACGTCGACCGCCGTCGTGAGCTCGGCTTCGGGCGTTCCCATCGGGTTGCCGTCGTCGGCCGGGCCGTCGGGATCGAAGTCCTCCTCGATGCCCGCGGCGATGGCTGCGGCTGCGAATCCCCGCATCTGGTCGCGATTGGTGGTTGCCTCGTACACGTGGGGCGTACCTGCAAGCTCGGCGGCGCGGTGGCCGACGTGGTGCACTTTGACGTGATCGGGATGCCCGTAGTTGCCGTGCCAGTCGTAGACCGTGACCGTGGTCGCATTCTCTTCACGCAGGATGGCGGCGAGCCGCCCGGCAGCCTCGTCGACGTCGGCGTTTGCGAAGGCGATTGGATGACCGTTTGTGTCCCAGCCGGTCATCCCCGAGTCCTCGTATCCCAGCCAGGCCACTCGCGCTGCGCCGAGGGTGGCGGCGGACGCTTCGAGCTCCTGCCGGCGGCGGTCGACGAGGTTCTCGCCAGGAGCGAGGTCGTCGGGGGTCTCACCCTGCTCGCCGCCGGTCGCAGACACGAGCACCACCCGGTGACCGGCGGCGGAGTACTTGGCGATGATGCCACCCGTTGTGAGGCATTCGTCGTCGGGATGGGCGTGGAAACAGACGAGCGTTGACATGCCGTCGAATATAAGTCACGCGTGGGGCTGAAACGCGTCAGCCACCGGTCACGATGTTGTCGCCGTCCCAATCGTTGACGGTGGGGGTGCCGGCGCCGTAAACGACGGCGTTGAGCGTGCCGGTGAGGTCGATCGCGCCCAGTTCGTCCACGAACACCGTGTTGAACGAGCCCCGGACGAGGACGGCACGGCACACGCCTTCGAGCGTGTACGTGCCAGCGTCGCCGGCGATGGTGACGTCGCCGCCGTCGCAGTCGTGGGTGACGAAGTCGTCGTCGGCTGAGAAGACTGTTCCGATGTCCTCGAACTCGGGTAGCGACACCGTGGACGAAGGTGGAACTGCGGGGATCGTGGTGGTTGGTGCCGAGGTCGTCGTGGTCGTCGCCTCGGGGCCGGTCGTGGTGGTCGGTCCAGGCACCGAGGTGGTCGGCGACTCACCGGCCGGCGTTGCTTGGGCGACTGTGGTGGCGGGCGTCTCCGTGCTGGAATCGGCGACAGGAGGGTCGGTCGGGGTCTCCCTGTCGATAGCGGGCGTGGCGACGCGAGCGCCGTCTGGAAGGGTGGTCACGGTGACCCCGGCAACGACAGTCTCGCCGCGACGCACGGAGATCGCCTCCGCAGCGACCGGTCCCGCCGCCTCGCCTGCGGGTCGCAGGCCAACCGTCATGCCGCATCCGGTGGTCAGAATCGAAACCAAGAGGATGTGACGCCATTTCACGTGCGGGGGACCTCGATGGCCGCGAGTGTCCCCGATGGCGACGAGTCGAGATGGGCCGAGCCGCCGTGCGCCTCTGCGATCAGCCGAACGAGCGGCAAGCCGAGTCCCGCTCCGGGAAGGCCGTCGGCGTTCGAACCCCGGGCGAGTTCACCCCAGACGTCCTCTCCCTCGGGGACCCCGGGGCCTTGATCCTCGACCTCGAAAACGACGCGCTCTGGATGATCCACCACGCGCACCACGATCGGCGACTCCGGGATCGAGAACTTGAATGCGTTCACGATCAGGTTGGCAATCGCCAGCGTGAGCAGCCTCCGGTCCGCCAACAAGGGGGCGGCGTCGATCGGCAGATCCGGCTTGACCGTTCGGTCTCCTGTCACCCTGGCCGTGCGGTCGATGACAGAATGCACGAGCTCCGCCGGGTCGATCTCGGCGACGTTGGGCGTCACGTCGTGCATCGACGCCACGCCGTGCAGGTCGAAGAGGAAGCGTTCGAGGCGCTCCATCTCTCGTCGAGCCTCCGAAAGAGCTTGGTCTTCACCGCCGACACCGTCGAGGTGCTGGTCGATGGCTTCGAGGCGGCCAGAGATCACATCGTGGAGCCTCGTGAGCATGGCCAGCCGGGCAACTGTCCCCGATTCCGACACGGGCTCCGGGGCCTCCTCGACCGGGCGAGGGGACAGCACGGACACGACGGCCGCCGCAACCAGGCCTACGAGCAACCCACCGCTCAGGAGCACGACGGGCAGCGGCCCTTCGAGGTAGGCGAGGAGGTCGGACGACACGGTCACCAGCCCGGCCACGACTCCGAGGATGGCCGGTATGACAAAGGCAAGGACGCGCTTGTCGATCTTCGAGATTCTCCCCACGCCAGAACGGTACCTGCTCTGTGCCCGGGACGCAGGTGCGGACCCGTCAGTCGGCCGGGAACTCCCGGTAGATCGCCCACATCTTCCGAACCGGTGTGAGGGCCCTCCAGGTGCCGCGACTGCGCTGGGGGGCGATCACCAGGTCGCCGGGTCCCACCTGATGGACGGTGCCGTCCTGGGTGGTGATCGCTATCTCACCTTCGATGATGTACATGACCTCGTGGAACTCGGTGAGTTCCATCGGTCCCTCTTCCGGGTCACGCATCCAGAATCCGACGGCGAACTTCC
Organism: uncultured bacterium; assembly: GCA_963785075.1. GTDB lineage: Bacteria > Actinomycetota > Acidimicrobiia > Spongiisociales > ZC4RG35 > JAOUGY01. Next base: position 67,610 of record CAWATW010000011.1, read on the forward strand.
CGTCACCGGATCGATGCTCCACGGTCTCGAATGCCGGTGGGCGCGGGTTGTCGGGCTCCTGGGGAATCTCACCCCAGTCGAGGGGTGCTCCTCCTCTGACGACGGTGATCTCGCCGCTCATGTCCTTCTCACCGGTTCGCCCGTACGTCCGAGCCGCTCGAGGAGGTCGGCCGCTTTGTGGGTTCCTGGTTGTGAGCGGTGGCGCTCTCCGATCGACCGCCATCCGGTCTCGCAGATCGGCGTCGGCGATCACCGCGTCGACGGCCGCCCGCAGCTGGTCGGGCTCGAAGGTGTAGGTCGGAAGCCGCTTACCGAATCCGGTCTCGTCGAGACGCTGCGCGTTGTCGTACTGGTCCCAGAAGAGGGGCAGGGCGACCATCGGCTTTCCGAAGTAGAAACCTTCGGTCGTGGTGTTGTTCCCACCGTGGGTGATGATGGCGTCCACCATCGGCAGCAGCGAAGTCTGCGGAAGGAACTCTTCTCCCCACATGTTGTCGGCCAGCTCGTACTCGGCGTGCTGCGGCCCTCGCGAGACGATGTACCGGTGCGAGGAGTCGGCGAGAGCGGCGACGATGCTCTTCATGAGATCGACGTCCGCCGACCCGAGGCTCCCGAGCGACAGATACACGAGAGCACCGTCGCCCGGCGATCTCGGGAGGAACCTGGAACTCCGCGTCGGTGGTGCGTACACAGCTCTCCAGACGGTGCCAGGTGTCGGCCAGTGGCGTCTGGCGGGTATAGTCCATGTCGGCCGGGTACAGATACATGTTCAGGTGCGGCGACTCGTGGATGAATTCGAGATCGGGTAGCGGCCCGGTGCCCTGTTGCTGACACCAGTCGTTGTATTCGGACCACATCGGACGGTGGGTCCTGTCGTACTCGGCCCTGAACTCGTCCCATCCCGACGTGTCCGACTCCGGGTATCCCGAGAACACCGGAGCAAGCTTCGGATCCTTCAGCTCGAGCGGATTGCAGCTGACGATCCGTCACCCACGGCGCTCCGAATGTCTGGACGGCCGGGAACGTGAGCACGTTGTCTTCGACGATCACATCGGGTCTGACGTCTTCGAAGATGCCGGCGATCTGTGACTCGCAGTACCGGGCGCCGTCGAGTAGTGCCTGCCAGGTCGGCTTGATGAACGTGTCGAGCTGTTCGATGGTGGGCTTGCGGAATTCCGGCGAGGTCTCCCGAATGAAGTCCTTCCAGAACTGTCCCACTTCCTGGTCTTCTTCGGGAGGTTCGGCCAGGCTGACGAGCCGTTCCTCGAAGCCGAGCGGCTCGAGCGTCCCTTCGTACGATTCCTCTGCAGCGAACACCACCCGGTGGCCGCGCTCTCGCAATACGTTTCCTATCCCCACGCAGTTGTTCGTGGGCCCAAACGCAGCCTCGGGAAAGAAGACGAACGTCATCCGGTCTGCCATGACACCTCCAAGCTCGGCGCGGAATGTAGCCGCAGGCGATGCCCGTTGCTCGGCAGCCCGAACATGCATCACACAGATTTCACGCTCCGCCCCACCAGGGGCCGTGGCACACATGTAGGGTCGCTCCACCTGACAGAGAGGTGGACATGCGGTCGAAGATGTGGGCGATCCTCGCCACGGCGGGTTTGCTGATTGCAGCCTGCGGCGGGGGAGAAGACGCATCGGGCGACGGAGAGCCCGTGACTCCCGAGACGGTGGCACAGAATCCGACGGCGGATCAAACGCTGGTGATCTCGAACTGGGAGGGCTACATGCCCGAAGACCTCCCGGACGTGTTTGCCACCGCGACCGGCTACGACGCCACGGTGAGTTTCCACGCCACCAACGAGGAAATCGTCGGCAAGATCGTCGCATCCCAGGGTGAGGGCTATGACGTTGCCTTCGTCAGCGGCCAGTTCGCACAAGCGTTGGCCCAGCAGGGGCTGTTGGCCGAGATCGACCACGCCAAGGTCCCGAACATCGAGAACCTGTACCCGGAGGCGACCGAACTCGGGTACGACCCAGGGAACACCCACTCGGTGCCCTACGCGTGGGGCACCACCGGCCTGTGCTACCGGTCCGACCTGCTGACCGAGGCGCCAACCTCGTGGATGGATCTGTTGCGCCCGTCCGAGGATGCTGCCGGAAGGACGACCATGCTCGCCACCGAGCGCTGGCTGATGCTGCCGGCTCAAAAGGCGCTCGGCTACAGCGTCAACACCACCGATGAGGGCGAGATGTCCGAGGTCAAGGACCTCCTGATCGAGGCCAAGGACAGCCTGCTGGCATACGACGACACCACCTTCTACGCCAAGCTCGTGTCCGGCGAGGCGGTGCTCGTGGAGGCCTGGGACGGATGGTGCAACTACGGCATCGCCGAGGACCCCAACATCCAGTACGTCATCCCTGAAGAGGGCACCGACCTGTGGGTGGACACGATGGTGATCATGGGCAACTCCGAGAACCTGGATGCGGCTCATGCGTTCATCGACTTCGTTCTGGATCCCGCCAATCATGCATGGGTGGTCGAGAACATCCTCTACAAGGTGCCGAACCAGACCGCCATGGAGATGGTGGACCCGGCGCTGTTCGAGACCTTCCCGAACCTCGGCATGAGCGCCGAGGAGGTGCTCGACGGTGAAGCGCTCCTGGATCTGGGTGACGCCCAGCCGATGTACACCGACATCGCCACCGAGGTGGCGGCCGGCGGCTGATCGTGACAGACGTGTCCGTCGTTCCGGACGAAGCCGGCCGATCGGCTTCGTCCGGGCGCGGTCGCCTGGTGGGATGGTCGGTCACGCTCGGCCCGGGCGTGGGCTACCTGGCAGTGATGCTGGGAGTCCCGCTCGGTCTGGTGGTCGTCTACAGCTTCATGACCCGAAGTCGGTTCGGGGGCGTGTTGTGGCAGTTCTCACTGGACAGTTGGGCCAAGCTCGCCAATCCCCTCTATGCCGATGTCGTGTTGGGTTCGATGAAGATCGCGCTGATGGCGACGGTGCTGGCGCTGTTGATCGGGTACCCGGCAGCGTGGGCGATCGCCGGGCTGCCCAAACGGTGGAAGATGGTCGGCCTCATCGCGGTGGTACTCCCGTTCTGGTCGAACTTTCTGATCCGCACCTACGCCTGGATCGTCCTGTTGAACAACGAAGGTCTCATCAACCGGTGGCTCCGCGAGCTCGGGTTGATCGACGAGCCGCTCGGCCTGCTCTACACCGAGGGCGCGATCGTCGTAGGTCTCGTCTACATCTACCTGCCGCTGATGGTGCTCCCGCTCTACGCATCGATCGAACGCCTCGATCCAGCTCTGCGTGAGGCGGCATTCGACCTCGGTGCCACTCCGTTCCGGACTTTTCGACGGGTGCTGGTCCCTTTGACGCTTCCCGGAATCATGGCCGGCGCCGTCTTCGTGTTCGTTCCATCGCTCGGCAACTTCGTGGTTCCGGAGCTGCTTGGTGGAGGCCGGGAGATCATGATCGGGAACCTCATTCGTGATCAGTTCTTCCGGGCGAGGGACGTGCCGTTCGGCTCGGTCCTCGCCCTGTGCGTCGTGGCGTTGATGCTGGTGTTGCTGTATGTCCAGGCTTCGGTTCTGAGGCGGACGCGAGAAACTCATGGGTGAGCGGCGCTGGTGGCACCGGACTCCGCTGTGGATCGCATATGCGTTCCTGTATCTGCCGATCCTCGTGCTGTTCGGCATGAGCTTCAACGCCTCGGGCCTGCCGACCGTGTGGGGTGGATTCACCACGGAGTGGTACTCGGCATTGATGTCGAACGACGACATCCTCTCGGGAGCGCGCACGACGGTGATCGTTGCGGTCGGGTCGACGGTGTTGGCGACCGTCCTCGGGACGCTTGTTGCGGTCGGCTTGGAGCGCTTCAATCGATCTAGGCTTCTCGACGCGGCCGTGCTGGCGCCCGCCATCTTCCCCGACATCGTGTTGGCATTCTCTCTGCTGGTGTTCTACACCCTCATCGGGCTGACATTGGGCCGGGTCTCGGTGATGTTGTCGCACGTCATCTTCAACTTGGCCTTCGTGGCCTCGATCGTCCGCACCCGTCTCCACAACTTCGATCGTTCGGTGGAAGAGGCAGCGCTCGACCTGGGCGCATCCGAGCTCAGGACCTTCAGGCGGGTGACCTTGCCGATCATCGCCCCCGGCATCGTCGCAGGGGCGCTGCTCGCGTTCACGTTGTCCTTCGATGAGTTCGTCATCGCCTTCTTCACCAACGGTCCGTCGCATCCCACCCTCCCCGTGGTGATCTACTCGATGGTCCGGTTCGGGGTGACACCCGAGATCAACGCACTGGCCGTCGTGCTCATCGGAGCGAGTTTCACGTTGATCTTCCTGGCCCAGCGCCTGGGAGGACTGAGGGAAGTGTTCTCGTGACCCTGATCTCCATCCAGGATGTCACCAAGCGATTCGGCGAAGTGGTTGCGCTCGACAACGTGAGCCTCGACATCGCCGACAACGAGTTCTTCTCGCTGCTTGGGCCGTCGGGCTGTGGGAAGACCACCCTGCTGCGGATCATGGCCGGATTCGAAGACCCGGATTCCGGTGTGCTGCTGCTCGACGGCGTCGACCTGGTGGGCGTCAAGCCCTATCGACGCCCCGTCAACATGATGTTCCAGTCGTACGCCCTGTTCCCGCACATGACCGTGTGGAAGAACGTGGCCTTCGGGTTGGAAGAGGAGCGACTCGACTCGCCGGAGATCGCCCGGCGGGTCGACGAGGCCCTGGAGACGGTGAGTCTCGAAGGTCTCGGTGATCGGAAGCCGCATCAACTGTCGGGCGGTCAACGGCAGCGGGTTGCGTTGGCGCGAGCGGTTGTGAAACGGCCCAAGGTCTTGCTCCTCGACGAGCCGCTCGGGGCGCTCGATCGCAAGATCAGGGCAGAGATGCAGCTCGAGCTGAAGCGACTGCAACACGAGGTGGGCATCACCTTCGTCGTGGTCACCCATGATCAGGACGAAGCCATGTCGATGGCCGACCGCGTGGCCGTGATGCATGCCGGTCGGGTGCTGCAGGTGGCGACTCCGATCGACCTGTACGAGCGGCCGGGCACTCATTTCGTGGCCGATTTCATCGGTGAGATGAACTTCATCGCCGGTCGGGTCGAGCACGGCCGGTTCTCGAGTCCAGGCGTCGGAGACTTCGCCGTGCGTGAGGCCGAGGACGGCCGCTGGCTCGGAATCCGACCCGAGAAGCTGGAGATCGGTGCGGTCGAAGGCAACCGGATCGAAGGAACGGTCGTGGATGTGTCCTTCTATGGGGCTTCGACCCATTGCGTGGTCGACGTGCCGGGTATGCCCCGACCGGTGCGCGCCACCGTCACCGGCCCACTTCAGCTGCCGGTTGGCACCCGGATCACGCTCGGTTGGGACCCGGCGGACGCCGTCGTCCTGGCCGAGTGAGCCTGCCCGGCTCTCCCCGGTTGCCAGGCCGTCCCGACCGATTCACTGGTGAGCGGTGATCGATCTCCGTCCCGAGAGCGCACGGCTCACGAAGGGGGCCATCGTCTCGGCCAGCGTTGGGTGCCCGACATCGGCGGATTCGTAGGTCACGTGGCGCGTGGGGTGCCCCATGTCGATGATTCGCTCGAGGGCGATCGGCGTGCCGGTGACCACCACGTCACACGGTGTGGCCTGGATGGTCTCCTCCAGTTCGGCCAGTTGGTCGGCGCCGTATCCCATGGCCGGGAGCACCGGTCCGAGCGAGGGATACTTCTCGTAGGTTCGGGCGATGCTACCGACGGCATACGGCCGTGGATCGACGATCTGGTCGGCGCCTCCGCGTCGGACTGCCACGGTGCCGGCACCGTACGGCATACCGCCGTGCGTGAGGGTGGGGCCGTCTTCGACCACGAGTACTCGCTTGCCGGCGATGGAGGGGCCGTCTTCGAGCGTGACCGGCGAGGCGGCCTGCACGATGCTGGCCCGGGGGTTGAGCCTGCGTACGGATTCGATGACCGTCGTGACGTCGTCAGGATCGGCGGTGTCCACCTTGTTGATGACCACGATGTTCGCCATACGGACGTTCATCTCGCCCGGGTGGTACGCCATCTCGTGGCCGGCGCGAAGCGGATCGGCGACGGTGATCATGAGGTCGGGTCGGAAGAAGGGGAAGTCGTTGTTGCCGCCGTCCCACACGATGACGTCGGCTTCCTGTTCGGCCTGCTTCAGGATGTCCTGGTAGTCCACGCCGGCCCACATCACGAGGCCTGCGCGAACGGGCGCTTCATACTCCTCGCGTTCCTCGACCGTCGGATTTGACGCATCGATGTCTTCGATCGTCTCGAACCGCTGCACCCGCATCGACTCGAGGTCTCCGTACGGCATCGGATGACGAACGAGCGCAACCCGCAGTCCGGCGTCGGTGAGAATCCGGCCCACCTGCCGACTCGTCTGGCTCTTGCCCGCACCCGTGCGGACCGCACACACGGCCACCACCGGCTTGGTGCTCGCGATCATCGAGGCGGCGGGCCCCACCAGCCTGAAGTCGGCTCCGCGGGCCATCACGATGGAGGCCTTGTGCATGACTTCCTCGTGCGGGACGTCGGAGTACGCGAACACGACCTCGTCTATGTGCTCCTCGAGGATCAGCCGTTCGAGCTCCGCTTCGTCGACGATGGGGATGCCGTCGGGGTATCGGGGGCCGGCGATCGATGCAGGGAAGGTGCGGTTGGCGATACCCGGGATCTGGGTGGCGGTGAACGCCACCACCTCTACCTCAGGGTCGCCGCGGAACGCAACGTTGAAGTCATGGAAATCCCGTCCGCCGGCTCCCATGATCACGATTCGTTTCATCACCAGCTCCTCGGGTTGCGATCGGGGCCAGGCACAGCGTGTGCCTGGCCCCGACCGTAGTGGTCGGTTCAGACTCCGTGTTGGTCGATCAAAGATGCAGGGCTATCGGGCACCTTCACCCGGATCGGTCCCCGGGCGTCGGTCCACTTCATCCACACGTACACCGGGATACCTGCGAGCAGCAGCAGCATCCCGTAGAAGACAACCTCCTGGCCGGCTCCGTAGATCGCCCACACCGCATAGGCGAAGGCGAGGATCGTTACGGCCACATCCGTGAGGAGCTTTCTGCCACTGAGGTGCTCGTGGTCCTTGGCGAACAGCAGCAGTTGGGCCATCGCAGAGTAGGCGTAGGGGATGAGGGTCGTCAGGGTTGCGATCAACAGGGTGTACGTGAACAGGTCCACCAGACCCCGGGTGTAGTTGGTGGCCATGAGGATCGTCACCAGCACGCTGGACATCACCAGCCCGAAGACGGGGGTTCCGTTCTTGCTCATCTGAGCAAAGCGGGCTGGGAAGAGACGGTCTCGGGCGGCGGCCATCGGGATCTGCCCCTGGATGAGAATCCATCCGTTGAGGGCTCCGAAGGTCGATATCACCGCGCCCAACGCCACCAGGTTGCCGGCCCATCCTCCGAACGCCACCTCGGCGGCGTCGGCGAACGGTGCCGTGGATCCCGCCAACGTGGAGGCCGGGATGATTCCGAGCACCGCAATGGTGCTGAGGATGTAGATTGCTGCGGTACCGATGGTGCCCCAGATGGTCGCCCGAGGGATGTTCCGTTCGGGGTTCTCGACGTCCTCCGCCGGGATGGTGGCCGATTCGAGCCCGAGGAACGCCCAGAGCGTGAGTGCTGCAACTGCGGTGATCGCCCCGAACGCGGAGCCCCCGCTCTGGTTGAAGGGCGTGAAGTTGTCCATGTTGATGAACGCCAGCCCGATGGTGGCCATCACCAGCAGCGGAATGATCTTGAGTGCGGTCGTCACGGCTTGAACGAGTCCGCTCTGGCGGACACCGACGGCGTTGACCCAGGTGAGCACCCAGATAGCGGCGAGGGCCACCAATGCCGCCAGACCATGGCTGATCCGAGATTGCGGGGAAGAAGACGCCCAGATACCCCGCGAATGCCACTGCGATGGCTGCGTTGCCGGCCCACACGGCGATCCAGTAGCCCCACGCCGTCTGAAATCCGATGAAGTCGCCGAACGCCAATCGGCTGTACTCGTATGGTCCGCCCGTCTTCGGATAGGTTCGCCCGAGTCGCGCAAACACCAATGCCAGCAAGATGGCTCCGGCTGCGGTGAACAGCCAGCCGATGAGGCTGATCCCGCCGAACTCTGCCAGCGACGAGGGGAGGAGGAAGACCCCCGAGCCGATCATGTTGCCCACGACCAGCGCGGTTGCCAGCCAGATCCCCAGCGGTCGCCGCTTGGGTGACTGCGTCATGAAACCCGACCTCCTTTGTGTCTCTAGCGCACTGTCGATCCGACGGCCGCCTGTTGCCAGAGTCCGATGGCGGTTCTGAAGGTCCTTGGTCGTTCACATCCGTGGCTTTTGGCGCTGATCTGCCGACGCTGGGAGTCGTAGCGTGCGAAGTGAGGCGGGTCGTCGATTGCCGGACCCGAGGAGGCGCCATGAAGGATCTGCTGCGCATCGCCGATCTGTCACCCGCCGACATGTCGGTCATCCTCGATCTGGCCGACGAGTTCCGGACGGATCCCTACCGTCATGACCGACTGTTGAACGACGAGTCGGTGTTCGCCTACTTCACGAAGCCTTCGACGCGAACCAGGGTGTCGCTGGCCGAGGCCGTCGCACGGCTGGGAGGCCAGCTCCAGTTCATCGGCCCTCACGAGCTGGATCTCGTTCACGGCGAGACAATCGAGGACACCGCTGCTGTCGTGTCCCGTTACGCCAAGATCCTCATCGTCCGGACCTTCGCCCACGACGACGTGGTGAGATTGGCTCGTGCCGCCACGGTCCCCGTGATCAATGCTCGCACGGACCTCCATCACCCGTGTCAGGCGCTCGCCGACGTCATGACCATCCGACACCGACGTGGCCGGCTGCGAGGGACGCGTATCGCCTATCTGGGAGCAGGAAACAACGTGGCGCACAGCTTGATGGAGGCGACTGCCCTCGTCGGCGCCCATTTGGTTGTCGCGACGCCTCCCCGATTCGCGCCTGACCCCGGAGTCACGGCCGAAGCTCAGCGCATGGCAGCCACGTCCGGCGGATCCGTCACCCTGACAGAGCATCCATTCGAGGCGGTGGCGGGTGCCGACGTCGTGTACACCGACGCGTGGACTCCCATGGGCGACACCGAGGACGGCGGTAGCTCCGAGACGGCGGATTCTGCTCGAACCGTTCCAGGTGAACGACATGTTGATGTCGAAGGCGTCGTCGGACTGCATCTTCATGCATTGTCTCCCGGCGTATCGAGGTCAAGAGGTGACGTCCGAGGTGTTGGACGGTCCGCAATCGGTCGTGCTCGACCAGGCCGAGAACCGCCTCCACACCGAGCAGGCCCTGATGGTTGCGTTGCTTTCGTCGATGTTGGAGGGAGGACGATGATGAGGATGATGGTCTCATTGGGCGGGAGTGTCTTCGGTTCGGATCGATCGACGATCGATTTGTCTGCACAGCATCGGGTCGTGGCCTCCGTTGCAGAGAAGCTCGCTCCGGCACTGGACGGCAACGAGGTGGTGTTCACCTACGGGACAGGCCCGGAGGTCGGGGTGCTCCTCCTCGCAACGGCGTCATTGCTGCCAGAGACGTATCCACCGGACGCACTGGATGTCGAGATCGCAGACATTGGTCGGGCACATCCTGCAATCCGAGTTGGGTCGCGTTGCAGGACAGGGATGTCGTGACTCTCCTGACGCGCACGATCGTCGATCCGTCCGATCGGGCGTTCGCATGGCCGACCCGCCACATCGGTCCGGTGTTCGAGGACATCCAGATCGCCCAGCAGCTCGCATTCGAGCGGGGGTGGGTGTTGGTGCACGACCAGGGCGGGGTGAGGCGCGTTGTTGCCGAGCCGGAGCCGGTGAGCATCGTTGAGGCCGATCTGATCGACCGCCTCCTGGAGGACAACGTGGTGGTCGTGTGCGCCGGCGGGGGTGGCGTGCCGGTCACCGACGACGGGGCGTGGGTCCACGGCGTCGAGGCGGTGGTCGACCGGGATCTCGCTTCGGCGACGTTGGCGATCGAACTGGACGCCGATCGCTTCGTGTGTCTCACCGATGTCGATGCCGTGATGGAGCAGTGGGGAACCGAAGAGGCCAACCGCATCGGTCACACCCACCCTTCCGACCTACGCATCCGTCACTTCGACCCGGGCTCGATCGGGCCGAAGGTCGATGCCGCGTGCAGGTTCGTCGAACGAACCGGACGGACTGCGGCCATCGGGAGTCACGCCGATGCCGTGTCGGTCGTGACCGGTGATGCCGGCACCCAGGTCGATCTCGGGGTTCCTCGAGGAGCGGTCGGTGGCGATGCGGGGGTCGTCGTCCCGGCCATGCCGGCGTTCGAGTGACTCTGCGAACCATCGATCCGGTCGGAGATCGGCCGACTAGACATCAGTCGGCTCGATCGGATCGTCGCGAGAAACGACGCCCCCCTCGGGGACAGTCGATAGCCGATTCGGAAACTGACGGTGAGACCGAGGTTCTTGAGCTTGCGGACGTCGATCTTGAAGGGCTGTGTTTCCCTCTCCAACATCGCGGCCAGGTCCGGGGCGCGGCGTTCGGGGTGAGCTTCGATCAGCTCGAGCGTCTCCATCGTCCACGGACCATGTTTGCTCGCCTTGTCGAGGCGGTTCAGTCGGTGAGAGATCTCCTGGACGGCGGCAGGGGACAGGTCGGGATCATTGGCGAGCTCCGTGCGAGGATCCGGCTCGTCCAGGTGACGGAATGTGATCCGGTAGGTCGGATCGCCCGTTTCGCCGCGGAGTTCTGCCCGTACGGAGTCGGGGTCGGCGTGCCCGGCGGCCACTGCATCTGTATCGGTGATGTGGAGTGGATCGACGACATCGACCGACTCGACGTGGAGCCGGCCGGCAGCAGTCCGATACGTGCGACCGGCGATCACGCCTTGACGCTTCCAACGTCGGAACGCAAGGGTGACTTCGCCCCGGCGAATCGGATCCCAGTACCGCTTGGGAATCAGCACCACCGCATTCTGGCGGCTGTCACGGCGTTCCACTTGATCAAGATGTTTTGAGTCAATAGTGTCTGAGTTATGGATCTGGTGGAACGGGCACAAGTGCATGCGTCGCTCGGAGACGCGCACCGATTGTCGATCGTCGACGAACTCGGGCGAGGCGATCGGACTCCGACCGAGCTGGCTCGACTGGTCGACCAGCCGATGAACCTCCTCGCGCACCATCTGAACGTCCTCGAGGGGGCCGGTCTGATCGAACGTCGTCGGTCGGAAGGAGACGCCCGTCGACGATACGTCGTGCTGCGTCACGAAGTCATGGCGACGGTGGGGATCGTTCGGCCCGACTGGCATGGGCGACTCGCATTCGTGTGTACCCACAACTCCGCTCGATCCCAGTACGCAGCGGCTTTCGCCCGCTCGCTGGGATTCGAGGCGTCGAGCGCTGGTCTCGCGCCGGCAGAACGGGTGCATCCGATGGCGGTCGACGTCGCAGCTGAGCGAGGCATAGACCTCTCCGCCGAACGCCCCCGTGGATACGAAGAGCTCGAGGAGCGCCTCGATCTGGTGATCTCCGTGTGCGACCGAGCCGGTGAAGACGCTCCGCCGCAGGCCGTCGGAGCATCGTCACTGGTCGGTACCCGACCCGGTGACCCGTGGATCGATCGACGCATTCAGGTCCGCGTTCGACGATCTCGAACGGCGAATGTCGGCGTGGGTCAGACCATGAATCGACGGGCAGTGCTGGCAGAGACGCTCGGAACCGGGCTTCTGCTGTACATGATCGTCGGAAGCGGAGTGGCGGCCGAGCGGCTGTCGCTCGACCCGGCAGTGACGTTGATGACCCATGCCGCGGTGGTCGGCGCGTCGCTGACCGTCTTGATCTGGATGTTCGGACCGGTGTCCGGTGCGCATTTCAACCCGGTGGTCACCGTGGCATTGTGGCGGACTGGATTGATCGGGCGCAATTGATCCGCTCGTACGTCGCCGGCCAGGTCGGCGGCGGCGTGGCGGGAGCCTTACTCGCAAACGTCACGTTCAAAGCACCGGTCGTGGCGATGTCGGCCAACTCCCGGTTGGCCTCGGAACGGGTGTCTCTGAGATGGTCGTGACGTTCGTTCTGGTCTTGCTGATCGTGCTGCTCGTGCGTTCGGACAACACCACGCTGGTGGCGCCGGGGGTCGGGATCTGGGTTGCGGCCGCGATCTTCGGCACGTCGTCGACCGGGTTCGCCAATCCGGCGGTGACGCTGTCGAGAGTGATCACCGACACCTACACCGGGATCGACCCGTCGTCGGTGACCGGGCTTTGTGATCGCGCAGATCATCGGCATGGTGCTTGCGGTAGCGGCCGCACTGGTCCTCGTACCCGACAGAAGTGAGATCGTGTGAAGCCAGCAGTGTTGTTCTTGTGTGTCCACAACGCAGGTCGGTCGCAGATGGCCGCCGGGTGGATGCGTCATCTCGGAGGCGGTGCCGTCGACGTCTTCTCCGCTGGGTCGGAGCCGGCGGATCAGGTCAATCCCGCCGCGGTGGCGGCCATGCACGAGGTGGGGATCGACATCGTCGGCCAGCATCCGCAGCGATGGACCGACGACGAGGTTCGCAGGGCGCGGATGTCGTCGTCACAATGGGGTGTGGCGACACCTGTCCCGGTCTTTCCCGGAACTCGGTACGTCGATTGGGCGCTCGATGACCCGGCGGGCAAACCGGTGGAACACGTGCGCTCCGTGCGGGATGAGATAGAGCGGAGGGTGCGTGCCCTTCTCGGTGAGCTGGGAGTGACCCCGGGAGCCTGAGCCACCATGGCCCTAGGCAGGGCGGAACCCCTCCGGGGCGGTGGCCGGCGCGGTCTTCACCATCACGTGTTTCGCCACTGTGTGTGCGAGCACCGACTCCTCGCTCATGTCCTTTCCGAACCCCGATTGTTTCAGCCCGCCGTGGGGCATCTCCGAGGCGATCGGCAGGTGATCGTTGACCCATACCGCGCCGAATTCGAGACGTTCTGCCACTCGCATCGCCCGCCCGACATCGGAGGTCCACACCGAGCTCGCCAACCCGAACCGCACGTCGTTCGCCAGCTCCACCGCCTGGCCCTCCCCCTCGAACGGGAGCACGATCAGCACAGGCCCGAAGACCTCGTCCTGGACGATCTCGGAACCCTGATCGGCACCGACCATCACCGTGGGGGAGTAGAACGAGCCAGGCCCCTCTGGCGCCGACCCACCTGCCACCACCCGGGCGCCGGAGGCCACTGCGCGGTCGACGAAGCCGTGAACCCGATCCCGATGAGCCGTCGATATGAGCGGCCCGATGTCGGTGGAAGCATCGAAGGGGTCGCCGCTCCTCACGGCCGACGCCCGCTCGGCCAGTGCTTCGACGGTGGCGTCGTGAACCGATCGTTCGACATAGACCCGGGTGGCGGCGGTGCAGTCCTGACCGGTGTTGTAGGTGGCTCCCAAGACGGCTCCCGCTGCAACCGCCTCGAGGTCGGCGTCGTCGAACACCACTACTGGCGCCTTGCCGCCGAGCTCCAGGTGCATGCGCTTCAACGTGGCGGCGCCGGCCGCCATGACGCCGTCTGCCGGTTTCGGTGGATCCGGTGAGCGAGATCATCGCGACATCGGGATGCTCGACCAGCCGTTCTCCGACCTCACGGTCACCGGTCACGACGTTCAAGACGCCGTCGGGAAGGCCGGCTCGTTGGGCGAGCTCGGCAAGCCTGAGCGACGTGCGGGGTGTGGCCGGCGCGGGCTTGAGCACGACGGTGCATCCCGCGGCGATGGCAGGGCCGACCTTCCACACGGCCATGATCAAGGGAAAGTTCCACGGTGCGATCGCGCCCACGACACCGACCGGGCGACGCTGGATCATCGACGTGTATCCGTGCGAGAAGGTGCCGGCCGCGGTTCCAGCGGTCGATCGCGCCGCTCCGGCGAAGAACCGCAGGTTGTCGACCAGGAACGGGACTTCGCCTTCGAGCATCGTGGCGTACGGCCGACCGGTGTCCTCGACCTCCATCCGGGACAGTGCATCGGCGTCCGCCTCGACGAGATCGGCCAGCCGGAGCAGGATCTGGGCTCTGTCGCCCGGCGTGGTGTCGGCCCAGTCGCCGCGGCCGGCGCGCCGGGCTGCGTCAACGGCCCGATCGACGTCCGATACCGAGCCCTCGGCGATGCTGTCGTGAACCCGTCCTGTCGCCGGGTCGACCAAGTCGCGCCGACGCTCGGTGTGTGTCCATGCTCCGTCGATCCACAGGTCCATGTGGTGGTCACCTCCGTCCGGCAGGCTACCGATCCCAGGTAGCGTGAATGTCATGAGCCCGGCCTTCAATCCGTGGGATCCTGCCCACCGGCGCGATCCTCACGCATTCTGGAGTAGCGCACGGGAGCTGGCGGGGCTCCCATTCGCGCGGGGTCCCGTCACCGGGCGGACCATCTGGTTTCCGCTCCGATACGACGATGTGGTGGTCGCCCTGCGGCATCCGATGCTGGGGAAGGAGCCCGAGAAGCACCTCGGCTCCGACATCCTGGGCGACGATCTGATCGGGCAGGGTCCGTTCGACGTACTCGGCAAGAACATGCTCTTCGTGGATCCGCCGGATCACACGCGGCTGCGGCGCCTGGTTCGCGAGCCCTTCTCGGCTCGTGCCATCGCCGATCTCGAGCCGCGGATTCGGGCGATCACCGCCGAGCTCCTGGACCCGCTCGGCGATGATTTCGACCTGATTTCGGAGTTTGCGTTGCCGTTCCCGGTTCGTGTCATCGCCGAGCTACTCGGTGTGCCGGCCGCCGATCAGAGCCGGTTCCGGGCCTGGACCCAGGCGATCTTGGGGCGGGGGGCCACCGAGGAGCAGATGCTGGGGGCGGGGATGGAGTTCATCCAGTATCTGAACGAGCTGGCCGACCTACGTCGTGCCGACCCCGCAGCCGACCTCGTCACCTATCTGCTGACCGTCGAAGAAGAAGGGGAGCGTCTCGACCACCAGGAGTTCCTCGCCATGGTGTTCCTCCTACTGGTCGCCGGACACGAGACCACCGTGAATCTGATCGGCAACGGCACCCTCGAGCTTTCCCGCAACCCCGACCAGGTCGCCCATCTCGCCGCCGACCCGGCCGGCCGCTCCGAGGCCGCGGTCGAGGAGCTCGTCAGGTTCCACGGACCGGTCGAGTCGGCGACCATGCGGTGGGCGTACGAGGACATCGCCCTGGCTGGCGTACAGATCGCGGCTGGAGATGTGGTGGTGCCGATGCTGATGGCGGCCAACAGGGACCCGCGTCAATTCGAAGATCCCGACCGCCTGCATCTGGCCCGTCGACCCAACCGGCACCTCGGTTTTGGCATGGGCATCCACCTGTGCCTGGGTGCTCCTTTGGCGCGACTGGAAGCCAGAGTCGCGTTCGAGGAGTTGCTGCGGCGCTGGCCCCGGTTCTTCGAGCTGGCAGTCGATGTCGAGGACCTCCGGTGGACGCCTGACTTCTTTCTCCGTGGTGTGGCTTCGCTTCCGGTGAGTGGCCGGAGCTGACATGCCGACACGGTCCGGGTCAACGCTCGCTGGTGGGGCGCTCGATCGCTTCGACGTCCGGTCCGTCTTCGGGACGATCGCTCCTGACCGTTTGCGGACGGTCATCGCCGAGGAACGAGGCCCGTGACGTCGCCTGTGGAACCGCCTCAGAGTCGATATGTCCTGCCCGATCCGGCCTCCGCCGGGCCCGACGACGTGATCGCCATAGGGGGAGACCTGCAGCCGGGTACGTTGCTCCAGGCCTATCGACGGGGGATGTTCCCGATGAATCTGCCGGACGGTGCCCTGGCCTGGTGGTCGCCTTGGCAGCGCGGCGTGCTACCTCTCGACGGCCTCCACGTGAGCCGCAGCCTGCGGCGGTCGCTCACCCGGTTCCAGGTCACCATCGATGTCGGCTTCGAAGCGGTGATCGCAGGTTGCGCCGATCCGGGTCGCCCTCACGGATGGATCACCGATGAGATCAGGCACGCATACACGGTGTTGCATCGGCTGGGGTGGGCCCACTCCATCGAAGTGTGGGACGAACATGGTCGGCTCGCTGGTGGCCTCTATGGCGTCGGGGTCGGCGGCATGTTCGCCGGCGAGTCGATGTTCCATCACCAGACCGACGCATCAAAGGTTGCCGTGGTCCATCTGGTCCAGACCATGAGGAACAACGGCGGTGTGTTGGTGGACGTGCAATGGGCCACACCGCACCTCCAGACGTTGGGTGTGATCGAGATCTCCCGCCACGAGTATCTCGATCGGGTCGCCACCGCGCTCGAGATCGACGCGTCCTCCGTGTGGCCCTCTGATGGTCCCCACGAAGACGGACGGTAGAGTCGCGATTGGTGGTCGAAGGAACAGTCTCGAGCCAGATCACGGCGGCAGTCGATCTCACGCCTCTGGGGCGACGGGTAGCCGACCGCGCCCGACTGGTCGCAGAGACCCTCGGTGTCGATCTCAACCTCCTCCATGTGATCGAGCCGATGTCGGAGGCGTTCATCGCCGACGAGGTCGCCGAGTTGCTCCGCCGCCAACGCCGGCAGGCGGCGCAGGAGATGGGGGCGTGGGTTCGATCTCGCACGGACCGTGAGGTGACGGTGACCAATGTCAAGGGTTCCCCGGTCTGGGAGATCGCGAGGGCATCCAAGAATGCCGAGCTGACGGTGGTGGGGACGTCGACCCTCGACCACGGTCGGGTGGGGCCGGTCGCGACCCGGGTCGTCGAGGCTGCCCGAAACCATGTGCTGGTGGTGCGCCGCCAACCCAGGGTGACGTACCGGAATGTGATCGTCGCCTGTGACCTGTCCGACGCCTCCGGCCGAGCGGTCGAGCTTGCGATGGCGTTGGCGCCGAACGCAAAGATGAGCCTGGTGTACGCCCTCCCGACCCGATTCGACGGCTACATGGCCGACGCCGGCATGTTCCCAGAGGAGATCGAGAGCGCTCGTCGCGGTCGTCTCGAAGCTGCCAACGCAAGCCTGGCCGCGTTCGCCGACCAGTGGGAGGGCATCTCGCCGCTGGTGGCCGACGGGCCCCCGATCGAGTCGCTCGAGGAGATCGTCCGGCGCCGGAGCGCCGACCTGCTGGTCGCTTCCAGTCGTGGCGCCGGTGCCACCAAGCTCACCCTCCTTGGCACGGTTGCAGCTGGTCTGATCGAAGCCGCTCCCTGCGACGTGGCGATCGCCAGGGTTGCGGCCGATTTCCGCCGTCCTTGAGGTGGTTCACGCTGGACTAGCCCTTTCGCACGTCTTCGGTCTACCCCTGTCCGTGGTGCGCTAGCCACGTATCGTGGTGGGCAGGGCAGAGACGGAGAGCGGGTACGTGGGAGAATTCAGGGGCCGATTGACGGTACCCGGGGTGGTGGACTGGCCGCTGTCGGTGAAGATCGCGCTCGAGGAAGAGACGATCTCCATCGCAGCGGCCGGATTCCCCATCGGGGTGTGGTCACTCGACGAAGTCGAAGTCGAAAGCCGCGAACAAGGGTTCGAGATCAAGGTAGATGGGGAGTACCTGTACGTCTCGACCAATGACGATGTGGTGTTCGCATCGGCGCTGGGGATCGACTGGTCGGCTCCGGAATCGGGTGGGGGAGCGATCGGGCGTATGGGGAACGCCGGATCAGGAGTGAGGAGCGCTCCGGAATCGACTGCGGAGCTCGGGTCCGACCTCCGAAGACAGCTCGTCGTCTATCGCTCGGACGATCGATCGGGCAAGTTGTCGCTCGGTCGCGGCAAACATCAACGCCGCCGTCGCGGCCGTCACGCTCGCTGAACCCTCATCGCCGGTCTCGATCGGCGCGCCAAGGCCCTAGCATCCACCCCGCGGGCCGGTAGCTCAATCAGGTCAGAGCAGCGGACTCATAATCCGTTGGTTACAGGTTCGAGTCCTGTCCGGCCCACACGAGAAATCCCCCAGAGTTTCTGGGGGATTTCGCCGGATGCGGGTGGATCTCGATCGTCGTGTCACGGGCGCTTGGGCCATGTCTGGGCCATATCAGCTCAGGCAGCATCCGTGTGCGAGTACCGCTCGTGCATGGTCTGGGCCAGAATCTCCAGGTCTTCCTGCTACAGATGGGAGTACCGGTCGAGGGCGATAGTGACGTTCTTGTGGCCGAGCATGTGCTGGACGGCCTTGATCGACGCTCCGGCAGAGATAGCCAGTGAGGCGGCGGTGTGTCGCAGATCGTGGACCCGTAGCCCGTCGGGCGCGTCCGAGGCGCGCGACGGCTGGGAGCCAGACCTTCCTCCTGAAGTTGGATACTCGGAGTGGGCCGCCTTCGGGTGCGGTGAACACGAGATCGTCAGCTGCGCCTGATGCGCGCGGGAGGTAGGCAGCCATGAGGTCGGCGACGAACCGTGGGAGCACGATGGTGCGTTCCCGGTGGTTCTTGGGTGTGCCCCCTTACGAGGCGGCCTCTGATCTCGGTCACTGCTTGGCGTACCTGGAGTCGTGGTGGAGGGGATCAAGATCGGAGCGCCGGAGTGCAACCGCCTCACCCCAGCGGAGACCTGAGTAGATGGTCCCGAATTGTGGCGGTCGGGGTTGACCGTAGCGAGGTCCAATCGGCTCTATGCAGGAGGTTTGTCACTCGTAACGATGGCTTTCAAGCGAGGAGAGGAGCACACCATGGCTGCACCGGATCTTTCGGGCAGGACCTTGGAGGAGCTGATCCGTCTTGATGGACGCGGGGCGGTTGTGACCGGGGGTGGGCGCGGCATCGGCTTTGCGATCAGTAGCCGGTTGGCCGAGGCCGGGGCGCAGGTGATGATTGGGGACCTCGACGAGGCGGGCGCAAAGGAGGCCGCTGACCAGATTGTCCATTCAGGGTGGAAGGCCTCGGCCGCCCAGCTCGATGCATCCGATGTCGGAGCGCTCGCCGCCTTCGCCGATCGAGCTGTCGGCGAACTGGGCAAGATCGACATCTGGGTCAACAATGCCGGGATCTACCCGATGGGCCCGGCGATCGACATGGACGAGGCTCTGTGGGACCGGGTTCTGGACCTGAACCTGAAGGGCACCTTCTTCGGCGCTCAGGCCGCCGCAAAACGGATGGCGGCAGCGGGGACCGGCGGGGTCATCATCAACTTGGCGTCGACCGCTGGCTTCCGGGGCTCACCCAACGCCACGCACTACGTGGCTTCCAAGCATGGAGTTCGTGGGCTCACACGGGGCCTCGCGGCCGAGTACGCGCCGCTTGGATTCGCGTCTTGGCCCTGGCTCCGACGCTCATTGAAACACCCGGGATCGAGGAGGCGAAGCCCGCTTTCGCAGAGATGGGTCTCGACAATGTCATCGACGCAATGGTGGCGATGCTGCCGTTGGGACGAGCCGGAGTCGCCGACGACGTCGCACGCGTGGCGCTGTTCTGCGCATCGGATCTGTCCGCATTCATGACGGGCAGTACGTTGCCGGTCGACGGTGGAGCACTAGCGATCTGATGGCGGCGTGGCCCCGTCGTGATGTCACGTTGGGGCCACGAGGCCTTTCGACGATTCGGTGGGCCTACGCCGAGATCCTCACCCACGAGGAGGTTCTCGACCTCATGCGGGCGTGTTCGACGAATCCGAGTGCTGCGAGCCCTGCTGCCAGCTCGGCGAGGATCCCGTCGCTCTGTTTGCCCTGGACGTGTTCGGAGTCGATTTCGGGCTGTGCAGCAGAGAACGCGTCGACAACCTGCTGCACCCAGGGTGGTGGCACGACTCGGCTTGGGTAGTAGAACCAGTGAGGGTAGGAGTCCGGCATGGGCGCGAACCTACATCCTCTGGCCGGGCGCCGCTGGGGTTGGCCCTGTGTGACGAGAGAGCCGGGTGTGGCCGGGTGGGTCGCTGCGCGATGGGAATGACCGCCCGACGGTTGAGACGGCGCTCATGCGGACCCCCTGACGGTTGCGGTCCGATGCAGAAATTGCCCGGCGAGTGTGGTGACAGCGCGGGAGAGGTTCGCCCGGGCATTATCGGATACAGGGAAGTTGACGCTGAGCGCCAATGTTCGGGAGCCACGTTCAAGACGTCACGCAGTGGCACGCGTGTTCACCCTTCTGTGGCTGGTTTGGAGAAGGAAGATCAGGAGAGATCAGTTGCGTTGTGCCCGTGCCACCGCGTGATGGTGGCCACTTCGTCTGCACCGTCCGGTACGGTGTGTCTACCGGGGGGACCGGACAGCGGAGACGGCTTTCTCGATGATCGCGTGGGTTGGCGATGGGATCTTCCTATCGAGGTGTCCGGTCAATGGGGGGAGGCCCACAGTTCTGACCTTGGCATCCAGGCGCTCCACGCCGAGGAACCTCGAAGGGAGCGTTCGAAGCCCCTCGCCAACACACAGCCAATCGGTTGGATACAGCTATCCGCCGACGTAGTTCGGGTTGAGCGCGGCACAGGTTACAACGAGTTGGTCCTCAGTCGGGACGTTGCCGCGGCGCATCTCTTCCTCGGTGAAGAAATCGAAGCGGAAGATCCCGGAGTCTTTGAAAAAGACACCGCTTCCGGCGAGGCGGCTCGTCTCCAGATTGCCGGTAGCTTTGACCGAAGCCACGTCGTAGTCACCGATCTCCTCGTCGAAGAACAGCTCCCACGTCAAGTTGCGATGAGCCTGGTTGTAGACCGTGGAGTACTCGACCGCAGCACCTCGGTGAAGACAAAGCGAAGCGTCTCCCGGACCGGTGCCCCCTGCTGGTCGAAGAAGACCCGCCCCTTCAAGGAGTAGTCGACCACTCGATCGACATCTACCCCACACTCCACAGAGAAGAACGGGTCATATCCCGGCCCTTCACTGAACTGATCCTCCCATGACTCGGGCGGAACTGCGCCCGCCATCGCCGGGATCATCAGGAGCGCAACAGCCACGGCAAGCAGTAGAGCGAGCTTACGCATGTGATTCCCCCTTTCCTAGACAGCGAGCCAGACACCAACGGCGTATTAACTCCTGCCAGGCCTCCGGCCCACCTCCCAACCTCACAGAAGATCCATCAGCAGGGGGAAGTGCCGATCGACCCAACGATCCCGCCCATCCATCTGATCATTGATTCCGGTCATCGAAGGTCGTTCGCAGGCCGCAAGGGAAACGCACCTCGTCCGTCGTGGCGGCGGCCGGTCAGATCGAGTCTGTTGTGTTGGCGAGGTCGGGGGAGGTGTTGGCCGTGACGCCTGGTTGACAGCCCTTTGAACTAGAAGTGGACGATCGTCGGCGGTCTTGCCGCAGCTGTCGGTGACCGAGGAACTGAGCAACGACGTGTTCGTGTCCTACCGGAGGCCCATCGTGTCTACGTCCATGAACACCTGATCGCCGAACCGAGCGACAAGATCTCGATGCAACAACCGAGCCGATGCGCGAACGCTGCACTGCCACGCCGATCGCTAGGCGTTCGTCGCCGCCGGCGATTATCTGTCCTTCTCCTTCGACCTCGACACCGACAACGGCCCGGTCCCGGTCTCTATGTCGTTCAAGTACGGCCACGGGAAGCGCGCCGAATTCCGCGTCGACGGCCGGATCGTGTGGAAGGAAGAGTGGTGGTGACCCGCCCGCGGAGAACCATGTTCGAACAACCCTTCTGGCCCGGCCCCATCTTCGGCTCGTTTGGCCGGGTCGAGACTGATGGCGACCGTATCCGTTGCCACGTCTGCGGCGAGTACTTTCACCACCTGATCAACCACGCCCTGCCCGCGCACGGTCTCGACGCCGACGCCTACCGGGGAGCGTTCGGTCTCGCCCAGAATACCAAGCTGGTCGGGCCCACCTACCGGACCAAGAGGATCGAGGTGTCCGGTGATCACATGCGGGAGCTGGCAAAGGAGCACGGGATCCGCAAGGGCTCACTCACCACCGAGGAACGCCGTGAGCAATCGCTGAAGGCAGTGCGACGGGTCGAGCACCAGCTGAACTCCACTGAACCGGAACGAGCCAGGTTTCCACTGAATGCCCGCCTGGGATCCGATGAGGGCTACCCCGTGGAGGTGCTGGACGGGGTTCGCTCGGGATTTCGTCGACGAGGTTCGAGGGGCCAGCGTGGCGTGTACGCCCGGTTGGGGGAGCGATGGGGCGTTGGGTGGCCGACAGCGAGGTCGAGAGTGATCGCAGCCGTGCGGCGAGGCAGGCTGGATTTTGACGGGAAGGGGACAGATAGCCGGGTGGGCATCTACCGGGGCAGCGACCGACAGCTCCCACACCCGGGAGTTTCGAGGACCGGATGGAGCTGTATCGGGCGTGGATCGTTGAGACCGGGTCGAGCCATGTGCCGCGTGGGGACGGTGTATCAGGGGGTGAACTGGGCGTGGCTGGATTCCGCAGCCGGAACCGGTATCGACGGGGGACGCTCGTTGAGGGGCAGGTGGAGGCGTTGGAGTCGATCGAGGGGTGGTGGTGGGTGGCGTCGGATTGACCTGGTCGGGCGGATGGCCTCTGGGGTGCAGGAGGTGCAGGTCGGTAAGAGACAATGGGGGGAGGCCCAGGTGACTCTCCAGCGGGCTCTCGCACGTTGCGGCACAGGTGCGGCACAAGGTTCTCGGTGAGGTTGTGGTGCTGGAGCCCCAGAACGACGAGAACCCACACTGAGCAGGCGTGGCGAAAACACCGGGACTGCGAGATGCTTGGGAAGCAGTACCGCGCACTCGCCGGTGGCCGGGCCGTCGCGACCATCATCGAACCGCCTGCTCATCTCTCTCCTCAGCTCAGGGCTTGGTCGGTGGGAGCAGCGGTGGGCGGAACTCGACTGGGCGGAGCCCTCGCACAACCCTCTGCGTTGCGGCCCCGAACAGTGCTTCGTCGGCCTCCCCAATCTCCCGAACCTGGCCGCCATGGTGCGTCGCATGAGGCTCGCCTCAGGGTGAGGTCCGCCCCGTCGAGTAGGGCGCCAATGAGGCGCAGTCGCCGGCGAAGCGGGCGCGGGTGGTGTCGGTTTGGTTGAACCGTGGAGCGCCTTTCGCGGACCCCGTCACCGTTCTCGGTCTGGAGTTCTCCGCGGGCCAGGGCGTCGCGTATGGCGTCGCTCCATTCCTTGCGGATGGTGATCTCATCATCGGCGAGGTTGGCAGCGGCGCAGGGTCAGGTCGTTCAGCCGGCGGTCTTCCTTCTCGGTGAGCTGGTCCTTGGCCTCGAGGGTGGACAGTTCGTCGGATACGGCACCGGGCGCGGTCTTTGACTTCGGTGAGCTTCTTCGACAGCTCGGATTGGGTGAGTGGCATGGGTCAAACTCCTTCTAAAGGATCAACAGTGTTTCGTGTTGTTCGCTCTGAAAGAGTCGCACCGCAATGGTGTGCACCACCGCTGCCATGTGGCGCGGGATCAGCTCGGGGTACCTGGCCGGCAGCTCGCTGCGGATCATCCAGCCTGCGGGAATGGAGTGGACGAACGCCGATGCGCCGGCACTTCGCCGCAGCACCGCTTCTCCCATCCGCCCCGAGTCCCCAACAGGCGGCGTCCCTGGGTCCCACTGGTCACAGCCTGCGTCCACGGCCGGGTGGATCCACCCTGGTGGACGCCGAATCGAAGGCTATGTCGCAGATCGACACCGTGCGTTGATAGTGCCCTCGATCTTGCCGACATTGCGTTGGCGGCGACCGCATCGTGTCGGCTCAGGCGAGCAACTCGGCGGCGGCGAAGTTGCGGGCCGGATCCAACTCGGCGAGCACCTGGATGTCCTCCCCGTCTGCGGCATCGGTGAGAAGGCGGCCGACGAGACGGGCGATGCCCGGGCCGAGCATGAAACCTTGACCGCACATACCGACGGCCACCAAGAACCCCTCGGGACCCGCCCACCCGAGCAGCGGGGAACCGTCGGGTGTGATCGGGTACAGCCCACGCCAGACCCGTCGGACCCGGAGATGGCGGAGACGGGGCAGCAACGCCACCAGCCGCTTCGCCACCAGCGGCAGGAACTCGGAGGTGGATCGCCGGTCGTCCCCCGGTTGCGGCGGATCGGGAGTGAGGGCGAAGAGCACCTGACCGGTCGACGACTGATAGAAGTAGAGGTTCTTGGAACCCTCGGCCGGCCGAAGATCCACCACCATCGGCTCGAGGAACCTCCGGACCGGATCGGTGATCCCGGCCTCGTGCCCTTCAACCGTCACCGGGAGGTCGAGGCCCACCATGGTACCGATCTCATGGGCGCCCGCCCCGGCGGCATTCACCACCACAGCCGCCTGGTAGCGACCGGCGGCGGTGACGATCCCGGTGATCCTCCCATGGGCGGTGGTCACCCCGGTGACGGCTTCGCCGACGTGGAAGCCGGCCCCGGCCCGTTCGGCTTCCACCCGGAACGAGTGCGCGGCCCGCAGCGGCGACGCCGATCCGTCGCCCGGTGAGAAGGTGCCGCCTCGGAGACCGGCGCCATCGATCCCGGGCACCAGATCCCGGACCCGGTGGGGTCCGACCCAGTCGATGTCGAGACCCAATCCCTGCTGGAGGTCGACCACCCTCCGGAGGGCTGCTTCGTCCTCGGACCGGTAGGCCACGAACAGGTAGCCACCCTGCCGCCACTCGATGTCGGCTCCGGTCTGGTCGTGCCAACCGGAGAAGACCTCGATCGACTTCCGGCACAGGCGCGCCTTCGACGGCTCGGAGTGGGTGGCCCGGATCCCGCCGATGGCGGCACGGTTCTCGCCACGACCGCTCGTGGATCGGCTATCGAAGACTCCCACCCGCACTCCTCGACGGGCCAGCTCGAGGGCGATCGGAGTACCAACCGAACCGGCGCCGACCACGACCACGTCGTATGAACGAGTCACGTCCGCTCCCCCGACCCGGCTGCGAACACCCCCAGCGGGACCTCGAGAAACAGCGGACGCAATGTGGGCGGCGTCACCCCGGCGAGATCGACCCCTTCTTCCCGGTAGAGGCGGGCGATGTGCTCAGGGCAGTTCTTGCCGCAGCAGGCCCCCATGCACACCCGCAGCATGGCCTTCAGCTCATTGACATCGTGCACACCGGACCTGATGGCGCCACGGATCTCACCGGCGGTGACGTGCTCACACCGGCATACCACCACGTCGTCCTCGATCGGCAACGCAGGCACAGTCGCCTCGGTGAGGTCCTGAACCCTGATGCCGGCGATGCGGAGGGCGATGGCGGCCTCGGCCCGCAGCTGCACCAGCTTGGTTCGATGCTGACTCTGGCGGTCGAGCACCCGCACAACCTCCACTCGCCCGAGAGGTTCTCCCCGGGAGTCCACGGCGGTGACCAACGAACCGGGTTCGACCACGAACTCGAACGGCACGGTCACCACCGGGCGTTGCGGGTCCTCCCGGCGATCCACCACGACGATGGCCTGGCCGGGACACATGGCGACGCAACGCATGCAGGCGGTGCAATCTCCGCCGGTGAATCGGGGAACGCCCCTCAACGAGTCGCCCTCCAACCGGATCGCTCGCCTTCGGCAGACCGAGGCGCAAGGGTTGCACGGGATCTCCTGGGTGCAGCGCAGCACCGGGAAGACCTCCCATCCCGGCTCGAGGGACTGGGGCGGGTGAACCCGGCCCGGCCGGTGTCGGAGTGCGACCAGCAGCTGGTTCCACTCATCCGGGACCGGCTCGGTGGGGCGCCCCAACGTCTCGAGCACCCGGTGCGCCACCAGGCGGCCATCGAAGGCGGCGGCAGAAGCCTCCGAGACCTGCCCCGCATCGCCCGCGGTGAACACCGTCAGGCCACAGGCGCGAGCTTGCAGGGCGAGCTCGTCGAGGGGAGCCAGCCCGGCAGCGATCAGCAGGGCATCCACCTCGAGCGTGCGTTCGGTTCCCGGCACGGTTCTCAGGTCGCGATCGACCGCGGCGATGGTCACGGATTCCACCCGGTGCCGGCCATGAGCGGCGACCACGGTGTGCTGCAGGTGGATCGGCACACCCAGTCGCCGGAGCTTGTCGGCGTGGACTCGGTAGCCCCCCACCGCGGGTGCGACCTCCACCACCCCGACCACCTCGACCCCGGCCTGGAGGGCGTGGTAGGCGGCGATCAAGCCGACGTTTCCCGCACCCACCACCAGCAGTCGGTGGCACGGTCGAACCAGGTCGCGATTGGCCAGGGTCTGGAACGCCCCGGCCCCCACCACTCCCGGAAGCGTGTTCCCGGCGAAACACAACTGCCGCTCCCGGGCACCTGTGGCGACCAGCGTCACCTGCGGCTCGATCAGCCAGTAGCTGCCATTGCGGACCACACCGATCCGCTCGTCGGCGAACACCCCCACCGCCGTCGCAGACGTCCACAGGTCCACGGTGGGAAACTCGGCGAGACGGGCGGCCAGTCCGGAGGCGATCTCGGTGCCACGGGTGCCCGCCGAGGTCTGCTCACGCGACCCGAAGAACTTGTGGGTCTGCAGCACGAGCTTGCCGCCTGGGACCGCCTTGTCGTCGACGACGATCGTCTCCACGCCTGCAGCACCCAACTCGATGGCGGCCGCCATTCCGGCCGGCCCGGCCCCGATCACGAGCGCTTCGATCTCGAGCACCTCGGTGGGCCCGATCTCGACCTCGCCACCGTCCTCGGGGACCTCCGGCAGCTCATCGGCCGGATCGACTCGCATCCCCGGCCGGACCGGGGTCATGCAGGCCTTGACCGCCACTCCGTCGGCGATCACCACACACGATGCGCATTGACCGTTGGCGCAGAACAACCCGAGGGGCGCGCCGTCGCGCGGATGCCGGCCGAACACATCGATGCCGGCAGCGATCAGCGCCGATGAGATCACCTCGCCCGGGCGCGCCTCCAAGCGGCGCCCCATCCATTCCAACGTCATGCGTTGCTCGGGCGGTGGATCCTCGATGATCGGATGCCCGACGATCCTTCGACTGGCGACCGGCTTCATGCTCGTGAGTTCAGCCTCGCTCGCCACGGTCGAGGGCACCAGGGAAGAAGGCCAGGAGATCGGTGGCAGATGACAGGAACCGGCCGATCAGCGGGATTCGAGCTGTCCGACGAGCAGCGGAATCACCGTCTCCACGAATGACTCGACGAGCTCGGTCATGAGCCGGATGTCGATGATCGGGAACTCGGTCCGAACCCCATGCTCGTATCGGACCGTGCGGTGCGCCAGGACGTCGATGGCCTGGGCGGCGTCCACATGACTCCGGCCACGTCCATCAGCCGCTTGGTGGACTCGATGCTCATCACGTAATCCGGGATCCCACCACTGTGGGTCACCAGGTCGCCGACCGTCAGGCTCTCGGGCAGCCGGGTGCCGTCGAGGAAGTCGGCGATACGCTCGTCCAGGGCCAGTCCATCGCCATCGACCGGAGCGAGCGTCGTGAGCTCGGCGAAGATGGCGCCGATACCGCCGATACGAATCGGAGTGTCGGGCGTGAGGCGACGCGCATTCGGGTCGGAGCCCCGACCGGAGTAGCGCACTCCCTCATCGTCGACGATGGCGACCCGCTCTTCGGGTGTGCGGATCCACCATCGGGCGCCGGGAGGTCTTGAACTGCGTGGGCTGGTCGATGAACAGGTCCGGAACATGCGTTCAACCGAAGGGTTTCCCGAGACCACCAATTGGTGGGCCGCTCGACGCCAGATCCCAACGCCACCGGGGGAGTACTGGGAGGACCTATCGTCGCACCGCCGCCAGCCGGTAGCAGAGGTGCAGACCGCCTGGGGGCTGTTCGCCCCGGCTGTGGATGCTGCATTTGCCGCCGGCGCGGCCGGCGCGACGGGAGCATTGGGCTCAGATGAGCGTGATTGAACTGTGTCCGAGGCTCTCGATGGGAGGTGGGTGATGAGCAGGCATCAAGAGTGGAAGATGATCCATCTGTTGTACCTGTATGCCAGGCGTGGCGATGACGGACAGCGACGGGTGTTGACCGAACTGGAGTTGACCAAGGCTGGTGTCCACTGCGACGTGGACACTTGGGCACCGATGGAGAACGCCGGGATCCTGACCCGGGATGTGCCGGGTTCGAGCTGGCACCTCCCGTCGCCGAAGTGATTCGTAGGTTCACGGTCGCCAAAGGACCTGGCGAAGGAGCCGACGTTCGTATCGACTATCCCGAGGTGTTCGTGGTGATGCCGTTCGGTGAGTCGTGGTCAGAAACGGTGTTCCGGGACATGTTGGTGCCTGGGATCGAGAGCGCCGGATTCACCGTGACGCGGGGTGACTCGATCGTGCGGGTGGGGGATCTGGGAACCAACGTGTGGAAGAGCATCGCCCGGGCGGGTGTGATCGTGGCCGAGGTTTCGGTTCCCAACCCGAACGTGTATTACGAGATTGGGTTGGCGGACGCTTTGGGCAAGGACATCTTGTTGTTCAAACAAGAAGACGCCACCCTCCCCGCCGACTTCTGTGGTGAGCACTACTACACCTATGCGTTGAGCGACCTGACGGCAGGAGGCGGCATGCTGACAACCGAGCTACAGAAGTGGGCTGATCATGAAGACCACCAGCCGTTCGGAGTCAAGGCGCTCGCCGACCGCAGCGCCGCACCCTGACAAGCCAGGCAGCATCGACCAGCGGGACGGTCCGCCCCAGGCAGGTACGAGCGCGGAGGAGCGGCACACATTGGCACACGTGATCCAGCGCTCTTGTCATGGCCACAATGGAATAGCCTGGATAGGAGATGTTTCAGCGATCATGCGTGCCATGGCAGGCCAGCGTGTTCGCCCGAGAAGTTCGGACCGGTTCGCCTAGTTCAGCGGCTCGCAGTATTCGTGGTCAGCGCCTCCGAACGTGGCTGCCACGCACGCCCTCTCCGGCAGCCCGTACTCTTCGAAGGCATCCTGGTATTGCCGTGGATTGTTTCCGCACCCCTCTGTCGTCTGGAAGATGTCGCCGACGTGGAGGAAGCCATCACCTGCCGCCCTGATTTCGGTGGCACAGAGACCACCTCCGTCTCGGGCCAGATGAGCCTGCCGGATGTGCTTTCAACATCGCCCTCAGGGACAGGACCAAAGTCCACAACCATGAAAACAGAGTGGACGCCCTGACCTGCATCATCGAGGGTGATCCCCCCATTCCACCGGAGAACCGCTTTCCACGGGCGAGGCGCTGTCACCGCATCCGGCTACAAGCAGCGACAACGTGATACCCAAGGGGAGGAATCGGCGCACTATTCTACCTCCTTCTGCGCCACGATCAACGTACCCACCAGACGCGACCACAGACCAGAGGACTCGGACTCAACAGGGGCGTGGAAATGACACACAGGGCCCGACATGACCTATGCCCTAGAGGTAGTCCGCAACGGGATCGTTGGCGCGGGTTCCGCCACGGGGTCGTTTACATCTGGATGATTCTCCCAGTTGATTTGGGAGGATCGTGTGGACGGGTTCGGCTTCGGAGATCGAGCGTCGGGTCGAGGCGGTGAGACTGGTCCGAGATGCCGGTATGCCGGTCGCTGATGCGGCTGGGGCGGTTGGCCGGTCCCGTCAATGGCTATCGAAATGGCTCGCTCGTGACCGGGCCGGCGAACCTCTGGAGGATCGGTCTCGAGCGTCGGCGACGTCATTCCAGCCGTTTGACCCGTCGGTCGTCGAGCTGGTGATCGGGTACCGGGATCGTCTTGAGAACGATCCGATCTCGTCGATCGGCGGGTTAGCGATCCTGGCTGCGATGGAACGTGACCGGGTGACGCCGTTGCCGTCGATCCGGACGATCAACGGATCATCACCGATCAGGCCCGGTCACGGGCTCGAACCAGGAAACGTTCCCGGTCCACGATTCCGGTGCTGCCACTCCCCAAAGTGGGGTGTATTGCAGAGATTGCCAGCGAACGCTGCCTGGGGGACAACCCGATCACCGGCCCACCGCCGAGTCCACCCAATTCTGAAACCGAAATCTGCGGTTGACGCTGAGCGTCAAATCCTCGGTTCGGAACGAGGGCGATCTGCCACACGCCGCCGATAACCCTTCGCCCAATGAGCTGTCGACCTCACCGACGACCAGAGAGCCATGCTCGCCGCCAACGCCACCCATCCGACCGTGCCCGAGCATCTGGAGCCCATGCTCGATGAGTTGCGCCGCTGGGGTTGGGCGATGCCGACCACGCTGGAGCTGACCGGGACAGGGCGGCGGCATGTCGAGAACGCAAGGCCAGGCCTGCTCGGGTAGCGGTCGGGGTCTGGCGTTTCTTCCTAGGAGATCTTCTTCTTCCTATTAGGAAGAAACGCCGACGCCCTGAGGACCGCTAATCGGGCACTCCGCGATCTAGCGGGGTGTGACGGTTGCGAGTAGGTCCCAGTTCGGTCTCCCGGCGTAGAGCAGGGCTCGGATCCGGTAGTTCCGAAAGTTGGTGATCCCGAACGCCACCCGCTTGATCCTTTTCACGAGGTTGTTGACCGCTTCGGTGGGCCCGTTCGACACTCGGGCGCGGTGCCAGGCGGCGATCTGTTGTCGCCACCTGCGGATGGTGCGGCCGAGTGATCGGACTTCGACGGGCATCGACGTGTCTGTGAGGTCGTCGATGAGCTGGTCGACGGAGGCTTCTGCGAGTTCGTGGTCGTCGAAGTGGTAGATCGATCGGATCGTCTCCTTGCATTGCCAGGTCATCTGCACCTCACCCCTGGGGTCGCCGGCCTTGAGCAGCCCGGTGTGCTTGTCGTTGCCGGCTTCGTCGAGCCGTTCGTGCGCTTTGGTCGACAGCCGGCGGCCCCGGTACAGGGGGTCGGACTTGCGGCCCCTGTGCCCCAACGTTTCGTTCTGAACCCGCCGCCGGCACTCGTCGAGTTTGGAGTTGGCCAGGTGAGATCGGCCCGGAGCGCCCTGTCAGCGTTTCTGCTGGTGGGTTTCTCCGGGCCGTCTCCCGAACCGGACGTGCGACTTCCACCGCATCCGGCTCTCCACGGGTTCACGCCGACGGTCGGGTGACGGTGCTGGTGTGCGCCCAGGGTGTCGGGATCTTCGCACCGCGGTAGCGGTAGCGGGTGATCGGCACTGTTCCGCAGTTGAACAGTGAGACACCGTCGCGTTCTGGCCACCAGTTGTTGGCCAGGTAGCGACGTTTCAGCTGCTTCCAGGCGGCTCGGCTGTGTTCGCGTCGAAGCCAGTGCACGATCCGTTCCCAGGTGAACTGGTGCAGGTGTGAGAAGGTTCGACTCGACACGCCGTGCCGGAAGTAGTTGGTCCAGCCCCGCAACACCTGGTTGATGCGGCGGAGCAGTTCGGACAGGGACTGGTTCGTGCCCATTCGGGTGATCGCTTTCACTTTGGCCAGGATCGAAGCCAACGACTTCTTTGATGGCCAGGTGTAGACGTATCGACGGTTCGAGCCTTGTTGGCGTTGCCGCTGGATGCGGAATCCCAAGAACTCGAACCCCTGGTCGATGTGGACGGTCATCGTCTTGGCCTCTGACAGGCGGAGACCTATCGGAGCCAACGCTGCTGCCACTTGATCCCGCAGGTCCTCGGCGTGAGCCTCGGTGCCCGCCACCATGACCACGAAGTCGTCGGCGTACCGGACAAGCCGGTACGTGGCGTGTCCGTGGTTGCGGCGGGTTGCCCGCTGGGTTCGGGTGGCCATGTCACGCTGCCACGCCTCGACGAAATAGTCGTCGAGAACCGACAGGGCGATGTTGGCCAGCAGCGGCGACAGGATGCCGCCCTGAGGGGTGCCCATCTTGGTGTCCCTGGTGACCTGGTCCTCTGAGAGGACACCGGCGCACAGGAACGCTTTGATCAACCTCAACACGCGTTTGTCTCCGATCCGATCCCGGATCCGGTCCATCAGGGCCGGATGTGAGATCTCGTCGAAGCACGCTTCGATGTCACCTTCCAGCACCCACTCCTAACGGTTGGATGCCAGCATGTGAATCTCGGCGATGGCGTCATGCGGTCGACGATTGGGACGGAACCCGTATGAGCACGGGTGGAAGTCCGCTTCGAAGATGGGTTCGAGGACCAGCTTCACGCTGGCTTGCACGATCCGATCCCGATAGGCGGGGATGCCCAGCCGTCGGAGCTTGCCCGACGGTTTGGGGATCATCCTCTCTCTGACGGGCAACGGTTCGAAACTGCCGGCTTTGAGCTCGGCTCGCAGCTCGGTCAGCATCTTGTCGGCTGAGACGATCGAGCGTGGAACCACGCCGTCGACCCCAGCCGTTCGTGCTCCCCGATTCCCCTGGGACTCGATCCCATGCCAGCACAAGGAAGGCGGGATCGGTGACCAGGTTGAACAGGTCGTCGAACCGACGATCAGCATCGTCGATCGACCATTGGTGCAGTTTGGTTTGGATACCCAGTACCCGGGTCTTTGCCTCGTCGAGGCTCGGCCACGGTGCGCCAGTATTCACCAGCGTCCTCCCGGCGTTCCATCACAACAACTGCGAACTCGCTGGGTCCCTTCGCCATGTGGACGGCTTTCCCGTCCTCGGACTACTACGGACCCTCCGCCCCGTCCCGGAGCCGTCAGCCGACGGTGAGCCTGCCCGCCGACCAGCCGGATGCTGGCCGGGAAGGGCGACCCCGAGACGGTTCCCACGTTCACTGCATGCCGGTCGGCAGGATCGGCGCCCAGCTTTTCCGCTACAGCCTCGCCATCACCGAACCCGCAGCACCGCGGTGATGGCCTCCCCACCGACATCAATAGTCGGTTTCGGAGTCGCAGACCACTGCAAGGCTGATCTGCGCGGACTGTTGCCCGGCCCACATCCGCCAGGTTCGAGCCGGTTCCACCCTTGAGCGGATTCAACCACTGGTTCACTTCCGTTACACCTCTCTGCCTCGCTTGCCGGGCACGCTGCCATCTGGCAGTACTGACACGCCCCGGCTTTGTCACCGCTGCTTCCCGTCCTCACCCGCACCTCCGGGATCAGACTGCGGTCAGCTTCACCGATCTGCTGCGACAGACCAGCAGGGCGGGCCTCTCACCCACCCCTGCACACACAGCGCCTCGTGGCGCACCTTGACGAGATGGAACGGATCAGCGACCTGGACGGCGTCACCAAGCATGGTGTCGAACGCTCTGCGGTAGGCGCCGGACAGGTCCAACGTCGCCCACCGAACCCCGGCCCGCCACTCGGGTGTCCGATCTTCGAGCCACTTGATAGGTCCGGCAGCGGTGCGGCCCGCCACGACATCGAGCAGCTGCCCGGCTTCGACGTCGACGATCTGAGTCGTCCAATGCTGCCGTCGCCTTTCCCCGAGGCGACACCGCAGCGTCTCATCCAACCCGAGCGCCATTGAGAAGCTGGCGACGGCCGACGTCACCAAGGGGTGCAATCCGCCTGACAACACTCAGTTCTGTCCGGACAACCCGGTCACTAGAGCGGAGATGGCCACCTTCCTCGGCCGCGCCCTGAATCTGACGCCCAACGTACCGCCATCCACCACAACCACAGCTGTAGTGCCTCCGCTGTCGACTTCCAGCCAACCCGGATGACTCGATCAACTGCTTGGACTTAGACGATGGGGCGCCGCTCAAGAACGGGGTTCGACACCTGCTTCCCCTGTTCCAGGGACACCGGGCCGATAGCGCGGCGACACGGTGGCGGCTCCCCTCTAGTCGAGACGCCCGAAGACCCCTCGAATCACACGACAGAACTCAGGGTGTCTCGCTCTGGCAGAGTGCTCCCCGTTCTACGCCGTGCGGGCAATAGACCTGAGCCATCGTCCTCGTCACTGTCCATGTTCCCGCCTCGTCTGCGATGGTCAGTTGCAGCCGGAAGCCGCCGCTGAATGGGAACAGGCCTTCGGCGCGGTCCATGCAAGGGAGCACAACGTCGACGACCGCGAGCGCCGGCTCGCCGTCGGTGACGCTGAGGACCCGACCGGACGACGCCCCTCCACAATCGACCGATTCGATCCAATGCTCCACAACGAGGCGCGCGACCTCGCTGGATGTGGCTCCGGTCTGCCCGACCCAGCTTCCCCCAGGTTCGAACGGCGCACTCAGGAGCGCGGTGTCCAGCAGCTCAGCCGGCGGTTCGGGCAGCACATCCTCGGTGGCGGGCACATCAGCCTCGGACAACGCCACATCCCCGTTCTGCGAGGACGCATCCTCTTCTCGGGGTGCCGGCGCCTCGTCTTCTGGAAGGACCGTCGCCGGGATCGAGGCCGCAGGCGTGTTTTGGCCGGACTCTGAGCCGTCGGAGAGCAACCAATATGTCACAGCCAGAGCTAGCACCACGAAGAAGCCGAAGAGCCACCTTTCCGGGTGGTGACTTCGGGGACGTTGCGCAACAGTCCTGCGCCTGTCCGCCGTCTGCTTGCTCGCGTCGAGCGGACCACCGTTTCGAAGGGTCGCGACGAGTAACCGATAGCCATCAGCGTTGGGATTGCCGCCCCATCCGATCAGGTCGGCTGCCTGAACCCGCCGAAACTCCAGCGGGATCACCGAATCATCTAGTCGGGCTGGGACCAGCTTCGCCATCGAAGCTGCCTCCTCGGCTTCGGCGACCACCCAACGCGAGCCCACCGACTGCCGCGACCACAGGACCACCACCTTGCGGGCGTCCCGCAAGGCCCTGTCGATCACCTCGTCGAAGGTCTCGCCGGGCGGGATCTCTCGGTCGAACCACACATCGAAGCCATCCGCGGCAAGACGTCGAGCCAGTTGGTCCGCTTCCGGCTCATCCGCTCTTGCGTAGCTGATCATGACATCAGCCATGAAAAACCACCCTTCTCATCCGATGATGACGGGACTCATCTCTCAGCTGAAGAGGCAAATGTCAGATGATGGCTATCGAGGCTGCCGGCGCGACTCCTACTTCACATGATCTGGGACCGTCGCGGTCGATGTCGATATTTCCGCCACGTCATTTGGCGTGCTGCGGCCTGGTGTACGGGGGCCTGACAATTGATGCGACCGGCCAAGCGGACCGCCGCCCGTCCCAACCAACGCTGATGGCCTACATCACTGAGGTTCCCACCGGAGAAGGGAAATGCTCTCGCCGGGACGCCGACCGTTCGCGGCCTCCTCTCGTCGGCCCGCCGGCACCTGTTACGACCCTCACGGAACCGGTAGGGTGAAAACCCGGCCCCGCGGACCTGCTCACACCGGAGGATCCCGCCGGACCCACGCGACCCGGAGGTGGGCGACGAACAGCGCGAGCCACGTCTTCATCAGTTATCGCCGGTCCGACAGCGCCGACATCTCCGGACGGATCAGCGACTTCATGTCGCGACGATACGGAGGCGAGCGCGTATTCCAGGATGTCGACGACATCGCCCCGGGCGCCCGTTGGGACGAGCGGATCGACCTCGCCATGGCATCGAGCGACGTGGTGCTGGTGGTCATAGGCCCTGACTGGCTGACAGCGGCCACTGAGGATGGCCGCCGTCGTCTCGAGGACCCGAACGATGAACTGCGCCGCGAGGTGGCGACCTCACTCGGAATGGCCCAGACGGTGATCCCGGTACTCGTCGGTGGAGCGCCGATGCCGAGCGAATCCGACCTCCCCGACGACATCAGGGCGCTGTCGCGTCGGCAGGCGGTCACCATCCGCAGCGGCGAGGGATTCCACATCGACGTGCAGTCGCTCGCTGCCGTGATCGACCCAAAGATGCGGGATCGCCGGCGGATCTGGTTGCTCGGAGGTGTAGCGGCGACGCTTCTCGCAGTCACGGTGTCCGCCATCGTGCTCGCCATGCCGGGCGTTCAGGAATCGGCGGGCCCCGTGGCGACAACAGGATCCACGACGACGACAGGTTCCACGACGATCACGGGTTCGACCACGATCACCACCACGACCACGCCGGCCGGGATCACGCAGTCGGAGGTGGAGTCTCTTTCGGGGACGTTCAACATCGCCGTCGTCACCTTCACCGCAGAGCCTGAGGGCGATCAGGCGGTCAACCTCGAAGCGGCCCAGGCGGCCGAAGACCTGTTCGGCTTCCTCGCTTCGCAACTCACAGGGGCAGGGTCGAGTTCTCCACTGCTCGAGGACCTCGACATCGGGCTGTTCGAACGCCCGGAGCCGGATGGAACGGAGGACATTGACCTCGAAGACTTCGCCGGCGAGGTGAATGCCGACATCGTGGTCTCGGCGACTCTCAGGTCGGAGGAGTCCGGGGGGAGTGCGTTCCAACCGAGGTTCGCAGTCCGCAACGGACCCTTCGAACGCAGTGCCCAGCTTGCGGGCGACTACGGGCTCGGCGGATCCGAGGTCTTCGTCGGCGGATTCGAGTCGCCGGTCGTTCGATCTGCGCTCCGGACCACCATGCGACGGCGAGCATGCATCCTCGTCCATCTGGTGACCGGGATGAGCCTTTATCGGGAGCAGGCGTATCGTCCGGCGGCCGAGAGCTTCCTGGCAGCGGCCGAGGCTACTCGATGTCCAGATCCGCCTCCCACGGGTCGGACCGGCTCCGACGGTCAGGAGATCGCCTTTCTATTCCTCGGCAGCATAGAGATGCTGGATGGGGACTTCGATGCAGCCGAGGCCTGGTACGACCGGGTAATCGAGCTCGACGAGACGTCGGTTCGAGCGTTCGTCGGACGGGCCGAGGTCGCGTTCCAACGGGCGCGCGCCGACTGCATCACGGGTGAGGTCGACTCACAGGTCGACCTCACCCGCCTGCAGAAGGGCGCGCAAAGCACATGTCGCAGCCCTCGAGGTGTCCCGCCGGGCTACAGAATCCGGCGATTTCGAAGTCCCGTACCTGGACACGCAGGCAGATCTCCAGCGCGGCCGGATCGAACTCTGCATCGGCGTGGCCGAGGGCTCCTCACTGCAGTCGGCCCGCGAACCATTCGAAGCCGTGGTCGATGACTACGTCTCCGGCGAAGACGACGAACAAGATCGGATCGCCGATCTGGCCGCCGAGGCGTACGCAGGATTGGGGTTCATCGCGCTCGGCGTGGACTCTGCGCCCGATAAGGCGCTCGACCTGTTCACTCGTGCGATCGACCTGAACCCGGCCCGCGATCGCCGTCTAGTCTTCCTGGCCGCCCGCGCCGGCGCATACGAACAACTCGGCCGGACGGACGAGGCAGCCACCGACTGCGAAGTCGTCGCTTCGGTAGGTAGCGGCTCCGATTGTCCGCTCTTGATCGACGAACTCATCGAAGACCTGACCGAAGCCCTCCCGTTCACCGGCTTCTCGTCCGAGCTCGTGGACTTGGCGATTGCGGGCATGCTGCTCCTGAGCCTTGGCTGGGCACTCCTCGGCGTAGCCGCCCGAAAGCCAGGAGTGCCCGGTCGTCGGCGTTGACGGATGTTCGAGGGGCAGAATGGTCCCTTTGCGTCGAGGTAGGGAGCCGATGGCTGCCGACGCTGTCGACCAACGATCGCAAGAACCACTCGCATTTCGACGAGGTGCTGGATCTGCTCGCTGCCAGAAAGCCTTTGGTACGACGAAGTCGTCGACCACGTCGGGATCAATCTCGCATCGTTTCGAGGGCCCCGGCCGCAACTCCTCGAGATTGGGATGCAATGCTATGCGGGCAAGCGCCTGTTCGCAGTAGCCCCCGCCGGCCTCCTCTGGAGCCAAGAGGGCGGAACCTCCTTTCGGAGGCATGGCGGGTGTGGGCGAGCACTAGGGTCCGCTACGGTGGCCGCATGGAGCGGTTCGCAGCGTCCGCGTTGACGCACATGTTGGTGGTGGCCGATCCGACCGCCAGCCGGGACTGGTACGTGAGCGTGCTCGACGCTTCGGTGTACGGTGAGTACGGCGGAACCTCAGTGGTGCTCGAGCTGCTGGGCAACTGGATTCTGCTGGTGTCGGGTGGCGGTCCGACACCTGGCAAGCCTTCGGTGACCCTCGACGCACCAGCCGATCCGGATCTCGTGAGCGGGCAGATCATCTTCCGGGTCGACGACTGTCGAGCGACCTACGACCTGCTGCGATCGCGCGGCGCCGAGTTCTTGGCGCCGCCCGTGGACCGCGGAGGAGAGATCCGCGCCTTCTTCCGGGACCTCGACGGTCACCTGTTCGAGATCTCCGAGCTGACCCGACCCCTCCGAGAGGCGTCACGGCGGTGACGCGATCGGTAGCCTCGGCAAGGAACCCGATGGAAGGATCGAGTCGTGGCTTCGTACACCGAGTGGGTTGATCTTCTCGAGCGTGAGCTCGGCTCAGTCCTCCGAGGGTTCCGCAGCGTCTCGGGGGACCAATGGTCGCTTCCGACACGCCTGGAACCGCTGGACCCGTCGCTTCCGCATTGGACGATCTTCGAACTCGCCGGACACTTCGACATCTCGATCGGCTTGACGAGGATGCTGATCGCCGAACCGCAGAAAGGCCAGCCGGGCCGTGACCGTGTGAGCTTCTTCATCTTCCCTCGCTCGGAGGTGGCGCCCGTCGTGTACGACTACGCCTACAAGATGGTTGAAGGCAAAGGTCCGTTTGACATGGTGAGTGTACTGGAAGAGACGTTCGGTCAGACGGTCGAGGAGTCGAGGGCCACAGCGCCCGATACGGTTGGCTCCGGCTACTACGCACTCATGCGACTCGACGAGTTCGTACCGACGCGAGTGGTGGAGGCGGTGGTGCACGGACTCGACCTGACCGATGCTCTCGGCGTTGGCCCAGCGGCCACGTCCGACGGCATCAGACTCACCGCCGGGATTTTGGACGAGCTCTTGGCGCGTAGGACCGTCGCTGGGCGTCCTGCAGACCTGTCCGACGACCTGGAATGGATCAGAGCGGCATCCGGACGTGGCTTGGACCACCCCGACCCGCGTCTGCCATTGATCGGCTGAAGTCGTTGCACAGGTTTGGCGCATCGTCGAACGTTCACCAAACATCCCGACGCCGATCGCTGCCACCATCGACTGCTCCGATCTGGAGGCGACGAGCAGTTTTGGGGTGGGTTGCTCGGCGCGAAGTTCCAGATCGCCAGCACTTCGGGTTTCTCGCTCACGCGCCGGACCGTAACGTGACGATCTGACTGCAGCAGGCCCCCGAGGAGCGAGCAGGCAAGACCGGGTCCACCTCGACTTCGTCGCGGAAGACCTCGACGCCTCCCTCGAGCG
Organism: uncultured bacterium; assembly: GCA_963785075.1. Lineage (GTDB taxonomy): Bacteria > Actinomycetota > Acidimicrobiia > Spongiisociales > ZC4RG35 > JAOUGY01. The sequence continues at coordinate 106,362 of CAWATW010000011.1, forward strand.
TGTCGTTGCTCTGGGCGGTGCGATCGGGGAGCGCGGGGAGTCGTTCGACATCATGCGGGCCTAGGCTGGTTTAGGGTGTGGGAACTCATGTCGAGCTGCCCTCCTGGGGTCGCGTCTGGCCGATTCTTCTGAATGAACGATGGCGCGACCGCCGTGATCTGGATGGGCGCCGGCAGCAATCCGCGGCGCATCTGGATGCTCCGGCATGATCATCGAGAGATGAAGAGGCGCTCGACCGCGGAAGAATGCCCTTGACTCCCAGAATGGGGCACAGCTTGGCGGGAGGCGAAGAAGGGGGGTTTCACTCTGCGTCGACCAGTCGTATCCGGGAGGTCGCTAGGCGAATGCCTTCACGGCCCACGCTCGGGCTGTGAGGTCCAGCCGCCCGTCTTCACGTGCCAGGGTCTGCTGCAGCGTGGATCTAAGACGTTCGCGCTCGGTAGGTGGCAGCGACATCACGTAGCTCGGGGCCGGTCCCTGACCACCCAGCATGGGGGTCCAGAACTCGTCGAAGCTCTCGAATGGGGTTGGGATCGACAACCCCGTGATCTCGACATCGGCGAGACCTGAACTCCTGAAGAGCTCGGTGAGTCGGTCCGGGTCGCACAGAGGGAACCTGGTCGCCTCGTCGAGATGCGCGATCGACGGGTCGAGCGCGATGGCGGCGTCCCAGAACGATCGAATCATCTGCATCCCGGCCCGGTAGTCCCAGACATACGCAGCGATCACGCCGCCGGCCCTCGTGACGCGTCGCAACTCCAGTACCCCGATCGCCGGATCGGGGACGAAGTTCAGGGCGAGACCGCTCACCGCGACGTCGAACTCATCGGCTTCGAACGGGAGATCTTGGGCATCGCCGACCCGGAGATCCGCCCCCGGCCCGAGCGAGTGTCTCGCAGCGGCGATGAAGCCTGCGGAGGGATCGACGGCCGCCACCGACCGTGGGTCGGACAGGTCGAGGATCATCCGGCTCAGGGCACCGGTGCCACATCCCACGTCGAGCCATCGCGCTCCGGGCGACACGTCGAGCCAGTTGAGAAACTGACGAGCGACCGGCCGGCTCCAACGCCCCATGTAGTCGTCATACTTCGATCCTTCGTCCCATGCGTCCACTGCTGCAACCGTACTCCCGGGACGGTTCGTGAGCCCGGGAGCACGGTTCGGTCCTGGCGTCGGAGTCAGCGCATCGCCCCGAGTGCCCGATGGAGGAAGGCCGTCATTTGGCCCCGAGTCACATAGTCGTCGGGGCAGTACAGACCTGCGTCCGCATCGCATCCGTCGGCGATCCCGGCCGCTGCCACGGCATCGATGTCGGATTCGAAGACCGAGGTGTCGTCGTCGGTGAACATGTCACCGGGATCGACCTCCGGGAGCCCCAATGCCCGCACGAGGAACGCAGCCATCTGCCCGCGGGTGACAAGGTCGTCAGGGCAGAACTGGTCGTTGGCCGGAGGGTTGCAGCCCTGTGTGACCAGCGACTCGGCAAGGGCGTTGATGTCGTCTTCGAACACGGTGCCGTTGTCGTCGAGGAAGTAGTCGGCGCTGACGGGCAGATTGCCGGGCCTCGGCGGGAGGTCGATCGCCCGGTTCAGGAACGCCGCCATCTGGCCACGGGTCACCGGCTCGTCGGGACAGAACTGCGTGTTGAGCGGCGGGTTACAGCTCTTCGTGACACCCTCCCGGGCGGCCCAAAAGATGTCATCGGAGAACACAAACCCGGCGTCGAGCGGGACCACGTCGAACGGGTGTCGCTCGATCACCGTGTGGTCGACCGCTGATCGCTCGATCCAGACGTTCCGATCGGTGGTCGGAGCAGGGAACGAAGCCGTGAAGTCGGGAAGACCCAGGACGCTGTCGATGTTGGCTACCCCCTGGCCGTCCCTACCGAACACGAAATAGAACTCGGCCGTCATCAGAAAACGTTCGTCGGCCGGGAACCCAACGAACTGAGCGTCCAGGATGAACCCGTCCGACTCCTCGACGTTGTAGACGAAGGACACCAGGGTCGTGTCCAGGTCGAGGTCCACGGCGATCTCGGCACCGTCCGGGGACACTGCGATGTTGGTGACGCCGTTCACGTTCTCGGTGACGAAGTCCGCCGCCGGAAGGAGGACAACGGTGCCCGTCGACTGGTCGACCCGTGCCGCCACGGGCTGGTTCTGGCCGTTGCGCGCCGTTACGCCCACGTAGCGACCATCCCGGCTCGCGGCCACGGACTCCACCACCCAGTCCGCCGCGATGTCGACGGTCTCGAAACTCCGATCGGCAGGGTCGTAGAAGCCGAGGCCGCGAAGCCCGTCGAGGAGCAGAAAACGACCGTCGTCGATCACATTCATCAGCGACGTGAGATACACCGAGGGCTCGAACTCGTCTTTCACCTCGGTCACCGTCGAGGTTGTCGGGTCGTACACCTCGAACCGTTCCGGCGATGCCCCGAACGACGATGTTCGTATCACGACATGGCGCCCGTTGCCGCTGGCTCCGGCGAACGCTTCGTCTCCGCCCTCGATCGGGACGATCTGGAACGCGCGACCTTTCACGTCGTACACGTAGACGTCGGTGATGTCGTCGGTGTCAGAGGCGACGAGACCGTCGTCCGTCGACACGAAAACCCAAGCACCGTCGTCGCTGACACCGTGGAGCGAACTGAAGTCCTCGAACTCGAGACTGATGTCTTGAGCGCCGGCCGGGAGCGCCGCGACCAATGTGAGTGCCGCTACCAGAAGCCCGACCATGGATTGTCTTTGGCGTGATTTGGACCGCATAGGGTCTCCTCTCGCCCCCCACGACGAGCATAAAGGCCTTGTTTCATGCCTGCCCCGCAGAGTGTTGGTTCTCGTGTACCGACGGTTCCATATATGCACGTTTCGATATGAACGATCCGAAAAGGGCCACGAGTCCCAAGAGTCTGTGACTGCTCAGGGAACCCGAATCCGCCAGCGGCAGCGGCAGTGGGCGTAAGGTCGCAAAGACCTCTTGGAAGGAGATGGACAGAATGCGAAGATTGGCATCTCTTGCATCGATGGTGCTTGGACTGCTCATGATCGTTGGAGCGATCACCACCTGGGTGATCGTGAGCAGCACGCTCGACGCCCAGAACATCACTGTTTCCGACGACGCAACCTGCGCCGCCGGTGACGACGTGAATGGTCCGTGGAGTGCATACTGCGAGGCCAAGATCATCGATCAGCATGCGATGGACGCGACCGGTGGCCTGACCTACGCCGAACTCGACCGTGAGGATCCGCTGCGCCAGACGGCGATGAACGCTGCGTTCCTGCAGTCTTCGTTGTTCACGTCGGTGGTTGCATTCGGAGTGGCAGGCATGGCGCTGTTGATGGGAATCGTGTTCATCCTCATCGGTCTCGGCATCCGGGACGTGTCGATGAGAACGAACGTATGAGCTGAGAGTGAACGCGTAGAACGCGGACATTGGCGGGGCGGAACGGGTTGCGACCCTTCCGCCCCGCTGCGTTGTGTGACCACCGCCAGGCTCAGGGGTCGCTGCCAGGCCGCAACGCTCAACCGAGGGTCGGTGACAGGCGGCGAGAGGCCCCACGGAGAGGACCGAGCCCACCCGCTATAGCCATCACAACTGCCAGCGCCGATCCGGCCACGAGAGTCGTTCCCGAGCCGAATGCGCCCAGGCCGAACCCGGCGACCAGCGGGCCGAGTGTCTGTCCGAGCCGTGCGAAGCCGACCCAGGTGGCCACCACCGCACCTCGCTGGCCCTCGGGAGCCGATGACATGGCCACGTCTTGGAGGAGCGGCACGAGAGAACCCTCGCCGGCGCCGAACACCAGCGCGCCAACGGCCACGACCACGAGGGATCCGGCGAGCCCGATGGTGGTGAAGGCGATTGCCCAGAGCGTTGCGGCAGCTGCAACCATCGTTGCTGCGTTGGCTCTTCGCCGTATTCGACCGAGATTGAATGCGGCGACGGTCGAAGTGATGGCAGGCACCGAGATGAAAAGACCTCTCGCAGCCGCGTCGAGGCCGAAGACCTCTGCCAGGTGAATCGGCAGAACGGTCAACATGAGACCGAAGATCATCATGAACATGATCAACGTGATCCCCACGTTGGTGGCGGTCTCGGGCCGTTTCACCGCTGCACCCGCATCGCGGAGTTGACGCCTGAGTTCGGGGATCTCGGCGGGCCTCGACCCATCGAGAATCAGCCACGACCAGCCTGCCGTGACGAAGGCAACGGTGTACACGCCGAAGGTAGCCCGCCACCCGAGCGTCTCAGTGATCACGCCGGACACCAGCGGAAGCGACGCCAGGCCGACGGTGAGCACCGCCGAGTTTCGGCCTACCAGGCGGGTGCGCTCGGCACCGGTCCAATGGTCGCCGATCAAGACGACGGCCAAGTTGATCAATCCTGCGGAGCCCATGCCTTGGAGGAACCTCGCCACCAGCAACAACTCGAAAGTTGGTGCCAGGGCTGCTCCCAGACCGAAGACCGCGAATGTCACGAGGCACGCCGTCAGGACGAGCCTTCGCCCATATCGATCGGCGAGGAACCCGATTGCGGGGGCGAGCAGGATCCCTGCCACCGAGCCGACCGACACCAGTATCCCTGACCGGTTCGAGGGCACGCCGAAGTCGCGCAGGATGTCGGGTATCGCGGGGGTGACGAGTGTGTTGTTGAGAATGCCGGTCAGCGTCACGGCGAAGATGAACACCAGCGGAGGGCGGCGGGACATCCGTTGGAGAGTACGACTCCCGCCCGGCGCGGTCGTAATCGGCCTGCGTCCGGTCCTCAGCCGGCAGGCGTGAGAGCAGAGTCGTTTTGAGGCCAGGACGAGCCGGGTAGGCGGCGGGGGTCCCCAAGAGAGGTTTTCAGTGCCAACCACCGTGATCGTGTTGCTCGCCATCGTCATGGCCGCTGGCGTCGTCACGGCGGTTTCGGCGACGACCCACGACGGACGGCCGCCCTTCGGTAGAGCGTGGATCTCGGCCCGGTTCGAGAACCACCCCCGCATCGCACATTTCTTCAGTGGCCGGCTCGACCGATCGACGGCGGGAGGGCTGCTCTTGACCATTGGCCTGGTCGGTGTCGCCGCTGTGTTCGACATTGTGGACGGCGGATACGGATTGGCCGGCCTCGATGAACGGGTCGCCGGGTACGGGCTGGCCCACGGTGACGCGGTCACCTTCGACATCTATCGATGGTTCACCCACCTGGGTGGGACGCTTGTGATCATTGCGGTGACCTTGATCGTGGCGGCGTAGGTTTGGTGGCGCTATCGGAACGCCCACGTGGCGCTCTTCGTGGTGACGGTCACCGCCGGACAAGCGTTGGTGAACAACGGTCTGAAGTGGATGATCGACCGTGATCGACCGGACCTGAATCAACTGGCTTCGTGGTCCGGCAGTTCGTTCCCGTCAGTGCCCCCGAGATCGGACGCGAGAACCGACGTGGCCCGGCGCTTCCGGGGTTCACGAGCAGCCGTGTCCCGTCCCATTCGAGAAGCGGTTTGTGAGAGTGGCCGACCACGACGACATCGGCGACGACCTCGCCGATGTGTGCTCGATCGTGGACCATGTGGATGCGGACGCCGCCCAGCGCCAGGTCGAGGGTCGTCGGGATCGAAGTGGCCCATTCGGGATCCAGTCGTTCCGCCGCGCCGTACGCAGATAGGCCGGTTCGTCGACGTGCCGCGGATCGCACTCACAGGCGCAACCTCACCGATCGCATCGAGCACATGCTGACCTCCGATGTCTCCTGAGTGGAGGTCGACGGCGCACCGTTCGAGCTCCGCCAGCATCGAGGGCCGCACGAGACCGTGGGTGTCCGGCACCAGCCCCACCTTCATGTTCGCTCCGAACGCAGAAAGTGGTCAGAGCCCACAAAAAGGCACCGGTTCTCTCTTCCAGTGAGCGGAATACCGCATAGAGTGTTCGACGTGTCCACCATTCGCCACTTCGAAGCCCTCGTCGACGTTGCGGATGAAGAGGAGCCGGCGTTCCGTGCCACCGTTGCCGTAACCGAGGCGAGTCTGTCGATCGTGGCGCTCGACATCGAGATCGCCAGATGGGCCGTCTCCGATATCTCAGTGGCGCTCAGCGAAGACGGTGTGCTCATCGACGTCCCCGGAAGCCTGCTGTGTGTCCGGACCGATGACGACGCGTCGCTGGCGGATTGCCTCGAGCACGGCTCGGACGCACACATCGGGGCCGCCTGAGATTTGGATGCTCGGTCACGTCGCTCCGGGGTACGATGGCCTCGGAGGGACGGATGAATGATGAGTTCACGGGACGGCTGTTGCTTCGGGATCGTGAACGTACCTCGGTGAAGGTCACGATCGACATCGACCAGGAGCGGCTGTCGTTGCGGGTCGGGTCCCAGCTCATCGGATCTTGGCCGCTGTCCGAGGTGGGCGTTCGTGGAGAAGACGACGGGTTCCATCTCAGGATCGAAGGCGAAGAGGTCGTTCTGACGACAGACGATGATCCGGGCTTTGCCAAGTCCATCGGGCTTCACTCCGCTTCGCCCATCCTCCGGCGGCGGATCGGGGGATCTCTCCACGAGTCCGACTGACTCAAAGGCGTATCACTCCGGTTGCCGACAACTCGGCCCACGCGCGTTCGTCGTCGCCGCTGTCGAGGTTCACGGCTGCGGTGGCATCGGCGATCACACTGACCAGATGTCCGAGTGACACAGCGTCGAGAGCAGTGGCCTTGACGCAGTAGTCCAGCGCAAGGCCGACCGTGACCACCGTCTCCACCTGGGCCTCCTGGAGTATGCCCGCAAGCTCCGTCGGCACGGTCTCGCCGGTCGTGGGATCGCGCATCGTGAATCCCGAGTACCCGTCCTCACCACCGGCGCCCTTGCGGACAGTCGGTCCGGCCACGATCAACCGGGGGTGGAACTCCGCCCCCCACGTCTCGGCCACGCAGTGCACGGGCCAGATGCCGCCATCCTTTTCGAAATGGGGCGTCGACTCGGGATGCCAGTCCTGGGTGTAGAACACGCGGGAGCCGCTCGCCACCGCCCGGATCACCTCGGCGTTCACCGATGCGATGACATCCTCGCCTCGCCGGACGTACAGGCTCCCGTCCGGGTCGGCGAAATCGTTCTGGCAGTCCACCACGATCAGGGCGGTGGAAGGTGTGTACGTCGTCATGGCACCAACGGTATCTGCTTCAGACGAGTTCGATGGCAGCATCCAGGTACGCCTCGAAACCTCCAACGTCGTCGCTCGGCCGATACACGAGTGATCTCACCTGTCGACCCTTGCCTACCAGAAGCCCGTCGGGGTCGGGGAGTCGCACACCACGTTCGAAACCGAGAAGCACTCTGCCCGAGCGGGGAAAGAGAGCACACACGTAGCCGGCATCGGGATGATGAAAGCCCAAACCACGCCAGCCGGTGTACACGCGTTCTTCGAACTCGGGGACGTGGTCGAGGATCCGCTCGCGAAGGGTGAGCGCCAGATCCACGACGTCCGGGTCGTACGAGGTCAGCACATCGATGAAGGCCTCGGGAGGCGGATCTGCCCTCAAGAGTGGAGCTCGTCGAAGCACCCTTCCAGGACGTCGAGTCCTTCTGTGATCAGATCGTCGGGCGCCGTGAGCGGAACGAGGAACCGGATCACGTTGCCGAGCGTCCCGCACGACAGCATGATGAGTCCCGCTTCCTGTGCCTTGGCGACGAGCGCCCTCGTCAGCTCGGGGTCGGGTTCCTTGGAGGTTCGATCCTTCACCAACTCCATGGCGACCATCGCTCCGAGACCCCGGACGTCGCCGATGCTCTCGTGCCGAGCGGACATTCCTTCCAACCGTTTCACGAAGGACTCACCGATGCCGAGTGCTCGATCCGCCAGGTTCTCTTGTTCGATCACATCCAGCACGGCATTGGCGGCGGCCACCGACAGCGGGTTGCCGCCGTAGGTTCCACCGATACCTCCGGCGTGCACGGTGTTCATGATTTCTGCCCTGCCGGTGATCGCCGCAAGTGGGAATCCACCGGCGAGGCTCTTTGCGAGCGTGACGATGTCCGCTTCGATCCCGGCGTACTCGTGTGCAAACAGGCGACCGGTCCGCGCGAAGCCGGTCTGCACCTCGTCGACCACCAACACGATGCCGTGCTCGTCGCACAGCGCCCGTAGCTCCTGCAGGAACTCCGGGGGTGCGACGACGAATCCGCCCTCGCCGAGCACCGGCTCGACGACGACGGCCGCCACCCGTCCGGGCTCGATGTCTTCTTTGAAGACGTGGGCGATCGACGCCATGGCGTCGTCCACGGTCACACCGCGGTAGGCATACGGATAGGCGGCGTGATAGATCTCGGACGGGAACGGACCGAATCCGTGCTTGTAGGGCATGACCTTGCCGGTGAGCGCCATCGTCATGTGGGTGCGACCGTGGAAGCCCCCGGAGAAGGCGATGACCCCCGAGCGCCCGGTCGCGTAGCGGGCGATCTTGACCGCGTTCTCGACGGCCTCGGCGCCCGAGTTCACGAACATCGTGCGTTTCTCGGTCGATCCCGGCACGACGGCGTTCAGGCGCTCGGCGAGCGTCACGACGTTCTCGTACGGGTTGACCATGAAGCACGTGTGGCTGAACGCATCCAATTGGCCTGCGACGGCGGTCTTCACGTGGGGGTGGAGGTGCCCGGTGTTGAGCACTGCGATGCCGCCGGCGAAGTCGATGTACCGGCGCCCCTCGACATCCCAGAGCTCTGCGTTCGCAGCACGCTGGACATAGACCGGAAACGCGGAACCCCATCCGGTGGGTAGCGCCGCCTGACGGCGGGCATGGATCTCGGCATTGGTAGGCATCACTCCTCGATGAGTCGACTGCTGCCGAGATTACGGCCCGGATGCGGCCCCGGACGTGGCCCCGGACCGTTTTCGCGCACAAAATGCGTGAATAACGCACCTTTTGTGCGCGAAAACGGGGGTTCTAGGCTTCGCCAGGTGAGCATCTCCGACGGAATTCTCTTTACCGACCACTATCAGCTGACGATGGCCCAGCTCTACTGGCGAATGGGACTCGCCGAACGGAGGGCTCAGTTCGACCACAGCTTCCGGAGCTACCCGGACTACGGCAAGCACCAGGCGGGTTACTGCATCGCGGCCGGTCTCGACCAGATGCTCGGCTGGATGGAGTCCGCCCGATTCGGTCCTGAGGAGCTCGACGTTCTCCGCAGCGTTCGTTCCCCGTCCGGTGGTCAGGTCTTCACCGAGGACTTCCTGGCCTACCTCAACGACGTCGGCGGCTTCACCGACGTCGACATCTGGGCCGTCCCGGAGGGACGGGTCGTTCACCCCAACACTCCGATCACGGTGGTGCAGGCGCCGTTGCTGGTGGCCCAGCTCCTGGAGACCGGGTTGCTCCACCACCTCAACTTCCCGACGCTCATCGCCACGAAGGCATCTCGAGTGGCCGAAGCGGCCCACGGCGGTGCCGTGCTCGAGTTCGGCATGCGTCGGGCACAGAACGCCAACCCGGCATCACGGGCCGCCATCATCGGCGGTGCCGCCGGATCTTCGAACGTCGGCCTTTCGGCCGAGCTCGGAATGGCGTCGAAAGGCACCCACGCCCATTCGATGGTGCAGGTGTTCATGGCGGTCGCCGGTGGCGAGCTGCGCAGCATTTCGGGCGTACGCCGAGGTGTATCCCGACGAGTGTCTGCTGCTGGTGGACACCATCGACACCCTCGAGTCCGGTGTCCCCAACGCGATCAAGGTGTTCGAGGAGCTGCGTGCCGCCGGGCATCGCCCGGTCGGCATCCGTCTGGACTCCGGTGACCTGGCGCACCTGGCGGTCCGGTCGGCAGCGATGCTCGACGCTGCCGGGTTCGAGGACACGACGATCGTCTTGTCGAGCCAGCTCGACGAGCTGACCATCTTCCAGATTCGATCTCAGATCATCGACGAGGCGCCTCGATACGACGTCGATCCCGCCCGACTCCTGAGACGGCTGGTCTACGGGGTGGGGTCGCGCATGGTGACCTCCGACGGGGATCCGTCGCTCGACGGTGTCTACAAGATCGTTGCCATCGAGCACGCGGGGGAGTGGACGCCGGCCATCAAGATCTCGGACACGCCGGCAAAGGTCATCAATCCCGGCAACAAGCGACTGCTGCGGGTGTACGACGAGCGGGGGAGGGCGACAGCAGACGTGATGGCGCTGCCCGACGACGACATGACCGTAAGGCCGCTGACCCTCGTTCATCCCAACCTGCCCGGAGTGGACCGGACTCTGTCGGGAGCCGAGGTGAGCGAAGTGGAGGATCTCCTCCTCCATGTGGTCGATCGTTCGGGGAGTCGAGCCGTGCTGGGCGACGTAGCGGAGGCCGTGGGTCGTCGCCGGCAAGACCTCGATCGACTCGACACCGGTGTGCGCAGGCTGGTCAACCCGCATCGCTATCACGTCTCGCTCACCCCGGCGCTGTATGCGCTCAAGCAGCAGCTGATCGACCACTACTCACGTTGACGTGCCGAGGGGCCGTCGTCCGACGGCCCCTCGTGATCTCGATCCCGATCGGTTCATCAGTCGATCGGGTTGGGTGGAAGCTCCTCGTAGGCCGAGGCCGGAACCTCTCCCGGATGCACGGCTTCCACCGCGGTCTTGCGCCGGAACAGCGGCAGCATCACGATCACGCCGAGCGTGACCAACGCAAGCGGCGCCAGCCATCCCCATTGGACGTCTACGAGCAGCGCCCGCCACGGATTCGAGAATCCGATGAATGCGAGTCCCAGCAGGGTGAAGATGGTGCCGAAGATGAGTGACACCGCGTCGAGTCTGTGTAGTTTCATCGCAAGTCCTCCACAGTGATTGAACCGGCATCGACCTGGACGTCGATGATGAGCAATGGTGTGGAACCGGTCCGGTAGCGGGCGGAGCGGTCGATTCCATCCTGCGAGCCGTCGGGAGTGTCGATGTCACCGAGACCCACTTCCGCGTTGACCTCGGCCGTGATTCCCTCAGGGAGGATCACCGTGACCGAACCCACGTCCACGGTTGCTTCGATCCGCGTTGGCCGCTCCAGAGTCAGGTTGGAAAAGTCGAGCGTCATGTCGCCTGCGCCGAGTCGATACTCGTCCTGGAGGTCGTCCGGATCGCTCGCCGAGAACACGACTTCTCCTCCGAAGCCGATGGGGGCAGGATCCTGGCCTTCGCTCCGGATCTGGATCTGGCCGGCGTCGGCCTCAGCGTCGATCTTCAAAGATCCATTGTCACCGTCGATCTGACGTCGAGTGCTGATCTCGCCGAGTCCGGCTTCGACCGAGTCGAAAACCCGCACCTCTCCCGCCGCCACGGATGCCGTGGCGTCGACGGAGATGTCGTCGGGGACGGTGATGATGATCTGACCCAGCCGCAGGTCGGCGTCGAACGAGACGTCGGCGCCGGCGAAGTCGACGTTGCTCAGATCGATTTCCATGGTGCCGACGTCGGCTGTGTACGCGGTCTGAATGTCGCTCACCGTCTGCGGCTCGTATCGAACGTCTTCGCTGCTCAGATCGAGATCACCGAGTGGCGAAACGAGCAGTGCGGGTATGAGGATCACCCCCAGGACGATGAGACCCCGAGCCCTACCGGCGATGCTCCCGATGAGCAGACCGAGACCGATCACCAGCACGGCGGTTCCCAGATAGTGGCGTGCCGCCACCTCATACCCGCCAACGGTGTCGAAGAAGCCCATCACTCCGAGCACGATGAGTCCGACTGCGATCGTCACGCGGCCGAGAATCGAGCGCGGCCGGGGAGTGGGTGGAATCGGTGGAGGCGTCGGTGCTGCCGGTACCGGCGGCTCCGGGGGAGCGGCCGGAGGTTCCCCGGGTCCATCACCCGGCTTGGTGTCGAGCACGGACGTCGTACTGAGGTCCGTGGGTGTTTCGGTGGTCATGTCGGTTGTTTCCTCCTCGGTCGAGCCCAGACCCAGGTCGCCGCGATACAAGAGGACCCCAACGAGGATCAGGAGCGCGGCGAGCGCGAGGTCGGTGTCGATCAAACCGGTCGACTCCACGGCGACGAGGACCGCCAACACCACCAGCCCCACTCCGATCCAGGCTCGAGGGCCTTCGATCCTTCCGAGGAGTCGTTCGGCTGCCGGCCGCGCGTCACCCTCTGCGGGGATCAGCAGCCATCCGGCGGCGTATGCGACGAACCCGACGCCTCCGGAGAAGGCGAGGATCACGAACACGACTCTCACGAGCCAGGTGGGAATGGAGAGGCGCCGCGCTATCGCAGCGGCCACGCCGGCGAACACACGGCCGGCCTGAGGCCGGACCAATACCCCGTCACGCGTCGATCGGTTGATCTGATCGGTTTCCATCATGGCTCCAGCATCCGTCTCGTCGGGTGGGCCCGTCCATCGGGTATGACCCCGCTGCGACCCCGAGGAGGTGGGGAATCGTCAGGGTCATCCCGTATTGTTCCTTCATGGGCGGGGTGACACCATGTCAAGTGTGATCGAGGAAGATCCCGAACTCCACTCCGACGAGACCGGGCACGGTCTGCTTCGGCGCGATCCCGATGACCAGGTCATCTCGGGGTTGGCAGCCGGCATGGCCAACCGGCTCGGCATCGAGCCCGTGTACGTCCGGGCGGCGTTCGCAGCGTTGACGATCGTGTGGGGCGTAGGCCTGTTGCTCTACCTCGGTATTTGGGCCGCCGTCAGCGGCTCGGAGCCCTACCGGCACCAGCGGGAGCCCACCGCCCGAAGGGAACGCTTTGGCCTGGCGTTCATCTTTCTGGGCAGCCTCGTGGCGCTCCGCGCCACCGGAATCTGGCCCGGCGACGGTGTTGTCTGGCCCATGACGGCCATCATCTTCGGGGCGGCTTTTCTCCTCGACCGCCAGGAGGTCGACTCTCGGGAAGCCCTGCTGCGAGTCTTCGATCCCACCGGGGGTCGGTTGCGGTCGAGGACCCTCATCGGCGTTGTCCTGCTGGTCGTGGGGGTTGCCCTGTTCGGGTCCGCCGCAGTGCCCAATCTCGGTTCGACCGTGTTTGCGGTGGTCATCACCGGTCTCGGCGTCACGCTGGTGTTCGGCCCTTGGATGATCCGACTGGCATCCGACCTGGGTCGTGAACGCCGAGAGAGGATCCGGCAGGAGGAGAGAGCGGAGATGGCCGCCCATCTTCACGACTCGGTACTCCAGACGCTGGCACTCATCCAGCGGAGCGACGAGCCGAAGCGGATGGTGACGCTTGCCCGGGCACAGGAACGGGAGCTGCGGAAGTGGCTCTACGAGCGTGCCCCCGAGTCGGGCGAGGAACGTCTCTCCGATGTGTTACAAGCGACGGCCGATCGCATCGAGGCCGACTTCGACATCCCGGTCGAGGTGGTGACGGTCGGCGACGCACCGATGACCGACGCGATGAGAGCACTCGCCGGCGCAGCCGGGGAGGCGCTCATCAACGCGGCCAAGCATTCGAAGGTCGACAGAATCTCCCTGTTCGTCGAGACCACCGACTCCCTTGCCGAGGTGTTCGTATCCGACCAGGGTGTCGGCTTCACGCCCGAGACGATCAATGGAGATCGGCGCGGCATAGCGGATTCGATCATCGGCCGGATGACCCGCCACGGCGGCAGCGCGGAGGTTCACAGCGAGCCGGGCGAAGGCACCGAAGTCCACCTCACCATGCCAAGGGAGATCTCATGATCAGCGTGTTTCTCGTCGACGACCATCGGCTGTTCCTGTCAGGGGTGCGAGCGGAGCTCGAAGACAGGGTCGACATCGTCGGGGCGGCATCCGACGTCGACGACGCAATCGACGGGATCCGTTCCGCCGATCCCGACGTGGTCCTCGTCGATGTTCACATGCCCGGCGGGGGAGGACTCACCGTCATCGAACAAGTCGTCGAGACCCATCCTGAGATGCGGTTCCTCGCCCTCTCCGTCTCGGACGCGGCCGAGGATGTGATCGCGATGATCCGTGCCGGGGCGAGAGGGTACGTGACGAAGTCGATCTCGCCGGACGAGCTCGTCGACGCCATCACCCGGGTCCATGCAGGCGACGCCGTGTTCTCGCCCCGGCTGGCGGGATTCGTGCTCGATGCGTTCGCCGATACGATCACTGCGCCCATCGACCCCGAACTCGACCAGCTCACACCACGTGAGAAGGAAGTGCTCCGGCAGATCGCTCGGGGTTACGCCTACAAGCAGGTGGCGCACCGGCTCGACATAAGCATCAAGACGGTGGAAACCCACGTGTCGTCGGTGCTCAGAAAGCTGCAGCTCTCAAACCGGCACGAATTGGCACGGTGGGCTTCGAACCGGCGAATCGTCTGAGCCTGTGTCTCAGGTCCCGGCGGTCTCGACGTGTGCGATCTGTGCGCGCACGAATTGATCGATGCCGTTGACCCGGAAACTGAATCGGTGCCCGGGCGGGAGCATCTTCAGCGCCACATCGGCGTCGAGTATGTCGAACTCGTCCACGGGGTAGGTCACGTCGTGGCGTCGAATGGTGGCATGCCCTACGGCTCTGGCGTTCTCGAGCCAATCGACGTGAGTGCCATACGGCAGGGGGATCACGAACCCGCCGGTCACGGGGTCGGCGACGACGGGGGTCCGGTGGACCTCACCGGTCCTCCGACCGCGGGTCTCGATCGTGCTCGCGTACCAGCCGCCCTTCCCTGAGCGCTTGAGCATCCATGGGTTCAACGTGTCACGGTTGAATCGCCGGATGGCCTCGTTGATCGAAGGTCGGCCGAGGATCGTGCTGAAGACGATCGGGATCAGGAACAGTGCGCCGATCACCACCAGGAGCCCGAGCATCCATCGTTTCATCGAGGCCTCCTCGTCCGGCTAGCCCAATCGTGGGGCTCTCCGGAGCCGACCGCCAGGGCAGAACGACCGGACCGTGACTGCCCATCCCGCAACCGGAGGTCGCGCGCTCACCGGGCGGTCTCGGTGCCCTTCACGAGGTCGCCCGCCTTCCAGACGTGTGTGACATGGTCTGGACCCACGAGTACCCCGAGGTCGGCAAGCGGGTCGGCATCGAGACAGATGACGTCGGAATCGAACCCTGTCGCCAGAAGCCCGGACCGGGGCGCTTGCGGTCCCACGGTGAGAGGTCCGTTGGCGGTTGCCGCCTCGATGGCGGCCAACGGTGACAGACCGGCCGTGACGAGGTGGCCGAGCTCGGCTGCGTTCTGGCCGATGGCGCTCCTGACGAAGATGTCGGTTCCGGTGGCCATCGTCACGCCGGCCGAAACGGCGATCTGCATGGCCTCGAGATGTCGGTCGGCGATTGCGAGGATCTTGGTGCGGGCATAGTCCGGCATGTTGAGGGCTGCACTCTGATTCACGAGCAGGTCCACGATGAAACGGGTGGGAACGAGCACGGCGTCGCATTCGACCATCGCCTGCGCAGATTCCTCGTCGAGGTAGCTTCCGTGCTCGATCGTCTTGGCGCCTGCCTCCAGGGCAGCCATGATGCCCGGCTTTCCGTGGCAGTGGGCTGCGACCACCCGCTCTGCGCGAGCTGCCTCTTCGACGATCGCCTTCAGCTCCTCGAGTGAGAACTGCTGGTGGATCGGATGGTCGATCTGGCTCATGACACCGCCGGACGCACAGACCTTGATCACCCGGGCGCCCAGCCGCAGCTGGCGCCGGACGAGTCGTCGGCAGTCGTCGGGCCCGTCGCACAGCGTGGGCGCGCCAAAATGCCGCTCGAAGAGATCGTC
The DNA here is from genome assembly GCA_963785075.1 of uncultured bacterium. GTDB lineage: Bacteria > Actinomycetota > Acidimicrobiia > Spongiisociales > ZC4RG35 > JAOUGY01. The sequence goes on from CAWATW010000011.1 coordinate 122,007, forward strand.
GACCTGGGGGATGGGCATCCCGTGGATGTCTGCGTGTCCGCCGGTCTGGGAAAGAATGCTTCCCGAGGCATAGATGGACGGGCCGACAATGGTCCCTTCCTCGACCGCCCGGGCCAGGTACACCCCGTATCCGCCGACCTCCCTGACGCTGGTGAATCCCGCCGCCAGCAGCCGGCCGATGTCCTGAGCGGCCCGCACTGCCCCCACTCTGGGGTCGTGTGTGATCAAGGCTTCGATGTTGGCCGTGTCGAGTCCCCAGAAGTGTGAATGCGTCTCCCACATGCCTGGCATGACGGCCGGGGTCGAGACCACCTCGGCTCCCGGCGTCGCAGGAGCACCCGATGTCGGCCCGGCGTACGAGATGGCGGTGCCTTCCAGAACCACCACGGCGTCGTCGATCGGGTCCCCACGGCCCGGGATCATGCGGTTCGCTTCGATGCGTGTCGTCATGCTGTCTCACCTGCCGCCCGAAGGACCGGCCGGGCGACCACGCTCAGCCCGCCAAAGATCGTGGTGGCATCGATCTGGAGCGTCGGAGCTGAGGCGGTTAGGTCGCTTGGATCGGTGTATCTCCGGTCGACGCCGGCTGCGACGCTGGCACTGTTGATCGTTACGCGCCATCCGTCGGGAACGGTGATGTCGGTTCCACCGAAGATGGTGGTCACCTGGATCAGACCGTGTCCGCCGTCCAACGACGCCCGTCGCAGGTCGAGAGCTGTCCCGCCGAAGATCGACACGATCGTGCCACCCGTGAAGGCGTTCGAGGTGGGGCGCAGCGACGAGCCGTCGAAGATCGAGACGAGGGAGATGTCGTGACCCGATGGATCGTCCCGAACCGGGAGTCGTGAGCGAGCGATGAGCGCCCCCATGGCCACGGTGCCGAGGAGGCCGGCCCCGATGGCAGCCGTCTTCTTCCAGACATTCGAAGTCATGGGTGCACCCTACAGTCCGGAATGGCCACGAACTCCCGGAGGTTGGGAGTGCCATGGAGGGTCCGAGCATTCTCGGCGCGGTCGTGTCGATCGGGCGTTCACTGGTCACCACGCGGCGTCCGTCACCGAGTGGGATTGGGTGCGCCTCGACTGCGGGCTACGCCCTGGTCTTGGGCGAGATCGCCGCTCGTGGCCCGCACGCGGTCGTAGGAGCCAGGGAGATGTTGGAGTCTGTGGTCGACGATCTCGCCTGTTCCGATCCTGACACGTTCGACCGCGCAGGGGCTCTCGGCTTCTGGCTCGACCTGTACAACTCCGGGGCGCTCGCACTCGCGTTGAGGACGGCGGAGGCCGGCGACACCTCTGTGCTGAGAACTCCAGGCGCCTTCAGTGCGCCATTCGCCACGGTGGCGGGCGAGCGGCTTTCTCTCGACGCCATCGAGCACGGAAAGATCCGGCGATTCAATGATGCGCGCGTCCACGCCGCCATGGTGTGTGGTTCGATCTCGTGCCCCACGCTGCGGACCACTCCCTATTCCGGCACCGACCTCGACGCCGTGCTCGACGATCAGCTCGACGCCTTTCTCTCATCCGGAGGAATCGTGGCCGATCGTGGCCGGAACGTGGTGCGGCTGTCACGAGTGTTCGCCTGGTTCGGCGGCGACGTCGTGCGCCCGGCCCGGATGCCGACGCTTCTTCCCGCCCGAGGGGCAAAGGTGCTCGAAGCGTTGCTTCCTCACGTCGAGGCGGATCTGCGGATGTGGATCGTGGCGGAGAGCCCGACGGTGGAGTTTCTCTCGTACGACTGGGGACTGCGTTGCACCGTGGGCAGTTAGCGTCCCGGCGTGGCGGCCCCGAGCGCTCAGGCGCGGCGAACGGTGATGTCGCCGGTGGTGGTCTTGGCCGACAGCCGCACGTTGCGGGTGGCGGGTGGAGCGTTGGGATCGCGATCGGGGAGCTTGATGCGACCATTCAGAGAGTTGAGGTCTGCGTCGACCCGGACTCCGGTCGGCAGTCCGAGCATCAGGTCGCCGGAGATCGACCTCACCTCGATGGTCGAACCACTGCACCGGTCGATCCGGACGTTTCCCGAGGCTGTCGACACGGACGCATTTCCGTTGAGTTCCCGGACGCGTATGTCGCCAGATGCGAGTGAGACGTCGAGATCGCCTTCGACATGGTCGATCGATACGTCTCCCGACGCGGTGGACAGCGTTGCGTCACCGCCAACCGTTGCGAGCCGGATGTCGCCCGACGCCGACTTGATCCTGATACGGCCCACCGCCCCAACCCGGACGTCGCCGCTTGCTCCCGAGATGCTCACTTCTTCGCAGCCGTCTTCGATCGTCACGTCGGCGGCCCCCATCGAAATCTCGATGTTGGAGCGTCGAGGAACGCGCACGGTCACACGGACTCTCCCAGAGAAGAAGCCCCTCGGCTGGTGGATCAGGATCGTCTGCCCTGCTTGTGACACCTCCAGCTTGTCGGCGTCATTGGTCGTCACCTCGACCGGGCCTTGATCGATCGTGAGAACGTCGATCCGACCGGCGTTGATCTTGGCGTCCACATTCGGCGTGCCGGCTACTTCGAAGCTCCACGTGCTCACAGTTCGAAGCTCGTGTTGACGCGGCCACCGCGAGGGCGCCGCTGGGCCTTGCCTTCGAGGGTCTTGACGACCCACGCATTGACCGACTCGCCGTTGTCGGTCGCGAACGACTCGATGGCATCCTTCAGTGTGGGAGGCAACCTCAGGCTGATTCGAGCGTCGAATTCCTCGTCGGCACTCCGTTTGCCGGGTTCGGCTTCTCGGACCTGAATGGTCGGTTCTCCGTCGACCAGGCCGAGGTCGACGACGTGATCGGGGAGCTGTGCCCTGATCTCTGCGGCCGCCTGATCGGCGATGTCGAGCGCCGCCTGCTGGACCGCCGGTCGCAGGATCTCGAGCATGAGCCCGATCGTCGACTCGGCGTCGGGTCCGGACATGAGCCCGGCCTGTGTCCGCACTCTCGCCTCGAGCGCAGTGATGATGGGTTCAACGTGCATGGTTTCTTCTCTGCTCAGGGCGTCGAGCCTTCGACGTACTTGTCGATCTGGCCTGGGCCATCCTCGCATCCCTCATCGCCCGCATCGTGTCATCGCTGAGATGCTGCATTACGTACTCCTCTCGCTGGCGTCATCTCGACATCTGTCTGATATCGTGTTGACACCATAATGATGTCACAACGACATCACCATGTCAAGAGGCGGTGTCAGGAGCTCGGATCTGGACGACAGGTTTCAAGCCAGGTCTCGGGCCCACCTTCGAGCTCCGAGCACCAGGGCCCCGACCGTGAGCACGGCGGCGATCACGTCTGCGGGGATCACGAGTCGAAGCATGTCGGGCGCTTGCACATCCCAGCCTCCGTCGGGCCCAAAGCCGATGACTGCCATGTAGCGCGTGAGTGAGAACACGCACATGGTCCCCATGAACACGCCGGCAGCCGGGCCCGCCCATCGAGTGGTCAGCATTCGGCGAACGCCGAGATAGAAGCCCGAGGTGGTCCAGGCGATGTCCAACACCGACAGCAACTGGAGGTACTGCAGCGACGGCTGATATCGCAGGGCGGCCGACGATGCCAGCGTGACCAGCGCCGCGAAACCGGTGACCAGCGCCACGAGGGCGGCGTCGGTGCCGAGCCGTGAGGCAAACCTGGACCGAGCCGCGAAAGCGGGTGGGTCGAACACCGAGGCGAGGCGACAGGTGAGGGCGAAGATCGCAGCGGTCAGAGCGACCAGATGGAGCGTCACAATCACGAGTCGGCTGTCGTCCGACGTCGAACCCGACAACAACCCGATCGGCGAGATCGCCACGCCGATCAGGACCCAGCGGGTACTCACGCGCAGACCGGCCTCGAAGGGATGGTCGATCGGCGACTCGGTCGTGCGAACGGTCGGTTGTTGCATGCCACGATCTTGGTCGAAACCCTCCGGTATCACGGGTCATCTTCGTGCGTCGTAGACCCGTCGAGGCTTTTCCGAAACCAATTCGATTAATTCCCTTGACACGGCCGAAGACAGCTACGTACGGTGCCATGCACGCCGCTAGGAGGTGCTGAGAGTGATGATCGATCAGATCTACAACCGAACCGTCGAGACCCCGGGTTTCCGGGTGTTCCCGCGTGTTCGCGCCGTCACCCTCAAGCCCCTCGGCCTCACGGTCCAGGCCTCACCGGCCGCGGGCGCCCTCATGGGCGACGGAACCGTTGATGCCATCCATGCCTACCGGCGACTTCGAATCGAGTGAGACGTTCACTCCCATCGAACCTCACGAGAGCCGCCGGATCGCACATCCGGCGGCTTTTTCGTTGGCCGGGACCAAGAACAAGGAACCAAGGAGACGTGGAAGTGAACGAGATCTACAGCGAAGGGCGATGTCTGAGCTCTGGGAAGAGCGAAATCTTCTTCTCAGAGAGCCCCACCGATCTGGCCGCCGCCCAGGCGGTCTGCGGAGACTGCGAAGTGCGGGTCCGGTGCCTCGAGTATGCGCTGGAGAATGCCGTGGAGTGGGGCGTGTGGGGTGGAGTCATCTTCTGGGACGGGCAGGCCTTCTACCGCAAGCGTGGGCGAGGGCGTCCCAAACGTTCAGACCTGAACCTGCCTCTCGAGGCGAGCCTCGAGGATCTGCAGCAGCAGGTCCGATCGGCATGACTCTCATCCGACACCCCTCGGACGTTCGAAGGCCCCGGTCTCATGAGACCGGGGCCTTACGTTTTCCGTGTCGGGGGAGGAGAGAGACCCGACAGTGGAAACTTCACATCGAGGCTGCGTCCGGCAGCTTCTTCTTGTTCTTGACCGGCGCGCGCATCTTGGCGATCGCCTTCGACTCGATCTGACGTATCCGCTCACGTGTCACGCTGAAGTGACGGCCGACCTCGTCGAGCGTGCGTGGCTCGATGTTGCCGAGGCCATATCGCATGGCGATGACCAGCCGCTCGCGCTCGTTGAGGCGTCCCATCACCTCACCCAGATCCTCCAGACGGAGACTGGTGAGAGCGAAGTCGAACGGATCGGTGGCGTCGAGGTCCTCGATGAAGTCTCCGAGCACCGCGCTGTCCTCGCCCACCGGCTCGAAGATCGAAACCGGTTCCGGAGCGATTCGCTTGGCCTCTTCCACCTTCTCGGGTGTGAGTCCGGCCTCTTCGGCGATCTCCTCATCGGAGGGCTGGCGGCCGTATCGCTTCACGAGCTCGTTCTCGGCGGTCTGCACCTGAGTGATCGTGTCCATCATGTGGACGGGGACCCGGATGGTCCGGCTCTTGTCGGCGATGGCCCGGCTGATGGCCTGGCGGATCCACCACGTGGCATAGGTTGAGAATTTGAAACCCTTGCGGTGTTCGAACTTCTCGACGGCCCGTATCAGGCCGAGGTTTCCTTCCTGGACCAGGTCGAGGAATGGCAGACCGGAATGCTGGTAGCGCTTGGCGATTGAAACGACGAGGCGAAGGTTGGCCTGGATGAAACGACGGCGGGCTCGGAGACCCTTTTCCGCGAGACGGTCCAGCTCGAGTCGGCGTTCGTCGGAGAGCTCCGGGTCGTGTTCGATTTCCGCCTCGGCCTCTTTGCCGGCCTCGATCGCCTTGGCGAGCATGACCTCGTCTTCGGCAGTCAACAGGTCGTAGGTCCCGATGCCGTCCAGGTACTGCCTGACGGTCTCGTCGCCCGCGTCCATTGCGTTCATACGTCGTTGAATCATTGCCATGTGGTTGCTCCCCCATGCCCGTGCGGTTGCGCGTACCCGCTGTATCGGGACTGTCAAGTGCCGTCTTGAGGCCTTTCTCGGACGATCTCGAAATATCAGGGCGTTGGCAATGAGGCCAGCGAACCATTCGTGACATCCGTCACACAGTTTCGGACACCCGAAACGGGCATGACCGGCTGGTGAGACCGGTCACCGGTCTCCAGTCCCCGGTCTTGGCCCGCTCTCGGTGAGGTCCGCCTGTGGGCTGCCTGCTCTCCCCGCGTGCTCGTCGAGATGCGGTGGGGTTTGCGCCGGTCGTGTCCCCCCTCGGGGGGACAGGCTGCACGGAGGGCAGCCAGGGGGCTTTGTGATCAGCTCCGAGACCGCGCTTCTCTTCAGTGGCCCTCTTTGGCTTCCTGCGCCTCTTCGAACTCGGCGTGCCGGTCGACGTGGTTGCGCTCGTAGAGATCGGGCTCGAGGTAGATCCGCCTGGCGATGGGTACCACGGCTCGGATCTCGGCTTCGCATTCGTCGATCGCATCGGCGAGTTGCGTACTCGTCAGCGAGCGGTCGAATTCGACCTTGCCGGCAACGAGCAGCTCATCGGGCCCGATGTGCTGGGTGCGGATGTCGATGATTCGCTCCACGCCCGAGGTGCGGCGGACGGCGGCGGCGATGGCCCGGATGTGGTCATCCGAAGCGGCCTCCCCGATGAGAAGTGACTGCATCTCCACCGTCAAGACGATGGCGATGGTGACCAGCAGGATTCCGATCGATAGGGTCGCGATCCCGTCCCAGATCTCGTCGCCGGTGATGGCGTACAGGCCGACACCCGTCAAGGCCAGAAACAGCCCGATCTGGGCTCCTGCGTCCTCGAGCAGCACCACCGGTAGCTCGGGGGAGCGAGAGCGCCTGATGTACTCCCACCAGGTTTGATCGCCTTTGACCTTGCTGGCTTCGACGATGGCCGTCCGGAAGCTGTAGCCCTCCAGCAGGATGCCCAAAACGAGCACGCCAATCGCCCATCCGATCGACTCGAGCTCGTGGGGATGTCGGATCTTCTCGATCCCCTCGTAGATCGAGTACACGCCGCCCAACGTGAAGAGCACCATCGCCACCACGAACGCCCAGAAGTATCGCTCGCGCCCGTATCCGAACTGGTGCTCGTCGTCGGCGATCCGTTTGGCTCGCTTGCCGCCGAGGAGCAGGAGTCCCTGGTTCGAAGTGTCGGCGACCGAATGGATCGATTCGGCCAGCATCGCCGCCGACCCGGTGACGACAAACGCCACGAATTTGGCAATGGCGATGCCGGCGTTGGCGATCATGGCCGCGATGATCGCCCTGGTTCCGCCTCCAGTGGCCATGTGCATCTCCCGTCTGGACTCGGCGGCATCATAGGGAGGACGCCATCGGCGCAACCTTCCACCCGCTGCCGGCCTGGCGCCTACACTTCTCGACCCAGGGCGTTTAGCTCAGCTGGGAGAGCGCTTCCCTTACAAGGAAGAGGTCG